>JBGSUI010000161.1:0-57553 GCA_041736175.1 Oligoflexales bacterium | reverse complement strand
TGGGTTTGTCCCGTCTTGAATAACTCCACGAATGCGGGAAAATAGGCGAGGACCTTGGCTGCCTGGAGTCTATTCCAGTAGACGTCGGGCGAAAGTCCCAGTGCTTCGATATATTGATCCCGGGTGAGCCCGAGGTTTCCGGCAGCGTTTTGTCGGTCAAGCTGATAGAGCAGCCTCATTGAATCAAGCACCATATCGTGCTCCTTTTGATGGAGTAAAACTGCTTTATGAAACTGCCGGCGCAGGAGCACGCGGATGTCAGATGTTGATTCGGAGGCGTCACAATTTTTTGGGAGCGCAAGTATTTTGGAGAGGGCTTCACTTGATATCATCGTTGTTTTTCTCGCTCATTAAGGACGCTTTGGGGCGTCGAGACCTTGTTGAAAAAAGTTATACCATGGGTTGTAAAAGTTGATTTCGCTCGGAGTCTGCGGTCTTTTTTAAAAACTTCACTCGAAGCGGCAAATTTGTTTATGGGGCGGTTTGACTCGATCTTGGCGGGAAAAATGAGCAAATTGCTCGCAGAGGCTATTATAGGAAGCGTTTTGTAAGCCCCAAAACCCGTCAAGCTTTTTCTGAAATTTTTTTACATATGAATAGAGGCGATAGGATGGTCTCGCCCTGGGGCGAGCCGTGTCACCGCCTGTTACTTCTTCTTCCCCTTGCCGTGCTTTGCTCCGCCCTTCTTGCGAATTTTGACCTCCCCCTTCAACTCGGATTCGTATCGTTTCATTTCCTCTACGATCTCCTTACGCGGGTTGATGATATCGGTGAGGGCCTCAAGATGCATTTTTAAGACCACTCCCTCGGTCGTTTCCATCTTAAATGAATCGTTCGCAATCTCCAGGACCTTGCCGAAGATGAGGCTGGCAATGACATTGTCACCGGCCCGCACCTGTTTGCGAAAGTGGTCCATCATCTGGGTGCCCCACACGTTGATCACTTTGCCATCGCGGTAGGCTTCGAGGGCAAAACTCATGAAGGCGCGAACGATCTCGCCGCTGCTCACCCCTTCCTTTTGCGCCACCTTCTCAATCGTTCCCTTCAACGCGGCTGGCAGTTTGAACGTTGTGGTCACCATCGGGTCGTCTTTACGGATTTCGATATACGCCATGACTGTCCTCCAAAGTATTGTGAATCGTAATACCTATCATAACACATATCGACATCAGGATGGAAATCTTGAGTCTGCGCCACCGGTAAGTACGGGGCCGAGATGGTTATCGATATAGTAACATTTTGAATTGACTAGGTAACAGCGCTTGTTAGGCAGCATGTCCCTTAGTCAAAGGTTTGCCACATACTTTCCATAGTAAAGCGGCCAAACCATATTGGTAGGATCAGTTCCACCAACTTTACCAACCAGTTTCACAGTACGTTGTGGATGATATCTATGCTGATAGCTTTGGAGACTTTTAGCTTGGGTCCTCGTCCCGCTTTTGACTTCGATAGGGATAAGGTCTCCTGATGCGCTCTTAAGTATAAATTCTATTTCGGCATTTTTTTCTTGCCAAGAATAAGTATGCTTCATCCCACAGGCAATCAATTCGCATTGAACAAAATTTTCGGCTATAAATCCCTTTATATTTAAATTCTGATCCCGTTGCTGGAGGTAAGAAATCTCTAAAAGATGACCTAAGAGACCTACATCGAAAAAAAACAATTTGAACAAATTTTCTTTGATCAACGACTTGAGTGGATTTTTTGGCTCACTATTGACCACATAGTTTTTGTTGGCTAGTTTGGCCTTACACAACCATTCGATAGGAGTCAAAAGTTCTCGATATCGACGTTTCTGGGGGATGACGCCTTTAAAGGTATAACGACCCACAGAGTCATCTACTGTCTTTGCAAGCTGAAGGGGGATATTGTTAAAAACCGCTTCAATATGCAAGGCATTGGCTTTTCCAGAGTATTTCCCAAAATCACGGTAGTATCCGGCAACGAGATTTTTGTGAATTTGGACGACCCCTTGGCAACGCTCGTTGATACCCTGGTTTTGGGAGATAAACCATTCATTCACGGCCTCTGGCATGCCCCCGACAAAATAATAGTCAAGGAGGAGCGACCATAGCCGTGTGTGGACGGCTTCGAGTCGAGATTGGTTTTGAAAAGCAGAAAGAAGTTTAGGATCCTCAGCGGCTATAAGAAATTCCTCGAAAGTAAGGGGATAAATTTCTACAAGTTGGACTTTGCCTACGGGAAAAGAATCCAATAAACCAATATTGGAGCCGGAGGCACATAGGTATGCGTTAGGAATCTTTTCACAAAAGTACTTAAGAGACCCTATAGCATCTGGACATTCGCCGATTTCATCAAAAAAAATAAGGTCGTTGGCGAGATCGATATCCCGACCTTGATGAATCTCCAGGTTTTTAATGATTTCAAAAGGATTTATATTTTCGACAAAGTATCTATGGAGCCTTTTGTCTTCCTTAAAATCAAAAATATGGGTTTGGGGAAAATGCTTCGGGCCAAAAAGTTGGCTGACGAGGTAGGTTTTGCCTGTCTGTCGAGCACCATCGATAAGGAGTGGCTTACGAGATCCTAAGTTTTTCCAATTAATTAATTGTGTTAAAGAATTTCTCTGCACTTTTTACCTTCACTTAAAGCAGATATACCACACTTTTACCTAGGACTTAGTGTCCTAAGTAAGCACTTTTAGCAAGGACATTCTACCTTAAGGACTATTGGAGGCTCTAGTCGAAAGACTCGGTTTTTATCTGACTCGGTTCTAAGCCTATGGACTGTGCAAAGGCGACGGCTTGGTCCATGATCGCCTGGGGACCACAGGTCATCATTGTAACCTGGGAGGGATCCTGGCCAAAAGCCTGGGCTAATAGATCCGTGGTGATCCGTCCATAAGCATAACCCTGGTCCACACGATTTTCGCGACTTAAGGTTATCAATACCTTATTGTTTGGGTGTCGCTGAAACTCTTCTAAGTCTTTTCTTAAAATAACGTCGTCGAGGGACCGGTAGGACACCAGCAGGGTCATCTTTTGAGGCGCCTGACCCTGCCCTAAACAATCCGCATACTCCCGCATAATGCTCACAAAAGGCGTCACCCCGCTTCCTCCAGCAACCATCACGAGGTGGGGTCGATCGAGGGGGGCATCGTAGCAGAATTTGCCGATAGGACCACGGGCCTTGAGGATTGTCCCAACCTTGACGTGATCGCAAAGCCAGTTGCTTACGAGCCCTTTTTCTACCCTTTTTACGGTAAAGGCCGAAGCTCCATCCTGGCGGGGAGAGCTGGACATGGTGTAAGATCTTACGATCGGCTTAGGAGCAAGATCATCAAACCGAAAGGTCAGATACTGACCTGCATAGTAGTCAAATGGCCGCCCCCCCTCGGCTGCATCCTCTAACAAAAAAGTCAAAGTATCAGAGGTTTCTGTAACCACCTGGGTCACTTTTAGTTCCATCCAACCTCTTTTAACCCTGCGTGGCACAAGTGACGTAGCTACCATAAAAAAGAAACTCCTCTAGCGTTTACAGTTTTTTAAATTTAAAAGGAAGTTAAACTTTTAAGAGTTTGGTTGTATTCTGACTTTAGCCGTTCCACAAGCTGTGCCACGGTGGGTAGATCGTCGATAAGCCCTACCACCTGACCAGCCTCAAGCTCCCCTTCGACTAGATCTCCCTCAAACATCCCCTTGTGGGCACGCCCCTTTCCCAGCAGCGTCGCGAGTTCGTCAGAACCGGCACCCTCGGCTTCGAGGGCGGCGACCTTTTCGGCAAAAGGGTTTTTAAGGAGTCGCACCGGAACCAGCTTTTTAAGCATCAGACTGGTGGCCGTCATCCCTGCATCAACCATCGCCTGTTTAAAGTTGTGATGGGCCGTGGATTCTTGAGTCGCCGCAAAACGAGTTCCGATTTGCACTCCACTCGCACCGAGAGCCATCGCCGCTGCTATTTGGCGGCCATTTGCAATCCCCCCAGCTGCTATCACCGGGATCTTGACGGCTTGGACGACGGCAGGAATCAAAACCATCGTGGTCAGTTCGTCTCGACCATTGTGCCCTCCTGCCTCGAACCCTTCGGCCACAACGGCATCGACACCGGCAGCTTCGCACTTTTTGGCTAGCTCAGGGGTCGAGGTCACATGAACCACCACACTTCCACGATCTTTAAGATAGGTGGTCCAGGTCTTAGGGCTACCTGCGGAGGTAAAAAAAATGCGAACTCCCTGTTCCAGCGCCATATCGATCTGCTCTTTGACTCGGCTATAGAGCAGTGGGATATTGACCCCGATGGGTTGCGAGGTTTGTTGCCGCGCCCAGGCCAGCTCTTGGCCTAGTTTTTCCGCTGACATCCCACCCGCTCCGATGAGGCCGAGGACTCCTGCTCGGGCCGATGCCACCGCCAAAGACGCGCCCGATACGTAAACCATCCCCGCCTGTATAATCGGGGTGGATATCCCAAAAAGATCGCAGATCCTGTGTCTAGCCATGGTGCAAGTCCCTCAAATCAGGTCTATATTTCCAATAACATGCAGCCCTTGAACAAGCTACAGGCACAGGTATGGCATGTCAAGGGAGGGAACCGTGGTCTCTGGCGGCAAATAAGCCTGAGTGCTGGCTTGATGGGAAAGGCATCCTGCCCTGCTAGCTAAGTTCCATGGAGCTTTTTAGGCAACCAATTTGAGCTGCTGCTGGACAGGCATTAACCGGTACACAAAAAATGCTTGGTCATCTTGCAGGCCAAATGGGTGAGCAAAACTAAAAACAAACTGACTTAATTGGTCGAGTCCGTCTTCTCTACGACACCTTGCTTGGAGGCCTTTAACCATCTGATTCATAACCCTCAAACTGGGGCATAGTCCATCGGTGAGGGTAAAAAAAGCATCCCCCGGCTCCAACCCTAGCACTTTTGCCTCTACAAAAAATTGAGCGCTATGGCCAAGGAGACAGCCACGTCCAAGAATATGGACAATCTTTTGTTTTTTCCATACAAACCATCCACATCCAGCGGCATTGACAAAAGTAGCACGAACACCTCCTTGCGCCACCGTTACACCTGAGGCTGTCGTCGTTATTTCTCCCCTAAAGGCTTGGTACAGCATTTTATTGATATCTTCCAGGCAGGTGACCAAGTCACTCCGCGTCGATTTATGATGGTTTATAATCGATGCAATCATCGCTACAGCTAAGGCCGCTTGAGGACCTTTGCCCGTCACATCTCCGATGAGGTAGTTTTGTGCACCATCCTCGGCGATCCAATAGTTGACCCAGTCTCCTGACATCTGTTTTGCGTAGGGAATATATCTAAAAAGATGCTCACTCCCTTCTCGCGACTGGACGACGAGATGGGGCAACAGCAGACTTTGAACAGATCTTCCCAGCTCCAGGCTTTGCTCCAACTTAGCTCTGTTTATCCTCGTATAACTAGCCGTTGTCCCAAAAATAGCCGAGAGGCCTATCAGATAAAAGAGCGTACCCCCGAGCAGGGTTACGAGACTCCAAAAATAATATTGGGGAAAATAAAAAAAAGCAATAATCGCAAAGGCAGCAGAGAGGACGACTGGCAAACTACCCAAAATATAAAAAATCCCAATTTTTATGTCATAAATAACGATAAGATAGCTGCGTATGGAAAGAAGAAAAATGCTTATAAAAGCGATCAGCAAATAAAACCCTGTCGCTCTCTCCCAGTCCATCAAACAAAGCATTGTGGCCACCCCGTAGACAGCAACTCCCCAATTGATCAAACCGTCTAATCGGGGTTTTTCGTAACCTATATGCCTAAAAAAATACACAATAGCCAATGAGGTGGCGCTTAAAATGATTTGTAG
Organism: Oligoflexales bacterium; assembly: GCA_041736175.1. Classification (GTDB taxonomy): domain Bacteria; phylum Bdellovibrionota_B; class Oligoflexia; order Oligoflexales; family CAIYRB01; genus JBGSUI01. The sequence continues at coordinate 51,756 of JBGSUI010000161.1, read as the reverse complement.
CTGCAAAGGCCATAGTCTTCCTAAAACCAATTGTAAATCTATTGATATTAACCTGATAAGCCCCAACAAACTGCCCAAAAGCGCCAACTCAGACACCGCCATCACAATCATAAAAAATATAAATAGTTTTCTTTCTATAAACAAAATAAGCGCGTCATATAGAATGATAAAAACCATCGCGGCTACTAAAGCCAGGATCAACCCCAATTGTTTATTTTTTAAGTTCCAAAAATCCTCTACCCGCGTGACATAAGGCACCAGATGGGTCAGCGAACCGTCAAACTTTGCTCCGAGCATAAAAACATTGCTGCCAGATTCAAGGTGGATTCCACAGTAGGGAGCATTAAGAATTATTTTAAGACTTAAATTTTCCCGCTTATCGCAATAAAAAAACCTCTTATTTTTGATATCTACAATTTGCATTGAATCTATAGGCAATTCATTAGCAACGATCCATTGACCTTCGCCCTCTTTAAGCTCAAGCTCCAGTCTAAACCACCTAACAGGATCGACCCTTGGTAAATCCCCTTTTTTCCCTGGGATCATCCGGTGATGAGTATCAAGGGCCTTAAGTATGTCCTCTCCTTGGTCAATCCCTTGGTATTCTAGGACTTCTTGAAAATCCTTAAGGACAACGTCTTGTGGAACCTGGAAACTTAAACCACTTTTTGTGGTGTTAAAACTTGCAAAAAGTGGCTGGGTCCTCAACCCCATGATGGTTAGGAGCAGCAGAAAAATGGCTTTTACTAGTTGATTTGAAGACATAACAATATTAGCTCAAGGTTTTAGCGTCGATCATTCCTTATCGGTCCAAATAGGAAATTTAAAAGGTTTCTCCCAAAGTGAGACCTAAAATTAAAATGTTTCAAGACCCACCAAGGTGGATATTTACACCAGAAATTTCAGCCCTTAAGTTTTCAAGGGTGGCTCCGATCATCAAAGGATGGAGTCGGAGCATCTTAAAAACCATGAAACCTGTTTTAAGCATCAAAATTCTTCGAGTCTTAATCATAGCAGTATGCTGGAGTCACTGTCCTTTAGGGCTTGGTAACGAACCCATTAACCAGCATAAACAGCCACTTTTGTCAGACGATACCGTGGTTAAACCACTCAGTATCTCTGCTCTTACCCTTGAAACACTTCCAGGATCCAATCGGTACAAAGACTATGACATCGTTCCTTATCTATATGCCTTGAGTGAGGGGAAGAAACCACTTGGGCATATATCGTCACTTTGGCATCAAAACAAGCACTTTCCATCAAATAGCGATATCCTTTTTTCTTCAAAACCTTTTTGGGCTATTTTTGTGGTTGAAAACCCTACTGATAAAATCCAAAAAATGTACTTCCATCAAAAACTCCCCCTCCAATCTTTAAGCATTCAGCAAATTCCCAACGATCAAAATACGATCAATTTAAAAAATATGGAGCTAGAGCACTACCAACGCCACAACATGAGCCAAAATATTCTCCTTGAAATGCCTCCAGGAAAATCAACCTTCGTTGTCGGTTTTGTAACGCATAATTTTCTAACGATCTTCGCTCCCAGGCTGCTCACTTTGGAGAGCTATGATGTCGACTTCTTTTATAGCAACCTCATCCTCATGTTTCTCTATGGCGGTCTTGCAGGACTTTGGATCTATAATTTTGCGTTTGTGAGCATTGCCCGCTTACGACAGTTCACCTATTTTCTTATCAGCGGCATTGGTATTGTAGCAGTGCCACTCAGTCTCCTCGGGGTGCCACCGGATTTAAGTGACATATTGCCTAAACAGATCCATTCCCTTTGGCCCCTATGGGTCGCTCTGATCGCCTTTGGCGTCAGCCGCTTTACCCTCGAGTTTTTTGCCCATGGCAAAACCCAAAACCCTGTTTTTTTTAAAGCGACACGTTTGATCAATAACAGCTACCCACTGTTGGCATCTCTTTTTTTTATTTCAGAAAATTTTGCAATTCTGATTCCACTTATCATTATCACCGCAAGCGCTCTTGGGATCACCTACATCGTGCGCTTTGGACTTCCACCCTCTAAAATCGATGCAATCGTTTATTTAGCCAATGCTATACCCTTTGGCTTATGTGGTACCTACTTAAGCTGCCAATATATGGGAATCCTCCCATATATCCAGACTTCCTTTTTAGTGTTTGTAGTGATTTCTGTCGTTTTTTTGCTATTAAGCTCCGTCAGCACCACGACTTTTATCGTGGCCGAGAAAATCGCTGGAGAAAAACTCCAACAAAGCCTTGAGCTTGCTCGCAATGTCCAAAACCTTTTATTGCCCAGTGACAAATCTGGGAAAGTCGGGCCCTTTCACTTTGCTTACGAGCAACACAGCAATCAAGAGACGATTGCAGGTGAGTGGATCTACTACTGGAAGACGCGCGACAATACCCTCCATGTGATGATAGGTCATATTAGCCAGGGCGGACCTCAGGCTGCACTCATCATATCAGCTGCTTTTATGGCCTTAGAACGCATCAAGCATCAAAATGCTACTTTAGATCTTGGTTTACAACATCTAAATCAAACTCTTTTTCAGATGTTTTCTGGCCAGGGAAAAGCCACAGTCTTAGGGATATCCCTTTCCAATACGGGTTTGGTGACGCTGTGTAACGCGGGGTCTATAGGGATTTACCTTCATCAATTGGGACATACCCAAATCCTTTCTACCCACGGACCCACCCTCGGGACATCACCCATTTGCACTCCCATACGTAAGACTTTAACCTTGACCTCAGGCGATCTCCTGATCGTCCCATCTCAGGGCTTAGAGCGTCCTACGACTTTTCTACATCCTAGGCTAGAAAAAACCCTTAAAACCAACTCCTCCCTGGATGCACAAGACCTCTGCTCCCACCTTCTTAAGTTTTTCCGCCGGGATCGTAAGAGTCAGATGATCTTTGCCATCCAAGGAATGCAAAGCTAATTTTAAATTTTTTTGAGACTGGCTAACATCGGTATTAAATTTGGATCAAGTCCTTAGGCAGAGCGGTCATCAGACCTACTGCTTTTCTCCGCATATCTTTTAAAATTATCGAGGATTGCTTGCCAGCCAGCCTTTTGTAGCTCTTCAGAGTTTTCTTTTTCAGCATCAAAAATTGTCACAATTTTTATAAATGATCCTTGGTTTTGGAAATCAGTGACGACCTTACGGCCATCCTCCATGGTATAGGCTAACCTTTTGTGAAGCACAACTTCATCATAGATACCTATCAGCTCAAATCCAAAGCTGCCATCTTTCGCTTCCATTTTTGCACAGAATTTTCCACCGACTTTTAAATCGTTGGTGGCCCAAGGACATCGCCAGGTTTCTGAGGCAAAGTTCCATTGAGTGATATGCTTTGGATCAGTCCAAAAAGACCAGACGATTTGCAATGAAGTCGATACATTTGCTTCGATTTTGATTTTTACGTTTTTCAAAAGTGCTCCTCAAATCGGTGAATTGTTTCAAGGGAATCTTATCACAAGTGGCCCTTTTGAAGATATTCTCACCTATGACAACCTATTTATTCCCTTTCTGTATAGGAACTGCTTCGTTTTAAGGTAAAAGGAATATAAGATCACTTGTAAGGACATCGGATATTTAATATTTATTGGCTGCACGGGCACCAATCTTTTGCCAGTCAGACTAGGATGGGAAAAATGCGCAGGTCAGCTAAGATTTTCAAACATTTTATTGTGTGGCACTTTATGCTGCTCACTCTTATGGGCAGCCTATCAGGACCCTTACTGGCTCTGCCCGAAGAATCTCTAAGCACAACCCATAAATCTTTGCTCCAAGATTTTATGACGAAAGGTCAACGGGGATACTTTTCTGGTGTCGACGGGGCAAAAATCGCCCATTTTTCTAGACTTGGAAGCAACCCACGACCCGCCGTCGCCATTTTACCAGGCTACTCAGAAGCTTGGGTCAAATACGATGAGGTCATGTCTGATTTTTTTAACAGGGGGTTTGATGTGTTTGCCATGGATCATCGGGGTATGGGTTTGTCGACTCATCTGGCGCCAAACCCACTGATCGCTCATGTGGAACGCTTTAGCGATTATGTTGATGATACGGAGACATGGTTACGGAGCATCGTTTTGCCCAATGCCCGCGGGCCAGTGTTTATCTTGGCCCATTCCACCGGCGCTCTTATCGCCACTTATGTCGCTCCGAGGCTGGAAGGTAAACTGGCAGCCTTTGGTTTAAACGCACCGTTGTATGGACTTAATACTGGCCATATACCTCGATTTATAGCCGAAGCTCTTTTGGCATGGCAAAGCTGGCGGGGCCGCAACGCTGAAATCGCGTTTGGACGTTCGCTCTATGACCCAAAATTACAAGACCCAAGTCAATGTCGAACGACCCATAGCCGAGAGCGTTGTGGCCGTAGTCTGCAACAACTTATTGATAACCCTGAAATACAAATTGGTGCCCCTAGCAATGGATGGGTGCGAGAGATTCTTCGTGCCACTTCGCAGCTTCCAGCACTCGCTAAAATGTTAGGTCAGTCACCCGTCCTGATCCAACAATCTGCCGAAGACGATTATGTCGACAATCCCGCTGAAGCAGAAGTGTGTCGGCTGGCGCAAAACTGCGCGATTAAGTCGGTATCCCCAGGCCGGCATGAGCTGTTACAGGAGACGGATGCTATCCGACAAAAGGTTCTCGATGACTATGTTGAGTTTTTCAAAAAAATGACCTCTGTAGGTCATAAATAGTCCTTTATCCCTTTGTGCTAATCAAGCACTCTGAGTAGCGCAAGGTGCCGGAGCTGGGACGCAAGGTGTAAAAGTTGGTCTCTTTCTCCATTGACATTAGACCCTTGGACAAGCTACAGGCACAGGTACGGCATGCCAAGAAATGGCATGTGAGGGGTCTTTTAATCGAGGTAACAACTTGTATACATTGCTAGATTCTGGGCGTTTCCAAAAACTCGAAAGGGTAGGTCCGTGGCGCATCGTCCGTCCTGCCGCCCAGGCCGTTTGGAGCCCTCGGCTCGATGAGAGCCTCTGGGACCAAGCAGATGCTATCTTTACCAGGTTTTCGGGCGGCGATGGCCGGTGGGAGATCCGCTCACGAAAACTCCCCGAATCTTGGACCATACCGATTCCCCATGTAGGCCAGATGGTGATCAAGCTGACGGACTTTGGTCACCTGGGCATCTTTCCCGAGCAGCACCAAAACTGGCAACGCCTTCACCACATCATCTCCCAAGCTAAACTCGAAGCGCCTGACCGCCCCTTACAGGTCCTCAACCTCTTTGCCTACACGGGTGGCTCCAGTCTCGCCTGTGCCCTCGCGGGAGCCCATGTCACCCACCTAGACGCCTCAAAAACCAGCGTCACCTGGGCTCGGGACAACGCCGAAGCCTCGGGACTTAGCCAGGCTCCTATCCGCTGGATCGTCGATGATGTAAGCAAATTTATCGCCCGCGAGCTGCGTCGGGGAACCAAATACCACGGCATCATCCTCGATCCCCCAAGTTATGGCCGAGGCCCTAAAGGCGAGACTTGGAAAATCGAAGACATGCTCTCAGAGCTGCTTAAAAATCTTAAGGAGATCCTGGCTGAGGATTTTAAGTTTATCCTCCTCAGCTCCCATTCTGCGGGATACACACCCCTGTCTTTGACTAATTTAGTCGGCGACCTTTGGCCCCTTTCCGGCGGAAGCATCGCTGCCGAAGAGATGACTGTGATGGAACAACCAGAACAACTGGACCAGGAGCAACTGGCTCAAGGGCGCGCTCTGCCGAGTGGTGCCTCGTGTTTCTTTACCAAAACGAGCACTTAGCTGCACCATCCTTTGGTAACTCCTAGACGAGCCCTTTCCCATCGGAACTGAAAAGGCCTCCAATAGATTCGAGTATAGACGAAATTATTCACTTATGTTATAAAAGATTCGAGTATAGACGAATCTTTTAGAAAAAAGGCAAATTCCTGAAATCTATCCAACGAGTAGACTATCTCTCCAAAATCACTCCATTTTTTAACAAGAACTTAATTAAAGTCCTCAAAGGATTACGGCGGGTCGGCAAAAGCTTTATGATCCGCCAGCTGATTGAGTCACTTAGATCAAATGGAGTCACTGATGAACAAATCTTATGGATAAATAAAGAATCATTGGAGTGGGACCACCTAACAAATTATCGAGAACTTTATGACGAGATTCTTAAATTTATCAAAGGAAAATCTAAACCTTTATACGTTTTTATTGATGAAGTCCAGGAGATCGAAGAATGGGAGCGTTGTATTAACTCACTCTATTCAAATAACCTCTGTGATATCACAATTACTGGATCAAACGCACATTTACTCTCTTCAGAACTTGCAAGCCTCCTTTCAGGTCGCTACTTAGAGTTTGAGATTTTCCCACTTTCTTTTCAGGAATTTATCCAATTTAGGGGCAAAGAAAAAGATAGTAATAGCCACCGCCAAGAATTTAAACTCTATATGAAGTATGGTGGATTCCCCGCGATCCATAACCTTGAACTAGTCGATGAACAGGTAGAACCTTATCTTAATGCTATTTTTAACACAGTACTTGTCAAAGACGTTTTGACACGTCATAAGGTTCGCGATCCTGTCCACCTAGATCGAATCGTACGGTTTGTTTTTGCAAATTGCGGAAATATTACCAGCTCAAAGCGAATCGCTGACTACTTAAAGAATCAAAAGATGATAATCAGTGTCGATAAAGTTTTGGATTATATCCATTACCTCGAAAAGGGACTACTCGTATTTCGTGTGCTTCGGCATGATATCAAAGGCATGAGAAACCTGGAGCTCTATGAAAAATATTATATGGGCGATATCGGACTGCGGCACGGCCTTATACGGTATCGAGAGTCTGACATCAGCGGAATACTCGAAAATATTGTCTATTTAGAACTACGAAAAAGAGGCTTCACGGTTTATATCGGAAAGCTGGGTGAAAAAGAAGTCGACTTTATCGCAGAAAAGTTTGGAACACGAATTTACTATCAGGTCGCCTACCTTTTAGCCAGTGCTGACACCATAGAACGTGAATTCTCTGTCCTCGAATCTATAAATGATAACTACCCCAAATATGTGCTAAGCCTTGACGATGCTATGTCACTAAAGAGAAATGGAATCTACCATGTTAACATAATAGATTTTTTGTTGAATAATCAAAAAACCGATTAATATCGATTCCGAGCAGCTGACACCAAGACCCGGCCCCCCAAAAAAAAGAAAGGGCTCCATGCCTCCCCAAAAACCGCGCCTTGGACTCTCCAGCCCCCAAAATCCTCGTATCAAAGCTCTGGCAAAGCTTATGGCTGACAGCGCTGAGCGTCGGTCCACCGGCTCCTTTGTCCTGGAAGGCGCCCGGGAAATCAGCCGAGCACTCACCCACGGATTTAAACCTATCGAAGTCTATGGAGTACCCTCCCTCTACGAGAGCCCCTCGGACGAGGCTCGTTTAGCCCTTAGACTTTTGGAGGAAGCCGGGCTTAAGCCGATCACCATCACTAAAGACCTATTTAGCAAGGTGGCGCTGCGTAACGGTCGGGATGGACTGCTCGTGGTATTTAAACAAAAAAATCCTCTTAAACCTGAGGATCTCCTCCCCCTGGCAAAAAGTCCCAAGCCCTTTTTGTTAGCCCTCCAGGGACTGGAAAAACCGGGCAATTTAGGCGCTATCCTCCGCAGTGCCGATGGTGCCGGTGTTGATGGAGTGCTGATCGTCACAGACCTTGCGTCCCAAGGGTTTGATCGCTATCACCCCCAGCTCATGCGAAACTCCCTTGGCGCGGCTTTTTCACTGGAATGTGCTGCCATCTCGCCCGCAGATCTCCCACGGTTTTGCAAACAACATCACTTGCAACTGGTCGCCGCCGCGCTGACCCCCCAGGCGGTGAGTCTGCACCAGGCCGCTCTCGACGCACCTCTAGTGCTCCTCCTCGGGAGCGAGGCCCAAGGGATTGAGCCTACACTCTTGGATGCTGCAGACCAGATCGTCAAGATACCCATGCGCGGCACCTGTGACTCACTAAACGTCGCAGCAGCAGGGGCAGTCATCCTATACGAAGCCCTAAGGCAGCGTCCTACAACCTCACCCTAGGACCCACTCACCTTTGTGGGAACCTTGGTCAAATCCACCACAAAACGTGTATGGGGGCTAGTAGGGTCATAGGATAAGCCAACTTTTTGGCTTTCAAACATCCCCTTAGCGACGCACAGCCCGAGGCCCGTACCCTGACCCACATCTTTCGTTGTAAAAAACGGCAGCATCATTTTGTCAGCGATTTCTTTAGAAATCCCTAAACCGCTATCTGTGACCAAGAGAAGGAGACCATTTTCGTCTTGTTTGACGGTGACGTCAATCCACTTATCTTGAAGTTTAACTGCTGCCTCAAAAGCATTTTTAAGGAGCGGAAAGAGCCCTTGTAGCATATTCACCGCCTGGCACTCGATCTCAAGACTGACGGGAACATCGATACGAACATCGACCTCTTTATACAGCTCTAGACCCTTGACCATCTTAGCAGCACTTTGGACAAGAGCACCTAGAGATTCAAATCGAGGAGGTGCTTCTCCTGAGGTTTTATAAAAGGCTTTAAGATCTCCGACGATCTGCGAAATCCTTTTTGCAGAACTCTCTACCTTATCGATAATCGGCAAAAAGACAGGCAAATGAGCTTTGGTTTCCTGCAACATACGGCGGAGCTGGAGTGCGGCAAAAATAATGATCGTCAGCGGGTTATTGATCTCATGGGCGACACCGCCTGCCATAAGGCCCAGGGCAGCCATTTTTTCAACCTTCGCTTCGTGAAGTTCTTCCATAGCTTCTTCGAGGGTTCGCTCACCCTCGACCAGATCTAGGAGATTTCGACAAAAACAGACGATCCCCAGGGACTCTCCCTGATCTCCCGTCAGGATTGGGGCCGACACTTCTATGGGAACCAATCCCCGCTTTTTTGTCCGCATTTTTTGTAAACTATTGCGCATCAATCCGCTAAATAGCATCGAATGGGTATTAAAGCTTGTGGTCAAATTAATCAGCTCATCCTCATCGTCAGCCGAGATGCAGATCAGGCGATCTAAAGGGGCATTCAGGAGTTCGTCTTGGGTCCAACCCGTGATCTCTGACACCGCCCGATTGGTCGCGATGATTTCGCCCGAAAGCTTTGCCACAACGATCAACTCCAACGAAGACTCAAAAATAGCTTGGAAAAGGCTGTCAGACACCTTAGACCGCTGCTTCTCGTCTGTGGAACCAGACGAACCCACAAGCTCTCCAAAGTATTTTTTATAGTTTTTGCCCACCACTTACCTTTGCGATCTGTTGTTTCGCTCTTTCGTAGTCGGGACGAAGTGTGAGTGATTCGTTGAATGACTTGACAGCTTCTTCCTTTTGTCCAAGCTCAAGCTGAATCAGACCTAAATTGTAGAGCAACCGATAGTCCTGGGGACTGGCCTTGGTAGCGAGCTGCATCATATCTCGGGCTGCGGTAAACTGACCGTTGCGTTTATGGATAAGGGCATAGAGATTGAGGACTTCGGGATTTTTTTTGGATTTTTCGCCCTTTATTTTATCAAGATGACTTTTTGATTTATCCACGTCATTGCGAATCAAAGCACCTTGGGCGCGAAACAGATCTAACCGCCAACGCTCCTCAAAAGGCAGTTTTCTAGCCAACTCGGCTTCGACCTTTCCCATCAATGCTATAAGCTTGAGGCTCACGCACATATTGCCCAGCTGAAGGAGCCAAAAAGACTCGCCCTGCTCCTTAAGCTGCCCCATCAAGTCATCAAAGGCTTCGGTAAACTGGCCAATGCGATTGTGCCGCATCAGGTAGGTCAGTAGCTCCATCTGAAAATTATAGTTTTCGGGATCCGCTTGGAGGGCAAACATCAATTGATTAGCCTGTCCCTTAGGATCAGCAAGGGACGAGTGGACAAGTCCACTGCGCGCCGTCAGATCTTTTTGGTCTTCTTCCACAAGAGACAAAAAAATCTCCGACGCTGCTTTGTGTAGCCCGTTTTTAAACTCCCGTTGGGCTACGGACATGCGGTGCTGGTAGGAGCTGGTATTTTGCTCGTTATGGACGATTTCTGTAATCTTTTGCATGAGAGTCTCTAAGTCAAAGGGACTTCGAATGACTGCTTTGACCCCATAGGAATCAAACAAATTAGAATACTTTGAATCATCGACCTGAATTTTAGGAAAGATAAAAACCATTGGGACAAAATGGACCTGATTGGAGCTGCGGAGGGTTCGCAAAAAAGTGGTCCAATGCATATCGCCAACATCCGCAAATACAAATAGGACATTGAGGGTCGCTGTTTCAAGGTAACGCAACACATCACGGCCAGATTCAAATTCTACAATATTTTTTAGACCAACTTTCGAACACTTAAATTTTAGATCGCTCCGGTATTCCCGGTCTGTCGATAAGGTTCCGATCTTGATTTGGGTATCAATTTCGATTTGTTTGGTGCTCATGGCAGCCTAGCTCCTTCCGCCTTAGGATCGGAGCAAAGCCGGAGTGCCTTGAAGCCTCCAGGGTTAAGAACCTCCTTTAAAAAGGCTAAACAAGCTTATTAAGCTAAACATTTCAAATGGATGGCAAAGTACTCCCTAAATTTAGAGGGGAGCTTTTTTGCGCCCTCCGGCATAGAGATCAAAAATCAAGAGCTTGCAGGGGATTGTTCCATTGAGCAGCGGTATTTTACGGGTAGGCTTAAGGCCGATAAACTTAGCAGCAGACTTGTCCGCCGCAAGAAGAGCGGCGCGCCAGCCCGTAAATCGCTGTTTCAGTGTGTCGCCTAGGGACTTATAAAACTCGATTTCATCCTCCTGGTATTCGTGAACTCCACCCTCGTCCCCGGATTTAGAGCCTCTTTTGGGTTTAAGACGCTCGCCGTAGGGCAGATTGGTCACAAGGAGCCCGGTCGGTGCGGGGGCTTCCCAGCTCTGAAAAGAGGCTGTCTGAAACTGAAGGTATTTCTCCACCCGAGCCTTAAGGGCATGTTCCCGTGCCATGGTCACATACTCACTCTTAATGTCACCGGCATAGATGGGACTCGGGAGCTGGAGCACGCGCTCTTCGCGACTCTTATCGGAGGATTCACGCCACAGGACTCGGTCAAAATCCTTAAGCCACTCCAACAAAAATTCACCTTTTTTGCGATGAATCAGCGGGGATTTATGGAGTGCGATCATCGCCGCTTCAATCACCAAGGTCCCACTCCCACACATGGGATCCAGAAAAACCTGAGACCCGTCATAACCAGCTAACTTAAGCACAGCAGCGGCTAGGGTCTCTTTCATAGGCGCAGGATGGGCCGACAGGGAGCGATAACCTCGCTTATGGAGCGCCTTACCTGTCGTATCAAAACTTAAGGTGCAACGCCCCCCTGCAACAAAAGCCACTAGGACGACCTTTGGATCTTTGAGGTCTACCGTTGGGACTTGTCCCAACTTTCTGCTGAAAGAATCTTGTAGACCCTCGCGGACTCTTTTGCTTATGTCATTTCCGGACATAAACGCTGGACCCCGGTCGCCAGGGATTCCTTCGATCAGATATCCATGGCGCACATCAAACAAATCGCTCCAGGGAATCCGCCGCACCTGGGAGTAAAGCATCTCGGGGGTGTGGGCTGGAAACTCCTTAATCACTTGCATCAGTCGGCTGGCGGTGCGCAGCTTGAGATGTGCTTCGTAAAAAAGAGGCTTCGTTGCCGAAAAGGTAACACCTCGGTAGATGGGAGTGATGTCAGTGGCACCAAGTTCTCTGAGTTCTGCTTCGAGAACAGACTTGGTCTCTTCTGGACAGGTCGCAATATACATGTTGTGAGATCCTAGATCGAGGGCTCCGATGTCCCGTAGCCGGCTTATTCCGCTCGCCAGGGACATCGATCCGAGTAAGCTCCAGAGGCCTCCGCCTAAACTAAGTAATAGGAGGTCTCTGGCAGGCTACCTAAACATTGATTACTTCTTAGGAGCAGCTTCAGGTTTTTTGTCGGCGGGTGCAGGGGCTGCGCCTGGTGCTGCTTCGGCCTTAGCTTTTTCAACTTCAAGGAGTTCCACTTCAAAGGCCAAAGTTGCGTTTGGTCCGATAAGGTCACCAGCGCCACGAGGTCCGTAGGCTAGGTCTGAGGGGATCCAGAGTTGGTATTTGGAACCTGGCTTCATCAGCGTCAGAGCTTCGCTCCATCCCTTGATCACACCACTTACAGGAAACTGAGCTGGCTGGCCACGTTTGTAGGAACTGTCAAACTCGGTTCCATTGATCAAAGTGCCTTTGTAGTTAACCTTTACGCTATCGGTTGGCTTAGGAGCATCTCCTTTGCCTTCGGCAACGACTTTGTACTGAAGTCCGCTTGGGGTGGTCTTAACCCCGTCTTTTTTAGCGTTTGCTGCAAGGAAATCTTTACCCTCTTTTTCGTTTTTCTCACCATCAGCTTTTTGCTTTGCTTCAGCTTTGGTTTGCAGGCTTTTTTGTAGCTCAGTCATGAGTTTTTGCGACTCTTCAGGGGTCAAAGGTGACTTGCCACCGGCAAGAGCTTCCTTAAGGCCTGCTGTAAGGATATTGAGATCCACTTCGAGGCCATCGCGTTTAAAGTTAGAACCAATTTGATAACCAATCATGTAACTGGTCTTTTCTTGGTCATTTTTAAAGGCAGGTGCCGCCGTAAGGGACGAAGCACCTACGACAAAAGTGCTCACAACTGAGGATACGAGCGCCGAAACACCTGCGGCGCGAGCAAAAGGATAACTGGTCATTCTGGTCTCCATAGATTAATATTCCCACATGTGCCGCTAAGGGACACCGTCCCATAGAATAGCAAAAGTTGTCAATATTTCCATTACTAAATCCGAGGTTGAAGTCCTTTGTCCTCTGAAAACAACTCCTTTTGTTTCCAACCAACCGTCACGGCTACGCCGACTCTAGCCCTTGGTGAGAGGCTTGCCCAGCTCCAAACACTCCATGAAAGCCGCCAAAAATCCAGAGCCGCACGGGATTCCAACGAGCCCGCCTGGGACCACCCCCATCCTATCCATACGGTATACGGGGGAGCCCATCTTTTCAAGGCTCAAACCGTCACCAAACTCGGAAAGCTTGCTGCCCAGAGTTTTTTAGACCATTGCCCCGACTTCGACGCCTTTTGCCAGATGTTTGACCTCAAGACCAAATTTACCGACGAAACCCTCTTGAAGGTCTACGGAAGGATTAAACAAAAACTCCAAGCCAACCCCATCGAGGACTACCGTATTGATTTTGAAGATGGCCTCGGCCTTCGCTCCGACGGGGACGAAGACCGCTTCGCTTTAGAGAGTGCACGGTCCTTGATCCAAGGGAGCGAAGATGGCCAACTCGCTGCTCTGATGGGTATCCGCATCAAATCCTTTGCCACGCCCGAAACAAGCCGACGGGCGATGCGGACCCTAGAAATCTTTATAGAGACCGCCCTTAGCCGTGATCCCAGCCGGTTTCCTAAGACCTTTATCGTGACGCTTCCCAAGGTCACCCACCCCACCGAGGTCGCCACCTTTGTGCAGCTCCTTAGAGACTTGAAAGAGACTTATAAACTCGAAGATCGCCAACTCCTCGGCGAGATCATGATCGAAAGCTACGACGCCATCCTCGACCGTGAGGGGAATATTCCGCTTTTTTCTTTGGTTGCTGACCTGCATGATCCGTTTGAAACAGCAGCCCCAGAGCCCTCCGCAACCATGCTCTTAGGGGTCCACTTTGGTGCCCATGATTATCTTGCCAGTCTAGACTGCGGCGGAGTGCATCCTAACCTGCGCCATCCCGCCTGTGATCTGGCCCGAAATCTGCTCAAACTCGCCTTCAGCAACACCCCCCTTGCCGTCGTCGACGGCGCCGAAACCTACTTGCCTATCGGTGGACCCGAGGTGGTCAAACACGCCTGGCGCCTCAGCTTTGGCAATGTGTGGCATGCTCTTGATCAGGGCATCTACCAGGGCTGGGATCTCCATCCAGCTCAGATCCCCGCAAGACTCGCAGCGGTGTATACCTACTTTATTGCGGGCCTACCGAGTGCCACCGCACGGCTTAAAAATTTCGTCGATGGCCTCACCCAAGCGGCAAGAGTTGGCGCCAACTTTGACGACTTAGCCACGGCCCAAGGTCTCTTGAATTTCTTTAACCGAGCCCTTCGCTGCGGTGCCATCACACCCGACGAGGCGAGCCAAACGGGCTTGGGTCTCGCCGACTTCTCTCGACGATTTCCATCCTTTGATTCATTTTCTCAGGAGTCCCGCTGATGACGTCCCTTATCTTTTTAAACGAAATTTCTCCCCTCCATTCCAGGACACCTTCGGCCTGGATTGGGCACGTACTCGCAGACTTTAATGGGTTCCTTTTGGACCACGCCTCCTGCGAACGCAAGGCGGCTTCCGTTTGTTTGTCTTTTATTGCGAGACATAGTGAGTACCCCTTCCTTGCGGAACCTCTCATCGCCCTGGCGAGAGAGGAGCTTGAGCATTTCGCACAGGTTTTCCGCATGATCCAACAACGGGGCTTAACCCTGGCATATGACGAGCCTGATCCCTATGTAAAATCCCTATTCAGTGCTATGCGCCACGGTGCCGACGAACGACTCCTTGACCGGCTGGTGATTGCAGGTCTTATCGAAGCACGGGGCCACGAACGGTTTAGTCTCGTGGCGGAAGCCCTGGAAGACCCGTCGCTCAAAGATTTTTACGAAGTCCTAGCCCGGTCCGAAGCAGGACACTACCGCGTGTTTACCCGTATTGCAGAAAAACTCTTTCCCCAAGATGCTGTCGCCTCGGCGATCCAGCGCCTCGCAGCTCTGGAGTCGGAGATCATGATGTCTCTTCCTCTACGAGCTGCGGTGCATTAAGAGTCCATTTAAACGACTCTGAATACCTATAGACGTTCTTAAAAAAAACTTGAAAGTTGACTTGTTGTTGACCATTTATTGTTCACACGCCTGATTTATAGACACCTCAGGACTCGCCATAGATACATCATTGTCCGCTAAGGATTCGACGATTTAGGCGCTTCTGATGGGGCCAGGAACAGGGCACACTTATTGCTCATGCAATAGTAGTAGGATATTTTTAAAAAAATCTCTGTTAAAAAAGGATATGTTCTTATGAATTTTAAATTACCGGTGCAGGGTTCTCTCGTCACAATCTTCATTCTTTCTTCTCTAGCGTGCAAAAGATCAAATGATTCTAGTGAAATTAGCAACATAGAATCTGCAACGATAAAAGCCTCGTGCTCAATAAGTAAACAGGATATTTTGACTGAATTTAAAGGAAGGCCTAAATATTTTTATTCGAGTAAACTTAGTCCTTCTAAGGTATATTCTGATGAGGAAAGTGAAGATAGAGATGAGCTTAAAAATTGGATTGATGCTGCATCGATCGCTGTTCAAAAGAAATGTAACGGCCAGAAATTTAATATTTTAGCATATTTCGTCAAAGAAGGAGAGCCACCAATCACTGATGGCCTTAAAACCACAGCTTTTTCTAGCATTGTTAATCAAGTACCTCAAACATATTATTGGAGAGTCGTTAAAACCTACGTTCATGTCTTTCAAGAGGGAAGCTTTACCTGGCCTGGTCCTCGTGGACTAAATAACTGGCAATATAATGATTATTCTGACCAAGGTTTAACACGCAGAGATGGGATGACAGTATTTTTTTCGCCAATTAATTAATTGGTTTTATGACTGGAGTCGGACATCATGCTGACTCTTCCTCTTCGACCTGCGGCGCATTAACAGTCCTTCGATTACCAATGGCTTTTACAGTGGAAAATAAAGATACACTTCTTTTGGCCTCCGGTGGTTCCACCACCCCCATTTTTACCGCCGCCTGTACCGATAACGGGTGGGTTGACAGGAGGAGGTGGAAGGGGTGTTACGGGAGGTCCCGGCGGTTCTGGTTTATCTGTCGGAACCGGCGCTCCATTGGGTACTTCGTCCATCACCACGACGGTTAGGGAAGCATCCCAGGTGCGGTTTGCGTCAGAGGTTTCCTGGCACTTTGCTTCGATCAGATAGGAGCCACTCTTGCCATAGGCATGGGTGGTGGTCACGCCCTCGCCTTCCGCTCCATCAGCAAATTTCCAGCGGATCACCTTTGCCGTGGGCGTGGTACAAATTCCATCAAATTGGATATTCTGGTTGACCTTGGCCAACAGGGGATTGGCTGTAATCGTAAAACCACCAAAGTCATTTTGGTTTTGGTCATTGACCACCCTTAGGGTCATGGAGGCTACCGCGGTCTCGCCCTCATTTGATGTGACCGTCATGGATATAATATAGACACCTTCCGCCTTAAATGTATAAGGAGTTGACAGAGGCTCACAGCGCACCCCTCGGTCCACAACGGGAGAGGCTTCTTGGGCCACTTGGTAGGCTGCCTTGACGATCCCTGGATTGGAGCAGTCGGATTTCCCGATATCATCGGGATCGAGGGTGTCGGCAGATGGCCGGATGATCGTCGGTTCGTTGACCTTGACTTGGGTCACAGATTTTCCGTTCCATAGGACCTCTACCCGGGCCGTTGGTCCAGACCCGTTAGGGTTTCCTGGATTTCCCTCGCCCTTAAAATCCTGTCGCTGGGGATCAGCTTCGCTATTGGATGCAGGCTTAACGATTTCGTAGATAGCTTGGCGACAACCCAGCGTCATCCCTGTGAGGCTAGACACCGCTATGAGGGGCGCTAACAACCAGGACGAAACAAGGGGTGATGGCGCTGGTCCCCGATCGGTCAATTTTGGTGTGGTGTCCATAGAAAACCTTTCTTATATCAAATAAAGAAGAGTTTGGTTTAGCTGGCTAAAAATTTAATGTGCAGGTCGAAAAATCGTAAACTCTACCCGACGATTGAGCTGTCTTCCTTGAAAGTTGCCATTGTCAGCGATCGGGCGAACCTCGCCCATCCCACGAATCGAAATCTTATTGGGATCCATCCTATAGCGTGAAACCAGCCAATTTTTGATGGTCGAAGCTCTGCGCTGGCTGAGATTCTGGTTGTAAGGGTTGGATCCTATGGAGTCGGTATGTCCCTCGATTATCAGCTTTTGGTAGGTGGGCTTTTGATTCATATAGGAGACTAACTTAGAGAGCGTCTCCTGTGCTTGGCCGACCACCAGCTCTGAAGAATCGTATTCAAAAAGAACATCGTGGATCACGATCTTCTCTTTAACTTTGGGTTTAGCCATGGGTTGCGGAGGAGCCGCTTTTGGGGGCGGAGTGGGAATCACCGCTTTTTTGGGCTTGGGCCCGAGGGTGTAGTTAACGCCTGCGTAGATCCGCAGGTCTGGAGACGAGCGTCCCGAGCCCAACTCACTCCCCATCCCCATATGTCCTGCGACATTGGTATTAAAATCATGTTTAAAACCGAGGAGAGCCTCTGCCGAGGATGCCGCCCGTTTGGTGTTTTCCACTTCTTTAGAAACGGGCTGGCTTGCAAAAATCTCGGTGACGATCTTGGTATCTATGGACGTTAGCAGATAGCTTGCCGCTGCGGAGGCCAGCATCTGATTTTGGTAGGGGACCACGGGAGTGTCGTCGCTGAGTTTTTGGCCCCTGGTGCGCCATTTTTGGCCGAGGTTAAGCCCAAGGGCCAATTTTCCAAAAGACTTGTCAAAAGCCACTTCAAGAACCGGATTAACCCCGGCACCTTTTCCTGCAAAGGGGTCGTCGATAATGCGGCTAAGACTCAAGGTTCCAACCAGTGCTACACCTCCCTGTCGGTCGCCCATGAGCCGCCACTTGGAGTTAAGCCTTAACTCGGTGTTTCCCGTCTGTTTAAACTGGCCCCGATAGCCTTTTTCCTGGACCGATTGGTAAACAACATGGGGTGCACTGACCCCCATATCTAAATTAGGTAGGAGTCCGATCCCTACGTTAAGGTCAGCCCCTAAAAGACTATCGCTGATATCGGTGGCACTGCCCTTGGTATCATCAAAATAAGGAAGCGTGTTAATCGCATAGTTCATAAAAAACCCAAAGTTTAAAACTCCAGGCTCTAATGTCTCCGATGACTGGACCGTGACAAAATCGAGTCCAGATGTGGTGGGGTTGAAATTCTGGGAATCATTCCCCACAACGTTTCCGTAAACGACATCTGTCCATAAAATAAACAACAATGTGGATGACGTTTGTGCTGAAATCAGCTTGCCTAATTTTTTCACCGGATTCTCCTTGGAACTTCAACTCAGCGCAACCTGTGCAGGATCTTGGGAACTCAACATTCAGTAGGAATAACAACTTTCTTGGAGACCTTTTGGACGCCACCCGCAAAAGTTTTGGGGTTGTCCTGTGGATACCCGAGAATGGGTCCCACTGTATTTTCTTTGAGCAATATCTGTGCCAAGTGTCTAAAATTCTTTCAGCCAAATTTAACTAGATTATTTTTTGTTTTGTATTTGAGATTAGTTAAGTATCTGTTGTTAAAAGGGCCTAGCTCTTGCATAGCTATTTTTGGTGTGATTGAAGCGGCCTTGGCTGATTTTCCCTCTGGATGTTGTGTAGAAAGCGGATGAACCTATGGCAGCCCAAACGAAAAACCCTCCTTTAAAACCTACGCGGCTTAAAGGCCCCCCGTCGACTCATCATGAAGTGATGATCCGTGAGTCCTATGCAGTTCACTTTACCCGAGATGACTGGGCCAAAACCCTTGTAATCGCAGCCGCCTTGACTCTCCTTGGAGCCTTAGGGATCGATCTCCTTAATAGTGGTTGGTTCTGGGGTCTGGGAACCGCTGCCCCATCTCGCTCGGTTCCGCGGGCTCTGGTTTTTGTAGGTCCAGTGATCGCGCTCCTTACCGCTCTTTATTGGTTATGGCCCCATCCTAAAAAGCTAAAATCCTCTCTGAAATCGCTACAAAAGGACTCCTATCCGACGCCCCTGCGACGGGCGGCACGCTACGCTGAGAAACGCTTGGTGCCTCGGGTTGTGCGAAACCACGCCCTAAAAAAACCGACTTTGGTTTACCGAAAGACCCATACCTCTAAAACACTCCCCTCAACGACCCAAGTCATAGGGGTCGAGCAGGATGCAGCCCCGACCGGCCCTCTGAAACTGTGGTCTCCGGAATCTTTTCCACGGCTCCATGTAAATCTCTTTGAATCCAATGTTCCGACCTTTGTGTTGTCTGCGGACCAACATTTTGTCGATTGGAATGCTGGATTTGACTTAGCCTTCGCCCAGCCCCTCGCTCTCAATCGAGGCCAACATGTGAGCGATTGGTTTGACAAACTGGATAACTTTCGCCGCCTCGCTAAGCGGCGCGAACAACTCTACGGCGAAGCCATCCTGCCCATCGCTGACCGGGAACGGGCGACCTTTAAACATCCCAAGTATGGCCGCATGGTTTATACAAAAATCATGAGCCCCATTATCGATCTCAAAACCAGCAAAATCATCGGCTGGACGATTGTCCTCAATATCAACTCGGTACACCACCGTAAGGAGTTTTTTGATGACCTCTACCGGTGCATCCAAGATGAAAGCCGGCGCATCCGATATAGAGCGGCCTATCCTGATGTTTTTAAGCACTATGCTGGACGAAAAAAGCTACTGGATTCCCATATCAGAAAGACCCAAGGAGTTGCTTTTGATGCTCCTGCCCCTCTTACGACCCAAACCAGCTACCGGGTCCTCGTCTGGGGACCCGACAGCGTGGCTCTCACCGGAGAATACGTCAAGATGGGCCACCTTGTGACGGTTCTGTCGGACGATGTGCACCTGTTGCGTCGTGTCCAGGTGGACTACCAGATCGCTGCACCCCAAGTTAAACTGATTTGCCGGGACGATTTGCAACAATCTAAAAAAGCCCAAACCCTACCAGAAAACTACTTCCATAAGGCGTCGGTGATGCTAGACACGGGGACTCTCAGCCACTATCAAGACATTCTCTGCGATGTTTACAAGTCCCTTAAAGCTGGTGGCAGTCTTACCCTTAGTGCGATCACCGATGCTGCCGGGCTCGAACGTATTTTTCAGGCCAGCTTTGAATCCCTCCAGCGGGGCGGGCATATGGATCAAATGAAACACCAGTTTCACCATGTCAAAGAGTTTGAGATCGCCCGACTCCAATCCCCCAATCATGTAATCCTTGACAGAATCACCCTGCGGTCCTTGGCGATCGAAGCGGGATTTGTGATTATAGGCGAATCCGAACTCCACCAAGAGGCCACGACCACCCTACTGGTATTGCGAAAATAAGCCACTCTGGCGACCACTGCAGAGATGTGCAGAGTTTTGCGGTTGCCGTAAAGGCTATTACAGCTTATTTAAAGGGGCGCCCCAGGCGCTGATTTATCAAAATTTTAGGAGTACAGGCAGTATGGGAGTCCCTAAGAATCTAAAGGCTATCGTGGATGATCTTTCGACGAAAATCAATTTTGAAACAACGGATTACACGGTCGAACTAGACACTAATTTTGGCCCCATCCGCCTTAGCATGTGGCCTGATGTCGCCCCTGGGCACTGCAGAAACATCATCGCACTCGCCCAAAACGGCTACTATGACGGCTTGATTTTTCACCGAGTGATCAAAGGCTTTATGATCCAAGGTGGATGCCCCACCGGAGATGGAACGGGCGGACCTGGCTACCAAATCAAGGCTGAGTTCAACAATCGACCCCACGAGGCTGGAGTGCTCTCCATGGCCAGGACCCAGGACCCTAACTCGGCCGGAAGCCAGTTCTTTATCTGTCTCGGACGGGTTCCACACCTTGACGGCCAGTACACCGCTTTTGGCAAAACTCTAGACCAAGAGAGTCTTGATACGGTGCTCAAGATCGGCGTTACCAAAACCGCTCGCTCGGACCGCCCCGCTGAAGACGTGGTGATCTCCAAGGCGACTGTCCACGCAAAGGCACTGTAGGGTTTGGTATCCAATTGATTGTAAAAGCCCAGGGCAAAAAACCTGGGCTTTAGCCTAGTACCTATATTTTTTCTTCCATAGGCATTCTGTCGTCTCTTCTAACACTTCCTACCTCTATCTAACACTGTTATAACGCATTCTATCGCTCCGCTCGAGTGATAGAACCATTTAATCCTTTTAAATCATGTATTTGAAGGTCTGGTAGCATCAGCTAAGATAGAGGTTTGCGGGGGTCTGACCGTCTTTCACAAAAAGTTGCTATATTTGTGCAGAGAAACGTTCAGCCGGCGCTGCGTAGGGTCCGCTATGATTGGACTTGTACATAAAAATAATGTACAATGTTGATTATGCGTATTGAATGGGACGAACACAAAAATCAGATTAATATCAGGAAACATAAGGTTTCATTTGAGGAAGCTCAGTCAGTTTTCTACGATCCACTCACCAAAGTCGCTTCTGATCCTGATCACTCACATGACGAAGACAGATTTCTCGCGGTCGGTAGAAGTTCTGCAGGTAGGAATTTGCTTGTAGTCCATTGCTACCGCGATCGTGAACGGATCATCCGCATCATCAGTGCTAGACGCCTAAACCGCTCCGAGAGGCGACAATTTGAAGAAGAAATTTTATGAAAAAAAATTATGACCTGCAAAAATTAAAATGGAAGCCAAATCCCTATGCTAAGCACCTGAAAAAATCCGTGACTATTCGCTTGGATGAGGATGTAGTAGCTTATTTCCGAGCCCTAGGTAAAGCTGAAGGGATGCCTTACCAGACGCTGATGAATCTTTTTCTGCGCTATTGCAAGGAAAGAGGTTTACACCCGGAAAACATCTGGAAAAGACCGGCAGCTAACGGCTAGTTGTCGTGGTCCCGGAAGTTTTCCCATGAAGTGCCGGTTTTTCTCCCTAAATCGACGGCCTGCTGGGGGGATGCCCCAGACTCTTGAGCCTTTTCTGGGCCGACCACTGTACACACCACCGAAGGACCCATGGCATAAACCTCTGAATAAAGACAAGGAAACGGCCATGGTGGGTCACGATAATCTGGGATTTTTTAACCTTTAGACCAGCCATCATTTCGGCCACCGCACGGTCGGTGGACACCGTAATCCAGTCGGGGATCCAGCGTTTTTGGTTGGGGTCGAATTTACCGTTTTTGTCTATCTGCTGGATTTCTGACTGGACAAATCCAGGCGCGATCAAAGAAACAGCGACGTTTTTAGGTCGTAACTCGTGGTAGAGGGACTCGCTGAGGGCCGTGAGAGCAAACTTGCTCATGCAGTAGGGCGACACAAAAGGTTGGCTGACAAAACCCGCCACACTGCCCATGAGGGCCACTTGGCCGTTGCGGCTTTTGATAGATGGTAAACAAGCTTTGATGGTTCGTAGCACACCAAAGATATTGGTTTCAAACTGGCGCCGGTAATCTTCGATTGACAGGGTTTCCACCTTTCCCGATAGGTTAAAACCCGCATTGGCGATCACAAGATCGATGCCACCAAATCTAGCAATAGCCGCAGCCGCCGCTTGCTCCATATCGTGATCCTTAGTGACGTCCCCGGCCCATACCAAGATATGCTGCCCCGTAGGATCGAGCTTTTGAGCAAGGGCCTGTAGGCGGTCTGTCCTTCGGGCCACCAGGGCGAGTTTAGCTCCTTCCTTGGCAAAGGCTGCCGCTAGACCCTCGCCGATGCCGCTGGATGCTCCGGTGATTAAAACCACTTTTTGTTTATAATCGACCATTTGCTTAAACATACTGGATCTCTCCTGGTACCGTTTCACAGGACCACAAAAAGGTGATCTGTTGGCCCTCCATCATAGCCCCACTTGAGCCCGCCGGAAAACGCTAACTTTAAGACATTGTCTAAGACCTAACCGCTCAAGGAGGCTGTAGGATAAAACGACAAACTGAATACCTTGTGATCATGTAGGTATTTTTATCATTAAAATCAGGTTGTTTGTGGGCACCTTTGGTGAAGACTTAAAGCCCGGAAAGGGCGGTTAAAAGGGAATATTTATTGCAACACTTTCTAGCAAGTGTAGTTTTTTTTGAGGAGCAAAAATATGAATCCAGTCCAAGCCAAGACCAGCCCACAAAACCTTGTCTATCATGCCTTAGTGATCTTATGCAGTGTCCTGATCACAGCAGTGCTGGCGATGGGATGTACCCCCAAATCCAAGAGCAGTGGCCCCGCTCCGACCCCCAAAAAGGGTGGGACGTCGACTGAGACCAGTGCAGATGCTAAAGAAAGAGAAAGAGAAAGAGAAAGAGAAAGAGAAAGAGAAAGAGAACAAGAAAAAGCTAAGGAAAAAAACACGAATACTGATTCGGACACCGGATCGGGGAGTTCGGGAAGTACCACTTCACCTTTGGGTAACGGATCTGCTGCTAATCCGGGGGGCTCAAGCGGAGGTGGCTTTCTTTCGACATTTTTTCAGTTCGTTAGCTCGATTACCAGCGCCTTTGGGGGCGGAACAGGTGGTAGCGGCGGGCTCGGTGGTCTTAGTGGGCTCGGTGGCCTTGGCGGCCTCGGTGGCCTTAGCGGCGGTGCAGGTGGTATTGGTAGTTTTGGAGATATAATAGCTAAATTCCGCGAAAGAATTGGTGGAGCCCAAGGCGGGCTCGGCGGCATAGGTTCGACCACAGGGGTTACCAATCCAAGTACAACCGGTTCTACGATCACCCCCTAAGGGCCTAAAAATCGACTCGCAGCCCCGTTAAAGAAAATCGACCCAGTCAGCGGTGTTGCTGACTGGAATTTTTTTGTTCGATCGAGTACAACCCTTCTGGATCTTGACTTGATTGCAAAGGAAGATTTTCATGAGCTCTTTGAACACTCTTTCCCCGTTAGCCTCCTTGATTGCCACAGGTACCAAACTCTGGGTGGATTCTGTTGACCCGCTCCTTGTCAGTGAGTCTTTTAAAAAAGGAGCTACAGGTGCGACCTCTAACCCTATCATCATCGCAGACCTAGTAAAAACCGGACGTTTCGATCAGTCGCTCTTGGAATTTGCTCGAACCTTTAAAAAAGACAACCTCGATCAAAAACTCCTCAGCCAAAAAGTCGCTTGGGCCATGACAAACCATCTGGTGAGCATGGCCGAAGAAGTGTTCCTGGGACTGTTCCAAAAGTCTAAGGGTGAGGATGGGTATGTGAGTTTTGAAGTAGATCCCCTCCTAGAGGATCTCGCCAACACCATGCCCCTGTCCCAAAAGGTCGACCTTTACATCGAACAGGGTCGCTATTGGTCGACCAACCACCCCAACCGGATGATTAAAGTCCCGGCCACAGAGGCTGGCCTTGCGTCCCTAGAAGAACTCGCTTTTAAGGGGATCCCTCTCAATGTCACTTTGATTTTTACAAAGCGCCAGTACCGCCTGGCCCGCCAAAAAATCTGGGCTGGAATCCAACGACGGCGTGATCTGTCCCAATTTAAAAGCGTCTACAGTATCTTTGTGTCGCGACTTGATGTTTACACGGAGAAACACCTGCCCAAGCTCTCCCCCCAAGCCCAGGGCATGGTGGGTATCGTCAATGCTAAGGCGATTTGGCTTGAAAACCGGGATTTTTGGCGGGACCACCCCACCCCCCTCAAACAAGAAATCGTATTTGCAAGCACCGGTACAAAAAAACCCGAAGATTCCCCCTGGAAATACGTCGCTGCGTTTGCAGGCAGCGATATCGAAACCAACCCCCCAGCCACCAACCAGGCAGTGGAGTTAAGCGGCAAGCAGTTTGCACCCGCTATCCAGGACCTTCCCAGCAGGGATGTTTTGAATGAAATCGAAAAGTCTCTGGATGTAGAACATATGGAAAAAACCCTGATGGCAGAAGGTCTCGAAAAATTCGCTGAACCACAAAAAGCCCTTATAAAGTTGATCAGCGAAAAACTAGCTCAAAATTTGTAGATCCCAAAGGAGTAGACTCATGGAAGGTTCTTGTCACTGGAAAATAGATCCCCAAGGTAAAAGCCCAAGTTCCATGGCATTTGACGCCCATTTAGGCTCCTTTGTCGTCCCCATGGATGCCAAGGCTCCCATAGGTCGCGGCACTGCAGCGACTCCTAAACAGCTCCTTTTAGCTGCCATCACGGGATGCACGGCGATGGATGTGATCGGCTACCTTAAGAAACATCGGGAGTTGCCTGAAGACTTTAAAATCTCCATCGCCACCGAAGAAAGCACCCAGTATCCAGTCGTCTTTACGTCCGTTAAGCTTGTCTATAGCTTGACCAGCAAAGGGACTGCCGAAAAAATCATCGAATCCGTGGAGAAATCGATGACCCAATATTGTGGCGTCTCGGCCATGATTGCCAAAGCCTGCCCCATCACCTATGACATCCATCTCAACGGCCAATCCATCCATAGGGGGACTGCAAAGTTTAGCTAAGACGATTTCTCTACCGCCGAGAGGATTTTGGTCACCTGGAGCGCCATCCTGATTCCAGAGTTGTCTGGATCTACCGAGGCGACCTCTCCTCTTACGAGATCTGCGAATCTAAGAAGAGCTCCCTGGAGGGGGGTCCTGGGTTCGACGTCCTGGAGGGGCTTATTGTTAAACAGGAGTGGATCCACAAGGCGGGTGTCATCTAGCTCCAAAACACCCCGTTTACCGATCACTCGAAAAGAGCGCACCTTTTGGGGATAGAGGGACCCCACTTCGATGGCCACCTCTATCGCGGAGGGAAAGGTTAAATGGAGGCTATAGTTGCGCCCGATTTCCTGGTTTGGAACCTCCCGTATCAGCTGCTCCTTAAGGAGTTTGATAGATACCGAGAGGGGAGTGCAGCCCAGGACTTTTAAGACCATCGATAGGTCATGGGGGGCGTAATCCCATAGAGATGAATAGGTGGCTCGAAAAGGCCCCCAGGCTCCACCCTTTGACTCGATCGCTTGGATGGGACCGACCAGAGGGAGGGCCTCCAAGAGGCGCAAAAACCTTGGATTATAGAGGTGAATATGATTCACCATGACCTTAGATTCTAGGTCCGTGGGTTTAAATTCCTGGGCAAACCGAGCGAGTTGGTCCCCATCGGTGCAGATTGGTTTTTCGATAAGGACTGTTTTGCCGTGACGCAAAGCGTAGGACGCAATCTCAAGATGGGTATGGGGAGGGGTCGCAATGATCACCCCTTGCACGTCAGCAAACCTGCCGAGATCTGACCAATGGTTGATGATTTCTATCTCTGGAAAACGAAGGCCCTGTTGCTGGCTACAGATTATCTTGAGATTGAGACCCGCAGGTTTAAGGTTGTCTATTTCTTTTTTATAAACAGTGCCCCATCGACCATATCCAACCAAAGCCAAGTTTACAGCTTTAGCACTAGATGTTTGAGGGTCTACAACGTTCATGGACTGATTTCTTTATGATAATTGGCCTCGGCCCAGCTTAGAAATCTGGAGAGACCCTCTCTTAAAGGGATTTTAGGGTTATAGCCAAGATGGAGTTTAGCCTTAGTAATATCCGGACAGCGTCGATTGGGCTCATCGGCAGGATAGCATTCGGGGTAGGCGACCACATCATAGGGGACCACTCTTTCGGCGAGATCTGCCACAAGGTGGCAAAGAGACCTCATGCTGATCTCCGGTTCTGGATTGCCGATATTATAGGGCTCACCGCTGACACCCCTGACAAGGACTCGTAAAAATCCCACCATCGCATCGACGATATAGCAAAAAGTCCGGGTTTGGTTGCCAGATCCGTAAATTTTAAGTGGTTTACCTTGGGCGATCTGGCTCGCAAAATTAGGCAACACCCGGTAGTCGGTCTGCTGCATCCCGGGCCCAAAGACATTAAAGGGACGGACCATACAGGCCGCCACGCCAAACTGCTCATAGTAGATTTGGCAGAGGGTCTCGCCGAGCCTTTTGCTCTCATCATAACAGGCCCTTGGCCCCAAACAAGCAACGTTGCCTCGATAGGTTTCGGGGGTCGGAATCGATTGGGGGTCTGGATCCCCATAGATCTCACTGCTGCTAAAAAACAGCATCCGGGCTCCCGACTGTCGGGCGATCTCCAAGGTGTTACGGGTTCCGTTAACAGCCACATCTAAGGTTTCAAGGGGGTTGGCTTTATAATAAAAAGGACTTGCAATCCCCGCTCCGTGCAACACAAAATCAAAGTGGCCTTCCAGGGGTAGAGGCTTTACCATATCATGCTCGATAAACTTTATATGTTTATGGTTAACCACCCTCCGTCCAAAGGGTCCCGCTGTGATAAGGTTGTCAACACTGGTGACCTCGCAGGGGGAGGTCAGAACCTTAGCGTTCATCCTGGCAAAGACTTCGATAAAATACCGACCTAAAAACCCTTGGCCACCCGTGATCAAGATTTTCTTTCCTGAGAATTCCTGGCTCAAAGACCCTAGGGCCTCAATGATTTCGTCGATATCGGAAGGAAAGAAAAAATCTGTTTGTATAGTCATGGTGTTAAGTTTCCATAAAGGGTGATGAGAAAAATCCCTTGAGATCGTGTTTAGCTAAGATTTCACTAGGAGCTAAATGGGGAAGACGCTGGGAAGGCATCACCGCGGGGTTGGTTTTGGAATCTTCCGGTTCCCACCAAAGTTTCCAATCGATAAACTGTGGAGTCGGACCCCCACCTCCTAGTTTGATCGAAAGGCCGGGCATAGGAGAAATGCAGGGAATTCCCAGCAGGTGAGCTGGGTCTTTTGAGACTGAATACTGATTAAAGGTTTGGCGGCTTAGCATGACCGTGCCACCATGGAAAGGCGTGGATGACCAATAGCGCTCCCCACAGACAAAAAGGTACCTTTCCATATGATCATGATATTTTTGGATCGTATCGTTGGGCACGATCAAGGGAGTGTGTCCCAGCATTTTAGATGTAAAGGTCGCAACCAGGAGCATCTGGCTTAGGGCATGGGGCGCATGAATCTGGTCATCATCCACAAGGTAGACGAAGTCTGAAAGAGAACTCTGCGCTAGATTCAGACTCTCCCTAAGGAGGGCCTGGCTACCAAAATCTTCCAGCGACACAAGGCAAGGATCGAGGGGACTGCGATGGGTCATGGCCGCGATTTGGTTTAAGTGCTCAGGATCGGAGTGATCATCAAGGATGGTCAGAGTCATTGCCGAGACCTGCTGGTTTTGTCCTAACACCTCCATGGATGTCATCAGGGATCGCAAAGATCTAAGTTTCAAAGTCGCTGGAGTCACTCCAAGACTCGCCAGTGCCTCGGCTGGCTGTAGGTCTTGGGTATTTGAGCGAAAGATCACTTGGAGCTGCATAGTCGCCTCATGGCAAAAGATTAGGAGATTAAGAGATTATTTTTCGAGGGCATTAAGCCGCACTTTTTCTAGGGATGGCCAGTATTGGGGGCATAGGGGATGGAAATCTCTAAATTGGCGATAGTTTTCCAGATTGACCGATTCCCAAAGAGCTAAATAATGGTCGATATTAAAATCACGGGAATGGCCCCAATTGCGGAGTTTTTGTTCCAGGTCCGCTCGACTACGGCCCCATGCTTGGTGAAGCATAATCATGGGAGACCTCACATGGACTTGGTCGGTCCGCCTCGACTCAATATAGCGGTCCCTGCATTTGGTGCCGATAGCGATAAAGGCATCGGGTTCTTCCACGAGAAGGTAGTCGACGCCAATCTGTTTAAACACTGTCACCCAGCGCCCTGTGATGCCTACATCATCGGGAACTAGTTTAATCCATTCCGCAAATTCTTTAGGATTGACTATATACTCATCAGCATCGATTTGGATAATCCAGTTGCCCGGTTTGCAATGGGTCGCCAGGACTTTCCGCTCAAAATGGTCATTTGCCATGGGGTGGTCATGGGGATGAAAGTTTTCTTCGATCACTCTGATTTTACGGTGGGTGTCCAGTTGTTCTATGGAGCTAAAAAAATCATCGTCATCAAAGGAAAACTTGAGATGACTCCAAGAGATCCGGTCGCGGTCCAGCCCCAAAATAATCTCATCGGCAATGCTATAGTAGCTCTGGATCGTTCTCAAAGCATACCGATAGTCGTAGGCGATGAGGGTGATAAAGCTTAGCATTGGGACTCCTTATGGTGGGTGCGTTCATTCACAACGAAGTGCTGCGCTCGTCGGGGGCGCGTCGACTCTTAGGTGGTACGACCACCCGTTGCAATCTCACCTCTGCCTGGTTAAACCACTTGGGATACACTTGGGCTGTAAACGGTGACGGTTCACTCGCTCTCAGGGAGACCCCTAAGGCGGGCATTGGCCCAAAGCAGGGGATCAACCTTAAGATGGGCGCTAATTCATTGCCGGACTTTGCGGGGGCTTTATCGAATTGCCGGATATCGTATTCAAAGACTTCGGCAAACCGCAAAAATGTTTTTTTATGCATGAGCAGCGTGCGGCTGCAATGGGGAACAGTACGCCAATAACGATGGCTTCCCGCTAGGACCTGGGATGGATGAGGAGCTTTGTAGAGGTCACTAGGGTCAAAAGGAGTCACCACTATATCTTGGGAATGGTCCTCGCTTAAAAGCTTATATTCCAGGAGCATGTCGCTGAGAGATCCCTCATCATGGATGCTATCTCCTTCGACAAAATAAATAAAGTCTGCTTCTGCCTGAAGCGCCATCGAGGGGGGGGCTCCCTCGATCTGTCTGAGCACTGGATTTATAAACTTGGTAGGGTAGTCGCAGCCCGCCAGGAGCTGGTGGTAGGCAGAGACCTCCTCTTTTTGTTTTTCCACATCATAGGGGGATATCTGGGCAGGATGCAAAAAGACCGTCAGAGAGACCTCGCTGACTCCATGGCGTTCGGTTGCCCGATCGATCGCGCCTAAGATCGAAGCCAAACCAAAAACGTTGACGAGATGGGGTGGGATCCCCCTTTCTTGGGTCAGCGGCGCGGCGACTGAATCTAGAGGGGATCCTTGGAAGAAAACAGCTAGACGCATGGGCGATCCTTGATCATCAAAGTTCTCTTTTAGATATCTTTTGCAAACTTTAAATTTTAATTGCGGGACATAGGATTTAGAGTGACTTAAAGCAGCGGATTTTGCAAGGACTTAAGGAGCCCGTAAGACCTGGACTGGGACTTACTTTTTATAATTTTTAATCAGAGAGTTCTAAGATGTCGCAAAATCTTATCCACACATTCTTCGGGGGACTGGTCCCTCGTATCGATCGCCAGCTCTGGCTTTAGAGGAGGCTCATAGGGACTCCCTATGCCCGTAAAATTCTTGAGCGCCCCGCGGCGAGCTTTGGCATAAAGACCTTTAGGGTCTCGCTCCTCGCAGATATGCAGCGGTGTCTCAATATAGATTTCGATAAACTCTTTGGCGCCGAAGAGATCCCGTGCCCGCTGGCGATCACTCCGAAAGGGAGCGATCAGGCTGACTAAGACGATCAGTCCGGCATCAACCATAAGCTTAGCGACTTGGGCCACTCGGCGAACATTTTCTGTCCGGTCAGCATCACTAAAACCAAGATCTCCGTTGATCCCGTAGCGGAGGTTGTCACCGTCCAGGATATAGGTATGCTTGTGGTCAGCAAAGAGCCGCTTTTCTAATAAATTGGCGATGGTCGACTTGCCGGATCCAGACAGACCGGTAAACCACAAACATCGGGGAGTTTGGTGTTTGGCCTCGCCGCGGGATTTTTGGTTGATGGTCAGATGATGCCAATGGATATCCCGACCTTCGGGGGAGCTGAGGACCTGTTGGGTCATCCCCGCCGCAACGGTGGCGTAGGTCATTTTATCTATAAGAATAAAACCACCTAACGACCGACTTTTTCGAAAGGGCTCCACAACGACCGGACTGTCCGTCTTAATGGTCACTTGGGCGATTTCGTTAAGCTGCAGTCGCTCAGGGGGTGTGCCACTTTGTGGACGAGATGTCCTGTCACCGTCTGCGCCTATATTCTCGATGCTGTTTATCTTAGAGATCGTTCCGACTGTTTCTTTAGTCCCGATCTTTAGGATATAGGGACGGCCCACATGGAGGGGCTCCTGGTCCATCCAGATCAAGGTAACTTGGAACTGGTCTGCCACAGGAGGTGGGTCCTCCGGTGACACCAACACACAGCCACGACTCGCATCGATCTCATCCGTAAAAGTCACCGTGACTGAGTCTCCCGCCTGCACGGTCTCGACGTCGTCAAACCCAAGGATCACTCGCCTGACCCTCGTGGTGACCCCTGAAGGCAGGACTTTAACCTGATCCCCTGCTTGCAAAGTCCCAGAGGCCACACGTCCTGAGTAGCCGCGAAAGTCTAGGTGAGGGCGGTTTATATATTGGACCGGCATACGAAACGGCACAGACAAATCCTTTTGACTTAAGGAGAGGCTGTCTAAATAGGCTAGCAAGGGTTTACCATGAAACCAGGGTGTCCTCGGGCTTGGGGTCAAGATATTATCACCGTCCAAGCTACAGAGGGGCAGAGGATAGATGCTGTCAAAATTCAGTGATTTTGTGGCTGCTAAGTAATCTTTGACCAGGGTATCAAAAGTGAGTTGGTCGAAACCAATCAAATCCATTTTATTGATCGCTAAGACCACGTGGCGGCAATTCATCGTCGCCACGATACGGCTATGGCGTAAAGTTTGCCTCAACACCCCTTTCCGAGCATCCACTAAAATCACCGCCACATCGGCAGTCGATGCTGCGGTGGCCATATTACGGGTGTACTGCTCATGGCCCGGAGTGTCGGCGACGATATAGCGACGTTTCCCAGTGTGGAAATACCGGTAGGCCACATCGATGGTGATCCCTTGCTGGCGCTCGGATTGAAGCCCGTCGACCAGCAGGGCATAGTCAAGTCTATCCTTTTGGGTCCCATAGAGATGGGAATCGGTTTTTAAAGCACTGATTTGGTCTTCGTAAATATTGCCACTGTCATAGAAAAGCCGACCAATCAGTGTGCTCTTACCATCGTCGACGCTACCACAGGTGATAAACCGCAAAGTTTCTATCGGACTTTTAAAATGGGAGGAAAAAGCCTGGTTGTGGTGGATTTCCATCAAAAGTACCCCTCCTGCTTTTTCTGCTCCATGGACCCTGGTTGGTCGGTATCGATCAGGCGACCTTGACGCTCCGAAAACCGTGTGGTGGCGACCTCTTCGATCAGGGCATCTATAGTCGCAGCGGAGCTTTCGATGGCTGAACTGAGAGGCCAGCATCCAAGGGTCCGAAATCTCACCCGCCGGTTTTCAAGCTTTTCTCCAGGGCGAAATGGAAACCGATCATCATCCACCATAAGCCACTGTCCGCCCCGATGGACGACTGGTCTTTCCTCGGCAAAGTAAAGGGGAACAACGGGTATGTTTTCTTGTTTGATATAGTGCCAAATATCGAGCTCTGTCCAGTTTGAAAGGGGAAACACTCGAATCGTCTCTCCAGGACGGATATGGGTGTTGTAGAGGTTCCACAACTCTGGTCTTTGGGCTCCCGGTTCCCAACGGTGGCCTTGGGTGCGAAACGAAAAAATCCGCTCTTTGGCGCGACTTTTTTCTTCGTCCCGTCGCGCTCCACCAAAAGCTAGGTCTACACCATGGACGTCCAGAGCTTGTTTAAGGGCTTGGGTCTTCATGATATCGGTGTGATAGCGGCTACCATGGGTAAAAGGAGAGATCCCTTCGGCAACTCCATGGGGATTGGTGTAGACGATCAGCGTCATCCCCGATTCTGCTTGCATCCGGCTCCGGTGTTTGTACATGGCCTTAAACTTCCAACCCGTATCGATATGGAGCAGAGGAAAAGGCGGTTTTCCAGGGAAAAAAGCCTTTCTCGCAAGATGCAACAATACTGAGGAATCTTTACCAATCGAATAGAGCATCACTGGATGCTGCGCTGTGGCCGTCGCCTCGCGGATGATTTCGATTGATTCGGCTTCGAGGTGGTCCATAGCAACTCCTCAGCATTAAGGTTTGATCCATCCCACCTGGTACCCGACAAAAGCTGGCTTGATTCCCATTTTTTCCATAAACATATACACTAGCAAATGTTTGCCTTGAAACTGGCTGTGACAGTCGTCGACGGCTACCATACAACCGCTCGATAGGTGCGCCCAGACGGCCGCCAACTCGGCCATATGATGAAAGGAGCTTTCTAGGCTGGTTTCAGGCGTCCAGTCGTAAGAATCCAGATAGAGGAGTCCGACACGAGCCAGCTCTTCAGGAGAAAAGGTGGCCAGGGTTTGGACTGAATCGCCGACGATAAACTTAACGTGTTGGACCTGGGACTCGGCTACCGCCACTCCCTGTTCACTGATATCAATGGAAGTGACCGCCAGAGGCAACCGCTGGGCAACCCAGTCCCAAATCAAAGTCGATTGGCCATCACCCCCCCAGTTTCCCTGGATCCGTGCTGTACCTGTCTCAATAATCTGGGAGAGGTGGGTGTGATTGGTTTGCTCTTCCAGATGGTGGATCATTCGGGCAAAAGTGGGTCCCCGGTCCCTGAGAGAGGGGTAAAAGGCCTCATTTAAAAATTCCTGCGCAATGCTCCCCACAAGACCTCCAAGTATCCTACTGTTCCCTAAACAGGTAAATCAAACTGACTAAAATAATCTGTCAAAACCGATCCCAGTATTTCCTGGGGAGGGGTGCTTATAGACTTTAGTTCGGGTCTAATTTTATGGAGTTCGGGCATCCCCCACCCTTCCTCGTCTTTTTCAGGAGTGATGTTTCGAATATTATGGAAATTAAAATCCCCATAAGGTGGTAGATCGCAGAATTCGAAGATCTTACCCAGGACCTCCCATGGTCGGGAAGTGAGGTCTTTATAGGCGACGCATAAAATATATTGGGGATTGTTGCGCAGACCAACGATCATGCTTTGGTAGGGATCCTGCACATACCCCTCCCAAATAAGCTTTGCCCGATTTTCGGTGGTGAGTGCTTGGCCTGACTCCATCAGTTGTCGGTCGATAAAATTACGTTCATGTGGATGTTTACTAATCAACGTCAGATAAGAGGCAATGATCTCGGCGATCGGTCGCACGGTACTGATGATTCGCGGTTGCTCGATAAAACGCTTGAGGGTCGAAGCATTGCGAGGCCACCCGCGGTGTTTATCAAAGATGATGGGCTTTTCGATATGCTTATAGAAACTTTCTATAAGTCCCAGATAGAGATTAGACTCTTGGGTTACATTGTCGAGGATATATTGCCCGCGGAGAGTCGCCAGGGACCTATCTGTCAAACACAACAGATCCATCAGCGGGCTGGTCCCGGTGGCAAATATGTGGGGGTGTTGGTTAAGTATGGAAGCCAACAAGGTAGAACCAGTCCGAGGCAGTCCCGACAAAAAAAAGAGTTGGGTCATAGCTTTTTTCCTGAAATTCAACTGTTTAAAAGGAGTGGATTAGGAGTCGTCCTCGGGAACATGAGATCAGGGCCTTCTTCCAGCGGACGCCCATAGACATCCCACCACATTTGCCAGTCTATATAAGGGTCAAATTCTGTATCATATTGCATATGGAGTGCCAAAGATGGAATCGGAGTAAACAAAAAGAACCCCCTTGAGATAAAGAGATGGTTGATGGTCGCATCTTCCATAGTTGAAGTCACGGGATGATTGCCAAACTCCCAAAAGAGGTCCCAATGCTGGCGAATGACATCAATATGGGCCATAAAGCATGAAGCCGTATGATAATTGGTGCGCCAGTGGCGACCACATCCACGCACCAGATGGACCTTTTCAACAGCATTTTGTGGTTCATACCGATAGGGGTCATTAAATGGATAAATGCTGACCGGGGACCCTAGGTTTTTGGAAAACTCTTCACTGACAACGAGCATTTGAAGGATCGCCTGCTCATCGTAGAGGTAGTCATCCTGTGCAAAGTAAACCCACTTTCTGCCATGTCGATAGCCATGCTGGTAACAGGCCAAAATCGAGGGCATGATTCCCCGGGTCGCTAACGGGAAGAAGGCTGTCTTAAAGGGGCATTGGGCTAAAATCCGCTGCAGACTTGCCACCGAAGTCTCATCAGAATGATCATCGAAGATCACGAATTCAAGGTTAAGCTGAGGGAGTGCTTTTTGGGCATAGATAAGCGATCTCCCTAAGGAAGTCACGCAGCGTTCCATAAGCTGGCTCTTAGAGGTCTGACAAAATCGAGTTTTGTTAAGCGATTTCTGCGAATCCCCAAGGGAGTGAGTCTGCA
Source organism: Oligoflexales bacterium (assembly GCA_041736175.1). Lineage (GTDB taxonomy): Bacteria > Bdellovibrionota_B > Oligoflexia > Oligoflexales > CAIYRB01 > JBGSUI01. The sequence continues at coordinate 16,772 of JBGSUI010000161.1, read as the reverse complement.
AGACCAATAAAAGATCCATCGCTATCTTTCTCCCCTGATTGATTAAGAAATTTTCTTTTGATAAAAAATAATATTCAATTTTTCATTGAGATATTTTTTTGTATTTATTTTAGTAAATTTGCTCTCAAGGGACTTAAAGACATCAAAGTGATCGTCTTCCCAGACGATATAATTCTGCCGATCGATGCTGCTCGGTACAAAACGCTTGTGTTCATTGAGGACGATCAAGATGCCGCCAGGCCGTAAGACTTTATAGATGGTATCAATACTCGCTTTGGGATGCTCCACATGCTGGAGCACAAAACTGCTCAGACACACATCAACGGACTCTTCTTTATCGTAGGATTGAAAGGTCGAAAACTTTTCTGGGTTTTCCACAAAGCTCTCAGCAAAGGACAGCATACTTGGGCTAATATCGACGCCTATCACCTCACATTCAAACCGCCCTATAAGCTCCCGACTCACCCGACCCATTCCACATCCAAAATCTAAGACAAGGCTATTTTTATGAATAACCCCGGATTTTTCGATTTCATCAACCAAAAACTGCGTTTCGTTAAAAAACTTAAGGGGATCTTGGGGATCGAATGACAAAACAACATTAGCTGCCTGCTCTAAGGACGAAACATCAAAAACCTCTTTAATATAACCCATCCAAGAAATCTCCCATGGCCCCTTGAGTGAGGGATCACCTATCGTATTTATGATCTAAGACAACTTAACCAGGAGTTTAGGTTGTTAACGCTTCCCTTGTCACGAAATTTCTGAGAGCGACGTGATCGCCACCTCGGGGATAGGGACTATAAAACGTCCACCCTGTTGGAGGTACCGTCCATGATTTTTGATAATGCTCTCGGCAAAGTTCCAGGCCAAAATCAGGGCATAGTCCGGTTTTTTGTCATAAAGAGCAGTGACGGGGTAGACGGGAATATGCAGCCCGGGAGTCAGAAGCCCTTGCTTAAGGGGACTATCGTCGACCATAAAATCGATCACCTCGCGACCTAGACCAAATTCATACATAAGGGTTGTTGCTTTTGCCGGAGCACCAAAACCGGCAATGGTCTTGCCTTGGGATTTTAGCCCCTTCATAAGAGAGTTCAGCTCCGTTTTAAGCCTAACGATCTTTTGATAGTACTTCCTAAAGGTGTCGACTTCGGACAAACCTTGGGCTTTTTCCCTTTCGATCCACTCCTCCACCGAGTGATCAGATTTGTGATGAGCCCCCTGGTGCATCACCCACCCCCTGAGAGATCCCCCGTGGGTGCTCACAGGCTCCACCTTAAAAAGCTCCAAACCAAAACGACGGAAAAATGGCTGTAGCGCAATGACTGAGTGGTAGCTTAAATGTTCATGGTAGATGGTGTCAAAAAGAGTTTTTTCAATCACATCTCCCAGGTACGAAACCTCGAAGGCAAAGACTCCTTCTGGCGCAAGCAGAGTTTTAACACCCTTAGTCACATCACTCAGGTCATCGATATGGGCAAAGACATTGTTGGCAACGATCACATCACAGGAGCCAAACTCCTGTTGGACTTTCCTGGCGAGAGGCTTTGTAAAAAAATCATTTATCGTCAACAGACCGCTATCACTTGCTGCTTGGGCGATCTTAGTGGCCGGGTCAATCCCCAAGACCTGGGCACCTCGCTCCTTAAAGGAACGCAGCATGGTTCCGTCGTTGCTGCCAATCTCAAACACTTTAGACTGGTGGTCAAGATTTATAAAATCTCCTAGAGACTTTGCATAGAGTTCAAAATGTCTGACAAAGCTAGGGGACGTGCCTGAGACATACACATAGTCCTTAAAGAGATGTTCCGCTGAAACCACATCGAGAAGTTGGACATGAAAACAGGACCCACAAAAGTAAACATCAAGGGGATAGACGACCTGTGGCGTGTTTCGTTCGGAGGGTAGCACAAAAGCATTGGCTGGAGGCGTGGGCTGAAGCTTAAAAGCCAGCTCTAAATTTTCTGATTGGCACAGACGACATTGGTTTTGCAAAAGGTGGACTCGTTGATTGTGAATATCCATAGCAATCTAAGCTCCAATCGATGGGTCCAAAGGATAGAGTTTAATTCGTGTGATATCAGATTCATAGGATGCTTGTTCGCGAGAGTTTCTACCCAAACAAACAAAAGCTGAGTCTTCCGTAAAAACCATGGCATGCTCAACCATCGGCGGCGTAAAAAAGGTATCGCCTTCTTTGATTTGAGCCAAAAGCGGGGGTCGCCTATCGCCTACCGGACGATGATAATAATCAATGGCACCTTTGATTAAGTAGCAGTAGTGCCAATCCGTATGATGATAGTGATTAGCGCGCACCGTACCTTTCTTTGAGGTGATTAGGACAGCACTTTTCATAGGCTCGTCAGCAAGTGGGAGAATCATCCCTCTTTCGTCCTCGAAAACCTGATCCTTGGGAACGATAGGATCTTTTAAAAAACGCGGATCGCCACTGACTAGCTTTTGGTCAATCATTAAAGGACTCCAATCCCAAATATTACGAAAGCTCAAGATTCTGGAAAACTATTTCGATAACTTTTCTTTGTTTTACAATGATTGGCCAAAAAGGTACACACACTTTTGCCAGTCCAAGGCTGGCCTTTGGACCCTGCAGGGTGCGGCAAATGGTCCTATAACGACTCAGGAACCGAATTCTCCCCTAGGCGGTCAGTTCGATTGCGGCATTGAGGATCTTTTCATAGCCTTCAGATTTATTCATAAATTTTTTTAAGCAGGGAGGCCATGGAAGTTGGTCTTCTTGAGGGGATCGGTCTTCGGTGCTGATGAGAATGACTGGGATATCTTTAAAAAAGAGTTCAAGGTATTCGGAAACTTCGATTCCGGTCATCCGTTCGAGATTGTAATCTATAATCGCGCTATCAAATTGCTCAACCCGGCTGCCTCCATAGGTTGCTTCAATAAGGCTTTCGTAAAAATGCAAATCGATATTCTTACATATAGCCATGGCAGCAACGATAGAGCCATAGGCTGGGTCATCGTCAATGAGAAGCACTTTCTTAGGGGACTTGTGGGGATTCATTGGGCTCTCCTTAAGTAAAATGGGGGTTAATTTTTCCAAAAATGGTTAGATAATATTTATATTTTAATATTTTAAACCAATCTATAAGACTCTGATAATCCAACAAATTTATATCAATTGGAGAATTTTTTAACTAAAAGTATGGGATTGATATGTTTTTGTGGCAAATCCTACCATCGATTGCACCTAGTGAAGAGATTGGGTAGATGTGGTACATGCGTATTCACTAGTTTAATTTCCTGCAAGATCATGCGGGGACAAGCATAGGAGTGTTAGAAGTGGGCTATACTGTCACTTTAGATGATGATCCAGTCGTACAATGTCTTATCGAATCAGCCTGTGGAATCCCAACGATCCGGTTTGGTTCAGTAAAGGAACTTGCTGCCAAGGTCCAAGAGCTTTCGCCAGATGCTGTTTTTGTGGATATCCACTTGAACGATGAGTGCTCGGGACTCGACGCCATCCCGTTGATTAAAAATCATTGGCGTTTTGTGCCGGTTATCGTGATGACAGCTGATTCGAGCGACGAACGCTTAGGGGAGGCTCTTGCCAGCGGGGCTGATGATTTTATTCGTAAACCTATAAATCCTATGGAGATTTTAGCAAGGGTCCAAGCCCGTATGAAAGAGCAGGCAAAACGGCTTGCTGTTGCCCAACGACAAATCGGCGATATCAAAGTGGACAATGTCCACAACATCCTCGGCGGCCAAAAAAGAGAGCGCCACCTCTCCAAAGCGGATTTGCAGCTTTTTTTAGCCCTTGCTGATGCCCATGGAACTATAGTTCCACGTGATGCTCTTAAGAGAATGGGATGGGGCACGATCAAAATTACCGATAAAGCCCTAGACCGTAAGATCCACCTTATCCGAGATGCCCTCAATGATGTCAGTCAGAATCTGCATATAGAAGCTGTTTATGGAAAGGGCTTTCGCCTTGGCTCCCTAGGTCCAAGCAGCGGCGATCTAAAAGGTGAAATTGAGTTACAAAACTCGGCTAAAGGATCGCTATGAGTCCTAAACTTTATAAAGTCCTTGCCATCGAAGACGATCCCTCCGATGCAAGTTTGATCGCCCACTCTCTCCAAGTCAAAACGGCCACGGCTCAATTTGACTTAAAAGTCGCTGAGACTCTCTCCCTAGGATTTGAAATCCTTGAGAAGCAGCGCGACATCGATGTTTTGCTTTTGGATCTCAATCTTCCTGATTCGGTAGGAATAGAAACATTCTATACCGTCCACAGGCGTTTTCCTGATCTTCCTATTATCATCTTAAGTTCGACATCATGCGAAGAAACCTATATCAGTGCCATCGACCAAGGGGCACAAGACTATGTTTCAAAAGACACAATGGATCAAAATCTGCTTACAAGATCCATCTGCTATGCCTTCCGCAGGATGCAGATTCGGTGCGAGTTGCAACAGGCGACAAAGATGAAGACCGATTTTCTATCCCATATGAGTCATGAAATCAGAACTCCCCTTAATGGTGTCATCGGATTGACAGATCTCCTCTTAGCCACCAATCTGGACAGCAAACAAAGGGAGTTAGCAACCCTTGCTAAGGAATCAGGAGAGTTACTGCTAGCTATTGTCAATGATATTTTAGATATTTCAAAGATAGAATCTGGCAAAATTGAACTGGATGTCAGCGCGTTTGATCTTTCAGACCTGGTAAAAAGCTGCGTCTCCATGTTCAAAACATGTCTGGAAGAAAAAAAACTCTCTTTTTCCCTGCGTATCGCTCCCGATGTCCCACGGCAGATTTTAGGAGATAGCACTAAAATCAGACAAATTTTGATCAATCTATTGAACAACGCCTTTAAGTTTACCTTTTTTGGTGGTGTCATACTAAAGGTAGATTTACTGGATCAAACGAATCCCCAATCGCTTATCTTAAAATTTTCGATCGAAGACACTGGAATTGGAATTCCTAGTGAAAAGCTCAAGGAGCTTTTTAGCCCTTTTTCTCAGGCTGAGCGCTCGACTGCCCGGCGTTTCGGTGGGACAGGACTTGGGCTCGCAATCTCCAAGGCATTCGTCACCCTTATGGGTGGCGAATTGACGGTCGAAAGTACGGAAGGCATCGGCAGCAATTTTACGTTTACCCTCAAGCTTACGTTAGCAGTTGACGCGGGACAAGCCGATTATCTAAGTGATTTTGGATCATTAAGTCATCCCCCCGCGTTCACGAGCAAAAATGCTAAGAGTGAACCAAAGCAAAAAAACGAAAACCAGTCCCTAGGAGATCAGGCTATGATCGGCCCAAAACATAAAGCTCTGGTCGTCGAAGACAATTTTGTAAATCAAAAAGTCATCGAAGCCATGATGACCACTCTTGGATTTGAAGTCACCCTAGCAAAGAGCGGCTTTGAAGCACTTTCTTGGACATCTGCCGGTGAGTTCGATGTGATATTAATGGACTGTCAAATGCCCGAAATGGATGGATTTGAAGCGACCAAAAGAATCCGCGAGCAACAGATTGACAGTGGCAGACGGACGCCCATTGTTGCCATTACAGCAGGCGCCACCAGCGAAGAGCGTGACCGCTGCCAACTTTCTGGAATGGACGACTTTATCAGCAAACCTTTAAAACTTGCTACTTTGGATTCGGCTCTCCATAGACTGCTTAAGTCTACGGAGCCAGCACCAGCCAACGATGGTGTACTCCAACAGCAGGTTATTCAGGATCTCTGGAGTTTAGGAAAACGAGTAGGTAGAGATGTTTTAAGTGAAGTTTTTGAAATCTTCGAAAAACGCACTGGACCCATGCTCGAAAAAATCCAGGATTCGCTCCTCCATGATGACCGAACTGAGGTGGGAAAGATCACCCACGCCCTAAAAGGAAGCGCTATGCATCTAGGTGCTACAGAAATGGTTCATATTTGCGAAGAGATCGAACAATGGGTTCGGACCGAAAAAGCCCTCCCAGAGGCCCAATTGCTAGAAAAATTGCAGAAGTCCTTTACGATTACGACCTCTGCACTTCGCGACGAAATTAATAGGATCAACCGATAAGCTGTAGCTTAGCCACAGCCTATGTTATTTATAATTGATCTTGAGATTATCGATCTCAGGTCCCCTAAGATTCCAGTTTTCGTCGCTTTCAAATTCAAAGATCAGTTCGAGCCTTTGTTGATTTCGCGGTAAGGTTATTTTAACTCCACGTTGTTGTGGCAGGGAAGAGCCAGCAAAGGCCTCGAGCCTTTCTCCTGTTTCAGGATTGAGGACGTAGATTCTTAAGCTATCATTGTTGTCTTCTGCCTCTAGACTGAGATCGACACTGACCACAGCACTGCGACCCCCGAGGTAAATAGGTAGAAATGCTCTAGAGAGAACGCGACTTCCATAATGGGGGCCTTTACCGATCCGCAACACTCCATCCTGAACCTGCCAACCTTCGTTGCCTTGCAGAGTTTCGATTTTAAGGGGGTCTGGCTCCTTCGTAGAGAAAGTGTTTATGATCCCTCCTTCGGGAATCTCCCAATAGGGACCACGCCAACTCAACTCGCGAACGACCCGAAAGACCTGCTTATCGCCCAGCATCCCTACAAGAACTAATGGTTGGTCTTTCCACTCTGCCATCAGGTTTGCTATTTCCACATCCATCATCTGGGGATTAGACGAAGTGGCTTGGGTCGAGGATACCGGAAATTCGGCCATGACTACCTCATCCTTAAGGACCCTTAACCGATCGATCCCCCAAACCTTTTCTTGCCACTTGGCCTCGCTTCCATTGTCTAAGTAGACTCGCGCTCCGGGATGCTGGCTCTTCACGCCGCTGACCAAGTCGGGAGCTAGGAGATCGATCTGCTCATGGATCTTTGCCATCAAGACTCTAGATTCTTTATTAAGGTCCGCCTTGGTGAGAGGAACCACCACATCTGATAGGACACCGTTATTTTCTAGGATCAATCCCAGATTTTTGCCAGACCGCAGGGTTTGTCGCCAAGAAATTCCAAAATCCTGACCGAAAGGCAGATCAACAAAAGGTTGGTTAGGACCCGCGGCCATGATTGCTTGGAAAGTACTATACTCCAAGACATTGGCCCCTCCGGCACCTGTGGTCTGATGGATGCCAATAATTTTGCCGGCCCCGTTGTCCTGCATTCCGGCAGCAAACAAATCACAGGCCGAATAACAGCTGGCATCAGTCAGTACGACGACCGGTTTAAACCAGATCTGACCTATCTTGTTAGCCTCTGATCTCGTCGTGATCACCTCTGGCCGAGTGAAGGTCTGGCGTTCCTCCACAGCATTCTTGATACTTTCGGACCAACGATTGGGACCACCGTTGGCATTGATAAATATTTCTTGATTGAGACTGTTTGCCAGCATGCGGACCGTCGTGGGTTCGGTACCCATGGGCGAAAAGAGTTGGACCAGTCGTTCTGCAAAAAGAATCAGACCACCTGGATTGCCCCGCACATCAATGATAAGGCCATTAACCGGTGCGCTGGCTTCCTCGCCAAACCGGCGCTCCAGCTCTCGACGGAAGGTCTCCGTCACGACACCTACCTCGAGCTCTTCGTCCTCCCAATAAAAAGACTTCAACTGAATATAGCCTAGTTTTCCCGCAGGAGTCTTGATGGTTTGCATCTCAAAGAGTTCGCTAAGGGGCTGTGTGTCTTCTAGTGGATTTTCAAGGAGAGGCTTCTGGCCATAAATCTTATTAAATGTATCTTGAAAAGGGTTTACAGCCATGTCTAAGCGGGGTTTTCGAATGCGCGCCTTCTCAATGGGTGGGAAGTCGATTGGAAAAGGTTGGAGTCCATCCATCGGAAGTGACTCCTTGCCTGATAGGCAGTTTTCATCGACGAGGGCATACCAGTTTATGGTTGCTCGGTAGGGACCGCTGTTACCAATGAGATCCAGCTCCATCTCGTTTTTGCTGGGTTTTGCCAAGGACCCAAAGGGCCTCATACTGAGGAGTTCAAGGGACCGAACACGCATGGCGTCGGGGTTAGCTCCACCTGAGAGGGCATCAAGCTCCTTGAGAAGGTCTCTCACAGGCCTGCCGTCGATAGCGACCACTTGATCGCCGATGGTGATCGAGTCTGCTTCTCCAGAGTTTTTAAGGGCCTTACCTGCCACCAGGACCACCGAACCCTGTGCATTTTCCGCATCGACTTCATTAAAAAAGACTGGCACAAAGGCCGTCGCGCAGGCTAAAGGTTTAGCAGGCTTAAAGGCAGTGTGAAGGTCATGGAGGCCTGTAAAAATATCGGCGACCTTGTCCGAAAAGCTTTGGGGGTCTAGGGAGTTGGCCCTGGAGCGAAGGGCTGCGATTTTGATGAGAGGGTCATGATCAGCACCAAAATCCTTGATTTTTAGCTCTCGGTTGACATAGAGGTTCCGGAAGACGAGATCGAGTTGATCTAAAAGCAGTGCTTTTTGGCTGCTGGAGTAGCTCGGAGCTTTGATCTGTTCGACTGCGTCTTGGTAGGGCACGACGGCTGCGATCGCATTCGATGAATGCCCTCCACAAGGCGCAAAAATCAACCCTAAGACAAGCACTGCTGCACCAAAGATGTTCTCGATCTTCATAAAATCAACCCCCATAATGACTTGCGAGGTGGCAACATCCCCTTACGTATGAAACATCACACGGATGACATCACAAACAAGGCCCCGATAATATATCTATCCCTACGCTACCTTCACAAAATGTCAAGGTATTGTTATCAAGGGATCCATCGATTCCTTGGCCCAAACTGAAAAAAAAAATTTGCCCAAAAGTTAACTACTATGCGATTAAATCGTGATCAACTGGCCTAGACCCCAGATTAGTTAGCCTGAAATGATAGACAAAAACCTGGACCAAAAATTGCTAGATCGAGTCTTGGTTCCGGGTTAGCCGGCGATCGTCTCACTTTTGGTGGAAAAATTCTTTATGAACACTCAAATCACAAAAAATGGTTACAAAGTGCTGCTACGTAGGTTGGGGCTAGTCATAGGGACCCTCGGCGGAACCCTCAGCGCGCTTGCCGCCTGTAATAATCTATCGATTGGATCATCTGACTCCCAGACTCTATCTGACCAAGAAAAGGCCGCTTTTGTCAGCCAACAACTCACACCCCTAGAGCAAGATTCTGATCGAATTTTTCGAGATCTTTTTGCGTGGCATCTACAGCGGGAGGGATTTAATGCTGCAGATATAGGACGCGCCGTTTTCCTGACACCTCCCGACTTCCAAAAAATCCCCGACCCTAAATATGCCAGCGACCCTGCCACCTTTATGGCGGCCATGACTGACCACTACCGGGCCACGACGCCCTACGACTGGTACCGATGGGGACTGTCTAATCCCGCCAATCCACAACAACCCCAGACCCCCAAAAAGCCCGCTACGGTCGTGGTGATTCCAGGAATTTTTGGGGAGTTTATCAAGTCCTACCCCTTTCACGAAATCGCCACCAATCAAAACAGCATCTACTACCAAAAATGGCAATCTGCCATCACCCCAATACAGGACGAAGTTTACTCCTTAGCTGATCTCAAATCCATTCCTAAACCGATGTCTGAAGTGATCAAGTTCGGGAGCTACGATATCGATGGAGCACCTTGGATCAACGTCATTGTCCTCGAAGCACGTCTTGGGTCCCTCGAAACCCTGGGCACCTTAGAATCGAACATCCAGATCTACAAGCGCAGGCTCCAAAAGATTTTTGAGGTCATCACTGACGACTCTGATCTTTATATTTTAGGTTATTCCCGAGGGACACCTGTGGCCTTAGAGTTGATCTCCCAGGTGATGCCCCAAAAAAGCCAGTTTCCATGGGCATCCCGTATCAAAGGAGTGATTGGACTCGGAGGAGCTTTTTATGGGACCAAGGTCGCCGACTTAGCCATCGAAGATCCTTCAAGCGCTAATGGCAAAACGATCGCCATACTCAAAACCCTCGTGCAAAATCTTAAGGATCGTCCCGATGCTCCATCTTTGGTCGGTAAAACCTTTGAAGGAACCAAAATCGTGGCCCACAATACCATGGTATGGCAGCAAGCCTTAAGACAATTTCTATCTTTAAATTCGCAAAACACCGATCCTATCCTAGCCGCTGCGACCCAAGGGATGAGTGAAGAATTAAAGTTTAGACGTCAATCTGAGACCCTGCAGAATCCTGAATTGCAGGGCACCTTGAAATACGTTTTTGACTTTGGCACCAGCCTCTTGCAACTCGACTGTCCAATATCCTGTTATTTCGATAATATCGCTGGATTCAAACTCTTAATGACACGCGCCATTGAGGGATTGGAAACCCTTACGGTAAAGTCCCGTATGACATGGTGGCAGCAGTCGGCTCTTCCACAAGACCTTCGGATCTTAACCGTTACGGGGACTATGCCCGATCAGTTTAAACAGGGTATTGTTTCTCCGCTTTTTGAAAGCCCTTTCTATGGAAAGGGGACGGTAGACTTCAACAGTATGTTAAGAAACGCATTTTATGGTAACGCTGCGATTGATGGCACCGAAATCAATGATTCCCAAATGACTAATTTTAATTCTCGCTACTGGCCATCCCTGTTTCCAAACCACAACAACAAAAGCTACTACCTGGGCGCCATGGGGACCCACCATTGGGGTTTTGCTTTTCCTAAGGCCGTAGACAATGCAAACGGTGAGGTCAACACCTTTCCGCGATCAGCCCTGATGGCTGCCATTGGATCGTTTATCTATGAGTTGGATGCCGCGGAGAATCCCTAAAGGGTTTCGCTTATTCCTGAAGTAAAAGATAGGGATTCAAAAGTACAGTGGTAAAAGTCTCTTGGACCCTTTCCAACGTATCCTTTTGGGCGGCCAATTCATGGTCCACAAAGTGCAGCCAAGCTTCTTGTTCGCTATGAGGGGCCTCATAATGCATGAGTTGCTCCCAAAACTCTCGGGCAGTAAAGCTAGGACTGCCGGCGCAGAGAGCAGGCATCATGGCGCGAAGGTTAGGATGCAATGCAAAGCTCACTTCTCGATCAATCACTGTAAATTCCACATTGTCTCGATTTTGGATCTCGCATAATCGACTAAACCCTCTTGCTAAAGTGCTAAGCTGATGATGCCACAGCATGGTATTAAAGGGATTTGGTTCGCCGTTTTGAAACCTATGGGTAGGAGACCCTTCACTATACGTTCCTAAAAGCTTTCGCATTTGATACACTCCGATACCGCCAATGGATTCTATGGAAAATTGACGCGTATTTTTATCATCAATATCAAATAGTCTTTGTCTCAGTTTTTCGTTTATAGATGAATATCCTTCCATCTCACCTACCCGTCTGCTAGAAATACCGGGATTTTTTGTGGAACTCAGCATCTGGAGACTAGATTGAGGTGATGTTTGTCGTTCTCCACAAGTGATGATCAATCCTGTCAGGATGAAACAACTGAAGTAGAATGATAGAATTTTTCTGCGGATTTTCATGATTCTCTCCTTTATGGTCTTTTCCCAGATGCTTTTTGCTCGCCGAACCACTGATAGAGCTTTTGCCGGTCGGCTGAGTTCATCATGCGGCCAATAGGCATTTGACGACCGAGACTGGTCCCGCTGATTCGCTTTTGCAGTCGATCAAAACTTTCGTCGACACTAAGATCGGTGCCATGGTCTTGATGGGGGAATCCGAACCGACTGCCCTCTCGCTGCTGCCATTGGGATAGGTCGAGGTTTCCTCGGGCTACCCGATCATTGTGGCAAGATGTGCAGTTTTCCTCTAAAAGATGCGCCACCGCGCAAGGTGGCCGATGGGCTGTATTATCTCCCGGTTTAGGGCCATCGTAACATTGGCTAAAATCTGGATCTTCAGTGGCAAAGGCCCGACTCAGCAGGATCTCGCCAATTAAATGTTTAAACCCGATACCTGAGTTAGGCGCTGCGTTAAAATTCAGCGTTAGGGTGGCCAACCAAGCGCCATCCACAGCCTGGCGTTCGCCCAGAAAGTGCTCGGCAATCCGCTTTATAAAGCAGGTTTTAACATCTTTTGAGCGGCTCGCAAAATCTAGAAAATCACTTAAACTGTTGCCACGCCAATCGGGATGGACGGCACCAGGTTGTAGATAATAGCCAATACGCCACGAGTCGTCTGGATTTTTCCAACTATTTAAGTATTTATTTAGGATATCACCTGCCATTTCACCAAAATCGTCAAAGAGGAGATAGGGGCTTCCCGTGTAATCTTTGCCCATATAACCATGGTTGCGAAATAGACCAGCTAGGGGGTCAAGTTTAAAGTGGCAGGATTGGCAGGCGGGGTTGCCACCATGAATTTCTCCCGAATGGCCTGACTCAACGCTGATGGCACCCAGTTCATCACAAAAAAAGGTTCGGAGGAGATAGGCGGCGCGTTTGCGATTGTAGTTGGAACTAGAATTTGGCAGTGCTCGCCAAAATCCCTCTCCGGTAAAATGGTCAAGGAGCGGAGGCAGCTCCTTTGATACAGTGACGATGGGCAAATCACGCAAGGTACGTACGCTAGGTTCTGGGGTTTCTAATAAAGGTAACTGCGCAAACAAATCCTCGATAGCCCTCTCTATTTGGACAAGAGTTTGGCTGATTTCTTGTGCAGAAGTGGAAGGGCGGTCGCAGGCGGCCACGGCAAGTGGAGAGGACCTGGTCACCTCGCTAGAGAGCACTCCAAGCCAGCGACTGCGTATCAGTTTTTCTAGACGGGGTTCAAAACCAGCCAAAGCGAGACCCATGGCACCGCTATTCGCTTCATCGATGGTAGGAATGAGATCGCAGCCAGCGAGTTTGTCCCAAGTCCCATCGGGGCGACGAAAGGCAGTGCGTATCTCCGTAAACCGAGCCTTTAAGCGTCTAAGAAGTTCTTTGCGAAAGCCATCTGCATCGCCCGATTGTGGTGTCGGTGGCCGGATCAAAACTTTTGGATAAGGGTCAAAAAGATCGAGGGCAAGACCATCTGCAGCATTTCTTGCAGCCGACATGGCCTGGGGCAACGCCCAAACCATCGGGTGATAACTGGTTTGGCCGTCTGGAGCTACAGCCTTAAGTCGACTCACGTCGCGTCCATAAAAATGCATAAGGGCTGCAAGGGCTGCATCTGAAAACTGATCGCGGTTTAAAAAATACGCCACGATGGCCGACCTTTCCAGCTGCATGAGTTGTGCCATTGTCGTAGAACTTAGATCTTGGCGCTGTTCTAGGGCATTGGCCACTTTTTGGATCCATCTCTGTTCATTCCAGGGGTCACTCGCTGCCCGGGCCGCTGGTAACGTGCAAAGAGTGGTGAAAACCAGCCAAACTAAAGATAAAATATTCATGATTCAACCTTTCAGAAGACTGCTAAGGATTGGTGCTTGATGGGAACTTCCTGGCCCGAAACGGTAGAATTTGTCGGAATTCACACCCGCTAGAGTCATTAGAGTATTTACAATTGATGGAAAAACTAAATATTCCTCCAAGACAAAGGTCTCCCTAAGATTTTCAATCGATTTTTGTTGTTTAAAGTCAAAAGGACGGCCCATGATACTTGTGGTGGTTGGATCGAGTTGTCGGTGTGCGCCGGAAAGGTCGGATAAGTTATTGTTTGTGCCCAGAGACTGGAGATCACTGCTACCGATGATCCGACCCCCTTGGATTTTTTTACCAGCAAGGAGGACAGTATTGGTTAACGGATTGTGATCTGTACCCGTCGCGTCAATCGGTGAACCAAGCTGACGCATAGTGCGACTAAATTCCGTGCCTATCATAACGGTGGTCACGTCAAGCATGGATTGTTTTTGAGCATAGGGGGTGGTCGTTAACCACAAAAAAATCGTTTCTAATTCGGCCGCGATCTGACTGTAGTAACGGAGTTGGTCCTGGGCTGCTGGCACTCCATGGACATCAATCTCTGGATCATGATCGACCATAATGGTCAGGCTCGAAGAGACTCCAGCAGTGAAATACTGGTGAGCGACGGCTAAGGATGTGGCCAGGTCCGAAGATCCGGGTGCATCCTTTACGGCTTCTAGGGCTGCTCCTAACGCGGGCGTCCGAAGCCAACCATCTAATAGTTTGGCGGCGCCGCGGGACAATTCTCCAGAGCCCCTCGCTCGTTCTTTGAAGCGCCCAGATAAAAAGGTTGCTCCCGGACTCCCTACGTCCAGTCGGCTACCGGCCCGCAAATCAGCAGCTAATGCCAAACCTGTACCCACATCGAGCGCAACGCTCGAAGCAAAGTTTAAGGGACCTTCGTTCTGATCGCCGCCAAAGTCTCCGATATGGACCGAATGAAGAGGGCAGTGGGAATTTTGACCCAAAAGCGGCACAAAAGAATCACCGTTCCCACTTTGGCCGCCAAATAAAAAATACATATTTTGACCATGGCTCACCAGTCCATTGCTAAGCATAAGAACTCCGTTAACCACGCTAAACAGGGAGCGGTATGGCGTGAGACTATGTATGAGTGGCGACACAAGTGTTTTGCCACCGTATTCATCTTGCCAGACAATCGGCCGCGGATCGGCATGGAGACTCTTACTCGAATCGCCATTTCGGTATAAATAATTTTGAAGGAAACCATTGTCGGTAAAGGACAAGGGCCTAGCATCGAAAAGGTAGGATGCATCCATCCCCCCCGAAAACACTATTTGTAGAAAGAAATGTGGTTGTTCTGAAGGTTGCGTTTCTTTTGTCGCCGCCACAAAGGGTAAACCCGCCAGCACTCGGCAAAAATCCCGCCGTTTGAGGGAATGCATCTCGCTTACCTCCCTTTATCGATTCAAATCATCATAGCTTTTTCTCAAAGCAGAGACGCTTCGGCATGATGTTAAAAAACTTAAGGGAGAAGGTGAACGCATAAAAGTATCGGCTTCTAAAAGGTCTACAAAGCGAGCCTCGGGAAATTAAGAGCGAAGCAAGGTACTTTTTCCTGTTTGCCGTGGCCCCAGTAAGAAAATACTCTTTTTATTAATAATTTTAAATAGTTCAAGGTGTCTTTTGTACATAAGGGAGAACTCCACCAAATTCTATGAAATTCCGTGACACAGTCCCTGTGTATATGGAAATCCCTAAAAAAATCAATTATAATGGGTAAGTAGACTTTCTTACTGGTGTTTATTTGGCGGTGTCCCTCAAACGCTCCTGGCTCTGACTGACGAAATATTGCATATAAGTGACAAAATTTAAGATATGCGCATCAATTTAGTGCATGAAATTCATAATTTTTAAATTAAATGCATTAAATTGTGGCATCAAATTGAAAATATGCCTTAAGATATAAGGAGAGGTGTGGATTTCACTTAAGGACCATTATGGACCAAATCTCAAGGAACTTCTCAAAAGTTTTAACTTTTGGGAGCCAGACGAAAAAGCTAGCCGCGGCATCAAACGTACGACTTATTTGCGGGAGTTAGGTGCTTTCACCAAATCCGACTCGATGATCCTAATCTCCGGACAACGTCGTGCTGGGAAAAGTTATTTAGTTCGCCAATATATTGACCAGCTTCACAGTGAAGGAGTCGATCGTCGTCATATTCTTTATATCAACTTATTTTTAGATGAGTTTAAGGCTTTTTGTGACGCCAGCGCTTTTAAGGCACTCCTGGTGGCTTGGCAAAAACAAATTGCCACGACAAAGCCTCAAAGATATTTTCTTTTGATCGACGAAGTCGCCGAGTTGGAGGGTTGGCAAAAAATCATAGCTTCACTCCTGGAACACCCAAAATTCAGCTACAAAATCATTTTGACAGGGTCTAATTCGCAGCTGCTTGTGGATGATTTGCCCACCCAACTGCGAGGGCGGTACTATAACTGTTTTGTCTACCCTTTTGATTTTAAGGAATTTTGCATTGCTAAACAACTCGATAAGGACCTTTTAGACTCCTTTCAGGACTATTTAGCGACGGGCGGAATGCCCGAAGTGGTCCTAGCAGATGACCCCCATGCCCGTGCTAATCTCTTGGCCAACATCCGCCATTCCACAGTTAAAAAAGATGTAATCGATCGATACAATGCCCATCCCGAACTCCTGGAAAGATTAGTAGAATATACGCGGCAAACCTATGGAACAGTCACCACGATCAAAAGGCTGACAGAGCATTTAAAGGCTGCGGGATTAAAAGTCCATGAAACTCTAGTAAAAGATCACTTATCTTGGCTGCAAAATGTGTATTGGGTGACCTCCTCACCAGTGTTTTCAGCGAGAACAAGCGACACTTTGCGGCGGGCTGAGCACAAATATTATTTGGGAGATCATGGCTTTGCCTTTGATATCCGTAATAACTTGGGGAGACTGCTGGAAAATGTCATTTTTAATGAACTGCGCGCTGCCCAGTTTTTGCCCCAGACTTTTCACGGCTACCATGAGGGCAAAAAATTTGAAATCGACTTTGTCGCCACCAAAGGACGGCGCACCCTATTTATCCAAGTGGCCTGGGAGATCGGTGACCCCATCAAAAATCACAGTATCTTTGAAAGGGAATTTGGCAATTTTGCTAAGCTAGGCCATCGTCAAGGCGAAAAAATCGTGGTTACGATGGACCCAAGTCTTATCGATGAACCCGGCATTATTCACCTGGGTCCCCTGCAATTCCTAAGGCATCTGCGTCCTTAAAAGGTGATGGCGAAGATGGCATCGAGTCCGACGAGCCCGCTCAGGAAACTCCTATGGAGGTGTGTAAAAATTACTTGGACAGGTTCTACTTGATTGGGCTTATTATATAATTCCATTTTGGATACTTTGCATGGAACTTGATCTTGATCTCGTCAAACTCGTCATCGCTGACTTTCAATCCTTTTTCGTAGACTC
>JBGSUI010000157.1:0-8485 GCA_041736175.1 Oligoflexales bacterium | reverse complement strand
ACCATTTATGTTGCTCAAAGAAACCACGGTCCGGGGGCCTAGGCTGAGCATGTTACCTGCGTTGGTTTTTGAGAAGTTACAAAAAATGGGTGGGTCAATTTACTTGAGCCTAGGTGGGTCAAATTAGTCAAGCGACGTAGGAGGGAAGCGCTTCACTAAAGAAGAGGTACAAGAATACTGGCTGATTAAATTTTGATTGTAAGGTAATAGGCGCGGATTTTAAACAGAAGTCTGTCGCATTGGCAGCGCTTTATCCAAGGATATTAGTGGTGCCAAAAAAACTACTGACTCGAGTATTCAGCTTACTTTCTGGGAAATCTGTGGTTTTTATGCGTTATGGAAATATATTAAAACGGCGGTGTCACAAAAAACATCTTTATTTGCGCAGTGGTTTTTAGCTGTGTTATGTGGGATTTTTTTAGGTTTGGCAGGGTCCACAAAATTATCTGGATTGTTTGCAATCACGTCCATCGCAGTTTGGTGCGGGTTTGTACTCATCCACAGTCTCCCGACGGGCTTCCGTGGTACCGGAAAAAAAACTCTATCGATCCAAGGGCTATCCATGGCCACGGGTTTTGTAGCTGTGCCTGCCCTCATTTACCTGGCGACCTATTGGTTTACCATTCAAGATCCATCCCCTCATTTGTTGGTGAACTATATAAAGGATCACTTTAACCATATGATGGCTGCCCACGCTCCCAAGGCTGTTCTTAGCGAGACAGGTCAAAAGTTTGTGACATGGCCTTTTAGTTTTCTTGATCCTCTGATCCTACTTGATAAAAAAGGTCCCCGGCTAGGTATCGATAGTCGCTATAATCTCTATGGAAATCCAATCGTCTGGGTGCTGATCGTGCCAACTATGTTTCTGGTGATACTTTCGTCCACGAGCATGTTAGGGTTACAAAGGGTCGGGAAGGCAGGTCTTTACCTAGATCTCCTCACCACAAAACTAGACCATTGGCTCCAAGAGTGGGGTCGCGACATGGAAGCTCAAAAGCTATTTATCTTAATAGGCTTTCTAAGTCTCTATCTGCCTTGGGTGTTTATCGGTAGACGGGGCTATTGTTATCATTTTCATTCGAGTGCCATCCTGGGATCGCTAGCGCTTGCTTGGTTAGTCCATCACCTCACGCACAAAAACGAAAAATTAAAAATGATATTTCCTCTAGCTGTTGTAATCGCCTTTGGCGTTTACCTTTCAGGCTTGGGCTACTATAGCTGAAGGCATTGACGATATGGGGCCAAAAGAACCATCTTTAGCTATTCGAGGAAAACCTTTAGAGCCGCCCAGCTTCTCCGCGATGTCCTCAATGGATTTCACGCCGTAAAGCTCCGCATAAATAGCCATTCCACCAGGGGTTTTTTCCAACCAGTCAGGTATCACTCTGTTTTTGATCAAAGTGGTCTAGCCGCTGTCTCTTTTTCCATAAATAACTATTTTATCTGATTTCCAGGATGGCCAGTTTTTTAATCCGACAAAATTCGCGTTTGTTCCTGCAACATCTGAACCAGAGCCTTGAGGTAAGTCCAAAACCGTTCTACCGAAGCCACTTCCACAGCTTCATCCGGGGAGTGGGCATTGACGATATTGGGGCCAAAAGAGATCATCTTCATCTTAGGATACCGACTGCCGATCAACCCACACTCAAGTCCGGCGTGGATTGCTTTCACCTCAGCCTTGTGGCCGAAAACCTCGGCATGGACAGCCTGGGCGGTGCGTAACAGGGAACTTTGCAAATCAGGCTGCCACCCACAGTATCCTCCTCCTACCTTGACCTGACCGTCCGCTAATTCCAAGACCGTGGTGAGTTCTTTCTTTAACACCTCAAGCTCTAGATCCGAAGAACTCCGCAGTTTAGAGCGGATGGTGATCTGGTTTTTTTCAGTCTCTATGACACCCAGATTAGAGGAGGTGCGGACCAGTCCGGCGATTCCCAGTTCAAACCGATAGGGCTGGGAGGGAAATCCAAGGATCGCCTTAATCCACTTTTTGGCCACACGAGGATCCATGGGGGGCCAGTCCGTGGGGTCGGGATGGGGAGAGAGGGAAATCTTAAGCTGGGGGTCCGCCTCTTTATAAATTTCTTTCAGTTTATCTTCAAGCTCTTTGGTCAGGGCGATCAAGTGTTTTTGGGCCTCGCTGTAGACCGCCACAAGGGCCACCGCCTCTCGCGGAATAGCATTACGGGCCTTGCCGCCATTGAGACTGATCACCTGTAGCATTTGTTCAGTCGCGAGGGCTAACAAATTGTCCAGCACATAGGCGAGGAGCTTGACGGCATTGCCACGCTGCTTATCGATATCGATCCCCGAGTGGCCCCCCTTCAGTCCACTCACTTCGAGGCGAAAAGTCTCAAACTTTGGATCTTGGCTCAGCATGCGACTACACCGCCAATGAGCATCCAGATCGAGGCCCCCCGCACAGCCAACATAGAGAGCACCTTCCTCTTCGGTGTCGAGATTGAGGAGGGTATCGCCGGTAAGGAGGTCAGGACCCAGACCCTGGGCTCCGGTGAGTCCCGTCTCTTCGTCCACCGTAAACAAAAATTCCGTACCTCTCGAAAACCCCTTGGCCTCTTCCATCATCGCCAGCATCGCCGCCACACCGATCCCGTTGTCGGCCCCAAGGGTGGTTCCCGATCCAAAGATCCAGCCGGGCTGCTCTGGTCGCTTGGTTAGACGGATAGGGTCTCGGTGAAAATCATGTTTGCCATGACTGTTTTGCTCGCAGACCATGTCCACGTGTCCTTGGAAGACTAAGGGGCTCAAAGTCTTTTCACCTGATCTACCCGCCAGTCCAGGGATCGACACCAAAAGGTTTCCCACCAGGTCACGGCGACAGACTCCCTTATTTTTAAGGGAGACCCCTTCGATATAGTCTAAGACCTTTGCTTCCGCTCCCGAGGGTCTGGGGATCGAAGCGAGGTTGGCAAAATGATGCCATAGGGACGCAGGGTTTAGACCTTTAACCACGGATAGGTTATCCACAGGCTGGTTTAGGATGGTTCCCATAGGCGCACACCTCAAAGGATTTTGCTTGTGATTGCGAGCGGGCTTCTTACATTTCTTTTAGGATTTCCTCAAGAATCTGGACAGCGTTTGTGGCCGCACCTTTCTTGAGGTTGTCAGCGATATTCCAAAACTGCACCCAGTGGCTGCTGGTCTGCCCGTAAGGCAGACGCACCCGGCTTACAAAAACCCTGCGGTCATGGGCGACCGTGCGGGATGTGGGGAGGCTGGCATAGTCATCTTCAGGGACCAGCACCAGCCCTTCTCCTGCCTGGAAGGCAGCGAGGAGTTCGTCACGGGTCACAGCTTTGCCAAGGCGGGCGCTTACGGTTTCGCCGTGGCAATTAAAGGTGGGCACCCGCACCGTGGTCGCCATCACCGAAAGTGAGGGCATCCCCATAATCTTTTGGGTTTCCCGAACCATCTTGATCTCTTCGTTGCACGATCCCGAGGGATGGAACACGTCGATGGCAGGGATGCAGTTAAAGGCGATGGGTTGGGCATAGACTTGGGGTTTGATATCTTTAAACTTAAGCTGGGCTTCTACCTGGGCGCTGAGTTCAGCGATGCCTTTTTGGCCTGTCCCCGAGACCGACTGGTAGGTGGAGACCTGGACCATATCGAGGCCAAACCGGTCAAAGAGAGGCTTAAGGGCTACGACCATCTGAATCGTAGAACAGTTTGGGTTAGCGATAATCCTCGGGTGGTGGGGTTTGAGAACCGCACGGTTGACTTCGGGGACCACGAGGGGAACGTTTTCGTCCATGCGCCAAGCGCTGCTGTTGTCGATGACCGTCGACCCCTGGGCCACCAACCCCGGGGAGTGTTCTTTCGAAAAACTGCCGCCGGCACTCATGAGTACAAAGGGAATCCCCGCTAAACGCTCCAGGGAAAAAGCCTCCACCGTATGGGACTTGCCACGGAAGTCGATCTTAGTTCCTTGGGACCGAGGAGAGGCGAAGAGTTTCAAGTCGATATCCTTGAGGCTGCTTTCCTCTAGATCGAGCACCATCTCTCGTCCCACAGCACCGGTGGCACCAACAATCGCGATTTTCATGATTAAAGTCCTTTGCTATACTTTTGGCTTGGATTCAAGCCCTGCAGGGGATACAGGAGGTTCGCCCTGTAATTCTCGTTCGTATGGATCGTGATTTCCGTGGTTTCCGGATTCCATGATCTCTCCATCATCGGAGGCTTCAAAAATCTCGGTTTCTTCCGTAGGCTTTTTCCAGCCCATGGCCCATTCGAGGGGGCCGCTGGCAGCATAGAGGAGGCAGGTAAAAAATCCAAGTGCCTCTGGCATATAAGCCATCAAAGAAATGATAAAGACGCTGCCTGCCAAAAATTTAAAGGGCGAAATCGACTTGATTCGTAGGGCCTTATGGGAACGGTAGACTACGTTACTCACCATGGCGAGAGAGAGAAACGGAGCTACAATCAGCATAAAATAGGATCTGCGGTAAGGGTCGGAGACAAAGGGCTCGATAAACTTTAGCAGGGCGTAGTTTTGCCCCTGGGTTGAGACGATATCATCGATAAAAAGGATAAAGGTCGCCACGACGGCTGCCGCCATGGGGATCGGCAGACCTGTAAAATCCCCAGAGGCTTTGCCGATAGAACTCATCACGTTAAAGCGCGCCAGCCTTAGGGCACCACAGGCCATAAACAAAAAGCAAATAACCCAGCCGATGCGACCAAAATGGCTGAGGCCGTAGAGGTACATCATCACCGCAGGCGCACACCCAAAGGAGACCAGATCGCAGAGGGAGTCGTATTGGACCCCAAATTCGCTGGTGCCCTTGGTGAGCCTAGCCACCCGTCCATCGAGGACATCAAACACGGCTGCAAGCAAAATCGCCGACCCAGCCCAAGCAAACTGGCCCTGGAGGGCTTTCATAATGGCAAAAAATCCCCAAAACAAATTTCCTGTGGTCATAAGATTGGGGAGGATGTAGACAGCGCCTCCGATGCGTGGTCGTTTCAAGGCAACTCCTCGGTCTGTGCGACTGGTGGATTGGGGGCTACGAAAGGGGACGAAATCAGCGGTGGACTTGCGAGTCGCTGTTCTTCGGCAGTGGAAAGTCTTAAAAAGAGCGGTTCTGGATGGGCGTCAGAAAAAGAACTCAGCCCCGTTCTCTGCACCAAGCGCGCCATTCCCTGAAGGGCCTTGAGGCAAAGATCTTGCGACGTAATGGTGTCCATCGGCGCGATGGGAGACATGGGGGTTTGGGGCGCTGGGGCATCATGCACTCTATGCTTTTGCTCAAAAGCAGGCCACGAACCAAACACAACCACCTGATTATGATCAGGATCGACAAAATCCCAGGGGGTGCAAACATCCGGAGTCCTTCGGGCCGTGGTATCCAGGAGACTGGCTTTTTGAATCACTTGGCCATCAGGACTGACTCTCGTCCAAAATCCATGGGTCCGGGTCGAGGGGATGACTAGGGTCACCGAGGTCTTAGCGTTGATGGCGAGTTCCCAGGCGGCAGCCTCTAGGGAGGACAGTCCTAGGAAACCTCGAAAGCTCCCCTGGCCAGGAGTTGCCTTAAGTCCGTGCCCTAAACCATAGGCATAGGACAGTCCAATCCGCATCCCTGTAAACGATCCAGGTCCGACCGAGACACCAATTCCGGCGATGTCCTTAAGAGTCAATTTCTGACTTATCAGCGCCTTTTGAACCATATCACTTAGGACCACAAGGGCTGCCGAGGGTTGGGATTCGATCCCTGTCCAGAGGAGATCTGGGTCTCCATGGGCACCCACTGTCTGGCGCAAGAGGCCGAGAGCGGCACCCTGGAGGCTGGTATCGATAAGAAGGATGATTCCTTCTTGATCTGGGGTCATCTGATTATCTTTCTTAAAAAGTCTCTGTTGGGACAAGGCCTACTTAAAGATCCCTACTTAAAGATCCCTACTACGCTACTTAACATAGACAACCAAAAACGCGATAGGTCGTTATAGGTCGCGAGGACCACCAGTGCCAGGATCATGGCAAATCCGATTTTTTGGATATTTTCCATGGCCATATCTCCAAGGGGGCGGCGCTGCACGGCCTCCCAGCCCAACATCACCAGCTGGCCGCCATCGAGGACGGGGATCGGAAAAAGATTGAGGACGCCTAGGTTGATACTGATGAGAGCCAAGGCCCCTAAAAAGGTTTGCCAGCCTCTCTTGGCAGAGTCACCAGCCACCTTAGCGATCAACATTGGTCCACCTAGAGCTTTGACCGGGATTTTGCCTGTCAAGAGCTGTGCCACGTTGACCGTCATGTCCTTGACCTGGCGGCTGGTTTCAGCAATCCCGAACCCTAGTGCGCCCAGGACTCCGTATTTTTCGATATAGGGTTCTGGCTCAGAGAGCTGCACCCAAAACCCCACGGGAAAACCATAATGGGTGACTTTGCCCTCCATTTTTTGCACCTCTAGAGGCTCTAACTCCGCATCGACCACGGTCTCCTTCCCCTCGCGGACCACGGTAAAAGCCGCTCGCGGCTCGGTGTTGGCAATCAGTGCTTCCCGGAGTTGGTAGATGTTTTTCACAGGGGCGGCCCCAAAGCGAACCACCACATCCCCCGCCTTAAACTGCGGGTATTTTTCTGGGATATCCCCAAGGGTTAACTGGGCATCTTCGATCCCCAGGGCGTCGAGGATTTCTTTAGAAGAGGCTTTTTCAAGGGGGTTTTTCAGGTTGTCCTTGAGGGCATCGAGACCTAGGACCACATCACGGGACTGGGGAGTCGGGGCAGTGGCGGCGGCAGACACCTGTCGAGGCAGCGGTGGCTGCTCCGAAACGCTGAGGGTTACGGTGTTGGCGGGAGTTCCTGATTTAATGAGGGAGGCGAGCGTTTCGCGAAATTCCCAAAAACTCTTGACCTCGATGGTTTTAGGGCTTCCACCCTGGGCGTCGGAGACTTGGATCTTGCGGATGGAGTCTCCCGTCTTGAGGCCAGCTTTATGTGCGGTGGAATCCAAGCTCCGCACAGTGAGGACCGGAGGGAGTTGGCCTAAGGCGATCCCTGCCCGACCGATTTTTTTTCCGGACTCTCCCGCGAGTGGGACCTCGGCGGGGGTTACCGTAAGGGTGATTTCACTCTTATCGAGGCCACTGGCCCGCTGGATTTTAAGAGAAATGGGGGTTTCTGGAGATTTTGCTATTTTTTGTTCCAGCTCCCGCCAAGTTTTGATCGAGCTGCCGTTGACTTCCAGAACAAGGTCTCCGGGTCTGAGTCCAGCGGCTTCTGCCCGGCTGGAGTCGATCACCTCGCCCACGAGGGGGGGGGGGTGGGAAATCCCCACGTATCCGAGGATTCCAAAGATCGCGGCGGCCAGGACGAGATTCGCCACAGGACCTGCGGCGATGGTGAGGGCTCGGGCGGTCAAGGATGCGTCTCGGTAGGGGATTCCTTGGACCCCCTCTGGGACATCTTCGGACGGGTGGGAGCCGGCAAACTTTACATAGCCACCAAGGGGGACCCAGCTTAGCCGGTAGTTTGTCCCTTTTCTGGTCCAACTTAGTATCTGCGGGCCAAACCCGATCGAAAAAATCTCTACAGCGATCCCAAGCCCCCGTCCGACGGCGTAATGCCCGAATTCATGGACAAAAACCAAAAGTCCCAACAGCACGATCACCGCAGGAATAGGATGGGAAAAAATCTCGGTCACACAGCCTCCTTTTGTATCAACTCACTTTTTGCCATTCTTTTCAGATGGGTAAAACCCTGGTGGTCCTACCCACCATGGTTCCCTGTCTCATAGCTTGTCCCATTTTAACCGAAAAATCCTAAGACTTCAGTGACAAACGGTTTCGAGGGCCGTCATGATCCTTGCAGCTAATATGATTTTAGGTGAATTACGATTGTGTTAATGTGGCAAACTCTAGGGGGCTGTGGCCTCAGGCAACCATGCCCTTTCTCTTTTTATGCAGCTAAGTGAGCTTTATGTCTAAGTTTTTTAATACTTCAGGTCCGATCAATGTGGAGCGGCACTATTTTATCCCAGTCGCCCAGCGGATAGACGTGCAAGAGATTTTTACATTAGTTGATCAAGAAAAATATTTTGTCATCCACGCCCCCAGGCAGAGTGGTAAAACCACTGCCTTAAAGCATCTGCGTCAGTTGCTTCATGAGAGCGGTCGCTACAAATGCTTATACGTTAATGTCGAAGCTGCCCAATCGGCCCGAGAAGATGTATCACGAGCTATGATGGCAATTTTGAAGTCCCTTGCCGAAAGTGAACAGGTTTTTCTCAACGAAGATGTGATTACTAAAGCCGTTCCCTCGGCTCCACCCGCTTCTCCCGATACGATTTTTGCCGATGTACTGTCTCTTTGGGCTCGGTCGAGCCCACTGCCTACCGTGCTGCTTATCGACGA
Organism: Oligoflexales bacterium; assembly: GCA_041736175.1. Taxonomy (GTDB): domain Bacteria; phylum Bdellovibrionota_B; class Oligoflexia; order Oligoflexales; family CAIYRB01; genus JBGSUI01. The sequence goes on along the minus strand of JBGSUI010000157.1, from coordinate 103 downwards.
GATTGACAGCTTGATCGGGGATTCTTTGGTATCGGTTTTAAGACAGCTTCGTAGCCGCTATGATGCCCGACCTAAAGATTTTCCCCAAAGCGTGATCCTTTGC
>JBGSUI010000155.1:0-25174 GCA_041736175.1 Oligoflexales bacterium | reverse complement strand
ACCATTTATGTTGCTCAAAGAAACCACGGTCCGGGGGCCTGGGCTGAGCATGTTACCTGCGTTGGTTTTTGAGAAGTTACAAAAAATGGGTGGGTCAATTTACTTGAGCCTAGGTGGGTCAAATTAGTCAAGCGACGTAGCCAGGAGGTACTCAAAGGGGAAGTAAGATACGACGCCACCGTCCGATCTGATGTTTTCCAAGGAAAACGAGTGAAGCGGGGCCTTTATAAGGATGGTCCGAGTAAACATCTCCTGCATGCGGATATCAATTCAGCGGCAAACCTCGTCAAGCTAGAGTTGGCCAAGGATTGTAGAAATGGAGAGAAAGCTCACGGAGGATGGGATCAGATGCCACTTTGGAAGTTGGCCAATCCAAGAATATTAATGAAAGATGCTCTTTTAAGCCACTTAGACCGAGCGGTACCCCCGTTTGGTCTTTGCCTGAAAGAGGAACTCGCTCCTGCCAATGGGGGGGCTACGCTTCGAAGTTGCGGGCTAAGTTTGTGAATGCACAGATTTGGTACGATTATAGAAAGCGGCTCTGGGTCATAGGATAGAGATTTATCCCCAAGGTCAAGAGCAGTCCGAGAAACAGCACAAAGACCGTAATGATCCCACAAGTCCATAGAGTCTTTCGATGCATAAACATTCCTCAGAAAAAAACAGATCACTCCCTAGACGCTCAGACTAGGTTGGTGTCCACTTTTTTTGACCATAGGGACGGCTTTAGCTTATTGACATAGTTCACGTACTTTAAAACAGGGTGATCGATGGGCAAGAGATTGCGAGGCGAAAAGCGAATCGTCTCATAGATGGCACCATCTTCATCGGTCAACAATTGGAAGCCCATGTAGGCTGCCAAAAGCATCCCACGGGTGATAAGCCAACCTAAGACACCAGATCTTTTGCGACTGATAAACATAGGCTGCACCTTGGTCACTCCCTCCTGGACTGGAAGATAGGCAAAAATCATATTAGAATCTGGCCAAGAGAATCCCTTGCCTCTAAACTTAAGCCCACGCATGGTCGTCAGCAGACCTATCGAGGCGTTGATATAGCGCATGCCATAGGAGTACTCAGGTCCAAACAAATATCTAGCTATTTTACCTAGGCGAGTCTGAGGAAATTGACCTCTTAGGGTAAAATCTACAATCTGTCCATCTCCCGACATCTGGGAAGACACATCCATCTCGATGGAGATATTGTGGACGGTCTTGAGGTGCTGGGGATCAAGTCCATTGATCATATTCACATGATGATGGCAGGTCCTGAAGATGGGTTTACCAAACCAAACGACGGGATCTTCACCCATCGGAAGAGGGAAATCGGGAAGATCGTTGTCCGCATGACGATCGGGCCATACCCAAATGGATTTATATTTTTCCACGACAGCGTAGGACTGAGTCTTTGCTTTTTGCTTAAATTCCTGATTTTTGGGGCTGCAGGGTATATCCATGCACTGACCTTCGCCATCAAACTTCCAGTGGTGAAAAAAACACTGGATCTGATTGCCGCTCACCTTGCCGATGGAAAGATCTGCGCCCATATGAGGGCAAAAGGCGTCGAGGATACGGATCTTCTGATCCTGACCTCTAAACACCACCAGCCTCTGTCCATGGATTGAAAAACTTTGAACCTGGCCCACACCAATCGATTCGCTGGGGGCCACAAAATACCAGGCTTTTGCAATTACATTCCAGTTACCAAAAATCGGCTGTGGTGCCATTTTTTGGGTTGTCTGATTGAGTTCATAAGTAGTACTTGTCGGTTTTGGAGTGATCTTTTGGTCGGACATTTGATACCTCACAGTTTAAATCTTGATTTCTTTGATATGCTGGCGGCTAGCTTCAAAAAAGGCACTCAGGAAACAAGCTGCCAGGGCTAGGTCTCGGACCAGCAACGAGCTTTTTCGATCACCTAGTTTGATTCCTCTCTGCGAGAGAATTCGGTGATAAACATCCGTCGCATCATGCAGACGTAGGATCCGCATCTTTTCCAATTGGCGGAGTTTTCGTGCAAGCCCATAATGGTGAAGCCCTGTCACCTGGCTTTCGATCTCATCGATATCGGGCCCGTCTTGCTGATCGGTTACGACGGTATAGCGGCCACGGCCTTCGGGGGTCATCTCTGGGAGAACCAGCCAAAATTGGTTTAAGTCTGCTCCGGCTTTTTCTAAGGCTTTCCAAAGCGCCGTCTGATTTAACTTTTCACCCATAAGGTCACAGATCTGACCAGACCGTTCCACAAAAGTAAGTGACACGGTCTTTTTGGGACTCTTCTGCGCCCGGACCAAATCTCCAAGCCGGTAACGCAGGAGCCCTGAGTGCTGGGTGATCAGAACTTCATAGGTTTTATCCGGTTCAAGTTCATGGAGGCGATAGATCTTGCCTTCCTGGTCCATAAACTCAAAAAACACTTCAGAAACCAGAGGAAAATAGCCCCGAAGCCCCATCATAGGGACCGTTAAAGGAGTCTCAGTTGCCAGGAGTCCCTTGCCTTGCACCAGCACGTGGGGAAACAGGTTTCGAAGTCTCGCTGCTGACATCCCGGCATGTGCTGCATCCCAGCAGGAAATCAGTCTTAACATGGGCCATACCCGACTCCATTCCGGCTTGTCACCGAGGAGCAACATCCGCGCTGGATGAGGCTTTTTCCAGCGGTAAACTTGGTCGTCAACAGTATGACTACCCCGATCGACTATAGCCAAAATCATCGCCCAGTTTTCATCCATAAAGCGAAGCAATTCCAGTAAAAAGCTGGGATTCCAAATGGAGATGATTTCTAAGTCTTCGGCAATAACCAGGTAACAAGATAAAGCTAGAAAAAAGTCCTGACTCTTTTGGATAGACTTGATCGACGAGGGGACCGCAGCGTAGGTGCGAAAAACCCGCTGCATAAGCCCTTGGACGTAGCTGGCATCGTCCGCGAGTCCCTGGGGACCCTGAGAGTCATGCGGGGAAATCGTCTCCGGGATCGGGGTGACCGAAAAATAAAACTTACCGGTTTTTAGGTCTCCGAGCTCGGTGAGAATATCCGCAGCCCATATCTTAACAAGAGCCGTAAAACTGCCCAGCATCCTACGATTATAGGGGATCATCTTTTTCGTGCCGCTGCTACCCGAAGTCTGCTCATAGTATAGGACTGCGCCGGGACTGATCAGGTTCCCTTGACCTGAGGCCCGTTGCCGCTCGATCAACGGCATGACATCCTCATAGGTCACGATGGGAACCTTACGGCAAAAATCCGAGTAGGATTCTCGACCGGTCACGCCAAGACTCTTTCCATAGGAGGTCGTCGCCATCTTTTTTAAGATGGACCTTAAACAATCGTCTTGGGACCCAAGAGGATTATCGAGCGCTTTTAAAAACGCTGTCCTTTTAGGAGTGAGGTAAAATTTTAATAACCGCGAGATCAACATTCAGGGTTATGCCTTTTAAGGTCCTCTAAAAAAAATCAGAAACTGCAAACTCATGGGCCGAAAGGGGGTTCCACACGGGCTTTGCCAACAAAGTTTCGATCATTTTGTTGTTTGGTCCATGCTGTACGACAAAATTGCGGATAAAAGCCAAGCTTTCCGAAATGACTTGCGGACTTTTTAGGTCGTTAAACAGGGATTTTTTCTCCCCTAGGCTGAGTGGACCCAGGACGCTTTCTACTGCAAGGAGCCGACTTGTCGGCCCAACCCTAACGAGGTCTATAAAGTCAGCCAAGATAGGCAGACAGATCGCCGAGTCCCGTTCGGTCCAGACGCCTTGGGGCAGGATAACGAGTCCGCTCCCATGGTGTTTGGCCTCGTCATGGATGATCGCTCGTAACACCTCAGTGAGCGATGCATCACGACAACCGGCGGCAAGACTGCGATAGTGCTGAAGCCCCCAGCCCTCTAGAATAATCTGAATCATGTAGACTAAAACGTTGAAGCTTCCCTCATGGATCAGGTGATCAAGCATCACCAAAAACTTCTGCTGGGTGTAGGGCCCAGGAGTTTGCAGCATAAAGGAGTTTATCGCATGGAAGTGGCTGGCTTCATCGGCACAAAAGAGGCTATAAAGGGCCCTTTTATCATTGCTATCGGCTAAAAGTGCCATTTTTGCCGCATAGGTCATCCCGCTTTTCTCAATATAAAAAGCCTCTTCGAGAGCAAGGCGGTTACAATGCCAAAGAACCTTTTGCTGGTCCCCAGGACTTAACTTTTGGTAAAGGCTGAGTGAAGGTAAACCAAAAAACTCTGGTTCCCAGTAAGTTTTGAATGGTTCCTGATGGGAGCCAGCTTGTGAACCAGCCCCGTTCCCGGTCACGTTCCCTGGCACAATCGGAAATTTTTTTAAAGCTCCCCGCAGAAAAGGTGCGAGCTCCGGATTGGTAAACACCTCGGTTGAGTCAAGTCGATTTTCGAATGCGATATGTCCTAAAACTTTCATTGGAAATCTCCTCCCGGGCCAGTGACCGTGTTCGTAGCAGAACTGGTTTGGGAGCCAAACTTAGCGAGCATGTTGCCATAGAGGAAACGCAGGGTCCCAACCAGCAGGTTTCGTGGCACCAGTTTATGCACCACCCTCATGATCTGGGCGTCCTTACCGCAGTAGCTTCTCAAAGGAGGATTGGGGTTTTTTACCAGGAACACGATCCGGTCGACCACATGATCAGCGGGGGTTGGCTTGCGGGTCTCAATACGGCGTTGCATCTCCCGATACCCTTTGACCATGCTGGCGTAGGGGGACTTGCTACCGGTTTGCGGATCGCCGGAGTTTTTAGTCCGCGCGTTCTTGAGAAAATCAGTCCTATGTCCACCGGGCTCCACGAGGCAAACCTTAACGCCGAAGTCTCTGAGTTCGTAGTAAAGGGATTCAAAATATCCTTCCAGGGCGAACTTAGAGGCACAATAAGTAGAACTTAAAGGAAACCCACAGACACCCATAATCGAAGAGACAACTATAATCCGGCCCTTGGTTTTTCGAAGCAGGGGCAAAAGCTCGCGGGTGATCGCAACCGTGCCAAAAAAATTGGTCTCCATGGTCTCGCGCAGGAGTGATGAGTCTGTAAGCTCAGCAGGACCAAACTGTCCGATCCCTGCATTGTTGACGAGGGCGTGGAGATCGCCTCCGGTGAGGCGTTTCACCTCCTGACAAAAATGGGCTATGGAACGACCCTCTAAAAGATCACAGTCAACCAAGCTCAATTGTCCCGGATGGGCGGCTTGTTCTGCTGTGAAAAGTCCTGACCTCTCTTTGGCTGACCGCAGCCCGGCGATCACATGCCAACCATCCTTTAAAAAAAGACCCACCAGTTTCAAGCCAAAACCCGAAGAGCAGCCGGTGATCGCAATATACTTTGTCATAGATAAATCCTCCCAAAAGGACATTGTTTAGGCTAGATGCGGCTTTTGCTGCCTAGACCGATGGATTTTTTAAGGGCTTTGGTCAGGTAACGGGCCAAAACCAGATAATTCATTTCGGCAATACAGGTGAGTTCGCTGCCCAGGTGCCAGTTGGGATTTTTTTCGACAAAATACCGAACCCTAGGAAAAGCTTCCACAAGGCTTTGTGACGGATAGGCTACTCCCGTTTTCAGCCGATAAGAATGCCCCTCATTGTGGATCAAGTCAGATCGAGGTTCGTAGGTATCGGGATAAAGCTCGCCGTATACATGGTCCATCATGGACTGAAATTCCGGAGGTGTTTCTTGTTCGTAGCGGGGATAATGGACCGGAAAATTATTGGCCATTAAAAGATAAGTCTTGTAGCCTTTACTAATCAAAAACCAATAAAGTTGTGAGCCGGAGTGCTTAAGCTTTAAGCGACAGAGCTGTACGAGAAAAGCCTTTTGGAGGGACGTGGATCCCCAGTACTTTTGGTGGACGATGGTATCCCCACTAAAGACACCAAGGGCTTTGCCGTTATTTTTTGCGGGCAGATCGAAGTATTTGAGTGTCGAAAATCCGACCAGACTCCCATGAGACCCTGCCCGAAGGACAATCACATCATCTTTCTGCCCTAGGTCACGGATAAACTCAGCGTAGTCCGTGTGTTCATAGTAACTTTGCATCAGTGCAAACATCCCATCGACATCGCTTTTGGAAAGAGATGAGGCTGGCACCACACTTGTTTTGGGGCTGTTGTTTGGGCTGTCTTGGAGCAACGAAGTTCTCATAAGAGTCACACCTTTCCTGGATCTGAAAAGCCCCAGAGAGCTAGCTTTTGCTTTTCTGCGTGTTTGATAAAGCGGATGATTGGAGTGTCTTCCGCGATGGGGGTTTTTAGGGCAAAGCGAATCGTCTTAAAAATTTGGGTGTCACCCTTTGCAAAGTACTGACCCACAATATTGGTGGCGAAAAGGATGACTTTATTAAAAATCTTGCCAAAAATTCCACTGCGCTTTTTAGTGATCAGAATGGTCTGGCCCTCTGCCTTGCCGTCGGCAGTGGGTCGCAAACTAAACATGATATGAAAGTGCAAAAAATCAGGGCCGATACTCACGGTGCCAGTGCTGCCAAACCAGTAGCAGAGATTGTAGGTGAGTGCTCCTGCATAAAAAGGCTGGAGCAGCCGGTTGAGGAGACCGCCATTTTTTTGGATCGGGCTCGAGTTTTTAAACTGAATCGAGTACTCGTTGAGGGCAACTGTTTCAAGGTTTAGCCCCCCCGCTAACTTTTTGACGGCGGGATGGACCGTATTAAAATGCTGAGCGTCGATGGCATTGATCATCACAACGTTAGGATGGCAGTCCTTTACAAAACGATTGCCTAACATAAAGTCCACGGGCTGTCCTTGGTACTCTGGAACTTCCGGGAATTCCCCGGGCGCTCCGGCACCAACCCATAGCCAAATCATTCCGTAAGCTTCCCGAACGGGATAGCGAGCTAGGGATTCCACTTGAATGAGCTTTGAGAGGCAGGGGATCTCTTGGCACTGGCCATCTTCACCAAATTTCCACCCATGGAAGAGACAACGTATGCCGTTGCCCTCGACCTTGCCCTCGGCGAGGTGGGCTCCCATATGGGGACAATAGGCATCGAGAGCTCTTACGGCGCCATCTTCACCTCGATAGACTACGAGGTTTTTTCCGAGAAAATCGGCTGGCTTTGCCTTTTTTACGGCTAGTTCGGCTGAGCCCATGACCCAGTACCAGCCCTCAAGAAAATGTGGACCGCGGTTAAAAGATTTGGTTTCGGTGAAATGATACATGATTATTGATCTCCTGCTTTACGAGGCCAAGGGTAAAAAAGCTGTCTCCAGAGGGGGGTCGAGTCAACCCATCCGTATTTGATCTTATGGGTGATAGGCTCCCCAAATGTCCCGTGGAGGCGGTCCCATAGGGAAAAATTAGCACCAAAATTTTTCTGCATCCCGTAGACACTGTGATGCCAGCCATGGAGTGACGGAGTGATCCAAAATTTTCCAAGGGAATCTTTTGAAACAAATCTCATTTCAAGCCCGGGGCTATGGCGCCACAGATCCAGGATCGCCGTCAGGGTCGCACCGAGGACATAGTAGGTGGGATCCTTAAGGACAAACGCCATAAAACTATGAATCCATATGTAAACGATAAAGAGTGGTGTGATGAGTGAATTTCGGGCGCTGCTTAAGAGATCAAGGTGCTCCGTCGAATGGTGGATCTTATGGAGAGACCAAAAGCGCGGGGTATGAAGCAACCGATGATTCCAGTAGTAAAGGTAGTCGACGACAACAAACGCAAGGCCAAAAGCCCACCAAGGTGGGATTTCGATGGAGCCTTTAAGACTGCTAACACTTAGATCAAAGATAAAATAAAGGCCGTAAATTTTGGCAAGCGGTACAAGCCAGCCTTGGACAAAGAGTCCCGTGATATCGATCACCCATTGCTTTAGGTCGCGCGAAAACATCGATTTCCGTAGTTTACCGACTCTTAATGATAGCGAAAAAACCAGGATAAATCCCGAAAGAGCGAGCATCAGATCCCATGTTTTTGTTAGATCCAAAATTCGATCTCCTTCTCTTTATAGGGGAGATTTTTGGGATCTTCCCCTTGTTCAAGAGCATGTCGAATCGACTCGATATAAACATGAATCAAATCAGAACTGGTATTTTGAAAGCTTTCACCGAAAAACTGGAGGTTTTCCCCTTGATTCCGTAAGATGATCTTATCTTGGTCGATGATCGTCTGGGCCTGGTTCCTGACAACCGGTGCGACCATACGACTGACAATCCCATAATTATAGGTAAGGTCGGTATAAACGAGGGTTTTATTTTCCCCTATGGGGATCGACTGAGAGGTGATAAAAAAGTGGCGCTGGGGCCCCATATCGTACTCGACCGAGGTTATGTTAGGCATCAAAAACCGGTCTACGTGGATAATCTCGCGTTGATGGGGGTTCAAAAACCAGGAGAAAAACCCTAGATTTCCAGATTCATTGAGGTACTTGACAACAACAGTCCCGTCCTGGCGGACGATCTTTGCGGTAAACTTTTGGTTCTGCCGAACCCGGAAAATCCCTGGATGGACAAAAACCGTATGGGGAATATCGACAAAATTTTCTGCACAGTTGGTAACCGTATTATCAAACTCATTTATGAGCCGGATATGATGGTAGCCTTTCACCCCATATTTTGGGATATCGAAGGGTTGGGTCGCTGGCGCCCCCTGGTCACGAGCCAAATAGACATATACATAGCCTTGTTTTTCCTGCACTGGATAGCTGGCTAACACTCGTTCACCAAGAGATTTTTTGTCAGGTGAAGTGGCAGGAATGTCTTGGACGCGCCCCTTACCGTCATATCCCCAGCCATGGTAAGGACAAACAAGGTGCCCTTTACAGACATCACCCTGGGATAACTTAGCGTTCCGATGGAGGCAGCGGTCCTCTAAGGCCACGGCAGTCCCTACTGCATCTCTAAACAAAACGAGTCTAACTCCAAGGATCGTAACCGCTAAGGGCTTTTTAGCGGTCAATTGTTGACTCGTGGCTGCGATATACCAAAAAGAATTTAAGTTTACTGTTGAGTTCATGTGTTTTCGTCCAACGGTGCGATACTCATAGGGCAAGTCACTTTGATTTGACAAGCCAACCTTGCCTTTGGCTCATGGTCGGCGATCATATCGAGGACCTCCCGCTCGGCGGCGTCAGGAGCCTGGATGTCACCACCTTCTCCGACTTCGAGGGTGATCAGGCAGGTGCCACAAATCCCCGTGCGGCAGCCAAAGAGTATAGGTGAGTTTTCTACCGTGAGTACTTCCGATAGTTTTGCCCCTAAGGAAAGCTCTTGGGGCGGAAAGGAACTGCCAGGAAAATCAACTCGATATTTAGACATCGTTGACCTCACGGGCAAAAAACCGGGCCAACTCTTTTTGATTGATTTTATAATATCGTTCGATCGTCGATTGTTTCATCAGGTCAAAGGACTTTAGCTTTGGATTGACGTAGTCCAAATCCTCTAGATAACTCTCATAGGATGCCGCCGCAAGACGGTGGGTTTCTTTGGCTAGATGGGCTCCCTCGTTTTCCTGGGCAAAACAGCGGACCATCATATTTTTGGCGTCCCCATGACTCATATTAAAGAGTTTAGATCGCAGGATCTCGTAAACAGGTTTAAACAAAGCGGGCTCGTACCAAAAGATCCCATTCACTGTGGCCGAAAAATTTTCGTGATCTTTCTGGCAACCATAAAGACTGCTGTTCATTATAAATCTCTCAAAAGGAGTCGGCTTCGGGATGATCTTAATCACATCTTTAGAGAGGATCAGCGAACTATTAAAATGATAGGATTCATCACAAAAATGGTGAAAACTCACTTTTGCCGGGGCAGGAGCGGAGTCCTTATCCCCATGGTTGCTGTAATATTGGCTGAGCTGGTGTTGGACCATTTTGCCGTTAAGCGTCCTAAGCCCTCGGACCGTAAAGTACTGGCAACCGATAAAGACGTTGGTCGATGACAAAAGGCTGAAATACTTAAGGGTAAAATTCCGCACCATCGACTTGATTTTGTTTGTGTCCGAATAGATCATCGTGTCGGAATAGGGTGACTTCATGGGGTAAGCAAAAACCGTCTTACCATAGATACCCAGTTCCGTGGCACGACTAATGTTATAGAAGGCATTGATATGGGCCCGTTCTTGGCTCGATTCAAGATCAAGCATGTCGCAGATGGTCCGAAATCCATCGACCGTGTATAGGGCTGCAGCACAGGTCTGGTTGTAAAAGATCGTTGCTATCTCGGCCGAAATGATCTGGGAATAATAACCAACCCAGTAAAGATGATTAAGTTTGATGCGTTCTTCTTTTGACGCCTCATTCCATAGGGGTGTCCCGTAAAGAAGGGAAAAATGCTCGGGATTCCAATACTCCGCGGCGTTGCTTGCGTAGTCGAAGCCTTGCGTTAGGGCATCTAGGGCTTCCGTATTGTCCTGGGCTTTGTTTCTCTTATGGTTTAAGGCCGCTTTTTGTAGGGGTTTTGGCAGTGGTAACGACATGTTAGATTCCTGACATAAGTATAGAGATTAATCGTTTGGCAAGGACGCTGCGGACAAGCCAGATACATGGATTTATGTAAAAAATATCATAGGGATAAACCAGCATTTGAGTCCTGTTGGCATACAGAATTCAGGGGGATTGTAATAGAAATTATAGTATTTATCAAATTATTTTATATATAAATTGAAATAAACATGGATTATAGCGACATCATTCCAGCAAAATGGGGAGCAAAAGGTCCCCCGCGGGACATAAATCCAATGGGTTATGGAAGCGATAGGTAAATAACCGATTAATCAATTTATAAAAGTAAATAATTTCAGTATGTTAATAAAATACTCTAAAGTTTTTCCGTAAAAATACCGTATAAGGTATATTTGATGAGTGGGTACTTTTGATGAGAACGGGGAAAACCATGACAAAACCATTAATACGCAAAGAGACACAGTTTGACGAAGAAGAATATGCCCTTATTTCTGAAGCGGCAAATTTTCGTGGCTTGAATGTGACGGCATTTCTGCGAACAATCGCTTTAGAAATGGCAAGGCAGACGCTATCGGACAAAAAGCGTTTTTCATTAAGTAATAGGGACTGGGACCAATTGATATTTGATCTGGAAAATCCGCCGGAACCAAACGAAAAATTGATTAAATTAATGAAAAAAGAGTGAGGCTCTTGTTGAAGTTAATATTTAAATCTATAGACAAAAGTACAGATACATCACAATTTTTTTGCTCAGAAAATGATTTAAATGAATACATTAGAAAATATGCCCTCGCCAATCATATTAATAGAGTTTCTACATGTATCCTTGTCATGGTGGAAACGTCACTAGTAGGTTTTTTTTGCTGGAGTAGCAGTGCTGTGGATAAGGCGAGTATCGCTCCGCAGGATGCCAAGGGGTTGCCTAGATACCCCTTACCAGCGCTTAAAATAGGACGTTTAGCTGTTGACCATAATTATACTGGAAAAGGGATTGGCGGCTTTATATTAAAACACATCATTGAAAAGGCTATTGAATATAGTACAAAAGATGAGTATCCAGCATTTAGTTTCCTTCTGGTAGATGCTAAATCAGAAAAATCTAAACAATGGTATATTAGATATGGGTTTAAAAGTTTCTCGGATAAACCAGAATCACTTTATATTCCCATCAAAACATTATTGAGAGCAGTTAGATCTTCACAAACTCGGACGTCTGGAAATGATAGTTTGGACGAGCCTCCAATCTCTGGTTTTTAATAGAAACCTGCTTAGCGAAGCTCTGCTGTTAGGTTCATAGGATCTTGGCCTAAAAGATAAACAAAAGGACATTTTTTCCATGTGCGGAATCATTGGCATCATCGCCAACCACCAAAGACTCCCTGACCAAACTAAAGCGGAACTCCGCATGATGGCAAGTCGCCTGCAACACAGGGGCCCTGACGGGGCTGGGTTTATGGTTGCCGAAGACGGACGAGTGGGACTCGCACAGACCCGGTTGAGCATAGTTGATCTTGAAGGTGGGCAGCAACCCCTCGTCAACGAAGACGGTCAGCTCATCCTCGTCGCAAATGGTGAAATCTATGATTACGATCTATGGAAGAAGGAACTGATCAGTCGTGGCCACCAATTTGCCACAGGTTCGGACAGCGAGTTGATCCTACATCTCTACGAGGAGTTTGGGATCGACTGTCTTTCCAAGTTAAACGGTGAATTTGCCTTTATCCTCTGGGACGGACGGCGCCAGCACCTCTACGCCGGAGGAGACATCTTTGGAATCAAACCGCTTTTTTATACCCAGGTGGATGGAACGGTTTATTTGGCATCCGAAGTCAAAGGGCTTTTCGCACTTTCCAATATTCCCCGAAGCATGAATCCGACCTATTTTGTAGGGCCCATGCTCGGATCGCTAAGTCAGGGAGTCTCACCTTTTGCGGGCATCCACAGGCTTAAGCCTGGGCATTATCTATCCATGGGGAGGGGAGCACACCTCCAAGAACACCGCTATCATCGGCCAGAGTTTACTCCTGACACCACGATGTCTTTTACCGATGCCACAAAGACATGCCGCGAGTTGCTCACCAACGCTGTGAGCAGGAGACTTCGGGCCGATGTCCCGGTTCACCTCTATCTCAGTGGCGGGCTTGATTCCACTGGGATCGCTGTCCTCCTCAAAAACCTTGGCCACCGACCAAAAGCTTTTTCAGTAGGTTTTTTAAACAGCGAGATGGACGAGTCGGCAGCCATCAAAAAGTCAGGCCGTGACCTGGGTTTTGAAGTGGATCTTTTGACTTGCAATGCCGACCAACTCGCAGACAACCTCACAAACACCCTCTGGGCGACCGAGGCGCCGATCGGTAACCTTAATTCTGTGGCCAAATTTCTCCTCTCCCAGTATGTTCACCGCCAGGGCGTGAAAGTCTGCCTCACAGGCGAGGGTGCAGACGAACTTTTTTGCGGCTATCCGATCTGGAAACTTGAGACGATCTTGCGGCTTGAGGGAGGGGATCGATCAGATAGATTAAAAGCGCGTCGCTTTTTTAGGGATTTCATCTCCCGTGAGAGCCGCAACGAAGGCATTATGTGGAGCCACGGGGTCATCCGCCACGGGCGCAAGTCCGCTCGCTTTTACGGATTTCCAAGCTATTACCGTAGCTATAGCGAACGGATGGACTCCATGGTCTCGCGCCTCCTGAGTCCCGATTTCCGAAAAGGGGAGCCACGATTTCCCTCCATGCTGCAGTCTGAGGCCTTTCCGCAAGACCTGTTTAAAGACTGGGCTCCAGAAAACATCACCCGTGGGCTCGCCCTTGGTTCGCTCGCAAGCTACATTATTCCCAACCTCGGTGACCGGGTCGAAATGGCCAACTCCCTTGAATGCCGCACCCCCTATATGGACACCCATCTCCTTGAATTTCTACAAAGGGTCCCCCCCGAGTATCTCCTTCATATCGATCAGGAGCAGATGCGCGAAAAATACCTGCTTTACGAGTCTTTGGCAGATCTCCTACCCCGGCATGTTTATCAGGGTCATAAACATCCTTTTTTGTCGCCTTCCTGGCAAGACTTTGCCAAGACAAAATACGGAAAAGACCTGATCGATACTTTTTTAAATCCAAATGAAATCCAAGCTACGGGGATCTTTCAGGCCGGGACTATTCAAAAAATGCGGGCACTATGGCAAATTCTGCCCAAAAAGTCGCCCCTACGAAAAACTCTCGATATCAGCCTTGGGGGAGTCCTTACGAGCCAAATCCTACACCGACTCTTTGTGAAAGATCCTCCCGCTGCTCAAAAGATGGATTATTTTGTGGAGCGTACAGCCACCGGCTGGCCAACCAAAAGCCTGGGTGTCGTTCACACCTCCCGTGCTGCAATCCCTCCCACCTTGCCTCCCAATAACCTGAGCGAATGGCAAAATTTTGTCCTACGCCACCAAAACCCCGCAAATATCTGGGTCCACTTTGTGTCGTTTTTATGTTTTATGGGAGGTCCCATCTTAGCTCTGCTCACAGCAAACATTTTATGGTTTGGACTGTTTATGATATCAGGACTGATCGGAACAGCCGGACACTACGTTTTTCGCGACGGCGGCGTATCGGTGCGAGAGGCAACCTTTCAACTCAGCGTACCTTATTTTGTCGGTAAGATGCTTTACCAGATCGTAACGGGTACCTACCAGAGATCCACTCTAGAGGCAAAAGCGAGCCAAGCCCGCATCATTACCTCTCAAAACAAGGGAAATGAGGCCTTTTCCATCATACCTTAGGCACTACCGTCAATCATTTAGGCATTTTTTAAGGGATTTTCTCTTTCTGACTCGATTCTCTGCCCTAAATTCAACCCACTGCATATGCTAGCCTAAGGCTCATTTATGCGGCTTTCAGCATGATTTTGTGCAGATTTGGCATATCTCTTGCTCCACTTATTTGGGTAGCAATCGAAATCATTCGCGGAAATACCCTGGGAATCTCCATATAAATCCCAAGGAAAATCCCACGAAAGGAGACACTATGAAAAGATACCTAGAAATGACTCTAGCGTTTATGGGCACCACCGCGTGCCTGCCACCTCAACAACAGCCTCAACAGTTTTCTTTGGTTCTCGGAAAACAACCGACTCCCGATCACTTAAAAGTCAACAATAAAGTAGGAACCGTTACGGACACCCACAACAAAGAAATCGTACTCAGAGGCGTACAAGTCCCCCTAGGCTACCGAACCACTCAGGATTCAGCAATGAAGCCCGAGGTTTTAGAAAAAATTGCTGACTATGGATTTAATTTTGTGCGCGTGACCTGGTCAACGATAAACGATTATGAGTATAACAACGACCTAAAGGTCTTAACCCAATTTATAGATAAGGCCATCAATGAGCAACTCCTGGTCATGCTTGAGGCCCATAACCTGACGGGGCTTAACACCAATCTGGACCAAGCAGCAAAATATTGGGCTAGCTTATTCCCCAACCTTAAAGATTATCAAGATCATTTGATGATCAATATTGCCAACGAATGGGGCAACCACGAACTCCCTATGGAGACCTATATCTCCAACTACCAAGAGGCGATCCGTATCATTCGCGACGCGGGATACAAACTCCCCTTAGTGATCGACGCCGGTGGCTGGGGACAAAACATCACTTATCTAACAAAAGACGATCAGTGGAAAAAACTCAGCGAAACCGATCAACAAAAAATGGGCCAGCCTAATCTTATGTATAGCGTGCATATGTACGGCAACTGGGCCATAGATTCCGGTGGCCTTTATAGCGTTAAAAAGGATTTTCTCGACTTTAAAAAGAAAGCTCCGGTGCTGATTGGTGAGTTTGGCTGGAACAAACCTGGTAATCCTGACAATAGCAAACTGGATTTGAATGATTTCCTGAACATCGTCAAGGAACATCAGATCAATGTTTGTGTCTATTCTTGGTCAGGGAATAATCCCAGTTACCACAACGATAAAACAAAACAAACTCTTAATTACTCGTACCTGGATGTGGTTCCAGCCAATTACCAACGAGACCCACAACAGGGCAAGGTTATCCGCTATGATTTCCAAAATCATCTTCTCACTGATTTTGGCAAGCAGCTTATCAAAAATGACCGCTTAGTAATCGCTCAACCCTGATCCGTTACAAGAACCAAACCGTCGGGCTTAACCTCTACGGTTTTAATCTCCATCACGCGGCCTTGGGTCAAGATTTTAATCCCATGTTTACCCGGAGGCAGAGCCGTGCGGGTTACAAAGTAGGCTGCTGGCAAAAGGGTCCAGCCCCGCGTATCCGCCGTCTCTGTTGCTACGGAATAGATATTACCTACGAGCCAGCCGACGACTCCAAACTGCTCGGTTGCCTTTTCGGTGAACTGGCCTTTGGCGATCAAGCGCGCCGCAGACTTGGCGATCAGTCGCAGTCTGCGGTCGTCGAGGCACTGCCGGGCGATAGCATCAAAGTCTGCTGCTAAAACCCCCGACTTTGACTCTCTCTGGTTTCCCTGGGACCATTCAAACCCTGTGGCCCCAAAACCCCATCCTGAGGAGGCTGAGATCACGGGAAAGGAAAACCGCACGAGATGCTTTCCAAAGGCCGTCACAAAACTTTCGGACCGCTTGACCGCAATCCGCCCCACCTGGTGGACTACGGCGACCTCTCCCCAACCCGCGGGGACAGCTGATCGGACTCCTTGGGAGCCTAAGAGTTTTGGAAACTCTTTAAGCAGCGGACCTCGCCGGTCGCTGCGGCCACGTTTTTGGAGGAGCCGGTCATAGGCTAAAACCAGCTCTGGAGGAGCTCCTCGGGCATAGGGAGCAAAGTCCCCCTGGTAGGCTTTCACCGCCCTGCCGTAGTCGATCAAAGCACTGTCCCACTCCTGCCGTGCTTCGTAGATCATCCCAGACAGGTAATAGGCAAAAGCATCCTCTTTGTAACGACTCTTATCGTCTCCGTGCTGTTGGTTGATCACCTGGAGTTTGGAGTTGATCTTACGGGCGGAAACCCGCGCTCCGCCCAGGTCTCCATCGCTCAGAAACGATAGGGCCAACTGGGTGTGCAGGGCGACCTTTTCGTAGTCCTCACCTTCGTAGTCCCCCATGGCATCGTTGACCACAAAGGAGGCGGCTGTGCTGGAGACGCTGACCGTATAGAGCTCGTCCGAGATCTGATCCGCTAAGATCCACGCTGTGCGCGCCAGGGGACGCCGCTCCAACCGTTCGAGGATCGAGCCTCGTTCCATCTGATAGAGGACTCGATTGCGGGACTCGGTCTTAAGGCTGGATGCGTCGAGGACCTTAAGGGCCTCGCCGTAGGCACCCCCTTGGTAAAAGGAGCGCATCTCCCGGGTCTCTTCGGTGTAGCTTGCACATCGACCTAAAGCCAGACCTAAACCGATCCATAGGATGGTTTTTAGACCTATAGAAAGGGATCTAGATCCTGAGCCTCCCAAAAAGTCCACCGGATCACCATCCTAAACCAGAGCGTCGAAATCGTTTTTTAATCTCGTACTTGGTACTCCACTCGTACTCAAAGGTTTCGATATTGGTCAGAGTCAGAGCTGTCTGGTAGGTGACCGTCTTGATCTCATCCATTTGGTGGACGCTGCTCGTCACGTTGCCGCTTAAGATATAGTCGGCACCTAGCTGTCTCCCCGCTTTTTTGGCGGTCGCCCCTGACACTTGACCGCTTTGCTGATATTTGATCTCTTCGAGGAGTTTTTGCCTCTGGGCTTTATTGACAAACCTCACTTTGGCAGAGTTGATCAAGACGTCTTGGATAAAGTCGGTGAGCTGTTTGACGTCCAGATGCTCGTCGGTGCGATTTTCGACGTCATCCACGATTAAGATGGGTCTTTGGCCACCATGGCTCACCTTGTACTGATTGAGCCAGGGCTTATCTAAGAGTCCCTTGATCATATGCTCGGCGGTTTTACGGGCGTCGGTTTCGTTCCATTTATCGTCGACGATCTCCGCTTTGGAAGGGTCTGAGTACTCTCCTTCGAAGCCGGGGGTACAAGCTACGGTGTAGGAGATGGCGAGGATGCCTAAGATCTTTTTAAACATAGGTTTTATGATGCCTTTCATGAAAAAAATCCTCCAGTAGCTACTGGTTCCTAGGAACCATATCATAGACACCTCTCAAAATCCCAGACCTATGGTAAGATAAAGGGACCTCCCTCCAAAATCCAGTTTTCCTCGAGTACCTTCTAGGGAAAGATCCTTTATGGTCTTAATCACAAAATGTTCCTGGTTATTTTCGAATAACCTCAAAAAAATCTTAGTCACCCTTGGGCTCGCCTCCGTAGGCCTCATCCTTTTAGGATCGATCCCAGTTCTCTATGGAGCAGGCCCTCCCGGCCTACGGATGGTCTATCTTAACGGAGTCGACATCTCCACGGCACGGGGGCAGCAGCTTAAGAAAGTCGATGTGCAGATCAGCGAAAATGGCGATATCTATATCGTAGCGCCCCATTACCAAGTCCACGAAGAAGACTCCTATGTCCCACTCAGCCAGTACACCCAAGGGGTCAACGCCCCGAGCCACCTTGCTCCTGCGTCGTCCCAAGCCCTCACCCCCGTGACAGCCCAGAATCTGGGAGCTAGCTCTCCTCCGCTAACCCCCAAACCAGGAGAACCGCTCTCTCCCCCCGCGGCCTCCCAAACAAACAAGGGAGCCATGGCGACTCCCTCCAAAACCAAAGAGGAAGACCTTGAAGCCCCCAGTGCCGACTCAGAATCAGGGGACGAAGCTCCGCCGAAACCAGCGGCTCCGGCTTCTACTCCGGCTTCTACTCCGGCACCCGCTCCGGCGTCGGCTGCGGCGTCACCGAAAGAATAATCTAGACAGGCCACCCGGTCCCCCTTAGATTCGCCGTTATGGAATTTTTGGCTCACAATCTTGCAATGCTCACCCAACGGATCTCACAAGCCTGTCACCTGGCTGGTCGCGACCCCAGCTCCGTCCGTCTCCTCGCCGTCAGTAAAGGCCAGAGTGTATCCGCCCTTCAGGAGGCGATGGCTTTAGGTCTCCTTGAATTTGGCGAAAACTATGCCCAGGAACTCAAAGCCAAAAAAGACACCCTGATTTCAAGCTCCCCCCGATTTAGTTTTATAGGCCGCCTACAATCTAATAAAATCCCCTTGATCGTCCAGCATGCTGCGGAGATCCAGTCCCTCGCCTCCCTCGATCACGCGTCCCTGGTAAGCCGGGCTGTCGATAAACTGGGGTTAGCTCCCTACCCCGTTTCGTTGCTTGTCAATATTGCCGACGAGCCCAGCAAAGGTGGATTTTCCCCACCTTTTATAGCCGAAGCTGCCCAAACCATCCAAAGCCGTTTCCCAAACCTCAAGCTCCGGGGAGTCATGGCCATCCCACCTCCCCTGTCCCCCTGGGAAAAAGCCGCTCCCGAACCTCCCCCACGGTACCGTGAGTTACGCCAGATGGCCGACCAGGTGGGCCAGGGCCAGCTATCCCTGGGGATGACGGATGACCTTGAGCAGGCGATCAGTGCTGGCACCAACTGTATCCGCATCGGCACGGCTCTCTTCGGACCTCGCCTTCCCAAACCAAGCCAGGAGTGATACAAAACTTTCTAGGATCTCTTAAAGAATCGTAGAAGGAGCTAGGTCTATGGAGAGTATTGGTGTTGCCTTGGGACAAGTCATTTTAGTCCTCTTTAATATGATTCAAATCGTCATCTTTCTCTCCGTGATGATCAGTTGGGTGGGTGCTGACCCAAGCAACCCCATCGTCTCGATGGTTCGTAATATCACCGAGCCCCTCTACCGTCCCCTCCGCCCACTTACCAAAAAGATCCCAGGCCCCATCGACTGGGCACCGATGGTCCTTATTTTGATCATCGTTTTTCTGGACCGCCTGATCAGGCAATGGATGCGCTAGGGATGCGCTAGGGATGCACCAGGGATGCGCTCGGATTTTGGCATCGCCTCGACTTGGATCTGGGTCGGTTTTGACCTAAAATAGATTTATGAAGAGCAGCCTATCCCAACGAGCAAACCATGCTGCGGTGTTCCGTGGCTTTCTATGGGTGTGGCTTGTCTGCATCCTCGTGGCCCTTTGGTGGTCATCGGGAAAGATCGTCCAGTCTACCCAGTCGGAGTCCCAGTTCCTGAGGCTGCCACCCCTTGTTGATCTGGACACAAGGCTGATCGATATCCTCACCCTAGGACACCGGGGGCTATATGACGACTTTATGGCGATCTGGACCCTACAGATTTTGATGGATGGGAGGGTCACCAAGACTCCGGTGGAGGAGCTGCAAAAAGTCATTAAGCGAGTCACCAGACATCACCCTAAGATCGAGTCGCTCTATCTGTTATCTGGTTTTGTCTTGGGCCTTGATAGGGGGCGCCCTGATCTCACGGAGTCTATCCTACAGGATGGCATAAGAGGCCTGCCAGGGAGTTGGCGAATTCCTCTGACCATGGGCTTTTTGGCCCAGTACAAGCTGGAAGACAGCCCTCGGGCGGCCGTCTACTACGGGATTGCCGCCCAAAATCCCGAGAGTCCGCCCTACATTAAAAGTTTAGCCGCAAAGCTCCAACAAAAACAAAACCTCACCCCGGATGATCTGCAGCAGACCATCAACTCTATCTTAAGCCCGGAAGGCGACCTATCAAAACCATCGCGGATGCAGGAGGTCTTACAAAAACAACATGAATCAACCCCAAAAAACCCGTGAATTCAGGCAAGGGATTCCCACCCCTCACCCCTCACCCATGACTGCAACTCCACCGTTGCCCGCGATCTCCCTCGAAAAGGTGACCAAAGTCTATCGAAACGACCTCTTTAAGAAACCCATGATCGCCGTCAACCAACTTTCCATGATCTTCCCTGCCCATGCCTGTACGGCACTGCTGGGCCATAATGGTGCCGGCAAGACCACGACCATTCGTATGCTTCTGGGGCTGATCAGTCCAGACGAGGGGCGTATCCTTTTTGAAGGGGATCGCCTCCAGACCGAGCATAAACAGTTTATTGGTTATATGCCAGAGGTCAACAAGCTACCCCTATCCCTCACCTGCGAAGAGGTTTTAAGGTTTGCCTTACTCCTTCACAAAAATCCCCACCAAACCCGACAACCCTGGCCCACCAACAGCGTTGACCAACTGATCCACTCAAAGCTCGAAGAGTTAGGGCTTGTCACGCAGCGCCACAAAAAAATAAGCCAACTCTCTAAAGGACTGGCGCGACGTATGGCATTCGCCCAGGCAACCATCCACCAACCCCGGCTTCTGATCCTCGATGAGCCTACGTCAGGACTGGACCCCGCAGCTGCCCACCTCCTCGAAACCCTGATTCAAAAAGAAAAAATCAGGGGCACCACAATCCTCCTCTGCACCCACGAACTATCCCATCTGGTCAACCTCTGCGACGAGGTCAATATCTTAAAAAAGGGTCAGCTCATCCTTACCTCCCTGGCCAACCATGGCGACTCCTCCCTCCAGGAAGGAGGCCCCCGTCCCGTGGCCTTGAGTCCACGGACGGCGATGGCTGTCTCAAAAACAACGCCCAAAGACCTTGAAACCCTCAAAGCTCTGCAAAATCTCCCCCCTTGGGATCACATCCAAGTCACAGCCAACCTCCGGCCCCCCGGCGACCAACAACAAGTAGACCTGGAGTTTGTCGACGAAGCCGCCGGCCAGCGTTGGCTAAAAAGCTTGGTTGAAAATGGCTTCATGGTCACCCATTTTCGCCGTTCCATAGGCTTTAGACCAGATGAAATCTATCTGTATTTCGAAAAAGACCTCTCAAGGAGCCCCCAGGATGTTCATCAATGATTTGGAAAAACTCTGGACCCTTGCCCGTGAGACTCTTATCTTGCTGCGCCGCGACAAAGTCATGGTGCCGGCTCTGTTAGGCAGCCTTTTGATCTCAGCTTTTGCCAACCTCGCAAGCGACTGGAGCGTCGAGGATTTTCAAAAGATTCTTTTTGATATCGGCTATTTTGGATTTTCCGTGACCGGTACCCTGATGGCCATCTTTTGGGGGACTAAAATCCTCTCTGACTCCCGCCAAGAAGGGTCCATGGAAGTTCACCTGGCGGCGCCGATCCACCGCACCACCTGGATTTTAGGCAAATTTACCGGCCTTAAGCTCTGCCTCTTTCTGGTCCTCTGCGGGTTTCTGGTGCTGTGGCAAGGGTTGATGCTGCTCAATGACTTTGGCTGGATGACAGCCAAACAGCTCCTGCTTTTTTTGTTTATGTATCTGGGCTGGATCGTTTGCGGAGCCCTGGGCATGGCCTTTGCGACGGCGGCGGGTCAAACGACGGCTCTTTTTTGTACCCTGTGTCTGTGGGTCTGTGGTCTGGCGTCTGCAAGTATCAGCCAAACCCTCTCGGCAGAAACCCCCGAAACAACCAAGATCGTCGTCCAAGTCATCGCACGGCTGTGGAACCTCGGTCAGTTTAGTCTTATCGATTCCGTAGTGGGGACAGCTCCTCTAAACATAAACGACTTAGGACTCCGATTGGCCTATGGGGTGCTGCTGGTGTTGCTTTTCCTCACCGTTGCCTGCCTCGTCATCCGTAAACGGGATCTTGTCGCTGCATCCTGAGTGTGGTAAAGGTTTTGACAGTTGTCAGGACACCGTCCTTACCCGTCCTTGCTTTGGGGGATGGGCCTCGTTGTAAGGAACTCCCGTTGGACCAGCATACCAGTCAAGAGAGGGAAAAAGCCCGGGCCCTGCGCAAAAGCCGCTGGTGGCACAACCGTATCGCCAACGGAGCTACCTGCTATTACTGCCAGATTTCCCTAAGTCCTAAAGAGGCCACCATGGACCACATCATCCCCATATCCCAAGGGGGCCGGTCAACTCCAGGAAACGTCGTCCCCTGCTGCAAGCCCTGCAATAATCTCAAAAAAGACTCGCCAGCAGTCCATTTGCTGCTGGACCAACTCCAGAATCCCCAAAAGGTCTAGACTTCTAGAGCCCAGGAAGACCGCCACCGCCGCTGCAAAGTTGGAGCATATAAGCTCCCATTGCCAAGAAAAGAATCAACTGTATATAGTCCCAGACACCCCGTTTCGTAGCCTTTGGTGCCGGATTTCGGGAGCCCGCGGGGGTGCGTGCCTTGTTCTTAAAGTCTTTGAGAGGTTCTTTGTCTTTGGCCTCTTTGGCCCTAAGAGTTTGCATCTGCTTACGGACTTTAGCCAATTCAACCACATTGTGCTTTTCGCCTTTAGGATCCGACACCATATAAACCTCGTCTACCGAATCATTAAATCCCTTCCATCATACCTGACTGTGTGAACCTACTCCAACAGCTCGAAAGGAACCACGTTCTCCTGAGCAAAAACTAGTCCACACTGGATTTGTATGACTTTTGAGCACTTCGTTACAAAGGTCTACTGGATTTTAAACACCCTCCAAAACACTCATGCTGGCTAACGACCTAATCTGACTAGGGATCAGAAAACGCACCTTTTGGCCCGGATCTTGCTCTAGGTTCCAGTGTGTCTTAACACCAACTAACATCTTAGGCATCCCAATTGCGAAAGGACTATCCCATGATCAAAACGAAAGCCTCAACCTTCCTGGGCAGTGCGGGGTTTGCTAGCCTGCTCCTCCTTAGCTCCTGTAAATCACCATCCCTATCCCCAACAGACGGGGCCTCAGAAGCCCTCGACGCCCAGAGTGCCGGTGGAGGAGGCGGTTTTTTTGCCTCTATGACTCGCCAGCTGGTTAAAAAGGGACACGAACACGCCAAGGCATCCTTCGTGGAAGGTCTCACCAATCTTGGCAACAACAAGTCCGCCCGGGACAGCCTGGCCAAAGCCCTCTGTGATCGCCTCCCCCTCGCCGATAAGACGACATGCCTCCAAAGGCTTAGCGTTGCAGGCGACCTGGGGACAGGAGTCGGCAAGGCTCTTACCAAAGATATCGCTGAAGCCGTTGAAGGTGTCCATTCTGTGGTCAGTAATCCTGAGGATGCTGCCCACGGAATCTTCGAAATCGGTAAACAGTTTGCACAAGACCCATCTGGAACCTTGTCCTCCTACAAAGACCAGGCCCTAGCCTTAAGGGATGACGTCGTCGAGTGTTGGAACAGCGGCACCGAGGGTAAAGGCGCTGTGATTGGCCATGCAGGTCTTTTAATCTTTCCCGAAGCAAAGGGAGCCGAAGCCATGGGTGCCCTAGGAGCCGCAGGTAAAGCGGTCAAAATCGGATCTCGAGGAGCCGTCGTGGTGACTGAGATTAAAAATACTAGAAACGACCTCTGCAAGACTGAAACGGACACGGGACCAGATGGGGAAACCATCGTGAACTCAGTGCTCAGAGTTCCCGCTGTGATCAACCCCGAAGCAGCCAAGGCGGCGATAGAAGTCTACTTAATAGCCGAATAAGACCGCTCTAAACAAGTACCCTAAAATAAAAGACACCACCTTAGTAGAGGTGGTGCTTTTTTATGAGGACTTTGAGTCTAGGATCCTAGTCTGGCATTTTCAGCTTATATCGGCCTTTAATCTTGACCTTCTTACAATCAGGTCCACCCACAGCGGTGTCTTCCCAGGCAAAATCAAAGCACCCTTCTGCCCGCACGGCCCTCTTTTTATTGGGATGTTTTTCTAACTTGGTGACGATCGACGTTCCACTGCTAAAACCACAAGCCTTCTTAGAGGATCCATAAGCATTGGGGCTCTTCGCGATGACCGAGTTGTCGGTGAGGTTAAAGGTCATATTTTGGGTTTCGACAGCGCTTTTGTCTGTCCCGATCGTAAGGGTCTTAGAAGTCGTTGTCACCTCAGGCACCCTGTAAAGCCAGGTGTTAAATCCAAACTTATTAGTCGAGTCGCGCACGCTAAAGGTCGCACTGAATTTACCGTCATCGGTTCCCGGAGAGTAGTCTTGGGAGGCTGTTTTCTCGGCCTTAGCAAAGGAGGTGGTAAAGGTCACGGGGGCGTCGCCGATGGTTCCCGTTCCGTAAAACCGGGCTTCGTCGGCCTTAAGGGCTTTAAAAGCAGCATCATCGATGGAGTCGCAGGTCAGGGCCGTAGGTGCAGGAGGAGTGGTATCAGCTTGTTTAGGAGGGTCTAAGACGCAGTCTGGAGGAACAATCATAACTTCTTTATAATCTTTTGCAGGGGTGGTGAGCTTTTGGGTTGCCGAAAAGGTCTGCAGCTCTTTGCGTCCGTTGACCGTTGCCACATACTGGACGTCCACTCGGGCATTGACTTCGGGTTTAGAGCCTGCGTAGTAGTGAACCGTCACGGCGTAACAGCGGTCTGTTCCGTTGTAGGTATCTGGATCTTTGATCGACACATTTTCGGGACCGTAGCCATAGACGTTGTCCACGTCGAGCTGGAGATTCGCTCCGGTAGGATTGATAAAATTGACCGTCTCGATTTGTGCATCTGCTTTGGCTTTTTTGGTGTCAAGCAGGGTCACATGGAGGTCGACGTCAGCCTGGTCTTGGTCCCAGGTAAGGGTTGCAATAAAAGGTTTTTTAGGCAGGGCGTCTTCGCACTTACGGGTCCCGACGGTGATGGTCTCGCTGACATCGGTCGCTTCGACAGGTTTGCCCTCTTCTTTTTTAGCGGTCTTTGCGAGAAAGACTTTGAAATAAGTGTGGGGGCGGACCAGTTTGAATTGGGTGCAGTAGATTTTTTACAAGCATATTCCTTGTAATTATAGGAATATAAATATAATCTTCGCATAGAATACTCCCGAAGTTAGCCGGACTTATTTAAAGTGTTGCCTGTATCGGAGGATTGCTATGCCAAATGGTTG
>JBGSUI010000085.1:0-4902 GCA_041736175.1 Oligoflexales bacterium | reverse complement strand
TCTGGGGGTCAAAACAGTTTAAAATGCTTTCTGGACTCCGCGGGAATATCCCCTACTATCCGAAAGATGGGGAGACTGATTTTAGGTCCAAATCCTAGGATAGGATTTAGGCTCGTACCCCCCCTATTTGGACACCCCAGGTTATAGTTCAGTTAACAAGCAAAAATCCTCGGGGCATCACTCCCAACTGTCTAGTTATCATAGGAGTGGATCTCATGAAGAAGCCGAGGAAAGTGAAGGTCCCTGGCTTTTAAGCTACGCTGATATGGTAACGCTCCTCATGTGTTTTTTTATACTATTTTTTGAAACCGAAAAAAAGACGGGCAAATTTGATGAACCACAAAAAGTTTTGCAAAGGCTCAAATCTTTAGTGACAATCACCAATTTAGAATCTGAATCAACGGATGAGCCAATGCCCACGCAAACCAATGAAAAGTCCCAGACCAATTTGGAGACGGTTTTTGCACTAGGGCATTCAGCACCTAACACTCTTGATATTGTGCTTTTAACAACTAGTATGTTTAAGCCTGGATTGGCAGAAATGACTCGAGATGGGATCGCTACCATCGAAGCAGTAACTAACAATATTAAAATGATGTCAGATACGAGTCTCATTGAGGTGGAGGGACATACGGACTCATCACCGATCAAAGGCTCGCGTTTTGCGGATAATTGGGAGCTTTCCACCGCTCGAGCCACCAGTGTGGTTAGGCTCCTCGAAAAGAATGGTTTACCTCCCTCAAGGATGCGAGCATCGGGTCTTGCTCATTTCCAACCACTGGTACCAGAACGTGATCAACGGGGGTTTGCTATTCTTACCAACCAAGCCATCAATCGACGGATCGTGATCCGCCTACGCTTAAAGCCCGCTGAAAAAGGCGAAAAACAAGCAAAGCCTGAGTTTGGTTCACCAGCCAAGGGTAAGGTTCCTTAAACTAAAGTCCATTGACGTCACAAAGCTTAGGGATCATACTAAATAAAGAGTTTTTTAACTTTTTGTCGACGTTTATGCCGAAAATTTGCCAATGTATAGAATGCCAACTTTTTTAGATAAATCCATCGATTGAAAAATATTTTAGGAGTTAGTTTGATGAAAACGGTAAAATCATGGGTTATATATGTGGGAATCCTGGGCTTCTTTAGCTTAGGTTTTGGCATTGGCCAATGGAATAAAGTTAAAGATCCCAAAAGCTCAGACAAATCTGCATCAGTAATCAAAGGTAGCGGAGGAGAACCTAGCAAAAATCAATTAGGATCAAGTGATTCAAATCCGCTTCGAGATTGTTATTTAGGCGGAAATGTTGAGGAAAAGACGCTTTTTTCCTTTGAAAATAAAGAGGTGAGATTTACCCAACTCTCTTGGGCTGACCAAACAAAAATAATCAGGAGTCTGGAAGAAAGCTGGATTCGGCAGAATAGAGTGCTCGATGAACTCGCTTTGCGGGTAAGCCTTAGTCCAGAAAAAATATCCGAACTCCCGGAGTTAGCAGATTTAGCCAAAGAAAATATACAGATTGAAGAAGATGAGATTAAGCAATTCTATGAGGCCAATAAAACCAGCTTCTCTAAAGATAGAGATTACGCATCCGTTAAAGAAACACTGCGAGCTCATTTAAAATCTCAGAGACTCCAACGTTGGATCGAGGAAAAACAGGCCACGATTCGGGAAAAGCGGCAGATAATCTCCATGGTGGAGATTCCGTGTCCGCCTCGAGTCTCACTAAAGACCAGCGAATTCCCGCCGCTTGATGAAAGTGGGGAAAATGCGGTTGAAACGGTGGTTTTTACCAATCCATTTTGCCAATCTTGTCGCATTATTTGGCCGCAAATATCTTTTTTAAATAAGCAGGTTAAAAATGCCTCTCGAATCATAACCGTTCCATATGTGAGCCGTGACGTATCAGAATTTGATCTAACCATCGCAAAATACCAATTTTGTGCTAATAAGGCAGGAAAAGATAGGCTTGGTATTTGGCTTGATACCATTCATCACGTTCCAATCAACCTTCAAGGTGATTTGATCGGATTGCAAGCCTGGGTTCATGAAACCGGTGTTGTCGACGCGAAATTGGTTAAAGGTGATTTTTTAGCCTGTGTCGAATCTCAAGATGCACAGAAATTTGCGGATAAATCCCGAGAATTATCGGCAAATTTGTCTCTATCGAGCGGTCCGATTATTTTGATTAATGGTCGCATGTTAATCAACCCTACTGGACTTGTCGATGATATTAGATCCAATTTCCAGAAAATTTTTGCGACTACTACGAATCTGTGATTTGGAGAGGGTCTTTTTTGAAGCTCGTTGATAAAAATAAATCTAACTTTTTATCCCTTCATGCATTTAAAAGCGTGGATCATGAAGGTGATCTCCCACCCCTTCCAAATCAAATGTTGCCACCACTTCCAAAAAGCTTCATCGTAACTGAAACCAAGCCATCCTCTTCGCTCCAGCACAAATCCTTAAGTCCAGGGATATCAGCTTTGGCTCCTCCGAAATCTCCGGTTATATCAGATGTTCAACATTGGTTTCAATCCCTGTCCAAAGCAGAACAAAAGCTGGTGATATCTGTAGGACATGGCTTACAAGCACTAGAGCCCAAGGATCGAACGATTTTATTTGAAACATGTTTGCCTGATGAGAAGCTTATTTTGACGACATGTGCAAAATTGATAGAGGCTCGATGAATCTATATCCATAAATCTTTTGTGAAAGGGGTTGAATCTATTGTGATAAAGTTCTTAATGTTGGTGATATTGGCAGGCTGCCAAACCGAGGCTACACTAGAATCCAACATACCTGCCATTGCCTTTTCCCTTAATGAGGATCTTAAGCCTAAGGTACGCCTTGGGAATCTGCCGGTCGCGATTGATAATGACCTTTTGATAGCCCGCTATGCGTTGCAACCCACTGGCTCTGCCACAGAATATCTGATGGTCGTTAGGCCCAATCAGGTAGACGGAAAGATCCTCCTTCCCCTTGGGAGAAAAAATCAATTAAATGAATCAGTGATTTCCTATCATGGTTACCTTAACCAACTTCTAAGGGCCCATCGACAAATTCTTCGTGGTGACTTTAAAGATGCTCTCATCACACTTGATCAGTTGGATACCAAGTTTGAATACTCTTTTGGTGTTTTAGTACTCCGAGCTAATCTAGCCTATGTCGATGGAGATTTTGAAGAGGCGCAAAGGTTGTATAATGCTGCAAAGCTTATTTTTCCGATTTCCAAAGCTTTGGTGGACCTAGAAAAATGAATTCTTTGATTGGAATACTTCTGCTTTTTGAGTTGCTTTTAGGATGCAGCACAACCTATGATTTTCAGACTAAACCCAATGGTGCAAAACTCTATGTAGGGGATAAGTTAATTGGATTGACCCCTCTTGAATTTTCCTCAGATGTTTCTAGTGAAGCAGATGCCGGCGGGATTTTAATTAGAGCTGAATATGATGGATACCAATCGATTTATATTTGGTTGCCTCAAGATGGTAGGTCACATAGATTGACTTTCAATTTGACACCATTTTTTAGGAGAGCAAAAGACGAATCAGTGGTCGGGGATTTAGATGTCCAAAGATCTGATTTGTACCAGGTAACAGAAAAGCTGCTGTTGCTTCAACTCAATCTTTTAACGAATCCCAAGCCACCTGATGATGCTATGGATGCCGAAATAAGACGTATCATGGAATCAAATCCAACAATGGGTTCCATGTATTTTTTGGAATCCATTCGTCATCTTCGTCAAGGAAATCTCGAGCAGGGTCGGGAATCTTTAAAAAAGGCACTTCGCTTTGCACCAAGTGAGTTTGATTTCTTAGCACTCTATAACGAGTTAGAAGGCAAAATTAATGAGAATAAGATTACTAAAAAATAGATTATTTATGTTTTTCATTCTTAAAATTGCCTTTACAGCTCATGATGTGGCTCTTGCCCTTCCTAACCAAGAAATCACCGTAGGTCTAGCAAGTGGTGCTTACCAGAAAAGAACCCTCTCAAAGACCTATATCGGAGCTTCTCCGTTCGGCTTTTCGGGAGAATATAGCATATTTGTCAATCAAAGGTTATCTCTAGCGGGCCAGTTTGAGTTGAATTTAGAGGGTGAACAAAATTCAGCAATCTTGATTGGTGGTTCAGGAGGGTTAAAGTTTTACGCAGTGGGAGGCGACAGCGGTCTTATTTCGGATTACTATATCAAGGGTGAAAACTGGCCTAAGTGGAATTTATTTCTATTGGCCGGCTTTGCAAATAAGTCTTATGACTTCACTATTCCAGAAAAAGCTAGTCAAACAGTAGATGAAGGCCTAATTGTGCAAAAGGATGCCAAAGACCAACAAAAAGGCAGTGTTTTGGGTATCACTATGGGTTTTGGAATAACCTATCCAGTTGTCTATTATTTCCAGCCTGGATTCCGATTTAATATTTTTAAGTCCTTTAGTGCCGAATTCCAGCCCGATATTATTGTAAGCTCAATCTGGATTAGCTCAGGATTTGTCCTTTAGATCGGGTTTAAAAGGATAGTCTTTAGGGTCGTCGGTGTTAAAAACAACACCAAGCCAAAGCGCGTGAATATGCAGGTTAAGACTCAGCCCGGAGATTGGTTTCTCAACCAAGTCCTGGCGACTGTCCAACTTTATACCTCTTGGCCTCGTGAGGGGGATGACTCAAAGGGCAGAGATTCGTCAAACTCTGCAGTCCAGATATCAGCAATGTCTTCGATTTCTTCCATCGCCATCTCGAGCGTCAGCTTTTTAGATCTTACGCGTGTTACAATAAGTGCTAGGGCTTGACATGATTCCACTGAAGTTTCGTAGAAATGTGATTTATTCGGCGTCAAAGAAGCCAGCTCATCTACCATTTTTTTGACTGAAATGCTTACATGATTGCGTTTTAGTTCTTCTTTGAGT
>JBGSUI010000021.1:0-1720 GCA_041736175.1 Oligoflexales bacterium | reverse complement strand
ACAACCATTTGGCATAGCAATCCTCCGATACAGGCAACACTTTAAATAAGTCCGGCTAACTTCGGGAGTATTCTATGCGAAGATTATATTTATATTCCTATAATTACAAGGAATATGCTTGTAAAAAATCTACTGCACCCTAATCAAATCGTTCACGTTTGCCTGTTCATAGAAGCTTATCGAAAGAACGTTGGAGCACTATCACGAGATCTCATGCAACCGCCTTTTCGAATAGCTGGAGCCCTAGCGACGCTTGAACGCCTGGGGATCATAAAAAAAGAACTAAACGAATGGCTAGTATCGACATCAAGCTTGCACCTCAAGAGTCTTTCTCCAGTATATCGATCGTGGCGGAACCAACTGAAGATAATGTCCTCAACACGCCTTGACATGCTCAGAGAGTCCGACAGCTATTCATTTGCGAATGTTTTCTCGGCTGATCGCTTGACGGTCGAGAAGTTGAGGGTGAGCTTCCTGCATTTTTTGAAAGAAGCCGATACCAACATCAAATCAGCTCCAGACCAAAACGTCTATCAGATGTCATTTGACTTGTTTCCCTGGACGGAGCGCAAGGAGTGAGGTCTTGCTTCACCGTTCCGGTCACCGGGTTTTAGTTTAAAGCCTAGTCTAAAAGTAGGTCAGAATAGGGTTTCCTCGGCAGGCTTGATCGTGGTAGTAGCCTTAGGTTTACGATCAACGGATGGAGGGACCATGCAAATCTCGATGATACGGTACTATCCACTAAAAGCTGCTGCTGGAATAAATGTGGAAGCCGCGCAGATTTTAGCTACGGGTCTCGCCGGTGACCGCCGGTTTATACTGGTCGACTCTGCTGGTCAGTTTATCACCCAACGTTCCCTGCCAAGCTTAGTGTTCTTGCGGATGGTGCCCCCACTACCTCAGCAATCAGAGGCACAAAGTCAGGGGTTTCACCTCGAATATGCGCCACCTGGTGCAGCGAGTCCCCGCATTTTTCAGTTTAAAAGCGCTGATCATAGCCAAGTCAACCAAACGGTATCAGTCAGAGTGTGGAATGATAAAGTCATGGCCCTCGACCTAGGCGACGACGTGGCTGCTTATTTGCTGGGATGTTTTGGCCAAAACATCCGGCTTTGTGAAGCGATCTCTGAGAGCCCCCGCTGGGTCAACCCCAAGTATTCAGAAGGCGCACAGGTGCCCTACTTTTTTGCTGACGGGTTTCCCCTACTGGTGATCTCCCAGGAGTCTCTCGATGACCTAAATGAACGCTTAGTCTCACAGCACCTTGCCCCAGTTGCCATGGACAGGTTTCGACCCAATCTCGTGATCAAGGGATGGAAGCCCTATGGCGAAGATGATAGCCAGTATATTAAAATTGGCGATTCTATCGTGGCGCGTTTAGCCAAGCCCTGCTCTCGATGTTCGGTGATTACAGTCGACCAAACTAAAGGCCACGTCAGCTCAGAGCCTCTTAAAACACTTGCATCCTATCGTAAAGGTCAAGGAGGTAAGGTGTTTTTTGGTCAAAATGCCTATGTGGTGTCCGGGATTGGCCAGTGGGTTAGGCTCAATGATGCGGTCACTTTATTGTGATTGAACGCTACTGTTCCGGAGAAAGTTGACGATTTTCTTTTGCCAATCGCTTAATCATCACTCAATCGATAATCGATCTGAGGGACGATTTTATGACGACCGAATCTTTGACAGAATTAGAATCTGCCTTTGCAACCTGGCGAAGGAA
>JBGSUI010000007.1:0-7772 GCA_041736175.1 Oligoflexales bacterium | reverse complement strand
GTGGCTTTGGTGTCTCTGCTAGCTCGATAGCCAAACTTGCTTGGCTGAGGACTGCTTCTATCAAGGCTGTTGGATCTTTTACATGACTAAACGACATCACTGTTTTGCTTATGGAGAACAGCATCTTTTTGATTCTGGATGTTGCCCTAGAGTTGATCACCAGTTTTTCAAGATCGCTCTTTCGCAACAGCACGATTGGGTTGCCTTGGAACTTTTTGTCGTCGATTTCGACATAACCACCTGGTGCAATCTTACTTGCGAGCGAGATAGTACTGTTCTCTCTGGAGAATTGAGACCAAGAATCTCCTTTTTCAATTAACTCTATGTTATTATTTCCTTTAATAGCCAACATGCTCATTTTAGATCCTATTCTTGGGAACTTTCTCCCATCTTCATTACACACTATTATCGGCACTATTGAGAATTAATAAAGCATTTTTACACGAATTTGTTCAAAAACTGTGTAAACCCTTTAAGGGACCGATACCGCCATCTGCTATATCATTTTGTTATTATTGTTAATTATGCTAGGAGTAGGTGGGTGGTGTGATTTTTTTGTACGGCGATTTAGGGAAGCCTTTTAAAACCGAAACCGTTAAAAGGGTTAAGGTACATGGTAGGTGAATCCTTTGTAGGTTTCGAGCGGCTCCTGTATAAGTCCCGAAGCGGGACGGTTGGAGCTCTTTGATTTACGGATGTTTTTAGGGAAAAGCCAACGACAAAATCGGCAAGGTTTGGATTTAAATGTAACGTGAAGTTTTTGTCAAAACTTTTCTGAGTGACGACATTTTAGTCGGCTTTATTGCACCTCTCCGTAAAGTAGCACCGTCATGTTATCCCTCAGGGGGTTTACCTGCTGAATCCCAATCGACGTGCTCGCTAACATCTTTTCCCGCATCAAACTTGGTGTCGTGTTGGACTATTTTCGTCCGACAGAGAGATTAAAGCGGAAAATCTGGCAGGACGTCATCGCTCCAGCTTTCCTAAGTCGCTCAGAGCTCCGCATGGTGCGCAGTAACGCCGTCGTCCCCTCTCCTTAGGATTTTGTTTGCAGGACTCGCAGAGTGCTGGGGCTTCGACCGTCATGGGCGCCTGTGCTGGAGTTGACCTGTTAGCGGTCAGGAGGGCACTGGTTGGAGTGTTGACGTGATTTGCAGCTGTACCCGGAATTTCCTGTCTAAACCCAACGGCATCTTTTACTGGAGGCTTTGGTGCTAGCAAGCTGCCCCTGGGCCTGATGCGTTCAAGATCGGAGAGTCTAGCAGCTACATAGCCGGCTGATGCCTCTATGTGGTCCGAACTCGCCTTCATGATGGCGTTGGCAGTACGAAAGAATTGCGCCTTCTTCTTGAATCCAGAGACGAAGCTATCGACATTTTTCTCCCCCAGTCCCATCCGCCGAGCGAGGGCTCTGAAGTCACGGATAGTGTAATCCTCCTTGCGCCCCTCTAGCGACAGTCCGATCTCGTCCTTGTCACTAAGGGCAAAAATTCTGGCCGGCATGAGGTCATAGAATGGCGCCAGCCGTATAACGGCAGAGCCGATTTCATCGACCGTATGAAGTAATGTATAATTTTTGAGATGGTTGTCCGAATTCCCAATCAAGTAATTAAATAGAGTCACATGCAGAAAGCTGGTCAAATCATGACAGCGAAGGTCCTCTGAAAGATTGGCTAGGGCCCCATGGCGAAGGAAATCGGCCAAATCTTCTATCGAACCATCGTACTTATCCACGATGCTGCGAGCCTGAGCCAAATCCTCGGCATGGACCTTTGTTCCGTCATCCTGACGGTCAAAGCGTCTTGTGATAAATGCGGGAGTGCTGTCGGCAAGGTAAATCAGCCCGGAGCTCGCGACGCTGATACCTAATGCCTGCGCGAAATGCATGGAGGCCGTCTCCATCCGTGCCACGTCACGAAAATATTCCTCATGGGGCTCCGGTTTCACGATGAAGCGTCGGGGCATCATCATCGTGGTACGGCGCTCACGAATGGTGGCAGAAAATTTCATCTGGACTCCAGGTAGCGAATGGTGTCCACCCAGCTGCCCAAGCGCTAGCGGCAAGATATCCTCACCACGGAGTCTAAGGATAGGAGGAGTCTCGTCTCCGAAGAGTGCCAACGAACACTTCTTGTGATAATTGCGATTTTCCCCGCGAAACAAGAGCACTTGGTGGCAATACAAGCAATAGGCATGTCCTGGCACCTCGCCACTCTCAATCGTCGGTAACTCGGTAGTATGGTCTGCTGATCGTGCGGTATACGGTGCTCCCGGTGGATAGATCTCCACGGCACCGATGGTATCACGGCATAGCTCGACGATTGCCTTGCGAGGATTGCTGACATCTATTTTGAGCTGGCGCACGACTTCGCGCAACCATCCCTCCGGAAGGAGGTGGCTGAAATATGGAAGCGGCCCGTCTCCGGAGTACCAAATCGCCTCGCCACCACGAGGTAGTGACCATGAGAGTGATAAGGGCGACGACTTAAGAAACTGCGAGACATACTGAAAACCCCAGCGATTGACTGATTCATCGAACAAAATGTGGCCGCAAGGCAACCCAGCCAGGTAAACCTCGGCAATGACTTTAATCGTAGGCTTCATCCATGGTCCTCAGGATCGCCGGGTATGAGGACCTTGCCGAATACCGCGAGCACCTTTTGTAAGGTGGAGACCGTAGTCGCAAGATGTCCTCTCTCAATAAGCTGTACCTGTCTCAGGCCCACACCGGCCACCCTGGCAAATTCCTCCTGGGTCCAACCGCGTGCGGCCCGCGAGATCCGGACAAATTGGGAAATCGGGTTGTCTCGATTCTCCCCCAGCAGTCGCAGGCGGCCGCGACGACGCGGGTCAGGCTGGGAGCTAGCAAAAGGGTTATGGGGGGCATCGTCGGACATAGCCTATCAGACCTCCTAAAGTACCTATTCAGTATCTACAGTGAAAACTTTAGCACAAAAATACCTAATAGACACCTATAGGTGTCGAAACTTATTCTAAAGTACCTATATAGGTATCTTAGTATCGAAATTACCCAGCCCAATGGTTCAAAAATCCACTTTCTTTCAATCTCAGCAGGCCGAGGCTTTCCGGCAAAGGGCAAGCAGGAGCTCGAGTCCCTTGAGTGCTCGATTCGGAGTTTAAACGGAATCAATTGCTGAATCTGCCTTTAAAAGACGGTGCTGGTTGAAGCGAAGTGCGGCGCATGTAGGGACTAAACACCGGTACCTCATATGGAACTTTCTCGACTACGACAGCTATTGCTATAAAGAACCAGTGAGGCTTGCTTTGGAAATTTTAGAAATCACAACTATAATAATTGAAGATAAGAGCTATCAGAAAGATTCTGATATTTTTAATAAAGGGGCTGCAATGGCAAGGGGAGGATATGACCTTCAGATCGGCACATTGGATAAAATAATTTGCGAAGATGTAGACCCGATTCAAATCTATCTTAGATTCGTAAGATTCGAGCTACATTTAAAAAATAGGTTGATGATGAGCGCTCCTGATGAATTTAAAAAAAATGTCAAAAATTATCATGGCCATAAGTTAAAAGAAATGTTGAGCGATCTTAAAGGAATACCAAGTGACCAAAATACAATTTCCCAAGATTTGGTAGAAAAAACTCAAGAGTTACTGAAGGCCCTGTCATACAATTCCATTGGTCAAGTGAAAAATCCATCTTATCCATATCTTCGATACTTAGATTGCTTGTCCGACACTGAAGCCAGTATTTGCAGTGTGGTAAGAGGGGCTTTGGAAAGTTTATCCGAAAATTGTCAAGAGCTTGAGAAATGGCTAAGGAAGAACCCATGACTGATTCAGTTTTTGCATTACTCCAGTCTCTAAAAGAGTCAGGTCTGATTCAGGACCATAAGGTAAGGTTTTCTTCATTTGGAATTGAGGCGTTCTTGGAAGTCGCCATTCTTGATGAAAAATCGGAAGGATACGATATCCAATGGATTTTGCAGAACCTAAAACCGGATAAAAGTCAACGGCAGGTTCTTTTGCAACTTGAAAAAGCCGCTCAAGAAGGGTGGCTTGACTATGAAATCCTAGACGAGAAAGCCTTCAAGCAAAGAAAACTGGAGCAAAACCCAGGAGCATGCTGGACATGGCTGGCAGGGCTCCAGAAGTTGCTTCCATCCCCCGAAATCGCGAGTGCAAAACCAAGGAGCATTCATTTTTATGGCTATAAAGGTGGGCAAGGGAGATCAGCTGTACTGGCTCAATTCGCCAAAGAATTAGCTCTCCAACTGAGGCATCGCGTCCTTATCGTCGACCTTGACATTGAAGCTCCATCCCAGCACCTCATTTTCCAACGGAATGCCTCAGTAGCTCATTCGACAATCTTTGAGTTCTTGAATGAAAAAGGACGCTTTTACTCAGCTCAATCCCTGCCCCTAGAAGTTCTGCCAACCAGCTTTGTGCGAAGCGGTATTTATTTGCTTGCTGCACAGATCGACGAAGAATCAATAAGCCAAAAGCTGAAATTCATCCAATCTATGAGCACTAATCCGGCATTGTTCAAGATCGCGATGGAACGGATACGTGAATACACTCTGAAAGCTGACTTTGACATGATACTATTTGATCATTCGACAGGCCTCAATCCACTATGCTTACCGACAATCCAGGTTTTTCCGGGAGACGGCGTACTATTTTGCAAACTTGATCAGCAATGGCAAGAGGCAAAGAAAAGTCTGAATATCCTAGTCAAGCAATTGCACCGTGTAGCCGTCGTTTCCTTCGATCAGCATAATCAATCTGAAGCCTCGCGCAAATCAAGGAGTGATTATGAGGAACAGATAGGCGAACTAGAGAATATGATATTCAAAAATTCAGAGGATGGATTGAATTTCAAGAAAGAGAACGAAGAGGATGAGGCACAATTTTCACTCTATGATGTTGAAAATTTCCATTACTTTTGGGAATACAATGATTCATATAAAGACGCATTGCTCCCGAAGATCGTAGCACAGAAGAGCAAGAGCCTGCGAATGATTCAAGCGCTTGCTCAGTACTTTGATTTAAGACTCCTCGATGGAGCAGAAAAGAGAGGTCATGCGGCCGGAAATAAGGATCAAACCACTCTTGTCGTGACCAAAGCTATCGAAGAACTTCTCTCCAGGAACAATGAGAATTTATTTTTAATAGGAAGAAAGGGAGTTGGTAAAACTAAAATCATCCAGTATTTATCCGAACGCAGCTTAGGATTTGCCTTTCTAGTCGACAATGATGACAATTCTTATGCCTGCGGATTCCCAGTTTCATGGCCAAAATTAAGGGAGTCTGTAAATCAGCACAAGGATAATCCTGATTTATTCTGGTGGAAACTCTTCTATGCAGCAATTGCCACAAACAGTCATTCGACCTCAGATTTAAAAAAAACCTTTGAATCCCTTGATGACAAAAGTGGTGTCGACTATTTCGGCCAATTCGAAAACATCGCAATGTCACCAATTCTCCAGGATCGGAAGGTTTTTCTTCTTGATAGTCTCGAGACTCTCTTTGATGTCGACATACGACAGAAATTCATAAATTCGCTTTTCATCGTGTTGAGAAACTTAGATCGATTCGATTCAGTTGGTTTCAGAGTCTTTTTAAGGCCAGACATGGCCGCACTTGCGGAAAATTCCGAACAAATTATGGATGGTCGTAAGATTGACCTCCAATGGTATGAGAACGAAGCGCTTGCTTTCCTACTCCATCGCATCATCAGCCTCCATATCTCCGAAGGCATCGCTTGGGTCAAGGAACGATTTGAAGAACTGCAA
Organism: Oligoflexales bacterium; assembly: GCA_041736175.1. GTDB lineage: Bacteria > Bdellovibrionota_B > Oligoflexia > Oligoflexales > CAIYRB01 > JBGSUI01. The sequence goes on along the minus strand of JBGSUI010000007.1, from coordinate 1,995 downwards.
AAGGACAAAAATGTTTTCGAACTCCAAGAAGCGATGCTAAAGATCTTTGACAACACAATCAAAGTGCGCGGTAGCCCTGGAGTTACGAAATTCTTTGCGAGCTATTTCTCGGATGAAGCACCAGAAAAGGACAGTGGCGCGACATTCAACCCTCGGATGATCCATTTTTTCGCTGAAAATCTGAAACAATCGATAAAATCAGCCAAGTCAGAGTTTGAGATGATCCCCTCCGATTTAGTTGTGAAGGCATATCGAGAGGCCGCCAAGTCTTATATTCAGGGGGTTATCGAAGAACTGGTTGGAATGACCAAGAGAGCAGATCGGAGTCGTATTCAATTTATGCTGGAAGCAATGAAAGGCCAACCAACCCCATTTAAGGAAGAAAATTTAAGACAGGTTCTCCTAGAAAACTGCGGCAAAGGATATGAGAACGACATTTTCGAGCTTTTTGAGAATATGAAGAGACTCGGACTGCTGACAAATTCCGGAAAAGGTATCAGCTCTCACAAAAGAGTTAGCCGCCTCTTAAGGGAGGCTTTAGGTATGAAAATCAATCCAAGTCTCGGCAGCAACGTACGGTAATTAACGATTATCTTTGTAGCTACCTGTCGTAGTCTTGCATGTTGGGATGTCGAGTATATTAAGGTAAATTGAGGTGTCAAGTAGGATGATACTACTCATGGACGACCTCATTTTTTAGACTCTCAAGCCAAGCTAAACTTCTTGCTTTACGATCGGACTCTTGGTGTTGTTTGACAAAACGTTCTAAGACACCGCTTGTAACCAGGCCTCCCAGGGAGTCTTGACCAATTAATTCGGGGTAGTCAGGAACATCTGGAAGGCGCACAATCCGGCTGCTCCCATCTTTAGGATCTCGACAGCAGAATAATACGTCAGGTATTGCAGAATCAGGTATCGCATCTAACAATGCAGGATTATGAGTCGATAGAAGGACTCTGAGGTTACGTTTTTCCGCTACCTCAATTATATTTTTCAAGAGATGCTTGGCTCGACTCGGATGGACCCCGTTGTCGATTTCTTCGATCACTACGAGGCTACCTTCGACAGCAGAAAGCATTGCTGCTGCCGCCGCAAGTACGCGTAGGGTACCATCAGAGAGTAGATATGCATCGTAATCCTGCGCCCCCATCCCAAAGGTTTCTGTAACCTTAACCATGACGCCGCCGCGGGGTTCCTCCAAAAACGATAGCCCAGCAATATCTTGTTCGGGCAGACTCTGGATAAAATTTAAGATGGATTTACGGTTGCTAGCGAATGGCTCCTGAGTGCCGCGTGTCGCCTCCACGGCCTTGTCTTTGTCACCTCCCCAAAGGTCGTATAAAACCGCTGACAAATTTGCCCCGTCTCCCTGCAATACAGCATCTGATGGAAAGGAGTAGCTACGCATTCGAGCCGGTACTGGATCTAAAAACAACATTGCTGCCAGCCAGTGTTCGAGCTGTTTCACCACTTCAGGGATTCGCTCTCGTGACTCTTTGTGTTCTGTTTCAAAAGTAGCGGGGCTTGTTAACTGGAGAAATATGGGCGTTTGATCCGAACAGGTAACATGGGGCTTGTTTTTACCCTTTAAAAAATTGTTATAAACCACTTGCACATCTGTACTACGGTCTTGAGAAGGTTTTTCTATTGTATAGAGCGGGACAGAGGCACCATCATGGGTCAGTGTCTCAGACAATATATGCAACCCATCCTTGCGTCTCGTGAGGGTGATGGAAGGATTGTTCCATTCCTCATTGCTGGTTTCCGCGCCAAGGGTAAAGGTCAGACTCTGTTGCAATGAGAGATTTTCTACCGTACCTCGGACGACGCGGTCGCCGCTCTGTACCGTCTGTTGGATACTATAGATCTACGCACATGAAAAGATAGATTTTAATTTTTTCCGTGGTATAATGATCGTTTTGCCAAAAAACGAGGATTGACCACCATGCATTCGTCTAAAGGTAAACCGCTTTCACCTGAGGTAAAGTGGGTCAC
>JBGSUI010000005.1:0-14573 GCA_041736175.1 Oligoflexales bacterium | reverse complement strand
TTTTGAGTTTAGGAAAAATTTTTGATGGGTTTATTTTTTTAGTCAACTGAATTCAAGATTTTTTTGAAAAAATTAATATTTTTTTATTTTTAATTTGCCCACATTTTGCAATTTATTGACCATTATTTTGACAATTGTCTAAGCCCCGGCATTGAAAGTGAGGTGATCCCGAAGATGACCGACCCTGTAAACAGAGTCGGATCACAGCAGAACCGGTCCTGTCAGTTAGTGGACCCAACCATAAACCGGAAATTCACAGGTTTGAGCTTCAGGTCCTGCAATCGAAAAGGTGATTCCGCGGATTTTGGTGGGAGCTGCGAGGGGAATCGTGTACCAGGAGTCTGAAAGGTCATAATGCTCTGATCTTTCTGTAGCCTCAATAAACTCCGCGTGCTCAGGGACCGTGGCCAGAGGTGTCGCCGTTTCCGCCAAAACAGGGGACCGAGGAGGTGGCGTTGGTGCAGGGCTGTCGGAAAGAAGCAGGCGAGAATCCACGATATCGATATTTTGGCAGTACTGGGGCTTGAAGACTTCTACTTTTTCGACGACGACCGGTGAAGCTAGTTCAAAGGTGAGGTTTCCTTGAAAACCTCCAGAATACTTAAGGCTGCCTAGCAAGGTACGTTTTGCTGGGGAGGGGGCCACTCTATCCTGGACCACCATGACCTGGCATTGTTGGATTTGGGCGAGTTGCTGGACAAAATTAAATTTGATTCCTCCCACAGGTTGGATCCGGGATAAAAACTTGTTGTTTTGAATAAAAGTGGGAGTTAAGGGATTCGACCGGTTGTAGGTTTCCAAGCTGATCTGAAATCCCCGACATTGGGCAGAGGGAGTGTACAGGACAGAAAGGGGCCCGAGATTTTGGGGGGCGGCGAGACCCAAGGTGGCCGTGGACGAACCCCAGGGGATCGAAACATTAAAGGACATGACGGTTTGGGTTTGAGGGGGGATGGTATGGGTTTGACCAGAGGCCATGGAGCCACCCAAGGTCAAGGCCAGCAGAAAGGGCAGAGTCTCTTTTAGAGGTATCATCGAAAGTCTCCTTTTTATTTGTTAGATGGCTATTCTAAGATCTTTCAAATGATTTACCAACTCTTTTAAGTCCTATCCCGCAGCGGAATTTTTGCCGGCCGACAGTCCAGTCCTCCAGGCGCCCTCGGGGAGATAGGGATCAAGTGCGGAGCCTATGACCCGGGTCAGGAGTTGGCCCAAGAGGGTGACCTTAAATCCGCTGGGAGTTGTTGCTAATAGCCCCTCATCAGTCAAAGTGGCCAATGAGGCTAGCTCTTTGGTGTGAAGAGAGGAGAGATCAGAGAGAGTCCCGTAGCAATAAAGCTCCTGTAGCAAAAGCCTTCTGGTCTTGTCTTGTGGAGTGAGCCGGTGGCCCCTTTGGGTTGCCAAACCGTCGGTTAAGCCTTGGACCCATAAGCTGGTTTTGTGTGGGTTTTGGGCATAATAGCTCGGTCCTGAAGAAATAGCCGAAGGTCCAAGGCCAATGGTTATAGGCGACGAACCCGTGGTCATCCCTTGAAAGTTTCGGACCAACTTGTGGCTGTGATAGTCACGAGAGAGGGGGTCTTCGGGAGAAGCAAAATGGTCGAAACCTATAAACTGGTAATTTGTAGACTGAAAGTATTGGAGCGCAAGGAGCATAAACTCCAAAGTCTGCGATCCATCGGGAAGGTCTTCGGCGCGAAAGGTTTTTTGCCACTTAAAGATTTCAGGCATAACAGCGAGTCGGTAAAAGGCTACGCGGGTGGGGGACAGTGAAATCGCTAACTCAAGTGTCTTGAGGATTGTCTCAGTTGTTTGGCCTGGAAGACCGTAGATCAAATCAAAATTAATTTGTTTAAAACCGACTTTGCGAGCGAGTTCAACAGACTTTTTCACCAAGTCAAAAGATTGGATCCGATTGATTTTGCCTTGGACGATAGCATCAAAATCCTGCACTCCGAGGCTGATCCGGCGAAAGCCCAAGTCCCATAAAGCCCGAAAGTGCTCGGCAGTGGTCACCCGAGGATCCACTTCCGCTGCCAATTCTGCGTCGCCTTTAAGGGTCCGGGATTTTCCTACCCCAAGGGCGTCCCAAAGCTGGTGGAGCTGGTCTGGGGACAAAAAAGTTGGTGTTCCACCACCCAGATGGATTTTGTCGATGGAGAGGGAGGAGTAGCTAGAGAGGTGTTGATCCCAAAGTTCCCGTTCTCTTTTGATACTTTCTATATACCCTCTGCTTGGGTCGGATGCAGCCCTGAGTTCATCGGGGATCACCTCCCTGGTACACCCACAGTAGGAGCAGAGGCTACGGCAAAAAGGAATATGGACATAGAGCCCTACCGCTGGTGGTCCCGCCATCTCTTGCAAGTCGGCAGCGAGCCAAGATGCGTGGTCGGCGCCTCTGGGGGTGTTTGTCCAAAAATTTGCTGCAGGAAACGAAGTGTGGCGGGGGAGAGGGAGATCGCAGTACTTGAGAAAAGTGGCTTTTTCGATGGGTCCCATAATTTGGTACTCTTTAAAGAAAGCTGGGTTGGGTATGAAGACTTTTAGCGCTATTTGACACAAAAAGCCAGCCAAAGGTGCTATATACCACCAATACTACCCTTACGTCTTAAGTAGCAAAGACAATGCCAGTGATAAGGGGCTGGGTAGGAAGGGTTTTCCTGTGTTATAGTCATAGGATGAAGACTGATTGGAACAAATTCAGCATCGTCAGGGGCTGGTGGGGTTTGCGCTATCACCCCCGGCATTTGGTCGTTTATGGATTAGGACTGCTTTCCTTGGCTTTTTTAATGGGGTCCTATCGTGGCCTAGGAGCTGCGACGTCCACGATTTCCACCTGGAAAGGGGAGTTTTTTACAGAAAAGCAGGGGGGGTTTTATGTTCAGATACTTATGGGTGGGTTTCAGCCTGGCCAACAGCAACGGTTTGCCGCAGGTACTGTCCAAGTGTCGTTGGTAAACTTATTGACCCGAGACGTCTATAAGTTTTCTCCTTCGCCCACAGATAGCGGAGTACCGCCAAAAGAAATCTGGAAGATTCAATCTGGAAAATATCTTATCCGTTCTATTGAAATGGTCGATTCTCAAGGGGCTATTCGCCGTTTTAAACCAAAAAATTTAGCTGAAGCCAATCATTTTTTGGTTAAAAGATCGACGATCTCTAATCTTGGTTTATGGCAGTTGAGTCCGGTTCGAGATACCGGACTCAGCTTTAGGGTTTCCATGATTCCAAATCGATACCAAGAAGAGGGTGCTAAAAAAGAGAGCTCCGTTAAAGGCATCATCGATGGATACACCGGAGACCTGCAGCAGGAAATTGCTGGCGTGGTCCCCCCTGGTGCTCAAGGTGGATCTGGTGTGGGTAAGAAACAGCTTAGGGCCGTCGTGACCACAAACCGTCTTGTGGCGTTTTTTTATAAACTCAATCTCTTTAAGCACAACTACTACGCTAAGTCCATGTCTGAAACCCTAACAGTCTACGATGGGACCCTTAGACAGTGCCTACTTGATCGGATGGCCCAGCTAGATCAGGACATCAGAGGTCAACTTGTCTTTACCTTTATCCTCAATAAAGCCTCTGGAACTTTGACAAAAATAAAAAAATCTGGTGGAACTGTACAGGATCAGGATCTTATTAGGTGCCTTTCGCTTAAACTACAAAGCATCCAGTTTTCGCCAGATGCCAGTATGCTAGGGGAATTAACCTATACCTTTGATGTTCAATAAACGATATAATCTTAAAGTGATAACCGCCAATATGGCCTATAGGAGTTGCTGATGGTCGAGTCCAAAGATTCAAAATCCGGCGACAGTTCTAAGCAGAAGCGGCTTAACCAGCAACCCCAAGACGGTGACCTTAAGACCATGACGAAAGGTGTGGAGAATATGTCGGAAGAAAGCGACATGGGACCAAAACCAAAGCGGCGTATCAGAAATTTTTTACTCCAGCCTCTGCTTCAGGTCAAACTGGGTCTTTATGCAATTTTTCTATCCTTTTCGTTTGTATTAATCGTTGGCTTTTTGGTTTACAGCAACTTTGCCAACTTTGTAGATGCCGTGGTCCAGCTCACAGATGTGGAAGATGATGTCAAAGATTTATTCTTAGAATATTGGGCAGGAACCCGGGTGTGGATCCTAGCCTGCTCATTGATCTACCTTTTCGCAACTATTGTGGTTTCCGTGATTTTTACCCATAGGTTGGTTGGTCCAACTGTGGCTTTTCGCCGGCACGTCCGTTCGCTGAGAGAGGGGAAGTTTCAAGCCAGAACTTTCTTGAGAAGAGGCGACGCCTTTATGGAGGTGGCTGACGAACTCAATCTCCTTTCAGAAGTTCTCGAACGGGGTAAGCTTCCAAACTATACCCCTAAGAAAGACTAAATCGATCGTTATGGAGAGGTAAAGATTTCCTTGGAGACCCCAACTCAGCCTAGGGATTGGTTTCTTGGAGCGATCGAGGCTCAAGGTAACGTGCATCACTGTCTCCAGGTCGTGATCGAAGAGTTGGCTAAAAAACAACAATTTATTGTAGCCCTCCAACACGCGCTCCATCAGACTCCGGGAGAACGCAGTGACCATTTGTCGCACCTGGGAAACGAGCTGAGACTATTGGTCCAGAGCTTTCAAGTCCGTCTTGGACTCCTTTCGCCAGAGAGAGAGCTTTCCTGGTTTCGTAAAAGCATGGCCCGAACTGGTGGTCCTTTTGCGAGTCATATCTATTGCGATCCAGTTTTTTTGCCCTATGATCTGTCAAAAATCGACCAGGTGATCCAGACTCTCACCGCAGCCTATACCAACCGCATTCCGCTCAATCCATTCGATCCTATCTGGCAAAAGCCTAAGGGGCTCCGCACTCCTGATGAAACCTGTCTGTGGATCAGGCTCCTCAAACTCAATGCCCAGTTGGATTCCTATTGCGAAGTCAACCTGGGTTCCAGCTCCTTTCGCCTTGATCAAATACCCGATCAATTTGAATCGATCCTTGAGAGTCGACCCCTCAGGGCTTTTTTACTCAATGTTCAAGGAGAAATCCTATCGTTGCGAACTCAGCTAGACCAAGCCTATGAAAGACTCCTTGAATCAAGCCAGGGTTTATGGAAATACCAAAGGGGCAAACTTCAAAGCAAAAGCCAGTCTTATCCGGGTGCGAAACGGCAGAATGGATTTGACCCCTCCTCGGAGTCTCATACCCGACCACCTCCTCAAACCAATGTGTCCTCTCCCTTATCTTCAAGACAACAAGCTTCCCTTCAGTTTATGGGGTTTGATGAATTTCCAGATCAACAGGGTCTCCGTCGCCGTTATCTAGAACTCGCCAAAAAACTTCATCCGGATGTTATCAATGGCCAAGACGAAGAGTTTAAAGTGCTTCTGGAAAGCTACCGCTGCTTGCAAAACAGATGATCCGCAATCGTCCGTGATCGATCCATAAATTGATTTGTTTATGGTCCTGCCAAAGCCATTTTCTCTTAAGCATCCCTCAATTTTTTTAAACCCATTCCGACAAACCCTCTAGAGCAGTCCACTTGCATATAGAGGAAGCGTTATGGCACGGGAACCACAATTGGCAGCGATCAGCCGCAGGCTTGTCGATGGGTTGATCGACACCATGGGATTTTTCAGGGAAATTGGGCCTTATATCGGCTTGACGTTGGTCGTATCGGGAGCAGAAGCCTATCTGTTTTCGGACCCTGTCACCTACGAAGTCTTTAAAGCTTCGGATTCGTGGTTTAAGGAGGTCTCAAAAAAGGGGATGCCTTTTATCTTGATCGGCCAAACGGGAATCCAAGTCGTCGGAGCCCTCTCAAAGCTGGCAGGTGCTCCAGACGGAGCTCTTCCCGAGGAAATAAAGATTTCGGTCGATGTCACGCACACATCGGGGATACATATATCAGGGCTAAAAACGGAGCTTTTTATCAATCTCCAACAGTGTTTGGATCTGGAAAAATCTCTGTTATCGGATCACCAAACCCCAAGGGATCTAGCCCACGTCTTGACCATCCACGAGCACCTCCATGTTCCCACTTTACAAAAGTCAGGGGAGGAGGTTTTGGCTTACTTTAAACTGGTGACGGGAGAGCAGGTTTTGCCCATCTTTAGCGCTCCTGACTTGGCGTTTGGTGCTTTAGGTGCCACGAAGCTGGGGATTTGTGATCTCCAAGGCAAAAGTCTCTTTGATCTTTTGCAGCGTTACCCTGAAATCAGAGAGCAGTCTGTAGGAATTCTCTTTAATCCCTATACAAATGCCGAACGAATGATTTCATGGAAATCTTTTGAATCTGTCATAAACTTAGCATCCGAAATCAGCCAGTCTGCCTAAGGAATCATTATGTTAAAAACAAAAAAAAGTTTTTCATGTACCCTTTCCAAAAACTGGTTTTTTCCCCTACGGATTTTTGCAATCATGACTTTGTTGGCCACCTTTGGTAGCTGCCGTAAAGTCACCCCAACCTCGACGTCCAACACGGCAGGCACAGCCAAGCTTTGCATTTCGGGGGGCGCAACCCTTGATGCAGCCGCCAATATTTGTGTTTGTCCCCAAGGCCTAGAATGGTCTGGGCAAAAATGTGAGGCTGCCCAGGGCGCTCAGCTTACCGACGGACCCCATGGGGTCGATCATCCCCCGACCGAGACTGCAACCGATAAAGAACTCCAGGGCCATGAGGCTGCTGCGGTGACGGAACCTGCTGTGCCTGATCATAAACCTGAAAAACCAAAGTCTAACGATACAGAGTGGGTGGAAACCTTTAAAAAGCGGTGTATTTCTGCCAAGGGCAAATTTATTGCCAACGAACAATACTGCCTGTGCCCTGACACAAAAGTGCTGGTGGGATTTACCTGTCGACGCCTCCAGGGCCGCGTCAACGATGATCTCTGCCTCCGGGCGGTACGTCCCGGAAAATGGCTCGAAGGAGTCTGTGTGTGTCCCAAAAATCAGATTTTTGCACCAAACCGTGGTGGCTGTGTTGCCCCTTTAACCTACGGCAAAAAATCTAAAAGTGGCCTGACCCATAAAGGGGTTTTGGCGATCCTTAAGCGAAACTGCGAAAGCAGTGTCAACACCGGTTTATGGGATCCATTGACCCAAGACTGTACCTGTCCAGAGGAGAGAGGCTTTGTCCAGGAACTGTGCGTGGAGCGGCACCGGGTGTCGTCTAAGGAACTCTGTGAATCCCTAGGGCAGCAGGGTCGCTGGATGCGCGATCTTAAGACGTGCCAATGTCCGCCTGGTCGGATGTGGGTCAACCAAAAATGCACATTGTATAGCGACATCACACCCCAAGACGGCTGTCACAGCAATGGCAGCGGCGGAACCTGGGACCAAGCCAAAGAGACCTGCCTCTGCCCAACGGGAAAAGTGTGGGCTATTTCCGGGAAAAGCTGCCGCTTTACCAATTGACTCCTCCTATGGTACTAGTCTCAGGCTCAATGGAGCGCGATGACCAAGAGGGAGTTTATGCGTGGTAGATATCTTTAAGACAGTGCCCCCTGAGTGGGCACGGCATCAGCTAACCTGGATGAGTTGGCCCTTTGGGGACGATATTTGGTTTGATCGGCTGGCAGACGTTCGCAAGGAGTATGCCGCTTTGGTTCGAACCATCCTTAAGTTTGAACCGGTCCATCTCCTCGTTAAAGACGCCCTCTGCCGAGAATCTATCGAACAGCATCTGGGATCGCCGCCAGGACTGACCTTATTTGCGACCGATCTCGACGATGTTTGGATCCGAGACAATGGTCCAATCTTTACCATCCAGTCCCCCGGTGACTCTAGCCAGAGCCGCAGTGCCAAACTAGTAGCGAGCTGCTGGGAGTTTAATGCTTGGGGTGAGAAATATCCTTTTTCAAAGGATCGTCTCGTCCCCGAAAAAGTCGCCAGATGGTCCGGCAAACCCCTAGCCCTAGGGCCAATGGTCTTAGAAGGTGGTTCCCTTGATCACAACGGAAGCAATATTGGTATCACAACAAAACAATGTTTGTTGAGTCCGACTCGAAACCCTGGTTTATCACCCGAGCAGATAGAAAAGATTTTACGAGAGCACCTCGGGGTCCAGGAGCTTATTTGGCTCAATCAAGGGCTCGAAGGGGATCACACCGACGGCCATGTGGATACGATCACTCGTTTTGTAGATGGTTCGACCATTGTCCACTCCATGGCCCATGACCGGGAGGATCCCAATTGGGAATTTATGTCGGAGAATTTCGCAATATTGAAGCAGGACGGCCTAGAGAGAGCTTCTGCTGGAAAAGCGACTTTTAGGATTGTGCCTCTTCCATTGCCCCAAAAAAAGCGCTATCTCGAGGACGGGACACGGTTGGCCCCAAGCTACGCCAATTTCTATATCGTCAACGGTGCCGTTGTGGTTCCCCAATACGGCGATCCCCAAGACGCTGCGGCCCTTTCGATCCTTAAAGATTGTTTTCCCAGACACCAAGTCCTTGGTCTTAGCTCGGAGGCGATCATCCTCGGAGGTGGTAGTTTCCACTGTCTTACCCAGCAGCAACCAGCCGTGCTGTGATGCGTACTCTTGGAGGTTTCTACTAGATATGTCGATTCACTTAGCGATCATACAAATGTCTATGGGACTTGACCAAACATCTAATGTGACCAAAGCAGTGGATATGGTGAGGCAAGCGGCAGCGTCTGGTGCCAAAATCATCCTCCTGCCCGAACTTTTTGCTGGACCCTATTTCTGCCAGATTGAGCGGGAAGAACAGTTTCTAGGAGCTTTTGAAAAAGATTCGTCCCATCCTTTTTTAGGTAGATTTCAAGAGCTAGCCAGGGAGTTAGATGTGGTGCTCCCCGTGAGTTTTTTTGAACGCTCGGGTCCAGTTTTTTTTAATAGCGTTTTTGTTTTTGATGCCGGTGGAGCGCCCCTCGGGCTCTATCGCAAAAGTCATATTCCAGATGGCCCGGGCTATGAGGAAAAATACTATTTTGCTCCCGGTGATACCGGCTTTAAGGTCTGGCAAACCAAATACGGTCACATCGGCGTCGGGATCTGCTGGGACCAATGGTTTCCTGAGTGTGCTCGGATTATGGCCCTTCTTGGCGCCGATCTGCTGCTGTATCCCACGGCGATTGGCAGCGAGCCAGCGGATGTGGTCGCAACGCCTAATTCCCCTGCTATGTGGCAGCGGGCCATGATCGGCCACAGCGTATGTAATGGGGTGTATGTGGCTGCTGCCAATCGAGTCGGCGCCGAGACCATGGAAAAGGCCCGTTGTGATTTTTATGGACACTCTTTTATCTCTGACTATACGGGTGAGATCGTCCAGCAGGCCTCCCCAGACAGGGACCAGATTTTACTCCATAGGATCGACCTTATCCAGGCCCGCCTCCATCGACAAGGGATGGGTTTTTTTCGCGACCGTCGCCCGGACCTCTATCGCCCCCTCTTGACTTTAGATGGTTCTCTAAAGACTTCATCGTAAGTCCCGCAAGAAAATAAAGTCAACCGTCCCGAAGTCGAGGGGTGGCATTTGGCTAGCCGAGGTATATAAGCCCAAATTCCTATCTCGGGTTGTTAAAAAGTACGCGCGTATAGCTTATTCACTCGCTCGGCATCAAGCGCAGGTTTATCTATGGAGACTGCTCATGCTGCGGACCAGCGAGTTAGTCCGCGGCCCGTTGATCATTTTGATTGAAATGAACTATCGCCTTGGCGATTTCTTCTCAAGGCGCTCAATGTGTTCACCCACTATAAGCTTTAAATAGGTTTGGTAACCTATGTGCTTTTGTTGAGCGAGTTCTTGGATCTTCTCCAAAAGGTCCTCTGGAAATTTGATGTAAATTCCTTTTTGATGGCTCCGCTCCTTTCGGATTCGTTTGGCCTTTTCCTTAAGGTCTGGTCTCGACGCCTTCCATTCGGCGACAATCTCAGCAGCTTGATCGTGTTCCTTCTTTTTCACAGGCATCCGATGATCCCTCCATCTTTCAAGAATCTGATGATGTCGGCTTCGTCAGGATCAAAGTGTCCCTGATCTTTTCCCGAATCGCTGGGCTCGCGTCAATAAACATCCATCCTCCACTTATATACCGAGTATATATTGAACAAATCTTTGCCGCAATCGGGACGATCTGATTTTTTTCGCGACCGTCGTCCTGAACTCTATCGCCCCCTCTTGACTTTAGATGGTACTCCCAAGACCTCAGCGTAGCTCCCGTAAGGCTCCATAAGAAAATAAAGTCAACGAGCCAAAAATTCGATATGCTAAAGCCCTACATAAAGGGGGCTTCTGATGATTCGACTAAAGATCAATCAACAAGAATACCAAGTTGATGTTCCTGAGGACACGCCCCTTTTGTGGGTGATCCGCGAGGAGCTAGGGTTGACGGGGACCAAGTTTGGGTGCGGCAAAGGCCTGTGTGGCGCCTGTACCATCATCCTCGGCGACGGAGCAACCCGCAGCTGTATTTTGCCGGTGATTGCAGCCCAAGGAACACCCGTCACCACCATCGAAGGTCTCCCCCTTTGGCAAAAGGATAAGGTCGATGCCCAAGGTCTCCACGGGGTGCAGCGCGCCTGGATCGAAGCTGATGTGGTCCAATGTGGGTATTGCCAGCCTGGGCAGATTTTGGCAGCGGCAGCTTTGCTCAAAGCTCATCCGATGCCTTCGGATGGGCAGATCGATCAGGCGATGGGCAATAACCTATGTCGTTGCGGAACCTACCCGCGCATCCGCACGGCCATTAAAAAAGCGGCGGAATCCATGCAAGAAAATCCTCAAAGCCCAGCCCCGATCAATCCGCAGATCAATCCGCCGACCAATCTGCCCATCAATCATCCTTAAACCAGGGAGCATTGTCATATGATGGAAACAAACCGACGGACTTTGATCCGAACCTCAGCCCTGGTGGTAGGAGGGGTCGTCTTAGGACTAGGCATCGAGGGGGCCTGGACCTCCGAGGGTCTTGCCCAGGCGACCCAAACAGGAGTCGGTGATGGGAAGGGTGGTGGTACCCAGGATGGTGGAGATGGGGTGTTTGCCCCCAATCTGTGGCTTAAGATTTTAAGCGACGACACCATGACTTTTATCCTCGATAAATCGGAAATGGGACAGTCGGTCTATACTTCGATGGTGATGCTGCTGGCAGAAGAACTCGATGTCAAACCAGAAAAATTCAAAATCGAGATGGCAGATGCAGACCGGAAATACTCGAATCCCGAGCTCCTCAACATCCAGATCACAGGGGGTAGCACCAGCGTCTTTGCCGCCTATGAGCCCGTGCGCCGGGCCGGGGCGACGGCCCGGGCCATGCTGGTGGCGGCTGCCGCCAAGGGGTGGCAGGTTAAAGATTCGGAGTGTCACACAGAAGGTGGTTTTGTAGTGCATGGACCAACGCAGCAAAAATCATCCTATGGCTCCCTGGCTCGGGCGGCCGCACAGATGTTGCCCCCCCTTAATATCACCCTTAAAAATCCCAGCGAGTTTAAGATCATTGGTAAGACCCAAAGGCGCCTTGATAGCCTGCTTAAAGTCACTGGAAAAGCCACCTTTGGCATCGATGTGGTCGTGCCGGACGCCCTGGTGGCCGTCCTGATTCGTTCGCCAGAGCTAGGAGGAACTCTTAAGGATTTCGATGGAACGGAGGCAAAAAAGCTGCCAGGAGTGACGGATGTGGTGGCTGCTGCTGGAGGAGTCGCGGTCGTCGCCAAGCGCTATTTTCAAGCTCGCAAAGCGGCTGGTTTGGTCAATGTTCAATGGGAGAGTGGGCCGCTCAAGGATTTTAGTACGGAAGGTTTTTATCGGGAGCTTACCGAGCGGGCCAGTACACAAATTAAGAGTTGTTTGGAAAAGGGATCTACTCAAAAAATCTTAGCCAGTCACCCCCTCCAGGTCGAAGCAACCTACAGGACCCCTTTTTTGGCCCATGGGACCTTAGAGCCACAAAACTGTACCGCCGATGTGCGTCCCGACAGCGTCGAAATCTGGGCTCCCACCCAAGGACCAGGATTGATCCAACAATGGGCCTATGAAATGACGGGAGTTCCTGTTGAGCGTATTAAAGTCCACTCCACGTTTCTAGGAGGCGGTTTTGGCCGACGGTTGTACCAGGACTATGCTGTCGAAGCCATTGCCATCTCCCAAGCTATTAAAAAGCCCGTTAAACTGATCTGGTCGCGGGAAGATGATACCAAAAATGATTTTTATCGCCCCGCGATGGTTCACCAAATGAAAGCAGCTTTAGACCAACAGGGGGCCATAAAGCTATGGCTTCATGGCGCGGCAGGGCCATCGATTTTGGCACAAACATTACCAACCTGGGTCTCGACGATTCTCCCCCAATGGCTGCCAGACATGCTCAAGTCTGGTGCGGCTGCACTTGCCGATAAGCTTGTGGGCCAATGGAACTTGATTCCCGATGCGACCTCCATGGAAGGCGCCCAGGAACTCACTTATCCGGTGGAACACCATGAGGTTGCCTACCAAGTGGTCAACCCTGGGGTCCCGGTAGGTTTTTGGCGGTCCGTGGGACATTCCCATACAGGTTTTGCCGTAGAAAGCTTTGTCGACGAATTAGCCATCGCTGCAAAGCTGGATCCCTTTGACTTTCGAGAACGTCTCCTTAAGGACAAGCTTCGAAACCTCGGGGTTTTGCGGCGGCTTCGGGAATTTTCCCGTTGGGATACGCCCCTCCCTCAAGGCGTCTTTAGGGGGATAGGGATTCACGAGTCTTTTCGTTCGGTCGTCGGCGAGGTGGTGGAGCTAAGGGTGGATGGAAAAGATCTCCGGGTTGAAAAAGTCTTTGCCGTCATCGACTGCGGAACCGTAGTCAATCCGGGCCATGTGGAGGCCCAAATCACCGGTGGGATTATCTTTGCTCTTGGGGCAACCCTCTTCCAGGAGATCACCTTAAAAGGGGGGGTGGTCCAACAAAACAGTTTTGACGACTACCCACTCTTATCCTTAACCCAGACTCCGCAAATCGAAGTTGCCATGATGCCCTCCACCGAGCCGCCTACGGGAGTTGGCGAGCCAGCGGTTCCACCTCTGGCTGCCGCGGTGGCTAACGCCGTGTTTCGTGCGACAGGCCAAAGGCTGCGTTCGCTACCGCTGCGTCTTAGCTAAAGATGTGAGTTGACGATCAATAAGCTAGTAAGGAGCGCGGTTGTTCACAATAGACCGGGAAAAATTCAAATTAGCCCAAAAGATTTCCCGTTTTGGGATCTGGCGTTGGAATCTCAAAGACAACACCCTAACCTGGGACGACCGACTCTACGAAATCTACGGCCTCTCGCCGGACCTCGAAGGAGTGACTTACCAAAAATGGGCAGAGCTATTGGATCCAGTTAGTCTTAAGGAGGTCGAACAATCAGCAAGCGATTTGATCGCAGGGACCACAGATTACTTTGATCATGTTTTTCCCGCTCGAAAAGTCGACGGTACACCTCTGTGGATTCGAACAGTCGCCCAGCTCTACCGAGACCAAGGAGGTCAACCTTTAGAAATCCTGGGAGCTAACTTTGATCTAACCGAAGAGGTCACCAACAAAAAAACCATAGAAACTCTCCTTAGAGACATCGAGCGTCTTAAAAATCTGGACAGCCAAACGGCGCAGCTTGCGAACATAGGACGCCAGGTAGGGGGTGTCGGGCACGACATCAATAATTCATTGGCGATCATTCTGGGGTTTACCCAAAAAATGATCCGTGAACATTCGAATCCCACTCGTCAAGAGGGGGAGACACTCTCTTGGTTGCAGAAAATTTATAAGGCTGGGACTCGGATCAAAGACATTATCGATGGTCTTAGAGAGCTACAAAATCCTATGGCCCAGTCTCTCGGGACTCCAATCTTGGTCGCCATAGTCACCCATGATAGCGACCAACAAAAGCGGATCCATGACTACTTTAGTAAGATGCAATACCAAATCCATAGCTTTGCTTCGAGTTTGTCGGCCCTGGATTTTTTAAGCAAACCTCAGAATGTCGATCTTATTGTGGTAGACTCCAAACTCCCAGATATGGATGGTCTAAGTCTGATCGTGGAAATCAACCACAAAGGTTTTGCGAGTAAAGCACTTAAAATCGTTCTTGGTGAAGATGAAAGAAGCACCCTGGAAAACCGGGTGCAGGATTTTAGGTTTGGGATGGTGGATGGTTTTTTAGAAAAACCTGTTTCAGAAAAGGATCTCGAAAGGCTTGTCTATCGGATCGCTAACCGAGATCCCACTGATCTTAAAGTAAGCTAAGTTTAATGGGAGCAGTTTGGAAAATTTCGTCGTCTGAATTTTTTAAAATGCCATGAAATCTATACGGTTATGAGTATGGCTTTTAAAAACTTAAGACCTCACCCATTAGGGTCGAAAAGAGGGTATGCATAAGGAGCTAAGATCAACCTACAAGGAGGCTCGTGGTCAATGCATACTGGTATAAACTCTTCAATTGTTAAAAAGATTGTGATCGGAATCTATGGCGTCACCGTCATCGCTTTTTCTATAGATCTACGCACATGAAAAGATAGATTTTAATTTTTTCCGTGGTATAATGATCGTTTTGCCAAAAAACGAGGATTGACCACCATGCATTCGTCTAAAGGTAAACCGCTTTCACCTGAGGTAAAGTGGGTCACGGT
>JBGSUI010000204.1:0-11009 GCA_041736175.1 Oligoflexales bacterium | reverse complement strand
TTTTAAATTTTAAATACTTTAAATTTATTTTTGGATCGAGCTTAGCCGACCTCAGATAGGTTTTGGAAAGATGAGCGAAAATTGGAGTCGCAAAAAACCCAGTCTGTGCGCGGGTTCTAGAGAACTTTCAGCCGGCGCTGACTTTAGGGAATCGTAGTGGCCGAGGTGCTAAAAAGTGCGTTTTTAGATGTAAAAGTCTCTTTAATCGAATATAATGCCAGTGCGGAGGCTTTTCCCATGTCCCTATACGAACAAATCGGTTCTGCTGTTATCCATGATTCCATCACCGAGTTTTATAAACGGGCATTTCAGGATGGCATTATAGGCCATTTTTTCTTTGGAAAAGATCGGGAGCATATCACAAACCTACAGATCGATTTTGCCACGGCAGCTCTGGGAGGCCCCAGAAATTATCGTGGCCAATCTCTCGTGGCTGCCCACCGAAACCTCAGGATCAAAGGCGCTCACTTTGGCCGAAGACAGGTGCTTATGGCTGAGGTCTTGCTTGAGATCGGGCTTGAGGAGAGTCTAAGGCAGCAGTGGTTAGCCTTAGAAAATGACCTCAAACCGCTTATCATGGGTGTCGCTCCCCTTTAAAGGTCTCCCCTGGTCTTAAGTCGTCATGAGTTTAGCGATGGCCTTAGAACCATGGAAAAAACATAGGCCACAGATAGCGATAAACGTTGGGATCCCTAGAATATGGTATTGCACTGAATCATTGAGGCGTCCTGCCAGAATACAAAGGACCGCCCGGCCCAGGCCACAGGTGGGACAGGAGAGACCTAAGTAGAGCTTTAAAGGACATTTTAAAGGCACTGCCATGGCGATGGTCTCTATGGGTATTTGGAAGATTCTATGGAGCCCTTGAACCCCTGCAAAAACTCCCAGGAGACCTGGAATGAGCAGTAGATTGAGTGATAGACGCATCACCACTTTCCTTTGTGTCACCTCGTGAGGCAGCTGCTATACTTGATGATCCCCGTAGTAGGCATTGATGGACGATTGTTGGATGGCATCTGCCACAAAGGCTAGTCCCATGACCATAAGAACGATTTCGATCACAGGCTCCTCGTGGGTCTTTTTGATCACCCGAGCTATATCCACACTCTTCAGATACTCGTGATAAAAGTGATAGAGTCCGCATGTTATGACACAAAACAGCAACCACTTCCCGAATCGGTATTTGTTTTCTTTAAGGATCTCATTGAGGGCCTGCATTTGGGCATATTGAACCCTCAAATTCCAAAGACCGCAGGTTAACAAGGTAAAGACTAAATCTAAGATGATGCTACGGACATGGGGAGATTTAGGCCCATAGGGGTCCCGGGGGCTTAGTTGGGTAGGTCGCTCTGGCAAGGGGACACCTTAAAGTTTAGGTAATGGAGATCCGAGTCTCTAAGATCATGGCATGGGTTTTTGGATTATTCCAGTCGATATTTTGATTTTTTAAAAAAACCACGGGATCTCCACGAATCGCTTTTAGGGTGCCTGGGTCATAAGGCATCGTCGTGCCACATCATGAAAATCAAAAGTATTGACTACTTGGTCGTTCATAAGGACTTCGAGGACTTTGGCGGCTGTCAGACAGTGGACTTTGGTGGTTGGATGCCATGGGTCCCAGTAAAAATGTTGTTCAGGGTTACGGCATTGGAGCTGAGGGAGGCTCTTAGCATAAAGAAAGTCTGCGCCGACGATTTTAGGTAGAAATTCACCAGCAATACACGGGTTTTTTACTTCTTCCACCTCAAACAGGTCTCTATTTTGATATAGTTCATCAATCGCAGCAAAGGTGTCGACAAAAGATATTTTGACTTGTGGATATGATTTTGCGTAGGCCTCGACCATTTGATTGAGTTGTTTGTTATGGTTTATGACCAAGGGGCGCAGTTTTTTTGCGGGCATGATGATATCTGCGAGATGAAGAGTATGAAAGGGGGTCTTGGTGACATCAGGAATATTGAGCAGCACAAACCGTGACGCTCCTCGTGTTTGCAGCAAATTTAGCAGATCTCGCATATGGGCGACGAGGCTAGGGATCTTTTTTTCGTCTGGGTATAACAGGTAGTCGTTGCCTCCAATCCAGATAGCGATCAGGTCTTCTTTGGAAAACTTGATTTTGTCTTGGTCCATTTTTTTGACTTGTTCGTGGATTGGATCAGCCCATAAGAGTTTAAGAGTAGGGGGAATAATATAGTAGTTATTAATTTCTTTGATACGGGCACCGGCGAGGGCATAGGAGTAGGTGGGAACTTCTAATGCTGCAGCGAGGTACTGGTTCCAGGTAGGCCCATTGGTCAAGTGGCCCTGCCAGTACATTTCTTTTGGCGGTACGAGTCCATAGGACTGTGTTTGCATCCTGCGATCCGAGTCCGAAAGACTATCGCCAATCACAAACAGCCGTCGCGTTTCTTGGGTGGGTGTCGTCGCGCCCTTGAGAACGCGAGTTCTCTCTCCTATGCGAGGATCGTTTAGGTTGCCAAAAGCCGAATGGAAGCTGATCAGGCCGAAGCATATGGATAACATCACTCCAAAGCTAAATTTCATGAGTTGACTCCTTTAAATTGGGGATTGATCTTTTCTTATTATCTCTCGAAATTATACTTTTTGTCTATAAAAGCCGATTATTGGGTCATTCTTACGGGTTTGTGAGGCGGATTTTTATTATCTTAATTCATTGGTTTGATTTCGGAATTAAAAATAAATTTCCTTTTTATAAAGGTCTTTCCTAAGAGCATGTTTAAAGCAGAAACCTTTACAATTCACTCCTAAGAAAATGTGAGCCCACTGTGTGAATCTTGGACCTCAGGGGGATAAAAACAAAAGTTTTACGATAAATGGGATCTCTAAGATCGATGGCTGATGAAAAATGCGAGTGAGTCGTGTATTGTTGGAAGCAGAAAACCTGTATTTAAGAATTGAGCCCCTTTTGGAGTCTGTACTATGCGATTCCCTGAGCTATTCTTTCAAAAAGCGAAAGAGCTAGGTCCATTGCCAGCGTTGACTTTTTTTGATGGCATTAATAATCAGTGGATCACTAAGGATTGGAGAGCTTATCTCGACGAAGTCGGTACGATCGCCAGCTGGCTCAAGTCAAAAGAAGGTGGCAACCTTAAACAGGGTGATCGAGTGGCCCTAATCTCGCCTAACCGCCATGAATGGCTTGTCGCAGACCTCGCGATCCTCTCGATAGGAGCCGTATCGGTTCCTATTTACCCAACGGCAACGGTCCATGATATGGCCTATATTCTACAGCATGCTGGAGTCTGCGTTCTCTTTACGGATAGCTTATCAAGGGCTAAAGGTCTCCTGGAGCACCCTTTTACGTCGGTGGTTACCTTTGACCCAGCACCCCATGACTCGGCTGCGGAAAATGCTATGGACGATAGAGTCCACCAATGGACCACGATCCTGCAGCAACATAGAGACAGGCTCACGAGTCCCGTGGCTGCAAATCCCGAGGACCTGGCAACGATCATTTACACTTCAGGGACTACAGGGCAGCCCAAAGGGGTGATGCATTCCCATGGCAATTTTACCTGGGCTCTCAAAGTAGACCAGGAAATCTTAGTCCCCAGCGCTCAACCAGGCTTTGATCCTAAACGGCCTCCAGTTCAGGACCGATTTTTTTCCTTTTTGCCATTAAGTCATGTGGCAGAAAGGATTTTGATCGAAGTCGGCTCGATCCTCTGTGGTGGTGAGGTTTATTTTGCACGCAGTCTCGATACCATTGGACCTGATCTGCGCCAATGTCGGCCTACGGTGTTTATGTGTGTTCCTAGACTTTGGGAAAAAATGCACGAGCGTATTCTGGCTGAAGTGACCAAAAAAAGTCCTCTATCTAGGAGAGTTTTCCAAATTGCACTGAAAGCTGGGTCGATCCGCATCGAGGGAGACCGGGTGCGTCAGGGGCGACAAAACCATCCTTTAGCGCGATTTTCGGACCTCTTGGTAGGGAGGTCCTTGCGCCAAAAACTGGGTCTCGACTGCTGCCGGATTTTGGCCACGGGTGCCGCTCCCTTTAGGCCGGAGTTGATGCGCTTTTTCGCCAGCTTTGGACTTACGATTCGAGAGGTTTACGGTCTGACGGAAAACTTTACTTTCGGCACACTCAATCATGCTGATGACGTCGTCCTGGGGACCTGTGGCGTGCCTTTTCCCTTTAATAAACTCCGTATAGCCCAGGACGGCGAGATCTTATTCAAGGCACCTTGGATGTTTCAAGGTTATTATCTTGATCCCAAGGGTACGAGTGAAGTTCTGTCACAAGACGGCTGGTTTGCAACAGGGGACCTCGGTACCCAAGACGCCCAGGGAAAACTTCGTATTGTGGGGCGGAAAAAGGAGCTGATAAAAACCTCCGGTGGTAAGTTTATTGCGCCTGTTCCCATCGAAAACAAGTTTAAGGATCTCCCCTTTATCCGCGATGTGGTTGTTATCGGTGATTCCCATAAGTTTTGTGTGGCGCTTGTGTCTCTCGAAGACCAAATGATCCATGACAAGACAGAGGTTCGAGCCAAGCTCAGCAGTTATCTTGAAAGTATCAATGGCGGTCTTGCCAGTTTTGAATCCATAAAAAGGATTGGGGTGTTAAGCGATCCTATGTCGGTGGCGAATGGCTGTTTGACCCCGACTCTTAAAGTGAAAAGATCTGTGGTCCAACAACAAAAAGCTGCGTTTATCCAGTCCGTATACGAGACCCAGGAAGCTGTTATTTTTGAAACCTAACACCTGAAAGGAACCTTCTATGGAATCGAAGCCTTGGTCTGATGCGGCACTCCAAGGAGTCAAAAACTCCCAGGCTTTAGCCTACCAATGTGTGTTGGCTGTAAAAGACCAGTTGGTGGCGGGCATGACAGAAAAGGACGTAGCCCAGTTGATGCGGTCTTTTCTCGGCTCTCGTGGGGTTGATCGCTATTTCCATGGGCCTTTTGTTTGGTTTGGAGAAAGAACTTTGCTTAGTCCCCACTGGAGTGACACAGAATTTTTACCCACATCCATCGGTCTTAAAGACGGTATGGCGGTCATCCTCGACGTCGCTCCTATCTTCGAAGGATATGCTTCCGATATTGGATACACGACTTCTTTTGGGACCAACCCCCTGGTCGACCGACTCTGCCAAGAGCTTGCTGACCTAAGAGATCTAATCCCGAGGCGGCTCAACCAAGGTGACACCATGGAGCAGATTTACCAGGAAATTGACCGTTGGATCGAACAAAAAGGCTATGTGGCTTGCCACCATCGTTATCCGGCTGGAGTGATCGGTCATTTAGTGGATTATACCCATCCATCAGATCAAAATGGGCGGAGATCCTTGTCTTGGGATGATCGGGCTATGGCCCAGGGATTTGGGGAATCTGCGGTTGATTTTCTTTTAGAAAAAAAGGCTCTATCTAAACAGTTTCCAACGATGTCGCCCTATTGGAATGGACGCAAAGTATCAGACCATCGGCCCACAGTAGGTGTCTGGGCTGTTGAGCCGCATTTTGGGGCGCGGTGGGGAGATAATGTGGCAGGGGTTAAGTTTGAAGAGCTTTTAGTGGTCACTCCCGAAACAAGTTATTGGCTTGATGACAATGTTCCCCATGTGATGCGTTGGCGTCAGCCATTGGTTTCTAACCCTAGTTTCCTTGAGGTGTCTCAATGTCGATGAAAATACAAAAAGTCGCGGTTTTAGGTTCAGGGGTGATGGGGGCTCAGATCGCCAGCCTGCTTAGTGCGGCCGGTCTGCGGGTTTTTCTTTATGATCTACCGACGGCCCTTGATAAAACCCTTGTGGTTGGTAGTCCAGAGTTTAAAGCCCAAAGATCACAAAAATCTTTGCAGAGTCTTCAAAAGCTCAGCAAACTAAAGCCTTCACCCCTGTATTCTCAGGAGCATCTTGATGCCATCGAAGCCTGCAACTTCGAAGACGACCGCGGCCACCTAGCCTCCTGCCAGTGGATCATCGAGGCCGTCGCCGAGCGAGTCGATATCAAACACAATCTATTTAGGGCCCTCGCCCCGTCTTTCAATCCGGACGCCATCGTTTCTACCAATACTTCTGGGATTTTTCTTAAAAAAATAGCAGAATCTCTACCCAGTTCTTTTCACAAAAACTTTTTTGGCACCCATTTTTTTAATCCTCCCCGTTATATGAAACTCTTGGAGTTGATTCCTTTTGAGTCCACGGATCTAAAACAACTCAAGGCATTTGCCGAGTGGTCAGAAGAAAACCTCGGAAAAGGCGTGGTGATTGCCAACGACACCATCAATTTTATAGCAAATCGTATCGGGACTTTTTGTAGCCACTCGGCCATGCGGGCTATGGAAGAGCTTAGTATCAACGTCGAGACCGTCGACGAATTAACCGGAGTTTTAATAGGACGGTCTAAATCTGCGACTTTTAGGACGGCTGATATCGTCGGTCTAGACACCGGTGCAGCGGTGGCTATGAATAACTACAAATATGACGAGGCCGACCCCTATAGGTCGTGGTTTTTGCCGCCTCCTTGGTTTGCCAATTTAGTCGAAAGGGGTCATTTAGGACAAAAAGCCGGTGGTCTGGGCATTTATAAAAAAACTAAAGACGCAACAGGAGCCACCAAAATATTGGCCTATAGGTCCCAGCTCCAAGATTATGCCCCCCTTGAGATTGCGCCCTATCCATGGCTTCAGGAAGCAAAACAACAAAAAGACATAGTGAAACGAATCAAGACTATTTTATCCCATCAAGACCCTGGTGCCGAATTTGTGTGGCGCAATCTGCGAGATCTATTTGCCTATGCTTCTTACTTTGTGGGCCCTATCGCTGATGGAAACGTGCGGGCTGTAGATGAGGCGATGCGCTGGGGATTTAACTGGCAAATGGGTCCCTTTGAATTGTGGCAAGCCCTTGGTTATGACGCTGTCCTCCAAAGGATGAAGGCTGACAAAGTGGTCATGGGGTCTTGGCTTAAACCAAATCTTACTTTTTATCAGATGGAAGGCCATGGAGTTCAAAGCACCCTGAAGGCACCGGTGAAGGGGCAAGAATCCACAAAGATGATCCCGTCGACCCCTAGGTCCTATGAGTTTCGTCTCCCCCTCCATGAATCCACAGAGGACCCACGGATTGTCTTTAAAAACGCCAGTGCCAGTTTAGTGGACTTAAAAGACGGGGTGGCTTGTCTTGTGTTCCACTCTAAAATGAACACCGTTAATCCCCAGATCACTGATCTGATCGAAAAGAGTCTAGATAAAGTCGTTAGCGACTTTAAAGCTCTTGTGATCAGCAATGACGGGCCGCATTTTTCGGCCGGGGCTGATATCCGCGATTTTATGGCGGCTATCAATAGTAAAAAGTTTGCCTATATCGACACCATGGAAAAAGCCTTTCATCAGACGATGTGTCGGCTTAAATTTGCACCTTTCCCCATAGTCGCCTGTCCCACAGGTTTGACCCTAGGGGGTGGGTGCGAAGTCTCTCTCCACACGTCGGCCCAGGTGATCGGAGCAGAAACTATCGCCGGTCTTGTGGAGGCGGGGGTTGGACTATTGCCTGCGGGTGGGGGGACCAAAGAGCTGGCCCTTAGGGCCTACGACTGGGCCAAGTTTACAGAGACGGGAGATCCCCTGCCGTTCTTGCTCAAGGCCTTTTGGTTGATTGCTCTTGCCCGAAAATCAACCTCCGGATTCGAAGCTTTGGAGATGGGCCTCTATGCACCCCTAAACGCCAAAGTTTCATTGTCCAGGGAGCATCTCACCTGGAAGGCCAAATCCTTGGCTCTCAGTCTGGATGCCCAAGGATTTCAGCCCAAAATCCCCCGCCAAAAGGTCAAAGTCATCGGCCAAAAAGGCATAAGCGTGATGGAAAAAGCCATGGAACAACTTATCGAGTCTGGTCAATGGACTCCCTATGATCAGTTTATCGGCACCCGAGTTGCCAGGATCTTATGCGGTGGCGAAGTTCCTGAAGGGTCCCTGCGCAGCGAGGCAGACTTTTTGGATTTAGAGCGCATTTACTTTGTGGAACTCTGCCAGCAGCCTAAAACCATCGAGCGTATCGAGTATATGCTTAAAAATGGTCAAGCTCTCAAAAACTAAAAGTTTAGTTTATTTTGTCTTTAGAGTGGGGGAAGATCCTTCCCTCACTCTCCCTTAAGGCTAAGGGGTACAAATTTTACCTTACCAACTAAGCATATTAGTTAAATAAAAAATCATGTAAAATAAATATTATTAACAAATTAAAAATATAAGTAAACTTTAGGTAAAAATCCAATTATTTAAAAATGTTCGACCTTACTGAGATTGAGGTTGTTTCTTGACTATGTTACGATCGGGTCACTGATAACAGTGACCACTGAATAATTGTGACTTCATTGTTTTAAAAAAACAGGTATAAAGTCGTCGTTGCAAACTGAATTACGTAAAATTTTGGTATATGCTTTTTATGCTTTCTTAAGCATAACCTTCTGTTTGTCTCTATTTGACAATGTCTATGGTTTGGGAAATCACGATTGGGATCAGCACCAATTTTACTATGCAAGTGTACTTAAGAGTGTGATTGAATACCATCAATGGCCATTTTGGAACCCATGGTATTGCGGAGGCAATGTTTTATGGCAAAACCCTCAAGTGGCTATATTGACACCTGTTTACATTTTGGGAGTATTTTTTCCTTTTGTCATTGCTGTCAAAATAAGCATAGTTCTGCACTATTTTTGTGGATTTTTAGGTATGCATTTCCTATGTACACGCCTGTTAAAATTGAAATATTTTCCACTTATTTTATATTTAGCAGCATTTTTTGTTTTTAGCGGATCATTAGCTTTGCATATTAAGGTCGGACATAGCACATTTTTGCCATTTTTTTATCTTCCTTGGATTGTTTATCATTACTTTAAGATCAACGAAAAATATAAATACAACCAAGCATTTAAAGCGGCAGCTTGGAGTGCCCTAGCTATTTATAACGGTGGTATTCATTCTTTAGCTATGTTGTATATCCTTCTGGGGATTTTAGCACTATATCGCTCATTAAAGATCAAACAATTCTTACCATTAAAAGCATTATTCGCTGTAATAATACCAACCATTGCAATTTCAAGTCCAAAGTTGATCCCAGTATTATATTTCTTGGTCAGCAAGGATTTTGTAGACGACAGATTATTTACTCCGGTTGAATTCATCACCAATGAAATCTTAGTAAATATCTACACAAATAGAAATCAAAGTATGGACTTTGTATATTCCAACCAGCAATTTGGTTGGTGGGAATACGGCAACTATCTTGGTATTCTTGGAGTGCTGCTGGTTATTGGTTTTATGGTTACTATTACTTACCGGGAGGCAACTTCAAAAAAAAATGACGACTTATCTCTATATTTTTGTTTATTGGTTTTTTTATCTATAGCGCTAGCAGCAGGTGATTTCTCAGCTCTATCTCCAGCATCGTTAGTCAAAAATTTGCCAATATACTCGGGTTTTCGTTGTCCGACAAGATATACTATCTTAGTGGGTCTTTTTGGTAGCTTGGTCATCGGGTCATTCTTATCACAATTAAAAATAGACCATTTTTTAGCTCAATCATTCAAGCTAAGAATGGTAGTAGGTGTTACTGCTACCTTGGCTACCTATGATCTATATATCGTAAATAAACAGCATTTTGTGGGAGCATTTGATAAAGAGCCACTAGCACATGAATTTAAAGCTGGAAAAGGCGTAGATGTATTGAGGTATGATTCCACGGGCGCACCTTTACACGATAATGTAGCGATGTTGCGAAATCTGTTTAATGATACAATGCATGTTCAATGCTACGAGCCGCTACAGTTGATTCGTAGGTTTAATTCTGAACTGCCAGTAGTTTTTGTCGGCCAGAAAACAGACGTTCATTCAAAGTTTACTCCCAACCAAATAGTTGCTGAAGTCAACCGCGTGACAAATGCTCCAATTAGAGTTTATCTCAATCAAAACTTCTCGGAAGGTTGGACAGGCAATGGAGAAAGTTTGATTTGGGATGAAAAAAAGGGTCATCACTATTTTTTGCTTCAAAAGGGCGCAGGAAATATTGTCGAGTTTTCTTTTTTTCCACCAGGATTAAGATTGGGTCTCGGATTGTTTGTTATTGGCATTATCGGATCGGTCGTGCTTTGGCACCGAAGAATCTGATATTCATCATCTTAATGGCTCTATCGCTCGGCGTTTATCAGTTTAGTTTATTTTGTCTTTAGAGTGAGGGAAGATCGTTCCCTCACTCTCCTCCTCTCTGGGAGAGGCAATTGTATCCATTAACTGCTTTTGGGTGCGCAAGATTTTTGCAAATTGGGGTTATATCCGTAACCCATATTTTCCGGCTTGCCTGCATCGGTGTAATCACAGCCTTCGGTCATGGCCGGTAAGACTTCGTTTGTCCCACTGGGATTTGCCGGAAGGGAGCTGGTGTTCGAAATATTCGTATCCGTATTTGTATTCGAATTGGTTCCACTAGGATTAACAGGATTATTGGTTGCGGTCGCCCTGGTCTCCTCCGGCAAACTTAAGCTCGCACGGCCAAGATCATCAAAGATATAGGGAGAAGACACAAAGATAAGAGGTGTTTTTAAATATTCGTTTCCGAATATATCCGTTCCCTTCAGGGGGCTATTGCGATTAAATCTATAGATCAATAATTTTAGATCATCCGCATTATCGTTACGTACTACGGGATTATAAAACATTCTAAAGTTATTGGGACCGCGATTCTCTTTTTCAAATAAAATTCCTTTATCAAGATAAACTTGTGCGTGAGGAATGTCACGTTTGTTCCCATTGGGGGTCCAGTAGACCATCATATCCCCCGGTTTAAGTGAATCTCTGGTAGCTATTTTCTGAACTTGTGGATTGTTATCCAGAATATCTAACATTTGATTTGAGGGCAATCACGATAATTCGTAGAGATCGACGCAAATATTTCCATGGAAATTTTGCTCAATTGTTTAGCATTGCATGTTTCCCAAGGAGGATGTTTAGACCGCCCCCATCACGCAATGATTATAATCAAGCCCTTGAGA
>JBGSUI010000237.1:0-6739 GCA_041736175.1 Oligoflexales bacterium | reverse complement strand
TGAGCCATTTGTCGAGAGGGCTTGATTGGCGGTGCCATCAGAGGCTGGCAAGGTCCAAATAAAGTTAGTCCCCACAGTAGCAGGAGCTTTAAGGCCCACATAGTTGCTATCGTCGTTATCCCCAAAGCGTAAATCTGTGGCTGCGATTCCCGTCCCTGCGACGCGGATATTTCCCGTGCTAGAGAGCTGACCACTGGTGGCCACAATGGTCGAACCACCGATCGTACCGGATGTAATGGCTGAGCCCGAGACTTTTCCTGCGGTAGAGATCGTAGCCAGTTTGGTGTCAGCGATGGCTGCTGAGGTGTTGATATCAGCATCGACGATGGTTCCGTCGGTGATAAGAGCGGAGGTTATGGCGCTGTTCGTCGCAAGTGAGCCTAGACCTAGGTTTGTTCTGGCAGCCCCTGCGTTAGCAAGATCGGAGAGGTTGTTGCTCCCTAACATCGGAGTGACCCATTGGAAGACTCCTGAGCCATTTGTCGAGAGGGCTTGATTGGCAGTGCCATCTGCGGATGGCAAGGTCCAAATAAAGTTAGTCCCCACAGTAGCAGGAGCTTTAAGGCCCACATAGTTGCTATCGTCGTTATCCCCAAAGCGTAAATCAGTGGCTGCGATTCCCGTCCCCGCGACGCGGATATTTCCGGTACTAGAGAGCTGACCACTGGTGGCCACAATGGTCGAACCACCTATCGTCCCCGAGGTGATCGCAGAGCCCGAGACTTTGCCAGCGGTCGAAATCGTTGCGAGTTTTGTATCTGCGATGGCTGCTGTGGCGTTGATATCACCATCGACGATGGTTCCATCGGTGATCAGAGCTGAGGTCACTGCGTTGTTCGTAGCCAGAGTGCCTAAACCAAGATTGGTTCTGGCGGTGCCAGCGTTAGCAAGATCACCGAGGTTGTTGGCGGCTAAAAGGTCACCACCGCCACCTGCACTAATCCAGCTCAAAGTCCCTGACCCATCGGTTTTAAGAAGTTGGCCGTTGGTACCATCGGCTGCAGGGAGTGTCCAGATTTTGTTAATACTAACGATTCCTGGAGACTTGAATCCGACATAGTTGCTGTTGTCGATGTCATTAAAGCGGAGTTCTGTAGTCGCAGACCCTGTGCTATTTACCACAAAGTTCCCCGAGCTGGTGATACTTCCGGAGCTGTTAAAAGCTGTGGTCCCAGCGATGGTTCCCGACGTGATGGCAGAGCCTGAGACTTTGCCTGCGGTGGCGATGGTTCCGAGCTTGGTGTCGGCGATGGCTGCTGAGGTGCTGATATCGCCGTTGCTGATGCTGCTTGCAGTAGCAAGAGCACCGAGACCTAGGTTAGTCCTCGCTGCTGCAGGATTGGCCAGATCCGAAAGGTTGTTTGCCATCTTAACACTGCTCGAAGCCACAGATGTGGTATCTGCCTTTGCAGCAAGAACTGCTGAGAGTCCACTGACTTGGTTGATGTCCACCCTGTCGATGGTTAATTTACCTTCATTGTTATAATTGAGACTGTTGGTATCCACCGGTACCCGCAAGGCAAGGGGCAGGGCGACGAGACGTTGCCGGGGATAAGTCTTGCCGCCGGCTTCTATTTCTACAAAGACGGACTTTGACCCATCGCCAAAGACGGCAGATAATTGGCTGTTATCGAGATTTAAACTAAGCTCAAAGACTCCGTCCCTTAATTTGGTGTTTGCCAGATTCAGAGTCGGCCCCACAAGATCACCGCTCTTTTCGGCGTTATAAAACCTAACTGTAAAATCCAATGGACCTTCTATAGATATGCCGTTCTCTTCGCTGATGTGACCTGAATAGACGATTTCTGCAGCTGATGCATCAAGAGTATTAAGGACTGTGGACACAACGAACACCATGACTAAGCCGATGTTTGATTTTCCGTTTTTAGTAAATGACATAAGTTACCTCACAATTATGGTCAAAAAATCACTAGCAACGACTGTTGCATATCTATTTCATTTGACCGTTCATACAAAACCACAATCGGCATCCGGGAGTGCAACTTTAATCGAAAATAAAATATTTTAAAAATATGTTTATATTCGGTTGCTTGCGAGGTTTTGTATTGATTTAATAGCCTATAGGTAAATTAATCGACTTTTTTTTGGGAAGCAGTAGCTGGTGGATCGCTAATCTTATGATCCCAACACACACCATCAAGCAAACACCATGCCCTACACCAACAGTCCTGCTAGCATTTTCGCAGGTACACCGTTCCGGTTATTTTTCCAGTAATGGGACGGACTCGCTCCAAACAATTTGTAAACCTTGTCATCGATCGTGATAAGTGCCGCTTTCGAAATACCTTTGATAAAATACTGGTGCGCGACCTTGAGTGCTTTCTCTAGGTCCTTATCGCCGGTACGGGGGTCACCAACTCTCAGCTTTACGAATCGCATGGCCCATCCATGGTCCAGGCTCCCAAAGTAGTTCTTGAGGTCTGCCTCTTGAATCCAGGAAACCGGTCGACTTGAGAGAGCTTCTTAGACCGATGCGACCGCTTGGTGTGCGCTCTTTTGGGAGCACCCTCCAAACGAGTAGGCGAAAAAATCCGCCTCATAGATCTGAGTTAGGATATCTGCTACCGATTTTTGCAAAGCCCGATCGGCTATCGCTGGTATGGATTTATACAGATACAAAAGAACGGTAATCTACTGACGGAGGGGAAGCATGGTGGACTCCGGGAGATAAGGTAAAATGATGAGGACTCAGCAAGATTTGCTCCATTTTTCTTGGGATGGCGAAAGATTTTAAAATATTAATTAATATAAAGATATTATTGTAATTTTTTTTAAAAGAACTGATTCAGCCACGATGGGAATGAGCTAGCCATCAAATATTAGGCACAAGGACAAGCCGTAGACACAGGATCCTTTTAATACAACAAAAAAGACCTTTTAAGGTCAAATCCGAAAAAAGGGTCTAATATTTTAGACGCCTTTTAATTTTAGATCTAAAGTAGTTTTGACTTATTCCGATAAAGGCTCTAGGATAAAAGGGTCTTTGAGGAGGGCTAAACATGGGCACAGTAATTAAAAAACCACTATCCGAGGTGAAATCAAAGCTTAATGAGTTCGTAAGGCTTGTTGAACTCGAAGGTGTGGAAGTTGTGCTGCTACGCCATGGTCACGAATGCGCACGGATTGTGCCTTCCAGGGCACCAGCTGAAACGCCCCACCTTAAAGGATTCGGACGTGATCTCCTGAATTATGACAAGGGTGCTGACTTAGAGATCGATGAATCAGCGTGGGGAGAAATCGAAGTCGATGGCGAAAAAATCAAGCTCAAGTAGCAGCCATTTGCTGCTCGATACCCATATTCTCCTCTGGCTTGCGAGTGGAGATGAACGATTGAATCTATCTAGCGTCGACACCATAGAAAAAGCAGCCCAGAGACGGGAGCTGCGCCTTAGTGTCATCACTTTATGGGAAATCGGTTATCTTATAAAAAAGGGTAGGATTAACCTTTCTAGCGACATCAAAACCTATTGGCAGCAGACTCTCGATCGGCTTTTTGCTCAGGATCTTGGGATTAATGCCGACGATATTGTTCAGTACCATAAGCTGCCTGAGAATTTCCATGGAGATCCTGGGGATCGGTTTTTAGTCTCCCAGGCTATAACACGTCGTATGAGGCTGATGACTGCGGACACCAAGATCATTCCCTTCGCCGCTCAGTTGGCTCCCGCCAAAATACTTGCAATTAACCCATCTCGCAAATCTGACTGAAAATAAAAAATCTTTATTGGGCGGAATTTTGCCAAAACTATTTGCTAGGCCCCTTATTGAGAGGAATATTCCAGGGGCCCAGACTATCGAATGCCCTACTTTCGAAACACGACGACTGAACCGAGCGCCTTTTGCACGTCCTCAATCTGAATGGGGCCCTCCGCTATCGCTTTATCACACAGAATCGAGAGGTCGCGATCACTTTTGATGCCATTGCCATTTTGCTCGGAATCAGCACTTTCCACAGTCAATGTTACTGTGTTTTTGGCTCGCGTCGTAGGAAGCTTGCTTTCGGTAGGAGTCCGCCTCTGCTCCGGGGGCAAGAGAGTGTCGAGTCCTTCATGGAGCTGATCATAGATCCACATACCTTCGGTACGATTGATATGACTGACCTCAAGCTTTGCGAGTTTGCGCTGAAATTTCGGTAGGGTTTTTTGTGTCTTTGATGACACAATACACTGAGTCTCGCCATACCTAGGAGCCCCATTCTCGATATTGGCGTTGATTTCATCACGAGTGATCACTTTACCGTTGGCAATGATTGCCCCGTAACCATCTGACTGGCCGACGAACCAATTTAGAGTCAGATCTTCATTTAACGATACGGATGCAGACAATAATTCTTTTCTAAACTTAGCCCTGGCGGCTTCAAGGTCAGAGGTTACCACATCTTGATATTGCAAACTTTTGATCGTCGGTGGCATTTTCGCGATTGATTCTGGAGACCAAGTAAACATGCGCCACCCAACTGATTGGTCCCCTCTCCTTTCAAACCTAAGGCCATCACACATCCCATTGTTAACTCCAGGGCATGCAAATGGGTCCAATTTGGCGGTGAAAGAGTTACCAAATTGCTCAACGATTTCGAGGCTCAAGGAGGAGCAACCTTCGGAAGGCGCTATTTCTAAGTTATTGGAGGGACCCTGAGAGATCGCCTGCAAAATACTACAGGTTTTTATGGGTGCTTCGGTTTTTGAAGCAATTTCGACCCCATTATCTCTAAAGTAGAGAGTTATATCCGGATCGGAGTTTTTTATGCCTAGGACGGGTTCAACAGCAAAATATGATGTGGAAGACCCGTGTGATTTTTTAATATCTCTTAGAGTGTAAGCACCTTTCAGACTTGATACATCCGCAACAAATGGTTTTTCCTTTTTGTGTTTGCCTAAAGCTCGATCCAAAGCACCTTTAGGTCCACCTGATCCGCAAGCAAACAGCAGACAACTACCCAACCCGACCACTAAAATTCGATTTAACATAGAACTTCCTTTGAGCCTGACTAAAGTTTAAACAAGCGACCATATATATTACAGAAACAACCGCTAAACACCTATAGACTAGACCTTGCGACCAGGTGAAAAGGCGCAATCACACACTCATCAAGCAAGTTCCATGCCCTACACCAACAGTCCTCCCAGCATTTTCGCTGGTACACCGTTCCGGTTATTTTTCCAGTAATGGGACGGACTCGCACCAAACAATTTGTAAACCGAATTAACCACCGAGGCGATCGTGATGTAGTGGTCGCCATCATAGTCCTCAGGAGTGTCTTTGACAAGCTCCATGGTGTCGAAGTTAAACGGCTTGCCCATCCTTTTTAAAAGCTTCCCGTCCAACTTGTGGTGAGCCCCCGATACGCCCTTGTATGAGCCATTGGCGTCGAGTTCATCAAGATCGCTGGCTCCGATCACTTGACCGCCCTTAATGCCCTTGCCACCCATCAGGAAAAGGTTTGATAGAGGGTCATGATCCGTGCCCGTTTGATCCATGGCCTTGCCCTCCTGGTAGTTGGTCCGGCCAAATTCAGAAGCAATGACCACCGTGGTGACGTCGAGGAGGCTAAGACCGCGGGATTCATCAAAGGGGGTGGATTTGAGATAAGTGAAGACAGCATTGATATCGGCCACGACGGTCTTATAAAGTTCTGGCTGCTTAGCTGCGTCTTTTGGACCATGAGTGTCGAGATACTTGTCATCGATCGTGATAAGTGCCGCTTTCGAAATACCTTTGATAAAATACTGGTGCGCGACCTTGAGTGCTTTCTCTAGGTCCTTATCGCCAGTTGCGAGAGTGATGTCGGCAGATTTGATTTTCTCGGCGAGACCGAAGGATTTTTCCATCCCAAGCAACATGCGCCGCGATCCTTCTGAAAAACGGCCAGTCCCCTTTGCCAAGCTACCCATCCGTCCTTGCAAAAACGCCAGGACGGGGTCGTCCGCTTTGAGATCCCTATTGGACTGAACTGTTGTAGAGAAGCTCACCGCTGAGGACGGCCTCAAGATTACGGACGACGCGGCATTTGTGATTTCAATCCCACCCATTAGACCAACTTGCAGGTAATCAAGGGGCGTAGGTGATGACGACGTCTCGTTTAAGTGAGGAAGGTAGGACTCGCCCCCAAAAGGGTTTCCGGTGAGGAGAATGTTCCTGTTTTGTTCATGGCCATCAAACGATGTGGCCATATGGACGCCGTTTATAACAGTAAACTGATCTTTGTATGATTTAAGATCGAAGGTGAGCGATGTCGCGAGCGCTTTTCCGCCATTCGATCCAGTCCATGGTGACGGGTCTTGGCCTAGATAATTCTGAATCTTACCGGCCGCCGTAAAGGCCAGGGGCCTGGCGTCAAAGAGATAGGAGGAGTCGAGGCTGTCTTGAAAATAAAGCTGCAGAAAAAAATGGGGCTCCGAGGGCGTTTGCGCCAAAAGGGATTTTGCCCGGGGCAAGAACCCGCAGCTGGTGACGACCGCCCCAGCCTTTAGGACGACGCGACGTGATATTGGGGATATTTTAGATATTTGAGTCATTTGATCTTCTCCTACATTCTTTAAGCTCAAAAGATTTTAGTGTTCCAGTAAAAAGTAGGGACTTATAGTCTTTCTCACATGACTTGATATTATCCCTTGAAATTTTTCTTTTATCATGCCATCTTCTCGACCATAATGGACCTTCTTTAACGTGCTCTCAGCAGAAGGTCGTAAAAAGTGCCATTTCAAGGACAAGAATTTAC
>JBGSUI010000186.1:0-1579 GCA_041736175.1 Oligoflexales bacterium | reverse complement strand
CAGCAGCCAAACTCATCCACTAAGCCCGTATAAAATCCGCTCACGGTTGATGAAACCGTTGAGACTTTTTCCGTCTAAGACTTTGATTTTATGGATATTTGGAAGTTTGAATGCAACCCGAACTGGTGATAATAGGGCACGATGTGGTTCTAAGGAGGGGCGGCCATCGAAAGGTGAGCCGCCTACTCTACGCCCCTTTTCACATCATGGGCTATGGTCTGATGCTCTCTACTGTAATATCGCAGGTCATTTAGATCATAGAAGCCGATTTCCATATTTAATATGATGTATTTATTGGATATTTTATAATTAGGTATTTGGATACCTAAATTTTCTACGTTTTTCATTATTAGGATCCAATAATACTGGATAAGAGTCCATGAACGATGTCCTAGAACTCGGAAGGACGGTTTTTAAGTTGTGCACGAGGTCCCACCAGCCACTGCTTACCAAAAAAAGCCATTGATCTACCTATGGGTTAAATTGTAACCAATTATTATAAAAGAATATTTCATCTGATGCATTACAATGCATTTTAAATCCGGTCATAATGCATTATAATGCATTATGTGCCGAACAAGCGCGTAACATCATGTAATTTAAGAACAAAAAGACGTTGAAAAGTGCAGGAAATCATTAGATTTTCAAACAATCAAATCGAAAAACATGCCACACGGACCTTGCGACGAGATTTTTACAAAGAGTTGTCGGTCAGCCAAAAAATTTGTCTGGTTTTGACCGGCCTGAGGGGGGTCGGCAAAACAACGGCAATATGTCAATATCTGGCTGAGCAGAGAATTACAGGCCGCAAAGTACTTTATTATTCCTGCGATTCTTCTTTCGTCAAGTTAAAGGTCTAAGCTTCAGAGAGAATATCTTGGATTTAAGTTTAAACGAGAATCTCCCAAGTTTTGACAAAGGATATCCTTGAGCTTTATCCGGAACTTTCGGGCGAAGCCATCATGCGGATGAAAAGATTGTTAAAGATAATTGCTAAAATCAGTCCTTTCACTACTGATCTGGCAAAAATCAAGGAAACATTACAGATTCATGACAATCGAACTGTGAAAAACTATCTCCACTATCTCGAAGAGGCAGAACTTCTAAACCGGATAACTAAAGAGAGCTCACTATATGCATCACTGAAAAAGCCGGAAAAAATTCTACTGGAAAATCCAAATTGCAATCATGCATTAGCCATACTACGGAGTGGTCGAAGCCAAAACTTGCCATCGTTTTTAAAGGCCAGCAGGTTAAGGTGGTCGAAGGGAAATCCATAGGTCCATAGAGCCAGCATATAGAAGACCATTAGTACGAGACGGACGACCCAAACGGTGTTTTCCTGAATTTGGCTGTTTGGCAGCGCCTTTATTAGTCCCCTCCGTGACCCATATAACCACCCACCATTACAAACTATTATCTGAATATTCACTGACCTCTCAAGATTTCTTTCTTTGTTCCGAGAGTGATTAGGTATGCAGCATCGCATTTGAAACCAGTGGCATTAAAAAATGGTCAAGATTCAATCGGCCCTAGGAGGCAAAAGTGAAAATAAAACCCATACAACATTTCTTAATGC
>JBGSUI010000138.1:0-15301 GCA_041736175.1 Oligoflexales bacterium | reverse complement strand
GAAATTAGTTAAAAAAATCAGAGAGATAGAGGACGAATTTTGGGAAAATGAGTCTAAAATTGATGAGATTGAATAAAAACTTTCATTATACCACGGAAAAAACTAAAATCTATCTTTTCATGTGCGTAGACCTATAGTAGGCCACGGACACCCCAGCCCTATGACGTCGGTCCTGATGACATCCAGGTCGATTACTCGGGCACCAATGACGGCAAGGACAATGACAACGCGCTCTCGGACGTTGCTAAATCTTGCAAAGATTGGTCTTACGGTCGCACCAAGCTCTCTTGCCGGGCAGGAGTGCCCGTCAACGGCATTGGGCAGACGAATAGTGGGAACGGAGAAAGCTATATAGCGGCGAGATGCAGGGGTGCCATCCCGACTCCCAAGTTGACCTGTGAGGGGCGTGACCAAGACTGGAAGTGGCTCGAGCTCGTCGCTACCAATTTTAGCAATCCTTTCGACTGCGGGCACGGCTGGTATACAGCCGGCGTCTCATTTGTCCATGGCATGGGCCAAGGTGTGAAGTCTCTTCTCTGTGTTCGTGAAGCAGCGCCGCGCAAAACCGAGAATTGCACATGGGACCAATTGGTAACCGTGTACCCCGATAGGAATATAAGGATTTCCGATTGCGGCTCCAAGAAATTCGTGCGAGGTATTAAGACGGAAGCTATTCCGGGAGCCTCCACGTGTCGGACCGGCAAGCGCCGAGACGATTCGGAGCACCCCCGCTGCGACCGCGTCACCGAAATATTGTGTTGTCAACAAGGCTAACGGCAAGAAAGCCAATGCTACCTTCGCTGACCTCCGACGTGGTAAGTGGTGCGACCAGAGAGTCTTCCGGACATTTGGTGTCATGTCTCATATGTCGGATGACCTTGAAAAACAACTGAATATTGGTAGCTTCAATCTGGTGAAAGCTTTAAATTTCGACCGTCATTCTTTTTGCTGGAGGAAATAGCTACCGCGGCATGTACCGATTTTGTCCAACGCCACGGCAAGAAGAAGATTGAGAAAAACTCAAGTGTCTTGTTGGTGCAGTTAAAAAGCCCTCCTCAAAATTTGGCTTTAAAAGCGATATAAGAAACTCCTTTGCTGGTACATCGTCAAATTAAAAGTCTGAGACGAAATTGTTTAAACCGCCGTCGAGCAAGTGTGAGCTCCCCTAATCCCCGAATGGGCTCCTTGGGATTTTATTTCTTCGTCGATATCTTTGGGATCCTCTGATGGAAGTGGGAGATCTTCGCCGTTTTTGTCGTGGAAAAGACCTTCATCTTCCTCTTGGGGAGTCGCTTCGTTCTTGGTACTCGCACTCATATTGGCAACGGCACTTTTGGTAATCCTATAAATCGTGTCACTTCCAGTCCGTTTTACATAAAAGTGATTTTTGTCTTCGGCCTCAAAGAGCTCAACTTTCAAGGGAGCCTTTTGAGTCGTATCTTTAAACTCCAGCTGGATCGTGTGTTGGGGTGGCTTTGTTAGGTAGGAAGCAACACTGACATCACTCGCGGCTAAAAAGCGGTCGGTTTTTAGGAATTCTAAGTCGACCGCAAAAGTCCCTATATGGCCTATATCTCTGGGCGCTTCACCTTTTTCGTCGGGTTTTAGCTTTCCCTCTTGATCCAGACGGTCGGCGTCCGACTGTTTGTACCAAAGGGCTCCCCGACGCTGGTATTTGTCACCATCGATATCGATCTTAACCAAATCTAATGCCGTGTTACCAAAAATCCGTTTCAGCCGAAAGTCTTCGGGTTTTCTAAACATCTTTTTATATTCGCTATCGGCAAGCTCCATGACGACATTGGCATCGTTTTTAACCCAGTGCTTTCCACCGGCTTCCAAAAA
The DNA here is from genome assembly GCA_041736175.1 of Oligoflexales bacterium. Taxonomy (GTDB): domain Bacteria; phylum Bdellovibrionota_B; class Oligoflexia; order Oligoflexales; family CAIYRB01; genus JBGSUI01. The sequence continues at coordinate 13,456 of JBGSUI010000138.1, read as the reverse complement.
CTTGAGACTAGCAGCCGGCTGCTTATCGCCGCCCCAGCGCAATTCGAAGGACGGTTTGTCAAAACCCTTGGCGAGGTCTGGGCTCACCGCATCTGCAAATCCAGCAGCTTTAAGTTCGTTGATCGATCCTAGGTAATCTTTGACATCCATGGGGTCAAGCTCCCACCCCATAGGTTTAATAAAGGTCCAATTGGCATCTTTTTTAGAGAGCTCCACAGCCTCCTGGTTGTCCACCAGATACTTGAAGCTTGTGACGCTCTCAAGATTGATTTGAGAGACTCTCTTATCTCGCAAGTCGAACATCGTTTTGACTGTTGAAAGCAAGATATGCTGGCCACCCATAAAGACTTTTTCGCTAGAAGAGGTCCTAAAGTAAACGCTGTAACCAACTGGTACTTTGTCACCTATATAAAGAGTCCAGCTCTTGAGTTCTGAAGTTTTGGAATCTTTATATTGAAAGGTTATTGTTCGCTGGGGGTCTTTGACGCCAAATTTCTGCCATTCTGCTTCATGCTGTCCAACCTCCTCCGCAGAGGCGTATTCTAGGACCGCTTGGACCAAAGATTCAATGGCCGCCTGGTCCCCACCTGTCGTGACAGGGCTTTGAATCCGCCAAGATCCCTCAACCCGTGCCATCTGGAGGCGAACCGCCTCTTGAACGCTTGGATTTTTAGTGCCCTCTGGCTGGGCGGGACTCTCTTCTGACTTTTTACTCTCATAGGAAATCGCCTGAATCTGATCCAGTTTAATCTCGGTGATACGATTTTTAGTCTTTTCGGCTTCTGCATCTTTTTTTGTTTGCCACTCATCCCAGGTCGCCAGACCCCCCAAGATAAGGAGTACGCTCGCCAAAATGATTATAGTAGGCCACTTTTTCATGCGCGCCTCCTTTTAAGCCAGACCAGGGTTCCTCCCCCTAAAAATAAAAAGGGATACAACCAAACAATCGAGTAAAGGGCTAACAGTGCGCTTCCTGTCGAAACCTGGATCGTGCTTTTGGTGGGGTCTTTAGGACGAATAGCGATAAACCCGTCATCTTGTACCAGGTAACTGACCACGTTCATGATAAGGTCCCGGTTTTCAGCATATTGGGCTAAGCCGTTTTCTGCAAGGTTTGCCCCAGCAACCACAAAGCGCGTCTCCCTTTGTTTGGCAGGCTCTGCTTTATTTGCGTCCGTCAACGAGTCCTTTTTTCCTTCGTTAGCAGCCATTTCTGGATGGGTTGTTTTGCCAGCTGATACCGCAAGGGAAGCCAAACCACCCCCTTCCGTCGCCTTTTGGAGACTGCCTTCTTGGATGTCTTGGGGCTGCTTAATCCCAGGGATTTTAAGTGTGCTTCGTAATGTTTTTGCGACTAACGAAGTTTTGAGTTTCGATGGATTATCAGGGACAGCCTCAAGGGATCTGGCTAACATGGCATAGACGACCACGGAGGATTGGCGCGCAAAATCTTTGGTAATGGGGTTTAACGAGTCAAATTCGGCTAAGGCCACCGCAAAAGGCGGAAACCCCTGCAAAGATGTCAGTTCCTGAGGTAACATCAAAAGATCGTCGTTGATCTTTATACCAAATCTCTCCGCAAATTTAGCAAGATTTGGCAGATGAACTGCAGCAGGCACTGAGAGGAACATTGAGCCGCCACCGCTTAGGTAGCGCTCCAAAATGCGGGTTTCCTCTTCTTTAAAATCATAGGTAGGCCCGGCAACGATGATTCCATCGGCATCCTCAGGAATTTTGGCAGCTTCCAGAAGGCTTAATTCTTCCAATTGATACTTGTCATTTTCTAAACTTGTCGCCAGAGTGGAGAGGCCTTTAGCTTCCGTATTCTTTATCTGGCTCTCACCATGTCCTTTGGTAAAGTAGATTTTTTTAACCTTATCCTTCATGACGTTGATAAGAGAATTAGTCACCTTTTCTTCCGTAAAACTCGTGAGCCGCTTTTCTTGGGCTCCCTTTCTTACGATCACTGTGTTGCCGTCCATGATTTTTTCGGCAAGGGCTCGCTGTGGATTGGTTTTTGGGTCGATATATTCAACCTGAAAATCAGCACCCGATGCTTGATAGAGGTAAATAAGATCCTTAAAGTCCGTCATCACCTTGTCGTCCGTGATAAAAACCAGCATCTTGATTTTTTCTGGTTGTTCTCCGACGGTTTTGGCGAGCTGCAAGGACTGCTCCGACAGAGTATTGAGCCGGTCTCTAGAGAGGTCCACGGATTTATTAAACCTGGTCCTGGTTGATAAAACAGCGACTCCGACTATGACAGCGAGTCCCAAGGCCACAATGGCACCTGAGGACGCCCCATATTTGGCTCCTTTTCTCCGAAAAAGGGAGATAAAGCCCTGGGCGTCGAGAGTCGCCCATAGGATGAGGATCCCTAGACCAAAAAGCACTCCTGCCGTAGAAACCCATTTAATCTCAGCAAAGGACGAGCCCACTGCCAAACCTAATGCAGCAAATAACACTGCGACAAACGGTAAAATCAATAGACCTGGTTTCAAAACTCACCTCCACCGTGCACTATCAATGACAATATTTGTAAAAAACAAAAACAAAGCGATAAAACATAAAAAATAAGTCACATCGGCCACTGTGAGCAGCCCTTTTAGGAAAGCCTCTAAATGATCCGTCGATGCAATGTATTTAAAGAACGACTCCAGCCAGCTTCCCCCGCCTAGATTGGGGGCGATCCAGTTGAGGATAAGCAACAGGAACAGGCCAAACATGGTGAAGAGAAATGCCATAAACTGATTGGTTGTCATGGAGGAAACCCAAAGACCAAAAGCTACTTGGGCACTCATCAATAGAAAGATCCCCAGATAGCTCGTCAAGATCACAGAGAGATCAGGATTGCCAAAGGCTAACATATATCCTGGATACACTGCCGAACATAGGAGCACCAACCCAAGGATAAATATCGAGGAAAAAAATTTGCCAAAAACGATCTGTGATGCCGTCACAGGTGATTTCAACAGCAGGCGCAGGGTTTGATTGCGCCTTTCTTCGGAAAAACTCGACATCGTTACCGCGGGGATGACCAAAATCAAAATGAATGAAAGATTGTAGAAGAGAGCACGCACTAAAGTCTCTAGGGTCGGAACTTCACCGCCAAACATGGGGGCTCTTTGGGTCATTTCTAAAAAAGTGGAGATAAAGCTATTGAAAAAAAAGCCCATCAGCAGCAAGAAAAAGAAAAAGATGGCTGCACCTTTTGGTGAAGCAAAATATCCCTTTAAATCTCTGAAAGCAATTGTGAAGACAGCACTCATATCAGTCGCTCCTTGAGTCTTTAGTGAGTTAGTTTGAAAAAAACTTCTTCAAGGGATTTGGTTTTTTCCGTGAGCTCCCTGATACCACAGCCTTGATTCAGGGCAAGTTTGATCACATCGTCGAGCAAATCGGGTTTTGCTTGCGCGCTAAGACCAAACTCAATTGCTAAAGGATCAGCTCCTAGGGATGGATTCTGGACTCCTTCAAGGGTTTTAAGCATAGGAAGAATCTGGTCAGATCCCCGAGAAACCCGTAGTCGATACCGCGTCCCTGACTCCATGGCATGGACGAGTTCCTGGTAGGTCCCCTGCTGGACGACGGTTCCATTGTGAATGATGATAATACGATCACAGGTGTTTTGAACCTCTGAAAGGATGTGAGAGCTTAAGACAATCGTATGTTGACCGGCGAGGGATCTGATCAATTCTCTAATATGTGCAATTTGATTAGGATCGAGTCCCTCTGTAGGTTCGTCAAGGATAAGAACCTTGGGGTCATGGACGATGGCTTGGGCCAAGGCGACTCTTTGGCGGTAGCCTTTAGACAGGTTTCCCACCAGGCGGTCTCTCACTTCTGTCAGGGAAAGCTTTTCCAGCGCATAGTCCACCTTTTGTTTTAACTGCTTCTTCGGCACCTTGTGCAGGAGTGCCGCATAGGACACAAAATCCTTGACCCGCATCTCCCCGTGAAGCGGCGGGGAATCGGGGAGGTAACCAAGAGACTTTTTTGCTTCTAGAGGTTCTTCAGTGATGTCAAAACCCGCAATCTTAACCACTCCTGTATCAGCACCGATGCAGCCGCACATGATATCCATGGTCGTGGTTTTGCCCGCTCCGTTAGCACCTAAAAATCCAACAATCTGGCCGCTTTCAACGTTAAATGAAACATTTTTTAACGCTTGAACTTGGCCATAGGATTTACTGAGTTCACTCACCTCTATCATATCGAAACCTCTTTAGTGATTCTGCGAGGGATACCTACAAGATAGTAATGGGTTGGCGTACCTTGTCAAGGGACGGGATTTTTGCAGGTTTCAGGGACTACCTGATTTCCAACAGATATAGCTGCTGCATTGGCACATAATTTCTTTTTTTCCTCATCGCTTAATTTTTTTTGACTGGAGATCTGATCGATCTTTGCAGCCAGATCCTCTGAAATCTTCTTAGTGAAACCACCTCGTAAAGCTGAAGCTGAAGCACCCGCCTGGGTGACACCTTCAAGGCCCTTTTTAAGGGGAATCAGCATTTGGGGCGGCACATGGGGCAAACGTCCAAAGGCTCTTTCTACCGCCATAAGATCCGTCAAAGTTGCTCTCAGCTGGGATGTTGGGGTCCCTGGTCCACAGTTGCCCTCAACGGGTAAAATCTTGTCGATGACTTTTTGGAGTTTTGAAACCGCTTCAATAAACTCATTCAAATTATCTTGTCCCTTTTCCTTAACGCGCGCCAGTCTTAGTTCAAGGTTAGTCGGTTCTTCAGATGATCTTTCCCCACGATAGGTGAGAATTGCATTAAAGGCCAAAGCTTCGGTAAGATGTCCAAACGCCCATAGAAAATGAGCTTCGTTTGTTTTCTGACGGGGCAAAGAAGTGGGTACACAAGCCTGCCGGTAGTCTTCTGACACACGAACATCCTCATCCACAAAGGGACAGGCCGCCAAGACTGCATTTTCTAGCAGTTTCATCCTCTGGGATTCTTGCCGGACCGTTTCGACGCAGTTGGGAATAAGAAGGGGCAGGTCGATGACTTCCTGGTCAAAAGTCGACATGCTTAACAACTCGGATGTGGTGATACCTACCGCATCTTTCAATTGCGATAGGGTGTCCGTCGGCTGGTCTTCTAGAAAATGAGACATTTTCTTTGCACCAGAGGCCCCTTTGCCCACAATCGATTTCGCGAGGTGAAAGGGATCGGCACCTGCTAACGATAGATTGATAAAGCCATAGAGAATGTTGGCTGCTTCAGACTCACGATCTAACCGTAAAGCAACTTCTGCAAACTTCAAAGCAGCATCAAGTCGCCCATCATCAAAGGCAGCCTGGGCTTGGTCGAATTGGTAGCCAAAAGAGTCTTTGTCCACAGGAGGTAAAAAAAAGCCAAATATATTTGAGCGGGCACCACACCCGTTTAAAAGTACGGCCACCAAACCAAAGCTTAGACTCATATGCACTAAACGGGCCATCGACTCACCTGAAAATAGAAATAACCAATTAAAAGGGCCGGCCTAGCAGCCCTACGGCACTTTGGATTTTCTCCAGCTTTTCAGCGGCAAGATGGCGCGCCTTTTTCGACCCCTGGCGTATGATATCTTCGAGGTCTTGGGGTCTTTTCATAAGTTCAAAGTATCGATCCCGCATAGGGCTAAATTTTTCAACGACTTTTGCTAATAACGCTAACTTAGCATGTCCATAACCGTAATGCCCTCGCCGATAGTTGTCGGCCATGGCGCTCGCTTCTTCTGGAGTTGCCATCAGACTGTAGAGCTTATAAACATTGCACGTCAAGGGATCCTTGGGTTCCTCCAAGGTTGCAGAACCGGTCACGACACTCATCACTTGAGATTTCCACTGTTTGTCCGTAGCAAACATGGAGATAAGGTTGTCCTTAGACTTCGACATTTTTTCGCCGTCTGTACCGGGGACTACGGCGACCGAGTCTGAAATCATAGGTTCCGGCACCACAAAAAACTCTCCGTACCTGAAATTAAACCGTTGGGCCAAATCTCGGGCCATCTCAAGATGCTGCTTTTGGTCTTGACCCACAGGTACGATATCAGCATCAAAGAGTAAGATATCCGCAGCCATAAGAATCGGATAGTTAAAGACCCCCATATTGATCTCAAGGCCTTTAGCCTGGGCATCCTTAAAGGAATGGGCCCGGGCCAACATCCCATAGGGGGCAAGGCAACCTAAAATCCAAGCCAGCTCATTCACCTCGGGGACTGCCGACTGGGCGTAGACCATTCCTTTATGAGGGTCTAGACCGGCCGCGAGCAAACTAGCCAAAAGGGTATGACTATGCTCTCTAAGTTCCTTGGGTGACACCACGGCATTAAGAGCATGAAAGTCGGCAAGAAAAAAAAACCGCTCATACCGCGACTGGAGATCGATCAACGGGTTAAAGGCGCCAAAATAATTGCCTAAATGGGGCAGCCCTGACGGCCTAGCGCCTGTTAGAATCCTTTTTTGGGGTTTTTCCCCTTGTATACCCACCACTCGCTCTCCTTTAATTTCTTTGTCTATTCTGGCCGACTTTTGGCTCCTTGACCACTTCCACTCTTCCGCCCACAAGAGTTGGAGGCCTCCCCCTCCCTGATTCAAAGATTTTTTTAGCACGGATGCAAAAAAATGATCAAAGAACTTCTCTCACAGTTTCGAACCTGCTAATATCAAAGTGCAAGTTATGAAGGTCTCTGAGACTTTCCGGCGTGATAGCACAACATCCAAGGATATTGGAGCGATTTCGCAGATTGAGTTTTGCTCAGGGGAACAGGAATCACACAGTAATTTCTTTATGTTAATAGGGATAGGAGATTCAGCAGTGGAAGGCACCCTCACTAAAGATGCACTTATTGAGATGATAAGAGATAAAGTGGGATATCCTGTAAAAGAGGCTAAAGAGATCTTGGAAATCATCCTTGAGGAAGTCAAACTCAAGCTTGAGGAAGGTCATGAGGTCAAAATTTCTGGTTTCGGGAAATGGACCGTCAAAGAAAAAAGATCTCGTCCCGGTCGTAATCCCCATACCGGAGATCGTATAGAGATTTCCGCCCGTAGGGTTGTGACTTTTCACCCTTCCGATAAATTAAGGGATTCTGTGAATCAGGCCTTTGGAGGAGCACCTCTACCTTCCTCTGGTTCAGATGACTAATCTAGAGGGGATGCTTAGAGTATTTTGAGGACCTTCCAGGTGAAACCTCAAGATGCTTCTTGCTGCTTTCTGAATAAGGCGATAGATGCGACTCACCAAGATTTATACCAAAAAAGGCGATAAGGGTACAACCCAGCTTGCCCATGGAGAATCGATCCCTAAGAATCATCCACGAATCGAGGCCTATGGGACGGTAGATGAGCTCAATTCTTTTTTAGGTGTTTTCAAAGATCAGCTCCGCCGGGATGATGCTACTGGCAGTTTGCAAGATCTTGTGGGTCAAATTCTGACAGTCCAAAATGAAATGCATGATCTTGGAGGCGAGCTGGCAACCTTATCGCCCACCCAAATCCACCCCCGCCAGACGATTGTCAAACAAGAACAAATCGAGCGTTTAGAAGCTGAGATAGATGTTTATAATCAGGAGCTTACTCCTTTAGCTAACTTCGTCTTACCTGGAGGGCATCTCGGTAATTCCTGGGGCCATGTCTGTCGAACGGTTTGCCGGAGGGCCGAGCGATTGGTTTTCACTTTGAGCCAAAATGCCGAGGTCCGACCGGAGGTCATAACCTACCTTAATAGACTTAGTGATTGGCTCTTTGTCGTTAGCCGGATCGTTAGTAAACGACTCGGGATCCCCGAGGTGTTATGGAACCAACATCGACCATAGGCTACAGAGTATAATGGCAACATGTTAAGGGTTCACTTTATCATAGTTACTTTAATAGCTGTCCTTTGGAGCGCCCATCCGGCTATCCTTGCATCCATTGCTTATTTGACCCTTCCAAAAATCGCTAACCAATTTGGAGAGGACCCTGCCAGCTCGGACCAAGAAAAGTTTTTGCTTAGCCGAAAACTCCAGCTTCATTTTTTAAAATATAGAATCTATATTCCTCTAGAGGATATTTCTTTTTCAAATCCAAATCAGGATCATGCCCTTAGTAAAGGCCTTAGCAATACTCCTGAAAAATCTATAAGCTGCGATTTTACAAAGCATTTAATTTGGGTGCCCTTTAGATTCAAGGTACCAGTTATCGGCGAAAGGGTCCTTCAGTGGTGTTTAAAGATTCCTTTGGAAAATCTCTCTTAGACCAATTCAAAAGGCTTAAAAACGCTTCCTCTGAAATACCCCAAGATCCTTTCCCCCTTAAAGTTTCTAAGAGCCAAATCGAATCTATCTTAGAGTCCTTCGTAGACAGGGCACTAAGAGAGCTGGGAATCAGCTCAATCGTATCAGCCCAAGAATTGTTTTTCTTAAAAAACGGAAAAGTTTTCGCTGACGATGCCTTCTATGATATACGCCTCAATTATTTTTTCGATTGCTTTTTGTTTTGTCCCACTCACCAATATAATCCCACCATTGTCTCAAAAATACACCCTTGCACAAATCTATTTGAATTTATAAGCCAGCTAGAATCTGAGCCTACAAAGAGCCCCGAAAATATCTGTTACCGAGACTACAGCACGATGACGCGCCCGATCCACTCAGTCTTTAAGATCCTTAAAATCGATACAAAATGGCTTTTTATAAGAGATCTTTTTACTAAAAATTTCTATCACATCAAGTGTAGAGACAATCAAATCTTTATTGGTTTGAACAAGGGGTCACTTCTACAGGGTTTTATCTACCTTTGCTCTGAGGGAACCGTCACCAGTCCTGGTTGTTTCGTTCACCCTAGCCTATGTAGCAAGATGATAAACCAGTCTATTCAAAAAACTCGTTCCAATCTGGGTACTAAGGCAGAACTCTTAGAAAAACTCGCTTTTGCCCAAATCAAACATTTTAGAATGAAACATGTCTCCCCAAAAATCATTTATCGAAAACAGATCTTGGGCACATCTTGAAGCTAAATAATTGTATTCTATATATAATTATTAACGCATGCGCCTAAAATCAAACTAATTCTCAACTTGTTAGATATCTAACCGATCCTACGCTGTGAGCCTTTTTCTTCGGTCGAAGTTAAGGCTTTGAGACTCGTCCCTATTTTCAAAGAAAGCTTAAGATTAGATGTCCAGTAGAATCTCTCAATTTCTTATCAGTCAAAAGCTGCTAACACCTGCTGACTTGAAAAAAGCAGAGGGATTCGTGGTCTCCGATAGAATCAACTTTATGCAGGCAATCGAAAAACTCAAGATTATCGACGAAGGTGTCTTGCTGGACCAACTCTCAAAGCTGTTTAGAGTACCGATCTGTAATCTGAGAGAAATGGAAATCCAGAGAGATATTATCGACCTTATACCAAAAGACATGGCCATAAAACATCGAGTCGTCGCAATCGATCGAGCGGGCAACAACCTCATCATTGCCATGTCAGATCCAGGAAATATTAGTATCCTAAACGACTTGCGTTTTAGCATTGGCTTTTTTCCAAAACCAGTCCTCACAAGCGAAGCGCAGATTTCCGAGGCCCTTGACAAATATCTGACCCAAAAACTCGATATGCGCAGTCTAGAAGACTCTAAAATAAATCGCCCTGGGGGTGGATCTGCCCCGCAGGTGAGGGGACCAGAAAGGCAGGATATCAGTGCAGGTGAAAAAGGCGATGGTCCCATTATCAAAATCGTCAACCAAATCCTGGTCCAGTGCCTTACCCGAAAGGCGTCTGACATCCATATCGAACCCTACGAACACTCGATGCGAGTCAGACTCCGTATCGACGGAGTTCTCTACGAGATCGCGCGGCCGCCGATCAGCATGAAGGCCGCATTGACTTCGCGCATAAAAATCATGGCTAAACTCAAGATCGACGAAGCAAGGTTGCCACAGGATGGAGCTATCAATATCTCAATAGAAGGAAAGCCTGTTGATTTCCGAGTCAGCACGACTCCATGTTTGCATGGGGAGAAAATCGTGATGCGGATCTTGGATAAATCTTCACTGCAAACAGATATGACCAAATTGGGGTTTGAACAGGATGAATTAGAAAAATTCCAAGAATCAATCCATGCTCCTTTTGGGATGGTTTTAGTGACGGGACCTACAGGTTCTGGAAAAACAACAACTCTTTACTCAGCGCTCGCCGAACTTAATAAAGAATCCGACAATATTATGACTGCCGAAGACCCTGTCGAATTCAATATCGACGGTATAAACCAGGTAGGAATGAAGTCAGATATAGGCCTTAACTTTGCGAGTGCCCTAAGATCGTTTCTACGCCAAGATCCAGATATCATCATGGTTGGTGAGATTCGCGATCCAGAAACTGCCGAAATCGCCATAAAAGCGGCATTAACTGGCCATATGGTCCTATCGACACTCCATACCAACAGTGCAACTGACACTATAACCCGCCTTTTGCAGATGGGGGTTCAACCCTTTAACTTAGTCAGCTCGTTGACCTGTGTCACGGCTCAACGGCTTGTAAGAAAAATCTGCGCCGAATGTCGTATCGAAGACACTTCTGTCACCGCAAAAGCCCTTGTGTCCCTGGGAATACCGGCTCAATATGCCGATAAAATCATCTCCTACAAAGGAAAAGGATGTCCTGCCTGTAACGGTTCAGGAAATAAAGGCCGTATAGCCATACACGAGGTTCTTAAAATGAATGATGCGGTACGCGAAGCGATTATTTCCAGTGAATCCAGCCTCACAATCAAAAAAATCGCGATGAAGCATGGAATGAGGACTTTACGTCAATCTGCATTGACCAAAATGTCACGAGGAATCTGCGATATTAACGAAGTCATCAAAATGACCGCTGCGGATTCTGACGATTCCGTTGAAGCTGCCTAAGACAGCAAACGCAGTGCCACAAGGAGATCAACTATGGCTCTTAACTACTCCCTACCACAACTACTAAAAGCACTCATCGATCAGGGAGGTAGTGACCTCCATATCAGCATGGATTCACCTCCTAGACTTCGAATCGATGGACATCTCCTACCACTCGATCTCCCCCCCCTAGATGGACAGGCGACTAAAGCGCTCTGCTATAGCATCCTAAATGATGACCAAAGGAAAGAATTTGAGCGCACTAAAGAATTGGATTTGGCCTTTTCCGTCAAAAACATGGCTCGTTTTCGGGCCAACATCTTTATGCAAAAGGCGCAGGTTGGTGGTGTCTTTCGCGTTATACCATTTAAGGTATATTCTTTGGAAGAACTTGGACTCCCCCCAGTGATCAGAAATCTATGCAGTCTCCCGAGAGGTCTTATCCTCGTCACCGGGCCTACCGGATCAGGAAAATCCACGACACTGGCGTCCATGATCAATCACATCAATGAGACTCGTAAGGACCACATCATTACTATCGAAGATCCTATCGAATTTATTCACCTGCACAAGTCTTGCCTTATAAATCAGAGGGAGATTGGCCAAGACACAAGCTCTTTTGCTAAAGCGCTAAAAAGCGTTCTAAGGGAAGATCCAGATGTTATCTTAGTAGGAGAATTACGAGACCTTGAGACGATATCTGCTGCTTTGACCGCTGCAGAAACGGGACATCTGGTGTTTGCCACACTCCATACCAACTCCAGCATTAGTACCTTAAATCGACTCATTGACGTTTTTCCTTCCCATCAACAGCTCCAAATCCGCTCTCAACTCTCTCTTTCGCTCATGGCCGTCATCTCCCAAACCCTGATTCCCGCAACCAGTGAAGGCAGGGTTCTTGCCATGGAGATACTCATCCCCAACAAAGCCGTGCGAAACCTTATTCGAGAAGACAAATTGCATCAGATTTATTCACTTATGCAAACCGGACAAGATGACAGTGGAATGCAAACATTAAACCAATCACTTGCCTCTCTCATCGAACGGAGGTTGGTTTCAACCGAAGCAGGTCTGGAAAAATCAAACGAGCCTGAGGAATTAAGGGGGATGCTGGAGAAAAAAGCGATTGAAGGGCATCGTAAACCAGGCCAACCCATTAGGCGCAATTAGTGCCGCAGAGAATTAAGGAGATCAAATCATGCCGACGTTTCATTATACTGCAAAAGATTCCCGCGGTAAAAAAAGATCGGGATCCCTCAAGTCACCAAGCAAATCTCAGGCAAAGGCGCAGCTCTATCGCATGAAAATGGTGCCCATCACTCTAACGACTGCAAAGCTCGATGGGGATGATGGGCCCTTTTGGTCAAAGATTATCTACAAAGATGAAAAAGGAAAAATCCAAATAAAACTTGGTAATCCCGCCCCCACTAGCAAAGATATCATTATATTTACAAAGCAATTCTCCACCATGATCAATAGTGGAGTTGCTTTAGTGCAGTCCCTTGGGATTTTGGCTGATCAACAAACGAATCCAGCCCTTGGTACAATCCTCCGCAAAATTAGGGGATCTATTGAAAACGGCTCTCGTTTGAGCGATAGTTTGGAACCTTATAAGAATATTTTTGATCCACTCTATGTGGCCATGGTACGAGCAGGAGAGGCTTCTGGAAACTTAGATGTTATTCTAAATAAACTCGTTGGATATATTGAAAAATCAGAAAAAATCAAAGGCCAAGTTAAATCTTCTATGTCCTATCCTATTATAGTGGTCGTTGTCGCAGTCGCAGTGATCACTGCGCTTTTAGTGTTTGTAGTACCCACATTTGCTAAACAGTACAGTGATTCTGGCAAGGAGCTTCCTGGCCTCACCCAGGTGGTCATCGATATGTCCAATATTTTGATGGAGTACTGGCATTACATTCTCGCCGCTCTTGTTGCAATTTTTATGGGGCTAAAGGCTTTTTTTAAAACAAAAAAGGGAACGGTCGTTTTAGACAAAATGCTACTGACTGGTCCAGTCATAGGCCCACTGATAAAAAAAATCTCCGTGGGGCGATTTTGTAGCACTCTGGCCACGATGCTCACCTCCGGCGTCAATCTACTCGATGCCCTGACCATTTGCGCTTCGGCAGCAGGCAATTCAGTGATCGAAAGTTTTATCCTGGGGATTCGGACAGAAATCGAACATGGATCCAAGTTTTCAGTGCCCTTGGCCCGAAGCGAACTTATCCCCAAAATGGTTTCATCGATGGTTGCTGTGGGCGAACAAACCGGTGCCTTAGACGATATGTTGGTAAAAGTGAGCCAATTCTACGAGGAAGAAGTCGATTTGGCAGTCAAATCCCTCCTCAGCATGATTGAACCCATTATGATGGTCGTTATTGGTGGTGCCGTCGGATTTATTGTGATTGCAATGTACCTTCCAATCTTCGATCTAGGTGCTGTGGTCGGTTAGGCCTATTTATAGATCTACGCACATGAAAAGATAGATTTTAATTTTTTCCGTGGTATAATGATCGTTTTGCCAAAAAACGAGGATTGACCACCATGCATTCGTCTAAAGGTAAACCGCTTTCACCTGAGGTAAAGTGGGTCACGGTCA
>JBGSUI010000057.1:0-46290 GCA_041736175.1 Oligoflexales bacterium | reverse complement strand
AAAATTAGCTATATTTAAATGGAGTCTGAGATTCAGAGGTCTAGGAATTGAATAAAATGTGCCGAGATTATGCCGGAAGGAAAGCTACAATCTGCCCGGATGCTCGGGATAGGACTGCGCGCGAGCGCGCTTAGTTCATTTCCAATTTAAGCCCTATCTCTTTTAAAACAGCCATGAGCAAGGAAATTTTAAAGCTAAATCACTCCACAAACTCCTTTGATGCCTATCGCTCGATGCAAACAAATCCATATGGCAAAATCAATGCTTATGTCTCGAGAACTGGTGGTAAGTGCATGGAGAAGGCCGTTTATGGTCAGGGCTTCTACACCATGCGGGGGTGGTCAAAATACTTTATGGGGTATAGATACACAATTTACCTCATGGTCCATCCCGGCAAAAAACTTACTCCTGTAACAAATGACTATTTTCTTCCTAGTGGAAACGACATTTATGTCGTGGGAAGTCCCACCAACTTAAAAATAGATGATATTCAGTCAAGCAACCATATCGCCTCGATTTTTGCGGGCCAACTGGGCTTCGAAAGGCGGATCTTAATTAACCTAGCAGCCGATTGTAGCTGGAGAACTGCAAGAAGTACAGAGCGGAAGCAGATAGGTACGAATCTACGAGGAGACTCACAGGTGGCTAGTGCCTTTAAGACAATTGAATTTCAAGAGTTGAATTACTGCAACTAAAACTTTGGCCCTTAAAAATAAGTAAACAGTGCCAAAGTGTATGCTCCGTCCCAAGTGTCCGATGATTGCAATCTCGCGCACCACTAAATAGCAGAAATGCGGATGCGCAATAGAGACGTCCCCACCTTAACCTCGTCGTCTGGTTTTACCAGATGCATACCTGTCATTTTTTTTCCGTTTAGAAAGGACCCGTTCGTAGACCCTTGGTCCTCGATAAAAACCTCTCCCGTATCGTTGACCTTAATCAGGAGGTGCTTTCGCGAGATCTCGGGATCATGTTCAAATTTTCCAAAGCTAGAGGCCCTGCCCACATAGATGAGTCGCTGCATAAGCTCCACATGATCGGAGGTTCCATCATGGTATTTGATGTCAATCACCGCCTTGAGGGAAGGGGTTTCTTTGAGCTCGTTTTCAATGAGCGTATCGACGATACTTGATTTGCTATCATCTGCTTTTTTTTGGTCCTTAACTTTAAAAATCGTAGAGATATGACGAACGTTTTGCTCGTCTTCAATTTGGAACTTAAAGGAAGTTTGACCGATCGTTATGATATCTCCGCTGGATAGCTTGGCCTTGACGACCCGCTCCTTGTTCACAAAGGTTCCATTGGTGCTATTCATATCAAAAATATGGAATGTGCCGCTAATATTTTGAATCTGGCAGTGGGTCGATGAAATCTCAGCATCGTTGACCAAAATGTCACCCTTTTCTCGTCCTAAAATGGTCCCGTCTCGCCGGAGTTTCAAAGACTCCTGGTGAGATTTAGAGATAAAGTGGAGAATTCCCCTTTTTTCCCTCTTGGTTTTTTTAGGACTATTTTTCAACCGAGGACTCCGGAAGGTCTCCTCAGGTATCGGACTCCCTTCCATAAAGTTTAAGGGTCGGAGGGCTACCATAGGATTCGACCTTGAGCAAGACCCTGCCATTGGGTAGGTTAGGAGTGTAAAGCTGGAATCTTCCTTCTTCCCTCTTCCAGTAAAGATCAAAGAGGCTCGTCCATGGATAAAACACCCAAAACTACCCCAAATACCTTTGATTTTTCGGAGCTTCTGTTGGGCTTTTCCTCTGCAGCCCTGCACTACTTAGGCGAGACCATCGAAGGACAGCCAAAACCTGCGAAACCAAACCTGGACTTAGCCAGGCAAAATATTGATATCATCGTTATGTTAAAAGAAAAAACCAAAGGCAACCTCACCCCGGAAGAAGACAGCCTTTTGCAGCAAGTCCTCCTGGACCTCCAGGTGAAAGCCATCGAAGCTGCAAAGACCCTCGGCGACCGCTAAGCCCTAGAGTCCCCTTATAGTCCCGCCCCACCCTGCCGATGAGCAATAGAGCGACCGGCAGAAACCGGCAGAATCTGGTAGCAAGGGAGGGATCCGATGGACGTGTCTCGCTATGACCCCAGCAGCCAAAAAGCATTGCATCTAGGACTCCAACTCGCCAGACGTTTTGGCCACGGATTTTTGGAGGCCGAGCATGTGGCCTATAGCCTGTTAAAGCTAGGACTCGTATACCTTCCTGGGTTCGAAAAGAGCGATGGGCTGGATGTGCTCCATTCCCATCTTGAAAAAACCCCTAAAATCTATGGTCTACGAAAGATTGCCTTTGGCAAGCGGCTCGACCGGGCTTTGGATCTCGTGGAAGGTCGGTTTCCTACCCAACTCATCACCCCCAAAGCCCTGTGGGAAGAGGTGGTTAAGCAGTCATCCCTTCTTCAAATCCTAAGCCAACAGCAAGCCCAGCCAGAAATCAGTCCTCTACCAACGCCTAAGGGTTCCCCTAAGGGGGTCAAGGACGACCCAGACCAAACTCCCCCTTTATCCACAAAGCCAACTCCCCAAAAGAAACCGTCGGCTCCCCCTAAGACCCAGAAAAAAATCGAGGCTTTTACCATCGACCTCACCGAGGCTGCGGCTAGCGGCAAACTTCACCCGGTCCATGGCCGAGAAAAGGAGCTGCACCGGGTTCTACAGATTTTAGGACGTCACAAAAAAAATAACCCTCTTCTGATCGGCGAGCCAGGAGTCGGTAAATCGGCGCTGGCCGAAGGATTGGCTTGGCTGCTCCTCCATGGGAAAACCTCCGAGGTGCTTCGGGGAATGCGGGTGTTAACTCTCGATGTAGGCGCCTTGCTGGCGGGCACCAAATACCGCGGCGAATTTGAGGACCGGATGCAGCAACTTTTAGAAGTCGCCAGTGAAGATCCTGGTCGATACATTTTTTTTATCGACGAGATCCATATGATTATGGGTGCTGGAAACCAAGAGGGAGGTGCAGACCTTGCGAATCTTCTCAAACCGGCCCTCTCCAGCGGGGCTTTTCGCTGCCTAGGAGCGACGACTCTTTCGGAGTACAAACATTCTATTCAAACTGACCCCGCTCTGGCACGGCGCTTTCAGACGGTCCTTGTAGAGGAACCTTCGCCCGAGGAGGCTCTCAAAATTCTTACGGGCGTCCGCGGGATTTATGAGGAGCACCATAAGGTCAAGATCAGCGACGAAGCCCTCCAGGCAGCTGTGCAGCTTTCCACCCGCTACCTCCCAAGTCAAAAACTACCCGACAAAGCCATCGACCTAGTCGATGAAGCGGCCAGTGCCGAAAACCTGCGTCTGGGGACCGAAGTCACGGTCGACTCCATCTCTAAGGTCATCCAAGAACGCCTCCAGCTCACCCCCGAACAATGGGTCAGCCCAGACCAAAAGACCTACCTCCACCTGGAAAAGCGGTTAGCCGCCCATGTTTTCGGCCAATGGGGCGCTCTCAAGCGCCTTGCCCAAGCTATCCGTCGCGCCAAGAGCGGGGTGTCAAGTCCCTTTCACCCATGGGGTAGCTTTCTCTTTTGGGGTCCTCAGGGAGTCGGCAAACAACAAACAGCTCAGGCTTTGGCCCAAGACCTTTTTGGAAGTCCCAAAAAATTAATCACGATCGATCTTGCCGAATATTCCCAAGAGTCCAGCACCCATAAACTACTTGGTGCTCCTCCAGGATTGGCAGGGTTTGAGGAAGGAGGCTATCTTTGCGATATCATCATGCACCAACCGTTTGCCGTCCTGTATTTTGACCATGTGGACCAGGCCCACCCCCAAGTCCTGGGAATCCTCCTACAGATCATCGAGTCAGGACGCATCACCGATTGGCGAGGAAGAGTGGCTGATTTTACCAACGCCCTTGTCATATTCTCCATCACAGTCCAAACATCCCATCTCGAACACTGGTCCGATGGGGGGAGCCCACTTTCTTGGGAGCAAGTCCTCCAATGGGCCGACGACCATGATGATCTCGCCGTGCGCCAAAAACTCGCCTTGATTTTTAACAAACCTGAACTCATCCAACTTCTTGACGAGATCATCATCTTTCGCCGCCTGTCTCCTGTTCATCTAACGCGGATCCTCTTAGGTATGGTGGATGAGCTTAACCGCCGCCTACAAACTCAAAACATGCGGCTGCGTCTTGGCCCCCACCTGTCCGAGCATCTTGTGTCCCTGGCTAAAAAATCGGGGCCAGCCTCCTTAAAACGACTTTTTACCAAGGTGGTTTTAAACCCCCTCTCCGAAAAAATTCTTATGGACCCAAAACTGTTAGAGGGAAGTTGGCTTGTGGATTGGTCACCCGATGGCTTGGAGTGGCTGCCTGATTATGTCGCTAAAACCTACCTGGCCTCTTGACAGACCTGTGGTCCTGTAATACGACATTGATCCTCGGGAACGATTCCTCGTTTCTGGTCTTGGGGCGTCGCCAAGCGGTACGGCACCGGATTTTGATTCCGGCATCCGAAGGTTCGATTCCTTCCGCCCCAGCCACTTACTTCAATGATTCAGTTGACTCTAACAATTGACTCACAGCTTTCTTTAAATCATCAAGAAATCAAAGAGGGTTTGCGGTGAATGCTGATTTGATCGTATTTTCGGGCAACGCCAATAGACCTCTTGCTGAAAAAATATGCTCCTGGCTTGACCTTCCCCTTGGAGAAGCCATGGTATCCAGCTTTGCGGATGGCGAGACTCGGGTGGAACTGGATTCAAATGTTCGTGGTCGCGATGTTTTTGTAATCCAAAGCACCTCTCGCCCTGCCAATCACCACCTTATGGAAGCGCTGATTATGGCGGACGCCTGTTACCGGTCTTCGGCGTCGCGGATCACCCTTGTGGCCCCCTACTTTGGCTACGCCAGACAAGAACGCAAAAGCGCGCCACGAACACCCATTTCAGCCAAACTCGTGGCTGATCTCATCCAGTCCTCCCATTATGACCGGCTTTTAACCCTTGAGCTCCATACGTCAGCGATCCAAGGATTTTTCAATATTCCGGTGGATCATCTCTATGCTAAGCCAATTTTTAACAACTACTTCCGAAACCAAGATAATCTCGTTGTGATCTCACCTGATGCGGGAGGTGTCGAGCGGGCCCGAGCTATGGCTAAGCACTTTAACTGTGGGCTCGCCATTGTCGATAAGAGGCGGGACAAACCCAACGAAAGTGCTGTCATGCATATCATCGGGGATGTGAAAGGTAAGAACTGCCTGATTGTGGATGACATTGTCGATACCGCAGGATCCCTGACAAAGGCGGCTGAAGCCCTGATGTCCGCCGGAGCAACCACCGTGCGAGCCGCCGTAAGCCACCCGGTCCTCAGCGGCAAAGCCCTTGAAAATATCGAAAATTCGCACCTTAAAGAAATTGTAGTCACCGACTCTATCCTGCTCAGCCCCGAAGCCCGGCAGTGTTCTAAAATCACCCAGCTAGGTCTTGCTGAGCTTTTTGGCAAGGCCATCCGTCGGATCCACAATGACGATTCCATCAGCGCTTTATTTATATAGTGCTGCTGCAAAATAAAAGATTGCCCAAGAGCATCGTAAAAGTTATAGACTGAGGCTTCAATTTTTTGGGAGAGTGGGCTATGGCCGATGAAGTACAAAAAGAAGTCAGCACCGCGTTGAAAGAACCTGTCGTGATCGAGGGAAAGCCTCGGAATGAAACAGGGAAATCCTATACACGTAAACTACGACGTGCTGGCCGCGTCCCAGCGGTTCTCAATACCAAAGGTAAGTCGACCCTTTTAGAAATCGACCCTAAGTGGCTTTCAAGAGCATGGCGGGACGGCGGGCGTCAGTTTCACCTTGAATTTCAGGGCCAAAAATCCCTGGTTAAAATCGTCGAGCTGCAGATCGATCCCGTTAAGAGAGTGGCTCTCCACGTGGATTTGGCACCCGTCTGAAACCTCTGGAATGAATCATTGATCCATGAAGCTTCTTGTCGCCTTAGGTAATCCAGGTCCTCAATATGAGCTAACAAGGCACAATGCTGGGTTTTTAGTCATCGATGAGCTTGTTAGAGAGGCTGGGGGAACCTGGGATAAAAGTCTTAAGCTTTCGGGCATATTAGGAAAAGCTTCGATTTTAAAAGAAGAATTCCTTTGCCTTAAGCCCATGACCTATATGAATCGTAGTGCCCAGAGTGTCCGCCCTGTGATGGATTTCTATAAGATCCCAGAAGAACATATGATTGTTCTTTTTGACGATATGGATGTCCCTGAAGGAAAGGTGCGGGCCAGGACCGGAGGAGGACATGGGGGTCATAATGGAGTCCGGAGTTTGATAGACCAGGGAGGACTTGGAGGATTCCATCGGATTAAGTTGGGTTTGGGTAGGCCGCCACCTGCTTTGGTCCCCGCAGATTGGCTCCTAGCTCCCATGGACCAAAGTGAACTGGAAAGGCTGCGAGGGCCGATGATCGACGAAGTTAAGCTAAGACTGCGGCAAATCCTCGACCAATTGAATAAAAAAGTGTAACAAGGGGCGTGATCTTTTTAGACCCTTGCTAGTATGAAGGCTAGCTGTTTAGACCAAAAGGGAGTGTAAAGCGTGTTAAGAGAGTATGATTTTACGGTTATTGTTCGAGGCGATCTACCTGAGTCTGAAGCTGTTAAGGCTTTGAATCAATATGAAAATCTTATGGTAGGCGAAGGCGGGGAAGTCTTAAAAAAAGACGATTGGGGGGTTAAGAGACTTGCCTACCCTATCAAAAAATCCTATCGCGGCTACTACGTTAACTATGACTTTGTAGGCCAGCCAAGCAGCGTTGCCGAAATCGAACGGCTCATGCGCATTGACGACAACATCCTCCGGTACCTCGTAGTCCGAGTAAACGAAGATCACAAGGGCGATATCGATATTGCTGCTCGCAAGGTTGAAATGGTAAACCAAGAACGGGAAGCACGTGAAGCTGAAGCTAAGCGCCGGAAAGAATAACGGCTCACGGACTTTGATGCCCCATTGGTTTCATACCTAATCAATTGGTGACCCCCATAAAGGAAAAATAATTATGAAAGTGATACTGACCCACGATGTTCCTAGCCTAGGGGCTATCGGTGATGTCGTCCAAGTCAAAGACGGTTATGCTCGCAACTTCTTACTCCCTCGCGCCCTCGCAGCGGTCGCCAACGAGGCCAACAAAGCCCAGTTAGCCCACCAAAAAAGAGTGCTTGAGAAACGCAAAGAAAAAGCTCTCGGAGCCGCAAAACAACTGGCTGCACAGATCGAAAAAATCTCTGTCACGGTTGTAAAACAAGTTGGTGAAGACGAGAGAATCTTTGGCTCGGTCACCACGGGAGAGCTCGAAGAGCTGCTCAAGGCAGAAGGCGTTGATATCTCCAAAAAAGAGATCACCCTGCTCGAAGAAGTCAAAAAAGTGGGCGTGTATGCAGCCCAAGTGAAGCTGCATCAGGAAGTTTCCGCAAAGTTTAAAGTCTGGGTTGTTGCTCAAAACTAAAGAACCGTTATCCTATAGATGCAGGACTTGGAGCAGTGTTTAATGGTCTAAGTCCTGTGTCTTTTTGAGAACCCCTTCGAAACATCTTTTTAGCTCGTGGGCTGCTATGGGTCAGGCAAAAAGTACAAATACGCCGCCACATTCCTCAGATGCTGAGAAAGCTGTACTAGGAGCGTGCCTACGCAGCCCTGAGACCCTTAACCTCATTGCTGATAAACTCTCCCCTGACCATTTTTTTCTCGATGCCCATCAAAAAATATTTAGCGTTATGCTGGACCAATATCAAAAGAACGAACCTTCTGATGTGCTTCTCGTCGCTGAGATCCTCCGCCGTGCGGGTCGTGAGAGTGAGTATCTAGGCGTTCCTTACCTGGTTGAATTAGAAGAAGTCGCTCCGGTCAGTCAAAATATCGAGCATTACGCCAAAATCGTCAGAGAATGCTATTACCTCCGACGAATCATTGAAGCCTGCCAAACCACCGTTACGAAAGCCCTTAACTTTGACGGCAAAATTTCGACTTTTGTTGAGGATGTGGAAAAGGAATTCCTCAGCATCGCCAACGACCAGGATTCCAAGGGGATCATCACCGCCTATGAGGTCCTGGACAGCACGATTGCTGAGATTGAGACCAGACTCAACACCGAAGGCGACATGACGGGTGTGCCTTCGGATTTTGTCGATTTGGACCGAATTACAGGCGGCTGGCAAAAAAGCGACCTGATTATCGTGGCCGCCCGACCCGGGATGGGCAAGACTGCCTTTGCCCTTAATATCGTCACCAATGCGGCCAAGAGTGGCCGGGCAGTGGCAGTCTTCACCTTAGAGATGTCCAAAAACCAGCTTATGTCCCGTATTCTTTCGAGTGAGTCTCGGATTGACTCAAGTAAACTAAGAAAGGGCGACCTTTCTGAAGAGGAGCAGGACCGGTTGATGCACGGCGCTAGGGTCATCAGCCAACTCCCAGCCACTCTAGGAATCGACGAAACCCCCAGCATCTCGCTGATGGAACTGCGCTCCCGATGCCGAAGGTTTAAAAAAGAATATGGCCTCGAGCTTATCGTAGTGGACTACCTTCAGCTTATGACGGCCTCGGGAAACAAGCGCTATGAAAGCCGAGAGAGGGAGATTTCTGAGATTTCAGGGGGTCTTAAGGCGCTTGCTAAGGAGTTATCCGTACCGGTGATCGCTTTAGCCCAGCTTAACCGAGGCCCTGATACAAGACCCGATAAAGTGCCTAAGCTAAGCGACTTGCGGGAGTCAGGCTCTATGGAACAGGATGCGGATATCATTTTGTTTCTTTACCGAGACGAATACTACAACCCCAATTCCGAAGACGCTGGAAAAGCGTTGGTTAGAATTGCCAAAAACCGCCACGGATCGCTAGAAGACGTCTACTTAGCTTTTGCGCCGCATTTTCTAAAGTTTTCTAACCTTGCCCTTAGTTAGCCGCAAGGTGCGCAACACCTAAAAATTTGCTAACCAAGGCCAAAATGCTTCATCTTCTTACGCAAAGTATTGCGATTTATTCCAAGAATTTTTGAAGCTTGGGCTTGATTATAGCCCGTTCGCCTAAGGATTTGGTGGAGGAGCGTTTTTTCGACTTTTTCGATAATAAGAGAATAAAGCTCCTCTGGATAATGAGAATCCAGTTGGTCAAAAAACCGGGAGATTTTGATTTCCACAAGGGATTCAAGGGAAATCTTGTCGAGCCAAAGGGTGCAGTCTTGATCCGAAACCCCTGCATCGTGAAGGCTTTTCTTTGGTCCGAGGCGCAGTCCCTGAAGTTGGTCTAATTGAGAGGAATTGGATTTTTCCTGAGGGGTTTCGTGCTTGTGATCCACAGGGAACTCCCGCTCACTGATGAGGAACAATAGGGGCCAAAATAAGAAACAGAACCAGAAGAGTCTCAACACCTATGAATTCAAAAACTTTCGAATCCTAAACTTTTTATCAAGGTCCCCGGAGGCTGTCAATGTGATCGGAATCAAGCCTGCATGCCAGGCACTCCCTTTAATCAAGCCTCCAGTCTTGACCACAAGCTCCACCGAGCTTACATTGTGCTGCAGTCTGGCAGCAAGTTTAATGGCTAACCTGATATTTTAGAGACTAAACGATCTTTCTTAAAAAGATCCCATGCAAACGGATTGAAACCATGGATACTTCGAACTCCGCCACCCAAGATGGGGATAAGTCCCAACAAAAACAGGCTTCATCACCCATTGAAGAGCCTGATTCACCTCCTTCCGAGGGGCCCACTTTTTCTGACGATCAAGAAAGCGAGTCCCAGGACGAATTAGAGTCCCTACGGGGTGAGCTTGCTGAATTTAAAGACCGTTATGTCAGAATGATGGCAGAAGTAGAAAATATCCGTCGGCGGGCCGAGCGAGAAAAGACCGAATTAGCAAAATATGCCTTCGAAAGCTTTTTTAAGGATCTCCTTCCGACCCTTGATAGCTTAGAAAAGGCGATCCCTAGCTCAGGTGATTCCACCGTCGAAGCAGGAGAGGCCCACAGTGCCTACTTCGAAGGCATGGTGATGGTCAAAAGACAGCTCCTCGACGTTTTGCGCCGACATGGCCTCGAACTGGTAAGGGCTGCCGGTGTGGACTTCGACCCAAACCTCCACCAGGCTATCCAACGCATCGAATCTGCAGATGTGACCAAAGATACCGTCAAAGACGAATTCGCTTTAGGTTATACTCTTCATGGTAGGCTGCTAAGGGCTGCCATGGTCAGCGTGCTGACGCCTGCTGGGTCCAGTTAACCCTAAAAGTCGAGGAAGGGGGGTATGGTCGAGAGACCTAAAAAAAAGTCGAAAGCTTCAAAGCCCCCTAGCTCACTTAACTTCTCCAGCTCCCCTAACTCCCCTAACTCCGCATCCCAGATCCCTCCCTTTGCAATAAGCCCAAAGGACCTGGAGTCTTTAGATGAGTTTTGTAAGTCCTTTGATTATGACGATATCTCCATGGAAACTTGGGAGACCTGTCTTAGCGATCTTGAGGTACGGGTCCCTCTATGGATCAACTCTGAAACCGCTAGTCAAGGGGCCGACATCACAGTAAAGTTTTCGAGGCGGCTCCTAAATTCTTCTGGAAATGGTATTCTAAAAGAAGTCGTACAGATCGTCCTATCTTTGCCTCCTGGTACCAAGCATGGGTCCACCATCAAGTGGCCAGGCTATGGGGATCGGCTTGACTCTGTGCAAGGAGACCTCCTGGTCACCATCCATGTGCGACCCCCCCCTAACCCCAGCTAACCCCCCCACCTAGATCCTCTATCTTCTCAAGCTTATCTACAAGATTCCGATACCACATCTAAAGCCATCCCACCCTGAGGAGAATATTCGATGACTACATCACAGTCCATCATGGCGTCCTATGATGCTAACACCGACCTACCCTTACTGCCCCTTAAGGACATAGTGGTGTTCCCCCACATGATCGTGCCAGTTTTCATAAACGAAGATCTTTGTATTAGCGCCGTTGAAAATGCGCTCGGTCACAAGCGCAAAATCTTTTTGTCAGCCTTTAAAGTCCAGGGTGAAACAGGTCAAGGTCTTGAGAGTTCCCTAGAGCCACCCTTTGACGTCTACGATATCGGTACCATTTGTTCGATCATGCGCACGCGAAAACTCCCTGATGGTAGGATGAAAGTCCTTGTCCAAGGTATCTGCAAAGCCCAGATCAGCGAGCTAAAAGGTCAGGATCCTTTTCCGTCGGTTCACCTTCGGGTTATCGAAGAAACAACCTTTGTTAAAAACTCCCCCGAAGTCGAAGCCATGATCCGTGCGACCCGCGAAAACCTCGAAAAAGTCGTCAGCCTTGGCAAAGTGCTTTCACCTGACATCATGATGGTTCTCGAAGACGTGACCGAACCAGGAAGGCTTTCTGATCTTGTGGCCGCAAATCTCGGCCTCAAAGTCAACGAAGCTCAGTCGGTTTTGGCGATTCAAAATCCCATAGAGCGGCTTAAAGCAGTCCACCGCTTTCTCTCTCGGGAAATCGAAGTCTACCAAATGCAAGTCCGGATCCAATCACAGGCAAAAGAAGAGATCAACCGCATGCAGCGCGAACATTACCTGCGCGAACAAATGCGGGCCATCAAAACAGAGCTTGGCGATACCGACGGTAAGGACGACTTAGAAGCCCTCTGGAAAAAACTCGAAGAGGTCAAAGTCAGCGCTGAGGCAAAAGATGAAGTATCGAGACAGCTACGCCGACTCGAAAGAATGCATGCTGACACCAGCGAAGCATCGCTCACAAGAACCCATGTGGAAACTATTTTAGCGTTACCTTGGCAAACAAAAACAGAAGACAATCTTAACTTAAAACATGTGAAAACCGTCTTAGAAGAAGATCATTACGGACTGGATAATGTCAAAGATCGGATCATAGAATATCTGGCCGTTAAAAAACTCAATCCAAGTGCCAAAAGTCCAATTCTCTGTTTTGTAGGTCCCCCAGGAGTGGGAAAAACCAGCCTAGGTCGGTCGATTGCTAAGGCTATGGGTCGAGAGTTTTCAAGAATATCCCTAGGAGGAGTTCGCGACGAGGCTGACATCAGAGGACACCGAAAAACCTATGTGGGCGCCTATCCAGGCCGCGTGGTAAACAGTCTTAAGCAGGCAGGCTCCAGCAATCCCGTTATCATGCTCGATGAAATCGACAAAATGGGAGCCGATCATCGAGGTGACCCTTCTTCGGCTCTACTCGAAGTCTTAGATCCCGAACAAAATAAAAATTTTGTCGATCACTATCTTGGAGTCTCCTTCGATCTTTCCGATGTGATGTTTATCGCCAACTGCAACACGCTAGATACCATTCCTGGTCCCTTAAAAGATCGCTTAGAAATCATCGAGGTGTCTGGATATTCTGAAGAGGAAAAACAGATCATAGCCAATCAATTCCTCATTCCCAAACAACTCAAAGAAGCCGGACTTTCGGTCGAAGAGGTTCTCTTTTCTAAACAAGCCTTGATGACGGTCATCAACAGTTACACCAGGGAATCCGGCCTACGAAGTCTCGAACGCCAAATCGCCTCAATTTGCCGGAAAATCGCCCGGCACTACGCGGAACTTGAATCAAGCCAAGACCGAAAAGTCATTCATCTAACACCAACCCTCATCCAAAAACACCTGGGCGCAAAACGTTATGGAGAGGAATTTTACCATATGGAGGCCCGCAGTGGGGTCGCCCTAGGATTAGCCTATACCAGTTATGGCGGTGAAGTCATGGCTATCGAAACAAACCTGCTACCGAGTGCAAAAAGCCAGCTTGTCTTGACAGGACAGCTCGGTGATATCATGAAAGAGTCGGCTCAGGCAGCTCTCAGCTATCTTCGCTCTAGCATCGGTGAATTCGGTTTTGACTACGACAAACTCAAATCCAATGAAATCCATGTCCATGTACCTGCTGGTGCGGTTCCGAAAGACGGTCCTTCGGCAGGAATTGCTTTAGCCACAAGCATCCTGTCCGCTCTCCTTGGAAAATCTCCTAAAGCAAAAATCGCTATGACTGGGGAGATTACCCTCCATGGAAAGGTCTTGCCTATTGGCGGCCTTAAGGAAAAAATCCTAGCAGCGCAGCGCGAAGGCATTGATCAAGTGATCCTTCCCGAAAAAAATCGGGCGGTCTATGACCAACTCCCCACAAATGTTAAGCGCCGTGTCAAGGTTCACTTTGTAAAGGAGTTTACCGATGTTTTTGATTTGATGTTTAGTTCAACAATTACAGACCTGGAAAATCACCCCATATCACCCGAAGTCCTCCCTACCTTTAAGGAGATGGCTGGATAGTAACCCCGAAAATCCAGCAACCACAAAATCCGACCTCATTTAGGTTGGATTTTTGTTTGATGTAGTATCTGTTACAATGAAAATGTCACCTTTTCCTTTTTGTTCTCAAGGCGCCGACTTGTTCAAAACCAAATAAAATTTTTTAATTCGGGGAAACAACACTATGCGAGACCTCCTCAAACACGTTGGTAAGTTTCTTGGCCAAGGCCTTATGTGGGTCTTTCTTTTATCAATCCGTTGGGACGGAAAGACCCTATTTAGCTACTGCCATGATGTCTTTGTCGATAATAGCCTTGTTCAGACGGTGGACAGCGAACTAGGCGAGGTCTGGTACAAACTCGTCAAAACGGCTAAGGTCACGTTTTCTGAACCTCTGCCCGAAGACCTCAAAATGTAGACAGTTATTATTAACTTAATGTAATTATTGAATAAAAAATAACAAACCACGGAGTTCAACTAAGGCTCCTTGGCCCTCAGGGTTTGTCATTTTGGAAAAACACAATAAGTATGTTAAGGTGCCGCCGGATTGTCGGTCGTTTTTGCAAAAATTCGTATAGAATGCCCCTAACATAGGAGAAGGAAGCGTGAGCGTGTTGGATGTCGTCGTTTGGCCAGCTAAAGTTTTAGAGACCAGGGCCCTTGAAGTCCAGGTTTTTGACGATGAGCTTCGAAAATTTGTCAATGATATGCACGAAACCATGAAAGCTGCTGCTGGGATTGGCCTGGCTGCAAACCAAGTGGGCCAACTTCGGCGCGTCATCACGATCGAGGTCGCCTCTAATGGGAACCGGTACGAAGATAACCAGCCCGAAGAAACTCACCAATGGTGGCATGACAAGAAGTTCACCTTTATCAATCCGGTGATCACCAAAAAGCAGGGGAAATTTAAGTTTCAAGAAGGCTGTTTAAGCTTTCCAGAAATTTTCGAATTCGTCGACCGCGCTTCTGAGGTTTGGGTGACTGCCCAGGACGAATTCGGCAAGACTTTCGAAGTCCACGCGACCGACCTCTTTGCGGTGTGCCTCCAGCATGAAATCGACCATATCGATGGCATCGTGTTTTTTAATCGTATGAGTCGCCTCAAGGCAAGTATGGTCAAGAAAAAGATGTTACGTGAAGCGGTCCCATCAGGTATGGAGTAAACAAAAAATGAGACTCAAAATAGCTCCCTCCATCCTAGCTGCTGATGCGCTGGCATTGGGCTTAGAGATTCAAAAAGCTGAGCAGGCTGGAGCGGACTGGCATCATATCGATGTGATGGATGGGCATTTTGTTCCCAATCTGACCTTTGGCCCACTGCTGATTCGAGCCCTTAAAAAAATCACCAAAAAGCCCCTCGATGTTCATATCATGGTTGCAAACCCCGATGCTGTGGCCCTCGACTACGTGGCAGCGGGAGCTGATATCTTGAGTTTTCATGTGGAAACCACCCATCATGGCCATCGACTGACCCAGACCATTCGAAAATCTGGGGCAAAAGTGGGGATAGCCCTCAATCCCGGAACCCCACTGGAATCCATTGACCCACTCCTTGAAGAGGTGGACGTCGTGATGATCATGTCTGTAAACCCAGGATTTGGCGGACAGACCTTTATCGACCAAACCATTCAGCGGATTAGGCAACTCAAGAAAAGACTACAGGATCTTGGTTTAGACCAAAAAGTCGAGATCGAGGTTGACGGTGGTATCAACGAACACACAGCCAAGTCCGTCGTCGACGCAGGAGCATCCGTGCTGGTCGCTGGCACCTATGTCTACGGGGCCCAGGATTATGCTGTCCCCATTCAATTTCTTAAAACCTTGGGTCATCTTTATGTCTAAAATCGACTTTAAGAGGGATTTTCTCCTCGGCTACGACCGTCTCAGTCCAGAAATCCTGGTCAGTCTCTCAAGGTCTGCAAACCCCCATCTGGTTGTTCCGACCGAAGTCTGGAATCGTCTCGAAGCCCAGCGCCAAGATATCACCAGGGCCCTTAACTCTGGCCGCAAAATCTATGGAATCAATACTGGATTTGGTTTTCTTTCTGATATTGCGATCGAGCCAGACCAGATCCGCCAGCTACAAACCAATCTCGTGAGATCCCATGCCTGTGGAGTCGGCGAATATCTCGAACCTGACCTGGTCCGTAGCCTTCTTATCCTCCGGGCTCACACGCTCCTCCTCGGCCATAGCGGGGTGCGGCGGGAGCTGGTTGAACAGATCCTAGCGTTTATCCGTTTGGACATCCTCCCCGTGATCCCATGCCAAGGAAGCGTCGGTGCCTCGGGGGATCTAGCCCCCCTAGCCCATCTGGCATTAGGGTTTATGGGCGAGGGTCTCGTCACCCATGGGGGCCGGCTAAAAAAAGCCCAAGAAGCTTTGGACGCCGTGGGCCTTAAGGGGATCGCCTTAGAAGCTAAGGAAGGATTAGCCCTGATCAATGGCACTCATTTTATGACTGCTGTGGCCTCTTGGGCGGTTTGGGAGTCGGAGGTTTTGAGCCACTCTGCAGATATCGCTGCCGCCCTTTCCCTCGACGCTTGCCGTGGTACGCTTGTCCCCTTCGATGACCGCATCCAGCGCCTCAGGCCCCATCATGGCCAAGGGGTGGTGGCTAGCAATATCCGATCAATCTTTGCCAGTGGTCCTGATACCATCGTCGAAAGCCATGCCACCTGTGGCAAAGTCCAAGACCCGTACTCTTTGCGCTGCGTCCCACAGGTCCACGGGGCCTCTCGGGATGTCATCGCCCATGTGGCCAAGATCGTCGAAATCGAACTCAATAGCGTCACCGATAATCCGCTGGTGTTTGACGAGCACACCACCTTAAGTGGCGGTAATTTCCATGGCCAACCCATAGCCATGGCTCTGGATTATTTGGCGATCGGCGTCGCCGAGTTGGGCAGTATTTCGGAGCGTAGAACCGAAAAAATCACCAATCCTCACCTCAGTGGACTGCCTGCTTTTGTCACTAAAAATGGCGGTCTAAACTCTGGATTTATGATTCCTCACGTGGTCGCCGCGGCCTTGGTTTCAGAAAACAAAGTCCTGTGTCACCCAGCAAGCGTCGATAGTATCCCCACCTCGGCAGATAAAGAAGACCATGTCAGTATGGGGCCTATCGCTGCACGGAAAGCTCGAAAAGTCATCTACCACGTACAACGGATCCTGGCCATTGAGTTTCTGGCAGCAGCCCAAGGACTCGATATTCTCAGTCCTTTGGTCCCCAACCCCGCTCTAGCAGCCCTGCTCAGCGAGATCAGAAAAATTGCGCCCGAGATGGAAGTCGATCGCTCGCTGTCGGCAGAGATCGAACATATCGCCCAATGGATCGCAAGCAATGGTCCTAAAAATCTTATGGAATCAATAGGAGTTTCCATCAT
The DNA here is from genome assembly GCA_041736175.1 of Oligoflexales bacterium. Lineage (GTDB taxonomy): Bacteria > Bdellovibrionota_B > Oligoflexia > Oligoflexales > CAIYRB01 > JBGSUI01. The sequence continues at coordinate 29,670 of JBGSUI010000057.1, read as the reverse complement.
ATGAAACAATTTTTTTCGTGGCGTATGTTGTGGACCGTTTTGTTTATGTCATCAGCAATGCCAGCACCATTGTTATCAGCAATCTCAAGGTTTGCTCCCCAAGCACAGGCCCAAGAGTCGCCTAAGGGGCCTATTACTGGCGAATACCTGGTATCAGATGTCAAAAGATTGGACCTAGGGGGGTTTGAGGTCTTTTTTAAAAAGGTGAGTCCTACCAGCCAGTTTAACGAGCTCAAATTGGTGAGCACAAATATTCATGTTGGGCTTAAGCCAGGTCTCGTCGTACGCCTAGCCGCCGAATACCTTGGTGCTCCCCAAAAAAGCGTCGAACTCTCCCAAGTTCTAGTTTACCTCCCGGGCGCTGGGACCACGTATGTTCCAGTATGGTTGATGTCTTCAAAGATACCTCAAAATGGTTTGACTGCCAGTAAATTTTTAGAGATGCATGCTCCCTCCATGGATTATCAGGTTTTCTAGGTCCCAAAGTTTAAAGGTCTGAAGCCGGTGAAAATTTTAAAATGAATAGTCCAAAACAAAATAGTTTTAAGGTGCTGGTTTCAAGTTGCACCGGCTGGATCACACTTATTAATTTAGTTGTTTTCCTGCTGATTTCCTGGCAGTCCGGCTCGCTTATGTCTCCCCAGGGTAGCAGCCTGTTTTACTGGGGGGCTAAGGAATCAAATTCGATTTTGGCCGGAGAGTATTGGCGGTTTGCAACTCCGCTTTTTATCCATATTGGTCTGATCCACTTTATGGTCAACAGTTACAGCCTTTATGCCCTCGGACCCTATACGGAGCGTGTCTTTGGCAAAAAGCTTTTTTTAACGATTTATTTAGTGGCAGGCATCGTAGGCAATATCGCCAGCACCATATCAACCCCCAATCCAAGTGCAGGTGCATCAGGATCTCTTTCTGGGATTATGGGTGCGGGATTTTGGTTTGAGTGGGCCATCAGTCGGAGTCCTAATCCTCTCCTCGCTAAGACCTCTATGGTCAAATCTTTTTATCCGGTGATCATACTCAACCTTATGATCGGTTTTATGGTCCCCATGATCGATCATGCGGCCCATATGGGTGGACTTATCACGGGAGTCTGGCTCTCAGCAGCCTTCTTAAACTGGTTTCCTAATTCCGTCCAACCCCGCAACCAACCCAAAGGCCTGATTTTAGGACTAGCCTTTGCCCTGGCTGTTATTTACGGGGTTTATATGGCGACTCAGACAGAGTACCATTTATGGTAATCTCACAAGGCGAGACTTTTTTTCGTTCCAAAGTACCCAGTAACTATCCCGCAAAAATCCCTTGGTCTCATCACCTAGGGGCCTTGGACTTTTAAGGGTCCGATGCCAAAAACGCGCCGCATAACGGTTGGCTTCTTCGTAGATCTCCTTAAGCTCCCTGTGTGCCGTGATATCAGAATGCTCATGCAAAAGGTTTACAAGATCTTTGAGGCAAGGATCCCCACTTTGGGCCCTAAGGGTCAAGGCAGCGACTAAAAGTTTATCAATCTCACCCTGCCATTCTAATTCTAGCTTACTCACGCCGCGGTTTTGGCTGATGCGATTGATCAACAGGTGAAAATGGCTGACTTCCTCGATAAGCACCCAAAAAGAATCGATATTTTCTCTTGTTACTCCCGTAAGCGGTGACTCACCTTCAAGGTGCGACTGGACCTTCTCGTCCACATGCATACCGATAAACAGTTCTTCTTTATCGATATCATTATACAAGTACACTCCGGCACGGGATTCAAACTCTGGCAGTCTTCTAACAGACTCTCCAAATTGGTCCTGCAGAGCTTCTCGAGTTACGATATGCTCCAGGGCAGTCATCTGTGGAACGAATCCGTAATAATGTCCTAAGGTCGCCTCGACATAATGGACTACTTTTTGGAATTCGCTTGGTTTTTGACCCATAAATAGCCACCATAGCCCTATTGTCGTTCCCGCATGCTGGTTTCGATAGGTATGATTCCGATTTTTTGTAGCGATCGACGCAGACGTTCCGAGTGGGTTCTGGTCCAACGGTCATAGACCGATAAAATATCGATAGGCTTTTCGGCGTTTTGATTTTCTGAGACTTCCGCCACCACTTCGACCAGTTGATCAAATCTCTCCGAGAGACGGCCAAAGGTATCGGCAAATTGGGGGTCTCGGTATTGGTTACGTATAATCGTGGCCACGTTGTCATAGGCTGAGGCACCCATCGATATATAGTAGCTCACGTCGATGATCCGCCGGTTAAAGTAATCCTGGAAAAATCCCGCTAGATAAAGGCTTATATCTCCCATGCTTTTAAATATCTTAAGCCGGTGAGCAGGGGGCGCTTCTAAAGCTGATTTGAGGATCAGCGCAAGCGGTGTGTCGATTCCTAGGATATCTTGGCCGTTGGCTTCGAGTTTTGTGGGGTCTATAAAGTCAACCAAAAGATTGACCACATAGGATTCCACATCTTGCGAAATCAGTAGGTTTTGATTGGAAATCGCCTCTGAGACTTTTTCCCTAAAAAACTCTTCTGGTTTGACGAGTAAGCTGTGATTCACCGAAAGGGTCCCTCCTGTCCGAACTCAAAATTTGGATTTCGTGTTGGATGTGCGGTAAAGCCCTACACCCTGATTTTCTCACTAACCGGCTGGCCAGTCAATTCTCTGGCCGAAAAGTCTCTCAGCACTCCCAGGGGGATATCGGAATCCTTAAGAGAATACTTGAGTGTCTTTTAAAAAAGCCCTATAATCCTCGAGGTTTGCTTACGGTCTATAAGGCGCAGTCTCACCCTCTGTCCCCTCTATAGCCCGAGATTCAGTAAAACCTTTGAAATTAAAGATCAATTTCCGGAGTCCGCGATGGTTAGTCCAAATTTGCCTAAAAGCCTAAACGATTCTGGCGTTACCGGAAAAAACCAGCAAGCCCTCGATCGCCCTGCAGACCGATTAGGACTGGAGGAGATTGTCCATTTGGCTAACAAGATTGGGCTTGAATATGTCAAAGCTAAACAAGAAGCAGAACGTCTTGAGTTGATGCGCCCGATTGTTAAAGCTCACATTTCCCTTCGCTTAGATGATGGGACTCTTACCGAAGCCAAATTGAGGCGCCTGACAGACAGCGATCCCGAGTATCTAGCATTTGTCGAAAAGTTTTCTGCCACAAAGGCCGAAAGCGAGCGCCTTCGAATCCGCTATGAATCATACAAAAATCTGTTTGAAGCCCGCCGAAGCCTCTTGAGCTACCAAAAAGCCGAAATGAAGATCCTCTAAAGATATTGGTCGCTCGCTTTTACCAATAAGCCATATTATGATTTTAAACCGCTCGTGTTTGCATTAAACATGGTTAAAACTTGCGGTCTATTGTTATACTAAAAAAAATATTTTTCCTAATTGGCGGCAAAGGGAAACATTTATGGAAGAACCTAATTTCATTTTAGAGTTTATCGAAGAAGCTGTAGAGTTAAATGACCGTTTTAGCAAGGTCTGTCAGGAACTCAGCCGAGGTGGCGACACCAAAAAATTGGTCGACGAAGCTTTTCGGATCGTCCATACGATCAAGGGATCAGGTGCTTCTGTAGGTTGCTCAAATTTAGCTGAAGGCCTCCATTTGCTCGAAAATCAACTGGACCGCCTGCGTTCTCAAAAGGAACTCACAGTCGCCGCTGAGTTTATCGATCAGCTCGCGGAGTGGGACTCTGCCATTGCAAAGTGCTTGGAGGGCCTGAGGCATAATCCTCGTCACCCCCTAAACTTACCTGTCATCGCAAACCACATCACACTGGTTCCTAAGCACCCCCTCCAAACCGCGATTCATCGCCAGACAGCGGCTCTCTCACCACCCTCAGCTACCTATGGCGAGAATGGCCTCCCCGGACCACCGCTAGAGCAGGATGCGGAGGTGACCAGTCCGCTCCATTTTCGCTCCTTTTTTCTCTCTCGCAACCATATCAGTGAGGACTTGGCTTGGTCCTACGTCGCTTTATCCCAGCTAGCCATGGTCCATCAGCGGCAAAATTTTGCCGAGCAAGCTCTAGAAATCCTCCGTAACCAATGCCAAATGGATGAAATCGATCGGGTCTGCCTGGTCCGCCGCGTTGGTCTTTCCAGCCAATTCGTGGCCCTTTCATCGGCAACCTCGGATACCCAAAACCCCATGCCAGCCGGATATAGCTGTTTTGTGGATTTGTCCGGATCGATTTTCAATATTCCAAGAGGCTCAATACGGACCATTGATGTCAATAAAATAATCGACAACTATAAGCGGCAAAATCGGCCTCCCCAAAAATCCATGCAGCGCTTGCACCAGTTTGGGTATCAATCGGGTGCGATGATCCCTATCCACAACCGAGGTCGGCAGGTCGGTTTGCTATTTCTCAATTCCAAGACCACGAAGCTGCACGATTCGCGCAAAAATTGGTACCCTCTCCTAGCGATGCTTACTCTTTACGCTAGTGTTCTTCTCCAAGAAGGCCCACTGCTCAACGAGGACTATTTTTACCTGGTTTCTGAAAATATTGATATTTTAGGAATTGGCCCATTTTCAATCACCAAATTACAATCAAGCTACGACTGGTTTACAGCTCACCTCCAGGGGCTAAGGGTGAGGTTTGAAGTGACTGAGGATATTCCACCCACGATCCTAGCTCACGGTCATGTAGCCTATCTTCTGGCTTCGGTCTATTCTAATCAAAAAGATTGGACACCAACTGTCAAGATTTTCCCTAAGAATGATTGTGTCTACTTTGATTGTCAGCTACCCATAGGGTTTTCAGAAAACAAGCAGGCTCATTTGGCAAAAATCTGGAAAGATAAAGCTCTAGCACTAGGCATGAATACCTTGCTTAACGACTGGATCTTATGTTTTACCCTACCGATGGAACACCAGAGCTACCAAGATATTTGCTATAGTGTGGAATAATCAACCTGTCACTCTAAATTCTTCGCGGCTTTCTTAGAAGTCGACGGCGGGGACTTAGGAGAGGTCGAGAGGGTCAACATTTTAGCCTTAACCTCGGAAAGCATCGCAATGAATTCCGGGTCTGCTGAGGCTTGTTTACGAAAGATTTGATAATAACGCATGGATTTTTGGGGATCTATAGTTTCATAAGCCTTGCCTAGGAGATAGTGGCCTTCGGTGAGTCTCGGTCTGATTCTCACGGCCCGTTCCATGTAGGATATAGCTTGCTTATTGTTTCCTTGCTCCGCCATAACTTTGCCAAGACCGAGCAGTGCTCCCGCAAGGAGAGGCTGATCCTTAAGGGCAGCTTTGTAGGATTTAATGGCCTGATCTGGGTTTTTTAACTCTGCGTAAATATCCCCCTCAAGGCTTGCAAAAAACGGCTTTGCCCCTCGATTGATTTTTGGTTTTGCATTTTTGAGGACTGCAAGCGACTCTTTAGGTCGTTTGAGTTTTAATAGGGTTCTGGCCACGATAATAGCAACCTGATCGTCGTCTGGGGTTGATTTCAAAAGCGACTTAGAGATGGCCAATGCTTCGCTATAGTAGCGAATCTTAAAATAACTCCATGCTAGGGGCTTTTGGGCTCGCGCCGTATCTGGCTTGATTTGTAACGCTCTTTTATACCGAAAAATAGCCTCAGCATAATTATCGATGGCTCGGTAGGCTTCGCCAAGATAGAAATTAGCGTCAAAATCATTCTCGTATTTAGAGAGAGATTTTTCGAGATATTTGATTGCCGACTTGTAATCACCGATCTTAACTAAAACCATACCCAGATTGCGGTTTGCAGTCTGATTGTTTCCATTAGAGACTAAAGCTTTTTTGTATGATTCTGAGGCTTCCCTGAGGAGACCATCCTTAGCATATTGGTTTCCGGTGGCCACATGGTTGACCTTTTCGGTTGTGACGCAGCTCCAGGTCAGGAAAACAGTCAAAAACGCTGCTAGGCCACGAAAGTCCATAGAAGAGGCTCCGAATCACTAAAAGGTCCATCAATGATCTGAATAAAAGCCATCCGGCCCAAAAAGCTAGATTCCTTTATTATACCCGATCTTCGAATCTTGTGATGCAGCCCTTTTATTCGGCGATGTAATACTCTTCAAAGAGCGACCAACATCGACCGTTACGTGAATAAAAGGAAAGCATAATCCCTTTTAGCCGCCATTCTTTATAGTTAGCTGTCTTATAGGTATAATATCGGAGATCTAAGGTCCCGGATTTACCCGTGACAAGACCATCGGGTACAGGCATAAATTCATCAAGATAATAACATTCATTTGCAGAATTTTTTAGGATCGGTAGAGAGACCCCATCGGGTTCCGCGACCTGCAAGCTGGCTGACACACAACCCGCCGATTCCAAAAAAGCCACAACACCAGCATATTGATAGGTTTTCTTAAATGTATTTCTGATTTCAAAAGTTTTTTCTTTTGAACGAGACTTTAACCGTGGCTTGCCGATCCAGCGACTCCAAAATTTTCCAGAGACTTTCTCTAGAAAATGTTTAGAGGTGATTTTTTGTCGAACTAGCGAAAATATGGCTCTTATCTCCTGATTCTTGGTAAGATCTATCATAAAAGAAAAACAGTAAGATAAATCAATACCAGTGAACCATCGACATTTTGTCTTGAATCTTTAGAAATAATTTTTTAGGAAGTCTAACCATGAGATCGCTTATTCTCCAAGTTTCGCTAGTCATCCTCACAGGATGTATCACATCTGGTAAGGACCATAAATCAGCCTGGGCAGCCTTAGATCACGCTGAAGATATCGAATGCTCACCCTGGCCCAAAAGATCGAAGGACCTCAGGATTGAGACGATTAAACCTGTCCATGATGCCCAAGACTCGATGCGGGGATTTGTGGTTTCCGTTTTGACCCGTACTGCAAATCGAGGGCAATATTTTTTGCCTTTTCAAAACTCAGTCGATCTGGAACCGATAAAAGCCCAGCCCATTGAACTCCCTCGGGGGGGAACTACCCTTGGGGGCTTTTACCTTGGGAAACGAAAACTGATTTTTACCGCACTCAACACCTCCCAGGGTGTCCAGATAGAACTCCGCACCATCCCCGATAATGTCGTCAGAGGCAAGACCCTACTTGCCAACGAATCCATCGATGACGGGTTTATCAAAAGTACAAAAGGTGGATTTTGGCTCCAATACGAAGATCGGGACAACTCCGACAAGCTCGCCCTAATCCAGCTCTTAGCAAAAGACCAATTATCGATCAAAAGGGTCCCTGTCACCTTTGAGTCAAAGCCCACCCTCGTGAGTGCGCCCCAAGGGGCTTACCTGGTTTGGAGACCTGATGAACCGAAAGCTCCCCTCAGATACCGTTGGGTTTCTGGTATCAGCTCAAACGGAGGGGGCGGTCAACCGGGACCTGTGCTGAATCTGCCCTACAATATCCAAAGCCAAATCGAAAGCTGGACCCTGAGCCGCGACCGGGACCAACACATGCTCGTCCTCGTCGACGGCGACACCCTGATTGGCCAAGCCCAGCTTGTGGCTGCCTCCCTAGAGCTGGGTCCTAGCGGTGCTCTCCTCAAAAACTCCAAACAACTGGCCCTAAAGGACACCCACACCACCGAACCCCTTATCGTACCTGGCGACAAAACCCCAGAAATTCTTATGATCAATTGGATTGACGAAGAAAGCACAATTGCGAGATATAACCTCAAGGGCCAAGGGATCGCCCGCCCCAGCTATATGGGGATCTTTGCTAAAGGAACTAAAATGCAGTGGCTCTACAAAGCTCCCGGCAAAGGGACCTCTTACTTTTTAACAAAAAACAAGATTGAAGCGGAGTGGAACTACTCGTTATGCGCCTACTGACCCACGAACTTTTCCCTGAGAAGATTTCCAATATTTTTCATTCTCTTATATCATTTGGCAGGGATATTAAAATCTCCCATTCCATCTTTGCAATGCCTTTTGCGGGGTCCGTTTTTTTTGTGCAGCCCCTCCCCCAACCCACCGCTATGCAGCTCGGATGGCTCCTTCTTTGCATGATCTTCGCCAGGTCCTTTGCCATGGGCGCCAATCGTCTCCTTGACTGGAAGATCGACCGGCTTAACCCCCGTACGCACCAACGGATGATTCCCAGTGGAAAAATGACACCCCATGAAAGCCTCAGCTGGACACTGCTGGCAGCCTGTCTCTTTATCTTTTGCGCAGGACAACTGGGGACCCTCACTCTGGGTTTATCGATACCACTGCTGCTCTTTTTAGCGGCGTACTCTCTACTTAAACGATACACCTGGTTAACTCATTTTTATTTAGGCCTCTGCCTTGGTCTCAGCCCACTGGCTGTTCAGGTGGCCATCCAACAGGAGTTCACGACCAGCACCCTGCTGCTAGGACTCGGCATTGGGTTTTGGACCGCTGGCTTTGATATTTTATACTCTCTCCAAGACCTTTCCTTTGACCAAAACCAGGGCCTTAAAAGTGTGCCCAGCGCCTTTGGTCCAAAGGCTTCTTACCTCTTGACCAGCCTCGCTTTTGGCCTCGCCATCCTCTCCTGGGTTTGCGTGGGCCAACGAGAAGATTTAGGAATTCTTTATGGGGTTGGAGTTGGGGTGGTCGCCACGATCTTAACCATCGAACTCTGGATCGTTCGCGACTTATGGAAGACTGGCCAGTCCCAAAAATTAAATCAGGCTTTTTTTGGGGTCAATGGCTGGGTCAGCGTGGTTTTTTTGGTCTTTACTATCTTGGCGAGAAAATTTTCTTGAATCACCTTAAAAAATCCAGAGTTTTCGTCGGTATCACTGGTGCTTCGGGGTCGATTTATGCGGAACGGTTAATCGGCAAGCTTGTGGAGCTTGTTGATCGCATCTATATCGTCAGCACAGAAGCCGGAGAAAAAGTCGCCCGCTATGAGCTCACGCAACCTACCTCAGGACCTTCTCTCTTGGACCTGTTGGCAAAAAACCTAACTCCAGAGCAAACAAAAATTATCCGGGTTTTAGGCATTAACGATCTGTTTGCACCGGTGGCCAGTGGCACCTCTGCTCCGACCCATATGGTCATCGTCCCCTGCTCCATGGGCACCCTGGCAAGAGTCGCCACCGGTGTCTCTAGCAGCCTCCTAGAGCGAACCGCTGATGTCATGATCAAACAAAAAAAGCCTCTTATTGTGGTTCCGAGGGAAACCCCATTGTCGCCCATTCACCTTAAAAATATGCTGACACTTTGCGAGTTAGGAGCCCACATCATACCTGCGATGCCAGGGTTTTATTTTAAACCTAAGTCCCTTGATGATCTGGTCAATTTTGTGGTCGGAAGGATCTTGGACTCTCTGGAATTAAGCCATGAATTCTATAAACCTTGGAATCACCGCATGAGGTAGCGCTCTTCTACTATTGTTTATTTGGGAGAGATCCCTAAACAGTAGCCCCCCCCGTAGATCGCTTCGATTTCAAGGCCAATCCTCTGGATTTTTTTTCGCAACCTGGAAATATGACAATCCAGGGTTCGTGGGGTCACGAGGGTATCCGGCCAGATCAGGCTGATGATTTCCTTTCGGGTGATACATTCTTGGGGCGACTCTAAAAATCGCCCTAAAAGTCTAACTTCTTTTTGGGTCAAGAGGACAGACTCCCCCAGCTCGAGGTCTCTACAAATAAGGAGATGAGGCTCAAGAAGATAACGATTGGTTTCACGGACAACTGGTTTGTTAGAGGTCTCGGCAATTTCTCGCAAAAAACCCTTGAGCTTAAGGAGGGGAGTGCTGGTCGGCAAGTCCAAGTCCCCATGGATGGTAAGCCGGTCTTTGAAAATTCCAAAGATTGGCGGAGTCTTTACCTGTGAAACACAATGATAAACCCAACCCTCGACCTCTTGAAAATCCATCCGATTCACGACGATTGCACAACATGGATGGGTCCGTCTAATTTTTCTAAAAAACCAAAACGCCTCATAGGAGGCAAAAGCCTTGATGGCAAAATCACCGATGATTTGGGAGACCACTCCATTTAGTTGAGGTTTTTCAATAACCCAAATGCTGGATTCCATCACTAGAAACCTTTCAGGGAAGGGATCCTTGTAAGGCCGATGGATCTAGCATACCATCTCCTCGCCTCTTTTGAGGAGCCTTCAGGAGAAAAGATTATGTCCCCCATTGGTCTCGACGATATCGAAGCTGCGCACATGCGGATAAAACCCTATTTGCCATGGTCTGGTATTAAGGAGTCGCTTTTTTTAAGAAAGCAATTTGGCAAAAAAATCATCCTCAAGCTTGAGAATCTCAATCTTTCGGGCTCCTTTAAAATCCGAGGGGCCTTAAGCGCCCTGACAGCTCTTTCTGAGGAACAACTCAAGTGTGGCGTTATTGCAGCCAGTGCTGGTAATCATGCCCAAGGATTGGCCTACAGTGGCCGCCTGCTCAAATCAGAAGTCACCATCTTTATGCCCAAAAGAGCCCCCCTCGTAAAAGTTCAGTCGACAAGGGATCTAGGGGCCGACGTACACCTGGTTGGGGAAAATTATGATGAATCATTTGAAGCCGCAATCGCCTATCAAAAAACCACTGGCAAGATCATGATCCATGGTTTTGCTAACCACGAAGTGATGGCCGGCCAAGGTACCATTGCTCTAGAACTCATAAAGCAAGCAAGTGATTTAGGAATGGTCATCGCGAGCATCGGTGGCGGTGGCCTTATGTCTGGTCTTTTAACAGCTATCAAGGCCAAAAATCCCGAGATTCTTGTGATCGGAGTCCAAAGTAAAGCCTTCCCGGCAATGGAAAACTCCTGTAAAAATCGACAACTGACAGAAGCCGTCTTTGGCAACACGATTGCCGATGGAATCGCGGTCAAAAAGCCGGCAAAAATCACCTACGATATCATACAAAATCTCGTAGATGATATTATCCTGGTGGACGAACAGGACCTCTCCCAGTCGATCCTAACTCTTATGGAAAGAGATCATCTCCTTGCTGAGGGTGCAGGCGTTGCCCCCATTGCAGCTCTCAAGTATTTGCGGCCCGATTTAATCGATAAACTTGGCGACAGGAGCATTTGCTGCATCATCTCCGGCGGAAATATCGATGTCAACTTGATGCGCAGGATCATTCCCCATGCCCTAAGGTCCGTAGGGCGGCTGATGCGGATTTCCGTCATGATCCCTGATTTGCCGGGAAGGCTTGCCGATCTCCTCAATCTGGTCAGTAAAACAGGAGCTAATTTACAGGAAGTCCACCACAACCGCCTCTTTGGGATCGAAGGATTTGAAAATGTTGAGGTCAAATTAGATCTCGAAACCCTAGACGGACCCCACAAAAGCCAAATCGTGGCGACTCTTGAAAAAAGCGGGTTTCCTATACGTTCACTTGACCTGTGACGAGAGACAGGCTTTTGAATCGGTTTTACAAAGAAACCGAGCCTCGATGGTGTCTATGGTCGCATTGGACCCATCGAACCTAAGGAGAGCCACAACAGGCTCATTGCCAACCTCTCCACATTGATCTATCTCAAAACCAAGAAATCCTTTGAAATAGGTTTGCACGGGATCTCCATAATGCTCGATCTCCAGCTGGACCCCTAAAGACTGAAATTTCTCTTTGATCCCCTTAAAGGTGCATTTATAGGTTGTGGCGAGGCTTACCTCAGTGCAATGACCCCTATGGGGCCCCGAGGTGCGATCATATAACTTTTGACGCTCCGCACACTCAACAAAACTATGATAATCATCCGTCGAAGCAAAACCTTGGTTCAAAAAAAGGACTTCCTCTGGGTCTCCATCGTCCCTGGCATTTAGGACTGTGTTCACACTAGCAGGTTTACAGCCAGCAAAACCTCCGAGGCCCGCTATAAAAATCCACAATGAATATTGTGGTCTAGGAAACATTTCGCCTCAGGGATTTAAGCTTAGAAAGTGCCGAATGCTGCTGTTGGTCTGCCCTAGCCGGTGGAGTTTGATCCTCTGGTACTTTTGGCATGTTATGTTGCGGGAGCTTTCTCTCGTAAGCAGGTGCTTGTTGCAGAGATTCATCACTGTGTTGAGCTAAAGTGTTGGGTAGGGTTATGTCTTTAGCTGAGGCGACGATATCGACGACGACGACGGTGATATCATCAGCCAGTGGGTTTTTCTTGTAAAACTCAAAAGCTGTTTGGACAATCTTATCCTTTAAGAGTTTAGCTTCTAAATCAATATTTTTTAATAGACATTCCGTTAGATTTTTACGCCCCCATTGTTGGCCCTGTGGGGATCGACATTCAATAAGTCCATCCGTGTAAAGTACTAATTTGTCTCCCACAACAATCTCCATTGTCGCCTGCTTATACTGCGAGTTTGCGCTAATCCCGAGCAGGGTTCCCACAGCTTGAATCTGTGTGGCATTCCGAGAGAATTTTTTGCTCTGCGCCTTGGATTTAGGAAACCTAGCATCTTCGGGGCTTAGGGGTACAATCAGCGGGAAATTATGGCCAGCATTTGCATAGGTCACAATTCCCTTTTGATGGTCAAACATCATTACAAAAGCAGTCATACTGATCGTCCCTTCGACCGCATAATAAATAATATTATTAATCTTTTCCAAGACCTGATAAGGCTCTATGACTTGATTGGAACGAACGTCTTTAAGAATATCTGAGATCGTCATCACGACTGAATAGGCCATCGCCGTGACAAGAGCAGCAGGGGCTCCATGCCCCATAGCATCAGCGACAAATACAAACTCCCTATAATCATCGATTCTAAAATGCCCCCATAGATCCCCGCCACATTCAGAGGCCGGAGTATAAAATCCTGTAATATTGGTAAAAGGACTCTGGATATCTTTTTTTGGAAAAAAGGTACTTTGGACCATCTTTGCGGTTTCAAGCTCCTGCTCATACCGCACCTGGGCGACTTGGGCTTGCATAAGCTGGATAATTCGATCCGACATGTTGTTTATGGAATGCCCCAAGGCACCGACCTCGTCCGAGGTTTTAGGAAAGATACGATAATTAAAATCACCTGATGCAATCTTAATGGTCGCTAGAGTCACCTCTCTTAGTCCCTTGGTAATACTACTAGAACCCACAAAAGCCATCATGATTGCGATCAATATAAACAAAACAGCCCAAAGACCTGTATTGATCAGATTTCTGAAGGTTTCTTCATAGGCTGATTCCAGATCCTGTTCGATAAGGATTGTCGTACCGAATTTAGGCAACCGCGCATAGGAGCCGACTCTCCTTCGGTCAGTAGAATTTTTAAATTCTTCGATAAATCCTGAGGGCTGACTTTCATGTTTCTTTAAAAAATTGGCAAGATAAGGCTCCACAGGCTCCCGTCGATTCATCAGCTTTAAGATGGGAGAGGAAAATATACGACCACTCTGATCGACAACATAACTATCAACAGTTTTTGACTTAGGTAAGACCTTAATAAGATTGGTCTGCCAGGCTGAAACGATCACCCACAAGACCTTTTGGCTTTTTTCCACATCAAACCGGATCGCAAGGTAAATCATTGGCAATTTTGTGTATGCCGAGGCATTGCCAACTTTTACGTTGGTTTTGTCCATTTGGGAAACCCGCTCCGAAAACCAAACCAACTGATTTTTCTGAATATTTTTGATCACATTTGCAGGATCCTGATCCTCAAAACGACTGTCCGCTAAATTTGTCGTCGAAACGCCGATAATCGATTTTAATTTTTTATCTTTTTTTGATTCTCCCGAATAGATCTCGAGATGCACAAACTCTTCATTGCTATCTAGAAAATTTTTAATTTTGCTTTCCTCAAAGAATTTATCTTTATCCCTAAAGTTAGCAATATTCGCTGCAATCACCGTCTTCCAAGTTTCTAATGTTGTTTCAAAAGACGCGGCTGCTTTTTCCGCCTGGATTTGGATACTGTCCTGTACTTGAGACGTTTGGAAATTTCGAAAAGAGATATAAAATTGCAGCGACAATCCAGCTATTGTAATGATCACCAAGAAGCACATGTAAAAAAACAACTTGGCATTCAGCGACTTTTTGACTCGATACTGCAAACTTTAACCTCCGTTCCTAGCCAATCGGAAGTTATTTCAAACTTCTTAAGTCTCCCAATCCAATCTGAAGCCTTTAAGCCAAACACTCCAGATCTGGTACCGCTAAAATTTCCTTCTGATAAGCCGATAGGATTTTTACCAACTCTAACAAGAGTCATTTTTTATGAGCAACTTCAGCAAAACTTACCTTACAATCCTATGGATCCTTTCCGTTTTGTTGGTCGTTTTTGCTCTCACCCAACAAGATAAACTTTTTAGAGAAATCCAAAGTCCTACTGCTTGGCTTAAGAAATCCTCCCACGGGATCCTAACGCGAAGTGAATCTGAAGTTAGATGGAAGGAGGCTCTCGACAAGCAGGGACTGTTCGATGGGGATTGGGTGGCTTCTGGTCCTCGCAGCACAACCAAAGTCATTTTGTCTTCGGGTCAGGTCGTGGAGTTAGGAGAAGACACTCAGATTCAAATCCGTGCGATCATCAGAGAAAACCAGACAAAATCGTTTCTTATTACTTTATTAAGAGGCAGTGTGTTTGCCGACTTAAAATCTGATTGTAAAAACTGTCCAAGCATCACTATAAAATCAGACGAAAAATCCTTTAATGTCATCAACGGAGAGTCCGTAGGAATTGTAAAAGAAATTGGGAAATCTATGAAAAAACTCAGCGCTAAAGCCCCTTTGCCACTATTCAAAGGCAAGCACACGGCTGCAATGGGAGTCCTCGAATCCAGCTTTGAATCGACGCTCTCTAACAAGGCTGCGACGGAGACTGTTTTGCCGGATCCACCGGAGCCGGTGATCAAAAAACCAGTGGTCCAGATCGCCGTCCCTACAATTAATCTGCAGGAATATATCGTCAAGATCCAAGCCGGACCGTTCAATAAAATTATGTACACAACGGACCAGAAACTGGAGAGAATCAAGAATCTTAACCTCAAAATCCCCCTGACTCTACCTTACATACCCAACACCGCCAGAAAAATGATCCCTGAGGTTCGCATGTTTTCAGAGACAAATAAAAAAGGCGCCATTTTCTCCGCTCTTCCTGGTGAAACATCTGTTTTGCTACCTATTGCATCTATTATGTCTATGGGTTTAGTCTCCGAGTCAGGTACAATAAAAGACTATAAGGTCAAACTAGTTACGGGACTCCGACTTGATGATGCCAAAAGCGAGGATGAAAATTTTAAAGGCGGCGTCGTGGAATTAGTTTTAAGAACTTTGGGGGATTGGAACCGGAATATGATCGAGTTGGCTATCGACAAGCTGCATTCGGATCCTAATTTCCAAAATCCTTGGATAGTTAATAAGACTCTTTTGTCTCGGGAGTCCGCTCCCTATCGGGTCCTGGTTTACCAAGCAAACGATCTTGCTAACTTAAGGTCTCTCATCCGAGGGTCGGGGTCATTGGGTATTAATCCAGTTGGATCAGCTTCAAATGAAGGCTTTTTTATCATCAAAGATCGGAGGATCTTGGGGGAAATCTCAGGCTCGCAGATCAATGAGAGTTTTTTTAGAGTGATCACAGTGGCCCTGGGCGCTGAAACTGTCTTCAAAGGAAAACGGCATGCTTTTTATACCGTGGCAAATGGTGCAGATTTGCACAATTCTATCAGCAAGTTTCTCGACGAAGGAAAGACCATTTATATATTGAAAAAAGGCAAGACTTACCCAGTCAATCGCGAGTTTGTCAAAAGCAATGCTGAGGTCGCAAGTTTTATTGACGCCCAAGCAAAGGCTGTTTTTTTAGAAAATGTTGATATCATCTATTCAATGTGAGGCTTAAAGTTAGGAATTCTCTTAAAAATTTTTTAGGATTATGTTTCTTTGGAATCCCGATTCCTTCAGGTGTAGCTTATGGCCAAAATCTTTTGCCAGAATCTCTGATCATTGATTACGATGGGAAAAAATCCGAAAAGATTCCGGATAAAAAGGCTGCTAAGGCAGTCGAAAAGGATTTTAAAAATGCCTGT
Organism: Oligoflexales bacterium; assembly: GCA_041736175.1. Classification (GTDB taxonomy): domain Bacteria; phylum Bdellovibrionota_B; class Oligoflexia; order Oligoflexales; family CAIYRB01; genus JBGSUI01. The sequence goes on along the minus strand of JBGSUI010000057.1, from coordinate 13,771 downwards.
AACAACCTTGGAAAAGCCATGCTCCTGGGAAAGGGGCCATGCGGTGTGGGCATTTTTAGTTCGTTTAGTTGTTCTGTCAATGGAAAAAAGATTTCCGGTAAGGTGAGTAAAGCCGTCTGGAAAATGTCCATAATCAATAAGAAAAGTGGGTCTATTTTCGACCTTAAAAAAGGCGAAACCCCGATGGCAAACTTGAACTTGCCTTATTCTGAAACCTCAATGATGGTTCTAAGGGATCCTGAGCTTATCGATCTGATCGCCTACCAACTCCTCGAACAGATGCCATATGCAATCTATATAAACGCCAAAAAAGTCAAAGAACCCAACCTTACGGTGACCTTTAGACATTGGCAAACCAGTGAAACCAAGTCCTTTAAGTATAAGGTCCCAGATCCGCCTTCGGAGCTAACCATCTATACGCTCCAGTGGGACCAAGAACAGTCAGTTTATCGTACCTCGATTTTAGGAGTCGCCACTCTCAAGCAGACCCTGAAGCCCAAGGTACAGACCAAAAAGGTAAAAGGGAAATCCATTAGTTATCTTAAGGGCGGCTCTGTTATTTACACCATCCCAAAAGATGTCTTAGAACAGCTCAAAAAAGGCCCCGCCTGGGCTCATAGCAGCCAAGGACCTGGAGCTAACAACGAAGAACTCACCAAGTTCGCCACAAATGCCAAAAATGAAATCGATGGGTTTGCAAAGAATGATCGTTTAGAGCAGTTTTTAGCTGGGAAAACGGGCCTGGTAGATAATTTTTTGGAATCTGCCGCATCGGGACATGTGGGGATACGCTATGGTCTCCAAGTGCTGCCTGCCGAAGGGGAACTGGGACGACTTTTAGACGATACCAGCCTCTTTAATTTAGTCGCTGAGTTTCGTGGTGGGCCCCTCAAAGGGGTCAGATACTACTATGACAAACTGCCAGAATCCAAAATGAACCTTAATGGTTCCGATGGCGGTGTCGTCAAAGCAAGGTTGGCCTTTGCTAGGCACGTGATAGGTTATTCTTGGGACTTTCAATTTCCTTTTTTAATCGACCGTATTACGGTTGATCCTAAAATCGGTGTCTGGACATTCAACGCCTTTTTACCTGTGTCTCAAGACGAAAATGGTTTGGTGACAAAATCCCAAGAGTTTAACCTCGGAAGCACTGCTACCGTTGCCATCGAGATCGGTGGCGAGATCATCGGAAGCTGGTATACCCTCCGGGGATTCTATGCAAATGACGCTGGTTTCTCCCTTATCAAACAGGGGGCACGGGTTGTATCTAATAGGTTTGGTGGGGACGCCTTTTTTAAGGCAGGTCCAACATTCACTCTATTTGAAGTCCCCTTTAAAACAGCACTGCTTGGCAGCTTTATCTATGAAAGTGTTTCGATTCGGCGGGGAGTAGGTGAAATAGAAGACGGTAATACAGAGATTACGGGAATTGTTTACTCGGTGGGTTATGCCCAGGGAGGAGTGGCTATTTCATGGTAAAAAGGTCTTTCATTTTTTCACCTACTGGCCATTTTTTGGGTTACTTATTGTTTTTTGCAATGTTTCCTAAATTAGGAGATGCTCAAACCGCATCGCCTGTCCCGGCTCCACCCGCTCAACCTACTGCCGTTCAACCCTCAACCTCCCAACCTCCTCCCGTTCCTACGAACCCCGCGGATCAGTCCCCTGAGGGTCTCCTCAAAAACGTTGTCGGTCTGTTTCCCAAACGAGTTGTGTTGGTGGAAGCTCTGGAGGAGGGCGAAGTCCCAGAGTTTTTTAAAATGGACCCAGCCCTAGGCAAGAAGGCGACTTATTTTGAAATTGCAAACTCCCCCCAACTGGATTGGGAAGCAAAGTTAAACTACAAGAAAATCTCTTCCATGGATGGAATTAAAGGTGCCTTGCACCTGTCCAGGGCTGATACCTTGGTTCATATGCCAAAAAAAGGCGATTGGTCTCTTTACCGTGAGTCGTCGAGCGCTGCAAAAAGCAAAGTCATCAGTCGCCCTGGTGCTGCTATGAGAGATTTGCCAAGCATCACAAAATGGATCTTCGAAGCACTTAACTGGGATGGGGTCGTGCTCGGAAAGGATGGCGACAACCTCGTGGTTGGGTCTAGTGCGGAAATCCTCAAGGGAGAACAACTCCAATCCCTTGCGGTGGACGATTCCCATACAAAATATCTGTTATCAGCAACTGAGCGAAAGGGTTCAGGCCTCCTTTCTTTAGTCAAATCTTCGGGTGGTTTTGGCTATTTTACTGTGATCTTTTTAGGGGCCGGGATCAAATCTCTCCCGGTGGGGACTAAGCTGATCATCGAAAAAAAGAAGGCACCGTAAGGACCTCAAGGGAAAAAATGAACAGATCACCTTTTACTCACACTAGGCTGGGGTGTCGTTGGCATCAGAATCAATGGGGATTAGCTTTTATATGTGGCCTAGGTGTTGCTCAATCCCTAAAACGACTAGGGTCGCACCACACCTGCCGATGACCTAACCGCTGGTGCGGTCAACGTATCTTGCCAGGCTTTTTTCTTAAAAAACTTACCTCTAAATCTCTCGTGGTTTGGATTTTGGACTAAAAACCCTTGTCCATCGTCTCCCGTGATCCAGGTGACTCGAGACCCGTAAACAAAACCCAGAGACTGAGGATCGACAATCACATCGACTAACGGGCCGGTGAAAACAAAATCTTCCGGGGCTGCTCGATCAAAGGCAACTCCGTAAAAAAATCCATCGCATCCCTTTCCCTCGATATAAACTCTCAATTTAGGGCGGACCTCTTCGCGCCCCTCTGGAGTCGAGAGCCACAACTCCAACGCCTGTTGGGAGGCAAGTGGATCGAAGACCACAGCCATCTCGGGGAGAATTTGCCTGGACTCAACAGCTTCTCTAATCTTCTCAGGACTTAATTGAGGGACTATCATAATGGAAGGTTCTCCTGAACTCGATCTAATTCATTGGCCTTTTACCATATTTATTCCGGTCATTCTAGAGCTTTATTCGCGGAAGTTTGGTACTTTATCTACCTGTCTTAAGAAGACGGGCCTCGCCAAAAAAAGGACGCTGCGTGATGACTAGCACAGCTAAGATTCGATCTCTCATAGCTCTTTTATTCCTGATCATAGGGGTGACAAGCTCCTCCTCCTCTGGCCGCCCTAGTTCCAATCCAAGTTGGTTAGCTTTTGGAGATTTACGGGGACATATCGAACCCTGTGGCTGTGATCCTGCAACCGACCTTGGCGGCTTGCGCCGTCTTATAAAAATCGTCGACCAAGAACAATCCCTCAATCCCTCGGTCCATGTTTTTTCCTTAGGAAATCTGCTGGAAATCACAAAATCAGAGAACCCAAGTCTTAAAAACCCCTCCATCTTAAGAGGAGTCGCCCTCACAAAGCCTACAGCGACCCTACCAGGTCCGAGCGAACTGGACCAGATGGAGACTCTCAAAGCCTTTGCCCAAGAAAGGGCCCAGGAGTTTAAGCAGCTCAATTTTGTCTTGTCAAATTCTACCGGAGAGTTACAAAAAATCTTCACCACTAAACGCGAAGCCAACGATCTAGTCGTCTTTGGCTACTTTCAAAGTCCTAAGACTTCTCAGACCGTCACTGAGTCTTGGTCCGTCGGACGATTCAAAAGCTTAGTCAACTCCCAAGCCAAATCAAAAACCACAGTCCTGTTGTATCGTGGTCCAGACGATCTTTTAAAAGAGATTGTAAGCCTTAATCTATTTAATATCGTCATCACCGGCAACCAAGCTCCTAGTGAAACACTTCCTAGCCAAGATGAAAAGGTTAATGAATCACTCCTGACACGCCTCGCAACACCTCCAATTTATCAGGTTCCCCTAGGCGGACAAGGGATCCTACGTGGCGGGCTGCTTCAAAATAGAGACACGCCAACCTTTCAAGACCTGCTCAAAGGACCCCGTGGAGCCCTAGAAAATCCCTTCCAAACAAAAAAGCAACTCGTCACCTGGCTAACCCCGGCTATCGGAAACTCCCCTTTAGCTGATGGTCTTTTTGCCGCATACGAAAGTGTTGTTAAAAAAAGCTTCCAGGCAGAAGGCCAAAAGCGCCTCAATGACCTCGCATCGACCCCCTTTGCCGGGATCACCCCCTGCCGTTCATGCCATGAACCCATCGTAGATCTCTACTCAAAATCCCGTCATGCTCGCGCGATGCAAACCCTTATCGACAAAAATAAAGACCAAGATGCCTACTGTGTTTCCTGTCATAGTGTCGGTTCAAAGACTAAAGGAGGTTTCGTTTCCAATCAAGACAGCCCCTTTTTAGCCAATGTACAATGTGAAAACTGCCACGGTCCCCGAAAATCTCACAGCCTTAACCCCCTTCCGTCTACCCAAAGGAGCCCCCAGGAAAAGGCAAAGAACCGACAAGATGCGCAGGAGGTTTGTCTCACTTGCCATAACGTTCAGCATTCACCAAATTTTAAATATGAGACTTATTGGCCTAAAATCAAACACCCTTAGGACCTCGCTGTAAGAATTGACCTACCAGATCCTTAGCGACAAGACTCGGGGTCGATTGAAGTCCATAGATCTTTGGCTCTATCCTTTTAAGCTGCTCTTGCACCCAGGGATCCGAGAAAAATCTCTTTTCGAGGTTATGGGTGAGTTCGCTCTGGAACCAAGCTTTGGCTTGGTCCATGCGCCGCCCTTGAAACCTCCCAGAACTCACTTGGACACCCACAAACTGTTCGAGCTGGTTGAGAAGTTCATCTAATCCATCGCCGGTCTTGCCGCTAACCACGAGAACACGCTGCTGGTGGCCATGATCCCAGGACTCAGACCCATGGTTTCCAACGACCTTTGCCAAATGCAGGGATGACTCCAGCTTTTGTCGGGTCACTTGTGCCGGCAGTAAAAGCTCCCCGTCCCCCTTGGTCACAGCCACCAAATCCGCGAGTTCCAAGAGTCCCTTTTTGAGGCCTTGGATATCGTCGCCTGAATAGGGCTGCTGCAGGATTAAAAAAACATCTACCATCGAAGCAACTTCGACTTCACTTTGGCCGACACCAACGGTTTCGACGATGATTCTGTCAAAACCCGCAGCTTCGCACGCGAGGATGGTCTCCCGTGTGTATCGAGCGACTCCCCCAAGACTCAGACCCGAGGGCGATGGACGTATAAACACACTTGGATGTCGAGAGAGTTCTTCCATCCTGATGCGATCGCCTAGAATGCTGCCGCCGGAGAGGGGAGAGGTTGGATCGATCGCTAGCACTGCCAAACGATGCCCTTTTTGGACCAGTCGTAGGCCAAACTGTTCGATAAACGTACTTTTGCCAACCCCTGGCGCACCCGTAATTCCGATCCTTATGGATTTTCCAGAGGATGGAAGGATCCGACTGAGTAGTTTTTCTGCTAGGGCCCGTTGGTCTGGACGCTGGTTTTCTATAAGCGTGATCACCTTAGCTAAAACACGGGTATGCCCAGCCCGTAAGTCGTTCCAAAGTTGCCATTCGATGGGATTCACGGCTCAGGTTTTCGCTGATGATTGCGCAGAGCCTCAATCATAGTCATGGCACAAACCGGTATGGGCGTCCCCGGTCCAAAGATGGCGATAGCACCATGGTGTTTGAGAAACTCATAGTCCTTAGTGGGAATCACTCCGCCTACCACCACCAGAATATCGAGGGCACCTAGTTTGGCTAAAGCCTGGATCAGTTCTGGAACCAAAGTCTTATGACCTGCAGCCTGGGATGACACTCCAACCACATGGACATCGCTTTCCACTGCCTGTTTGGCAGCCTCTTCGGGTGTTTGAAATAATGGACCAATATCCACATCAAATCCCAAATCTGCAAGACCCGTCGCAATCACTTTTGATCCCCGATCGTGACCGTCTTGGCCTAATTTAGCGACCAAGATCCGCGGACGACGCCCTTCCTCTTCAGCAAATCGATCTACGATGGCTTTTGCCCGGGTAAAATCATTTTCCTGATGATCGTTAGCATAAGCCGCTTGATAGACCGAGCTGATCAATTGGGGAGCTGCCCTATGGCGACCAAAAACGCTGGCAAGGGCCTCAGAGGTTTCACCTAAGGTTGCTCGCGCCCGGATCGCCGGAATCATAGCCTCAAGGAGATTTCCTCTGGGGTCTTTGGCCACCTCCACAAGATGCTTGAGAGTGGCCTCCACCTGGGATTGATTCCTGGAGGCTCGTAGTTTTTGAAGCTTTTGAATCTGCGCATCGCGGACTTTAGTATTGTCAATTTCTAAGACATCGATGGGCTTCTCTTGGGCTGATTTAACTTGGTACTTGTTGACCCCCACGATCACGTCTTGGCCACTATCTACACGAGCTTGTTTACGAGCCGCAGCTTCTTCGATTTTAAGCTTAGGAAATCCCGCTAAAATCGCCTTAACCATTCCACCATGATCTTCGACTTCTTTGATCAGCTGACGGCCTCTGTTGATCAAATCCCCAGTCAAAGCCTCCATAAAATAGCTGCCGCCAAAGGGATCGACGGTATGGGTGATATCCGTTTCATGCTGAATAATAAGCTGGGTATTGCGGGCGATGCGTGCAGAAAAATCTGTGGGCAATGCAATCGCCTCGTCAAAAGCATTGGTGTGTAAGGACTGGGTACCACCAAGGACTGCAGCCATGGCCTCGACCGTTGTGCGAACGATGTTGTTATAGGGATCTTGCTCTGTAAGAGTATACCCAGAGGTTTGACAGTGGGTCCGCAGCATCAGGGATTTGGGGTCTTTAGGTTCAAAAGGAAGGATGAGTTCGTGCCAAAGAGTCCGGGCCGCCCTAAGCTTGGCGATCTCCATATAGAAGTTCATGCCGATTCCAAAAAAGAACGATAGCCTCGGCGCAAAGTCATCGATTTTTGCCCCCCGCATCAAGGCCGCTCGCACATATTCCACCCCATCCGCCAAGGTAAAAGCTAGCTCAAGGGCAGAATCTGCTCCGGCCTCCTGCATATGGTAACCGCTGATACTGATGCTATTGAACCGCCGCATATGCTGGCTTGAGTATTCGATGATATCCCCAACGATGCGCATCGAAGGCTCTGGTGGATAGATATAGGTATTACGCACCATATATTCTTTGAGGATGTCGTTTTGAATGGTCCCCGAAAGCCTGTCCTGAGAGACGCCCTGTTCCTCAGCCGCCACAATATAGGCAGCCAGAATAGGCAACACAGCGCCATTCATAGTCATGGAAACCGACATCTCGCCCAGGGGAATCTGATCAAACAGGATTTTCATATCCTCGACTGAATCAATTGCCACCCCTGCCTTGCCAACATCCCCTGTCACCCGTGGATGATCAGAATCGTAACCTCGATGGGTCGCTAGATCGAAGGCGACACTAAGACCTTTTTGGCCTTGGGCCAAATTGCGTCGGTAAAAAGCGTTGGACTCTTCGGCAGTCGAAAACCCCGCATACTGGCGAATGGTCCATGGCTGGGCCGTATACATCGTCGCCCGCGGACCTCGGGTAAAGGGAGGAAACCCGGGCAGACTGTCGAGATGATCCAGATTTTCTATATCAAGGGCCGTGTAAACAGCCTTGATCGGAATATGCTCAGGAGTCTCTCGCTGGAGCTGATCATCTTTGGTAGATTTCAGATCTTTTTGAGCAAGAGCGCGCCATAAATCAAGATGTTTTTTGCCCGTTCTGTACATAAGCTGGACTATAGCGTATCTTTTATGGAACCAAAAGAGGATTTTTTGTGACAGTTACTTGGATTAGCCACCGCGGACTTAAAACCCATGGAGTTGAAAACACCCGGCCAGCCTTTCAGGCTGCAATCGAAGCGGGGTTTCATACCTTTGAGACTGATTTAAGGGTGACCAGGGACGAGTCTATTGTGCTCTGTCATGATCTTCATTTTGGCCGTCTTTCCCATTCCCACTCCCACGCTCAAAGAGATCTTGGCACCCTCGACCGCTCCGAGATTGAAACCATGCGGTTTCCTGATGGCAGCGCACCCTATTTTTTTGATGAATTTATCCATGATCTCGCTGGTTATTCCTGGGTGTTTGATATCAAACCCGAACACGGCGCTAAAACACTAAAGGCTTTAGAAATCTGGATCAAAAATCATCACGCAACTGACTGGTTAACATCCCATGCAAAATTCCTCACCTGGGATGCACAGCATGAAAAACAGCTACTTACTTTTCTCCCCAATTCTCGGATCTATGCCCGAGACCGAGAGTGCTGGAAAAGCGGCCTCCTTGGCCTCTGTGGCCTAGGTTTTTTGGCGGGGATTAAAAAAGGCAGAACCTACGCCCTCCCCCCACAACTTTGGGGACAACAAGTCATCAGCCCTCGACTCGTGACAGAGTTTCATCGTCGAGATGCCCTGGTCGTCGCTTTTCTGCCACAGAATATCTCTGAGGTGCGGCGAGCTTTAACCTCAGGAGTCGACGAGATCCTCACTGATGGGTTACCTTTTAAGGAAACCATTTAGCCTCGGGAGAGTGCCCCATGTCAGTCAATGGGCTTAGCGGTCATCAAGTAGAATTTGAATCTGGTCAGATCATTTTTAATGAAGGAGATGCTGGTGGCGATCTTTTTTGTATAAGAGAGGGAAAAGTCGAGATCTATCGTAAATCCGGTGATCTTACAGCCCAGCTTGCGGTCCTTGGACCAGGCGAAGTCTTAGGTATTATGACCTGCTTGACCCGAGAACCCCGTCTTGCATCCGCTCGTACCTTGACTAAAGTCAAGGCCACCCTCGTCAAACAAGGCGGGTTTAAAAGCCTTATCTCTTCCATGCCTCCTTGGGTCCATACCGTAATCAAAGACTTTACACTACGCATCAAACATATGGATGATCTCTATGTAAAACTTGCTGTCCAAGCACACCACCAGCAACTCGACTGCGCCGCAGTTCAGCTGGCAAGCATCGTCGCTTTTGGACTTTCTGCCGTAGGAGCTATGCAGGTCGATCCTCAGGCCGAAAAGAAAATCGTAGATGTAGACCTTGCCCTAGGTACCTTAAGTAAAATCACCGGTGTTGAAAAACATAAGTTAGGCAACATTTTTGACACCTTTCTGGCCGTGGGAATCCTTAAGTCAGAACCAAACGCGACCATACGCCGGGCTGAAATCAGCGTCCTCGAACGCCTTGCAGCCTTTGGTACCTTTGCTCACCGCTTTCTAGGCTCCTACGAGTTCCGCAAAGGGGTCAGCCAATCCACACCAGGAGATCGCCAACTCATCCTTAAAATCTGTGACTATGTACGGAATAAAAAGCCACCGATCCCCTCCCTGCCGACGGGTGAATTTAACCTTCCCTACTCAGAAATTTTACATGCGCTGACCGACAAAGAGACCTTCGATCAGACCTTGAGACGCCATGAGTTTCTTGGTTTGATTCAGATCTCCTCGGTAGAGACAGGCTCAACCTCTAAGGAAGATGACGCCAAAATCCTGACCTTTATCCCTGGCCAACTCTCGATTCAAATCAGATCTGTAGACGCCATCTCTAAACTCCTCGAGATCGAGCGTTCGCAACAGCCTAAAGCCCCGAAAGATCTCCTTTCACAAACTGAAAACCTGGCAAGATCCTAGGATCGCATTCTAAGGATCTAAGACTCTAGTATCGATAACTTCTCGATTTTAAAGAATTTAAAAAAACATCGTGACACTAAGCCCGTCCTTAAGGTAGCTAATCACCACGGTTCCGTAGTGAAATGGATATCATTCCGCCCTCCGAAGGCGGCGGTGCAGGTTCGATTCCTGCCGGAACCGCCATGATTTTTAAGGGTTTTCTATCTTCCTGCCTAAACCGCTATTACCCTAAGTCGGGTAATACGGGTAATATCAACGTAACCCTTCGATAAAGCTGATTTGTTTCCTGCCGATAACAATCGAGCATGACGGAGGCGGATTTGGCTAACAAGAAGGAACGTAGGAAACGGTGGTATCGCGACGGCGGTAGAGTCATTGTGCAACTTTATGACCCTGAGACTCGCGGGCCGAAAAAAATAACACGAAACCTAACTAAACATCTCGACAATGCTGGGGACGACGATATTGAGAAATGGATTGACCTCTACATTTCGGAGAACCGCCGTCAGGCCACCCGAACCTTGGAACGGGTGCTAATGCAGAATGATGAGGCATTGACCCTATTCAGGAGCTTTATCAGCGAACGGGCGGCACTACGCAATCTACAGGGCACCACTGTTGAAGAAGAACAGCGTCGGTTCGACCTCCATATCGCTCCCTTTTTTGTCCGGGAACGCAAGCAGAAGGACGTCCGAATCTGGGAATACCACATTCCCCATCTTGCCCAATACCTAATCGATGAGGGGCATCTCAAAACCAACCAAATTAAGAAGGTCCTGGCGGTCCTCGTCCGATTCTCTAAGTATCTAACGCTACATAACATCATCTCAAAGCCGTGGACGCCAATTTTACCGACAGCGAATAAACAGGCCCCCACGCCACTAGAGTTTGACATCAAACCCGAAGATGTCTTCTCGTTCTGTAAGACCGCGAGCGACCGCTGTGCCCTTATGGCCTTGCTTGGATATTTCGGATCGCTAAGACCCGAAGAGACCTTCGCCATCACCGAGTCGGATTTCTACACTGCACCGCAGGCATACGAATTGGCTCTGACCTACCCACGCTTTAAAAAGCATGGATTAGGTTCGGGTTTGAGCCTTCACGTGAATAAGGCCCTTAAAAAAGGCGGTGTCCAGGGAGTTCCGAAAAACCATTTCAGTCACGGCTATGTTAATATCTGGAGCCAACAAGCAGCTAATACACTGGCCAAACTCTTACCGCGTTTTCAAAACCGCCCCCTCTGTGATGGTCGTAGCCGCGATACACTATTTAAGTATTGGCAACGACACGGCAAGTCGCGCTTAAAAGTCACCCTGCATGATCTGCGGCGTGCCTCCGGTGTGTATTTAGGGAGGACGCTCGACTTGCCGATTTTTTTGCTCCAAGATCATTTGCGGCATGGCGACCAGGCGAGTACAGAAGCTTACACACGCAAACCGCCTCAAGCGCAGGCAGAAAACCACAAACGGGACTACGGTAACGTCGGTTAACAAGGTCTAATTTTCAAAAGAAATTGAGTTGAGTTCCCAAGCCGATCAACGCTGGGGAGCCACCTCTCGCTTGTCATATAAAGACTAGCGGCCGGCTTCTATCCGCCAGCCAATATGCCCCGAGCTGGAGCCAACATATTGATATTTATATATAAAGTGATTTATTACAACTTTAGGCCGTAAATATGGGCTTCGGTTATTGGAGATCCGATACCTTGGTTGGTGGATGTTTAGATGTTATTAAACTCGGTCCTGCGGGACCCCCAAGAAAGGAGTCTTGTTATGAGTAAAGTTCAGGTATGTAGCACTCAGGTCGTAACAGTAATGAGGACTAGTGTAAAGGAAGCCGCGAGTGGGAAACTCGATAATGGCCAAACGTGGCATAAACCGCCGCACCAGGTCATCGTCGTACGGGCCATGTTGACAGAGTTAGTTGAAACTTTCCCCGCCAGCTTTGAGAAGCCTATTGCTGTTATGGTAGCCGATCTATCGGCAAAATTCGAAGTAGGTCAGACCTACCTGGTTTCAATTTATGCTGAGGCCCGAGGGAAAGCTGGGGAAAAAACAAATTACCATTTGGTGTCCCATGCCCCAGTCCCTCCAAGCAAAAAAGCCTAGTGCCTTGTGCGGGCGAAATTAACTGAATTTCGCCCGCAATTTCGGAGCTACGATTTTTTACCAATTATTTTAAAACCATGAGGAGAAACGGAACATGAACTGTTATCAATTAATTGGCTTTTCAAAACTAATGTATCGATCTTGCCTGGATCCCATGTCGCTGTTAAGCGGCAAGGTGTGGCAGCAACTACTTGTATCTGACTATATCATCATTGTTGTTTTGGTAGCGTCGTCTCTATTGATCCTATATCGGATGAATCGCTTGACTCGTTGGCGTCGTCTTTGCCACCAACATTCTGGACTCGTGCGTGACGATGGTAATACAGCAGCCGTCAGAGACAGTCAGGGTAAAATTCTAAATGATCCGCATCCTCTCTATACATATGCGGTTTATAGGCCCCATCGCTCGTGGCTGTTTGGTGAATTATTGGGTGTATATGTATATGGACACGATAATTGCACGGTCGATGTAGTCACAAAAGCCAAACAGAGTATTGAGCTATATGCGGGGACTGCATTTGGCGAACCGATTAAGGTGGAAGAGGGGTGGCATAAGGACAAGATTTATTTACCTGTGAGTGGAATTGTAAAAAAAAAGCGGGGTTAGTGGAGTTTAGACATACTGCCGATCGTCGACCAATTAAAATCGACGTGCTCAAGAACGCACTGGCTGGATCTTTATGGATGTCGCCCTCGAGGACTGGCAAAACAACAGGAATCTCGATTTTTATTAAGAAATTCCTTAATTCTCTGGGCAACGAGGCAGACGTTTTTGTTTTTGATGTTAAGAATGGTGAGGAATTTGTTGATATAACTGACCTTCCAAATGTCCATGTTTTATCCCCTGACCAGCCAGAAGCGTACACCACTGCGATATCCAAGCTACATGCGAAGGCCAAGAGAATGGCGAAATTTAAATCGGAGTCCAATTGCCGGGGTAGTTTTTACATGCTATGGCGTGAACGATTTCCAGGATCAACAAGATACCGGCCCACAATCATCTGCGTTGACGAATTTGTCGAACAAATAGAAATAGGCAAGGAAGACCCTCCAGAGATAAAAGATCAGAAACTTCAATTAAAATTGTTTATTCAGAAGGCGTTGCGAAGGTACGCCAACGTAGGCTTTCATGTGATTTTAGCCACTCAATCGGCACGAGCCATAGATAGAGGGCTCCTTGATTCTGCGACCGATAATATCTCATTTTCTATAATTGGGCGGCAGGACATTCACATGGCAAATACCTTAAAGATCCCCGAACTGTATACCGACCAAGAAATTCAAACCAAGCCTGGGGTTTTTATTTTTAAGCAAGGATCACGGAGGGTTAAATTCTATGTCGACTAACACCAGTCAGTTTAAAAATTCCCCCTGCCCGACGACGGGCGGCCCCATAGGGGCCGCAGGAAGTCGTGGCGGGGATACTAGGGAAGCTATAAACAATGCACCAACTATAGGTATAGGTAGAGAGTTCCGCCAATCAACAAATGGGAAAAGAATAGTTGGAGTAAGTTGGTTAATCAATCGAAAAGGTGACGAAACTTTTTCAAGAGAAGTCGACCTTTTAACTAAACGGCATCAGCAAATGGATGGTTGCGGACGACCAGGGGGAGAGGTGTTTGCCGCCACTAGGATCATCAACGGAGAAAAATTCAATAGCGTGCTGGGATTGTTGCGTTGTAATTTGTGGAATGTCTGCACCACATGTTCAAACCTCAAGGCAGGAGATAGGTTTAGGACCACCTACCAGGCAGTTATGAATTACTTAGAACAAGACCAAGAAAACAACGGATTAGCTCATATAGTCTTGACAGTACCACGGGCTAAAACAATCGGGTATGGGAAAGAAGCCCGGAGGACATGGGCGGAGAGTACGAGGCTTGCCAAAGCGGTTTGGCGAGAGTTTGCTGCCCATGGCTTACGAACACTTAGGAAAAAATTCCAAATCAATTTTACTTTAAGGGTTTCAGAAAGGCAATATTCCAACTGGGGTGTCCAAAAAGGCCCTCATGCTATAACCAAGTTTTGGAGCCTCGAATGATTAACGCTCTGCATAAGGGCTTTTTTTAGCGGGAAAGTCTTCATTTTGGAATTCATTTGATGCTGATTTTTGAGGCCCAAT
>JBGSUI010000045.1:0-10674 GCA_041736175.1 Oligoflexales bacterium | reverse complement strand
TATCACCAATAATTCGATCATGGACACGGATATCAACGCCTCAGCCGCCATCGCTGATACTAAACTGGACACCATTAGCACTGCGGGCAAAGTCTCTGGCTCTGCCATCACCTCGGGGACCATCGGGGGCTCCACTGTGGTGGCCACATCTGGCCAGCTCTCAAGCACTGGCAATATCCGGGTGGCAGGAACTGGTACAGCTGCTACGGATCTTAGATTTGGGGATAACGACGATAGCCACTATGTAGGTTTTAAGGCTCCTGCTTCTGTCACCACCAATAAAATCTGGACCCTCCCTGCCGCAGATGGGACAAGTGGCCAGGCACTAGTGACGGATGGATCGGGATCCTTATCTTGGGCTGCTAGTGGAGGTAGTGTGGGTGTTTCTACGAAAAGCTCTGACTATACTCTGACAGCTGGAGACAGCGGCAAATATTTTATCGTGACAGGGAACCGGACCACCCTGACCCTCCCTACTGCAGCAAGTGCCGGTGCGGGATATCTACTCACAGTAAAAGGTGCAGGGCTCTGGGCAACAGTCCTCCCCTCTGGCACGGACCAGATCGATGGGGTTCAGGCGCCCATAACTCTGCAAACCAATGCTCTGGTCCAGCTAGTCTCCAATGGTATTGCCTGGTACCAGACATCGTTGATAGGGACCACTAGCCGGGATAAACCAGAGCTTTGCGGCGTGGATTGCTACCAGACCAGTGCTGCCTTGAATTCGGGCATGGCATATACAGGAAGCGGCAAGCTTCTTGTCCTTACCTCGGGGATATGGGTACAGGCCGACGGCAATAACGTGCTGCGGGTAAATGGTTCCGATAATTGGCATTTGAAGCTTAACGCCAATGGTCGCTCTTTTAGCGCCACAAATCTCGATAGGACCGTGGCCAATCTTGGTGGTCGCGTCTGTCCTGTAAACGTGTATGTCGATGACGGCAATAGAGTAGCGACCGGGCGTTGTGTATATTACGATCAAGGAAACCCAAGCCAGCGTCTGGATGCCACCGCCCATGACGGCAACACCAATCAGACCACAGCAGGAGCCTACCGTTTAGGGTTCTGGAACACAACCGCCGGTGGTGCCAGCTATAGTGCATCGTGGTATGAAGGTAATATCCAAACCTGTGCCAATAAGGGAATGCGGCTGCCGCTCCTATACGAGACGACTGCCAACGATCCAGTGGATAACAAACCTGCGGACCCAGCCTCGCCTAGCTGGTCATCCTCGACCACTGGTGTACCGTCTGTGGGCATGAGTAATACCAGAACGTCTTCGGCCAGCACTTACTATTCTAATCATTACTGGATGTGGGCGGGAACCGGGGCTAGCTTCAGCGGCTCTGAGAGCGCCACTGTGGTGCGCTGCGTAGTTCCGTAGTTGGTCGGCGACCTCTGGAAACTTGAACCTTCAAACTAGAATTTTTTAGCAAAACTACCTCTCTTCCCAAGAATTCCGACGAAGAGTCAAGAGACTTCTTTTTAAGGGACGTTATGACCTTGTTGCTGATTTAAGTGATCAGTGTGGCCACTTCTTGATCGCGGATGGCAGGGGTGTTATAAAAGCGCATGACACCAGCGACATCAGTGAAAACGCCATCAAGCGCCAGGCAATGGTTCTGTTGGTTTAAGTTTGGGTCTGATCCAAATCTCAGTGTGTAGGAATTAGTTCCATTCAGAGGATATTTGACACCTAGGGATATGGCCTTATTTTTGTAATAAGGTTGGATTTCTCTGATGACTATTTTATGGACCTGTGAGTACAGCTTTTTGTTTGTTTGAAACCAGAACTTTAAAAGCACTGCGAATGAAATAACGCATTGACGATTGGGAGCGAGTGGAATTATTTTCATCCTATGTCACGGTAAGTTATAACAAGTCGAAATGTTTCGTGGACAAATGATGGTCAGTTTCTGGGCAGCCGGATCGACTCGTGATTCCAACCTAAGGACCTCCCTAAGAAGGCCAATGGAAAAAGGCATCAACCATCCAACTCTTTTCTTAGAGACCTAATCAAGCAATCACCCTTCTCAAGTTGCGTTTCACAGGCCACAGCAGGATTTTCAATTCCAAACTCCTTACCCAACTTCAATCAGAAAGTTTTAAATGAATTACAAGATTCCATCTTTTGCCCTAGTCCATGGCGGGAAGCGAGACCAAAAAATCATGATGGCTGGTTATTCCAAACACGTGGGCTTTTACCCCTCTCTTGCTGTTATTGAGGCTCTCGGGGACCGACTAGGGGCGAATACAAATTTGCCAAAGGGTCAATTCAGTGTCCCTTGAACAAACCTATCCCCCGGAAACTTATCAAAGACATGGTTAAATATCGATTGTCCACACTCCAGAAGACCTTGCGACCACCCCAAAAGTCCGACAAGGTTTCCAAACCCACCGATCATAAACCCATATCCCCAGGAAAGGTAAAAAAAGAAAAGCTGGCTTGATCTTGACGGAATCCATTGTGTCCGGCAAGGCGAGTACAGCAAAAGCTAAGGACCTTTCAAGAAATAACTTAGACACTTCGAGGTGAAATGGTGTAATTCCATTCACCGTGAAATGTACTGCGAAAGATATTTAATTTTGCCATTTCGCTGGCAGAAACCTTAATGCCTCTTTTGTACTTTTTATTATCGAGACGTGCCTTGACGATCAACTCCATCTTAGTGGTAGTTGCTGCAATTAGATCAACGACAGTTCTGTAATCCGTGAGTGGCCGCCCACACCAATTCATGGTGATATATGAAAACAGACGTTGCTCTATCTTGTTCCATTTACTTGTACCCGGAAGATAATGAGACGGTGATGGTAATATTTTGAGTATCACAAAACTTTTGTAGTTCATATTTCCAAAGGTGAATTCGGTAGCCGTTGCTACCTCCGCTGTCCGCGCAAATATATATTTCTCGAGCCATCGTGTATCGTTTTCTACCCATTAAATTCCATCATTGTTTGATACTCTCAACAGCGAATTCAGTAGTGTCCGCCGAGATGCCGATCTTGACCCACCCAAGATTTCCCCCAATGTCATATACGCCATAAGAAACTGCTTTTGGTTTATCAGGATCAGGAAAATCATGACTTAGCACTTTGACTGACATGCCTTTTTTTCCCATTCATGGCCCGCGTTTTTATATTTGCCGATCAGTTCCTTCTTCTTTGGGTCAACGGAAATAACCGTCAGAGACTTATTTAGGAAGGCTTTTGCCTTACTAATGATGAAACGAAATTGCTGGTCTCGATCTGGGTGATCCTTCTTACCTTCAGATGTTTTTCTGTTTGTTTGCAAACTATAGTCTAGTTCATGGAGAATATTTGCTACAGTTTGTCGGCTGATTGCATATCCTTTAATGTTCAAAGACTCCGTTATATTTCGGACACTCTTGCAAGTCCAGCGAAGCGGAGATTCTGGATCGCCGCGGCTCGTAGGATCTACAATCTCTTCAAGTAGGGCGATGACATCTGGGATTCGATCTAGGTTTTTTGATTGTTCTGATAGCATTCTTGGACTATAGACTATTTAATTAGAAAGTGTCCAAGTTATTTATTGACAGGTCCTTACTCAGATGCTTTACAAGCGAAGATTCAGGTGCCACTTTTAGAGAAGTTGGGCAGGCCTGATCCCCACTGAGTTGGCTAGATCTTAAGAGTGGATTTGATCTCGTCCACTACCCTATCACAGGTATGACTGGTGGGCCGGGATTGGTGTTTGAGGACCAGCTGTGGACCCTGGTCGATCAGCTGTTTAATAGCAGCGAGGAGCGACGTCTCCGATAGATCCTTGTCCCTTAAGGTCAAACACCAGCCTTGGCGGGCAAAGGAGTTGGCGTTGAGGATTTGGTCGCCCCTGCTTCCAAGCTCAAGAGGGATCAAAAGCATCGGCTTATGGAGCTCTAAGAGTTCGAAGATGGAGTTAGACCCCGCACGGCTAACCACATGGGTCGACAGGGCGAGGAGGTCTTTAAACTCTTGGGACACAAACTCAAAAGCTTTATAGCGAGGATGCTGAAAGCCTATCGTCTTGCCTTTGCCCGTCAGGTGAATCACCTGCATAGACTGGGTAAGAGTTGGTAATATGATCTTAAGAGCATCGTTGATACGCTGGGCCCCTTGGCTTCCGCCCATCACCAAAAGCGTCGGCAGGCTAGGGTCAAAATCTTGGAATCCACACAGGGCGACAGCTCGGTTTTTGTCCCCAAGGGCCAGGTCAGCCCGTACCGGTGCGCCCACATATACCCCTTTATCGCCGCTGATATATTGGGCTGTCTCGGGAAAAGCGTAGAGGATCTTGTGGGCAAACCGGGCGATGATCCGATTGGCGAGTCCTGGGGATACATCTGATTCGTGGGAGATCACCGGGATCTTCCGCAACCAGCCTGCCACAGCAACCGGCACCGCCACAAATCCCCCTTTGCTCAGGATAAGGCTGGGTCGGGTTTGGCCTAAAATTCGAAATGCCTGGAAAAACCCCCCGACCACTTTAAAGAGATCCGTAAAGTTTTGCCAGGAGGCATAGCGGCGGAGTTTACCCGCAGCGATGGTATAGAAAGGGATCTTTTGGGCTTCCACAAGGGATTTTTCTAAACCCTGAGATCCGATATAGATATAATCCCAGCCTTGTTTGTCAAAAAAAGGCGTCCATGCAAAATGAGGCGTGACATGCCCCGCCGTGCCGCCTCCTGTGAGACAGATCAGGGTTTTGTCTGGCCTAGGGTGGACGTTATGCATAATGACAAGCAACCAAATGGGGCGGTTTGCCCGCGCCGCTGATATTGCGTTGGGCCGGAGCCTCTTGCTTACACTTGTCGGTCGCCAGGGGACACCGGGGATGAAAATAACATCCCGAAGGTGGATTAATTGGGCTAGGCACATCGCCGATCAGGATCTGCCGCTGTCTTTTAGGAGTCCCTGGAAGGCTGACTTTAGGGACGGGAATGGCACTGATCAAGGCTCTGGTATAGGGGTGCGAAGGCTTCAAGTAAAGCTGTTCGCTTGAGGCGTATTCGACAATCTTTCCCAGATACATCACGGCGACAAAATCGCTGATGTGTTCGATGACCGCGAGATCATGGGCCACAAAAAGATAGGTGAGCTGGAGTTTTTTACGGAGATCTACCAGCAGATTAAGGATCTGGGATTGGATCGAAACATCGAGAGCACTGACGGGTTCGTCCGCAACGATCAGCTTAGGTCTAAGGGCAATCGCCCGGGCGATCCCAATACGCTGCCGTTGGCCACCGGAAAACTCGTGGGGATAGCGGCTATCCGCCTCGGGAGGCAGTCCAACTGTCTCTAATAGCTCCTTAACTCGTTGGGTGGTTTCCTTTTTTGAACATAGCCTATGGATCAAAAAGGGCTCCGCGAGGATAGATCCCACGGTCATCCGCGGATTGAGGGAGGAAAAGGGGTCTTGAAATATAATCTGCATATCCCGACGTTTTGCACGGAGTTCGCTGGTCGTCAGCGAAAGGAGATCGCAACCATCAAATTGAATGTGGCCAGAGGAGGGTTCGTGCAGCCGAAGGATCGCCCGGCCTAAGGTGGACTTGCCGCAGCCCGACTCACCCACGAGACCTAAGGTTTGGCCTGGCAGCATAGACAGACTGACACCGTCCACCGCATGGACTTTGGCAACGACTCTGCCAAAAACTCCCCCTTTGATAGGAAAGTATTTTATGAGGTTGCGGACTTCAAGGAGTGGAGTCATGACCAGGCCTCCCGTCGATATGGGGTCCACTTGCGCCTTGGACCAGGTAACAGGCACTGGCATGGCCTAAACCTAAATCATCGAGGTCGCGGGTTGGTCCTGACCCCGTAGGGACAGGGACCAAAGGAGGCTCCACGGTCCGACACCGGTCAAAAACCTGGGAGCATCGGGTTTGAAAGCGGCAGCCTTGAGGTAGATTTCCTAAACTGGGAACTGTTCCTTCGATCGTCGGCAGATACTCGGACTTATGGCCGAGCTTAGGGATAGAGCGAAGCAGCCCTTGGGTGTAGGGGTGCTGGGGATTGGTAAAGAGTTGGTGCACCGTCCCCTGTTCGACTACCTTACCTGCATACATCACCACAACCTTGTCGCAAACCTCAGCCACCACACCCAGGTCGTGGGTGATCAGGAGGACCGCCATATTGAGTTCTTTTTGCAGGCTTTCGATCAGGTCGAGAATCTGTGCTTGGATCGTCACATCAAGGGCGGTCGTGGGCTCGTCTGCAATCAACAGCTGGGGGCGACAGGCTAAAGCCATGGCGATCATAATCCGCTGCCTCATGCCGCCGGAGAGTTGGTGGGGGTATTCATCAACCCGTGCCTCGGGAGCAGGGATTTTGACCAAGTGGAGCATCTCGATGGCTTTTTTACGAGCCTCGGCGCGGGATGATTTTTGGTGGATCCTAAAGACCTCGCCGATCTGGTCACCGATGGTAAACACCGGATTAAGACTCGTCATGGGCTCTTGAAAGATCATCGAGATGCGGTTTCCCCGCAGCTTTCGCATCTCTTCTTCGGAGAGCTGGGCGAGATCCTGGCCATCAAAGAGGATCTTACCCGACTCAATCAGTCCTGGAGGTGAGGCGATCAGTCTTAAAATAGACAGGGAGGTGACACTCTTACCGCAGCCTGATTCGCCCACAAGCCCGACCGTCTCACCCCGGTTGATACTAAAGCTGACTTTATCGACTGCCCGGAGCACTCCGGCTTCGACTTTAAAGGATGTGACCAATTGGTCGACTTTAAGCAGGGGGTCAGTCACAGGTGGCTTTGCCTTTCTTGAGGCCCGGATGTCTCGAAGGTTGAGATAGTCTCTTGTTAGGGATTCCCCTCTAGGTTCTTTGGATCTTAACCTTGTCTCAACACAGACTCAAGGCCAATGGCCGCACCGGATACAAAGACGTGCTAAAAGTGTCTTGACCCCGCCCCGTCCAGAGGCCGACATAGAGGATTTATCCAAACCCCTACTTACTCGATTTTAATCTTTATTATCATGATGATACTCTCAATGGACCTTGGTCACTCTAAAATCCCTTTGTTTTTCTAGGAATCATCTTGGCAGGTACCGCCCTCAAAGCCCAAGATTTTACTCCGGCTCTTCCACCTGAGGTTCCAGAACTCACAGCCCTTTTGGATCGTTCAAAAATCCAAGAGCAACCTCAAGGTTTGTCAGTAGAGCTTGATTCCTCCTTGTCGCCCTCGGGCCACTGCAGACCGCCCACATTTTGATAGTCCACAGCGATCTCTTTGCCGATCTCATAGTGATCGACAAATCGCTTTTCTATCGTCGTGATCGTGACGGAAGGAGGCGCTTTTTTACTGGGAGACATTCTCCTTAACGTCACTCGATAAAGACCGTCCCGCGCACCTTCCCGGTCGGGTCTTTGCGAGACCCCCGTTCCTAATTTAGTTTTAGGCCATTGGGGAGCATTGTTTGTCCCGGAGCTTTCAAAGACCTGATGGTCTTTATAAAAGCTTGATTGGTACCGAACCCAGTTTGCATAAACTGGCTCTTTTCTATAGACGGGAACCTCTCTGGTTTTTGTGATCTGCCTTGTTGCATAAACCGGCTCGTCGTGGCAAGCAGTGATTTTTTCTGCAGCACCATTGCCCGTGGATTTATACTCGGTAGAGCATTTTTCGCGACTACCTGACTGATAGGATTCCTCTTCGGAATAGGTCTCGGTCTTATAGTGGTCGAGAACATCCTTGTAGGACCTGACCTTAGATTTCTTGGTGAGAAGCGATATGTCGTCACCGGTCTGTTCATCTTCCCATGATTCTCGGAACTCCCGCACGTAACGCTCCACGATTATTTTGCGACTCCAGGAGACTTGGTCCACCCTATAGGTGTTTTTTTCCGCAGCCATAGACCAGTATAAGAGAGCAGCGATTGATGCCACCACCAGACCAAGAATCAACCGCCGTCGGCTTTTAGTGGGCGGACCTTTAGATAATGCTTCGACTTTAGGAGGGGGAATGTCTTTAGGCCCTGGGTCAACAACGGTCTTGGCATTTGCAGATTTTTCGGCGGTACACGAACCACAGTGGGTCAACATCGCGGCGTTGAGTCCATCACAGTATTCACAAATCCAGTCAGCTCCTCCACTGTGTCTGCTGAGCTTTTCTTGCTCGACCAAGATCTCTTGGTCGCTTTTCCGATAAAATTTGATGCTTTGGTTTCGAGGCTTTGAGCAATGGGGACAGGATTCTGCTGACCCTAGGATGCCTTGAGCACCGCACTGGGGACAGTCCCAGAATTCATAGATTAGTTGTTTTTTTACACGCATACCCATAGCCATACCTTCCTTTATAAACCCGAACCATATTGTAAACTCGCTTTAAATATCTGCTAGTATCTCCTTCTTCTTAGACTCAAATTCCTGGGCATCGATCAAGCCGGCGTCAAACAAGTCTTTGAGTTTTTTAAGGCGCTTTACCGGCTCGTTTGCGTCGTGCGGACTTTGGCTTACCTGGGTTTGTACCGCTTGGGGTGGTGTGGATGCTGCCAGGTTGGCAGCCATGGCTCCAGCCATCATTTGGCCCATCCCAACACCAGCAGCCAACTGAGCTCCCGTCGCGGCCAGCCCTCCCCCCTCGTTTGCCGCCGCAATTTTCATCGTATCGATCTGTGCCTGCTGGGCGTAGGTGAGACCTCGTTTTTTGGCGGCCATGGCCTCGGCTGCGGCCCGAGAGATCTCTTGGATATTTTTTGTGGTCTGTTCGTCAAAGGTCGTACCGTTAATCCTGAAATCCGTGATTTTAAACCCTAAGTTTGCCACATCGTTATTTAGGTGGTCTCGGGTTTTTGCGCTAATCTCGTTAAGTTTAGAATCAATCTCGTCAAAGCCAAACTGGCACTCGGCAATGCTGTCTTTGATAGACTGTTCCAGCCGCGAAAATAAAGCACTCCTGAGCTGCTCCCCCGAAAACGACGGTGCCGACGCCACAAACTCTAAAAAAGACTTTGGCTCCAACACTTGGACGGTATAGGTTCCAAAGGCTTTAAGCATCACAGATTGCTCGTATTTGGCATCAAAGTATTTGATGGGATTTGTGGTGCCCCATTTCTGATCGACGAGGGGACCGCTGCGAAAAAAGTAGATTCCCACCTTATGCTCGCTTTCAAAGGCCTGCATAAATTTTGATACGGTGGTCCAAAACGGAATATTTGCAGTCTTAAGTGTGTAGGTTCCAGAGTCAGTTAGGATAGCCTCAACTTTTCCTTCGTGGAGGAAAAAACAGCCCTGACCAGGTTTTACCAAAAGTTTTGATGCGTTTTTAATTTCGTCACCGTTGATGGTCCATTGCCAAAGTACCGCGCTGCTGTCAAACCCCTCCCACTCGATGACGGAGCGGAGTTGGTTTTTTAGAGATTGAACGATAGACATTTTTAATCCTCCTGGTGAAATCTGCTCTGCCAAGGTTGGCAGACATAAAGGTGTCGGGTTTTACAGAGCATCTTTTGAGGAAAAAGACTCGTCAAAAGCAAGGAGATGCAAATTAAAAAGCAATTATTGGTTGTTACATGTAAACCTAAGGAGCTATGATGGCAATAGCCGAAGCTCCCCACCTCGGAAACTTATCAAAGAGATGGTTAAATATCGATTGTCCACACTCCAGATGACCTTGAGACCACGTGGCCGTACCTGGCGTGGGGAGGAAGAAAAAGTAGGTTCTTTGGTTCTTAACCTTGTCTCAACACAGACTCAAGGCCAATGGCCACATTAGTACATTGATTGTACACTCGCAAACGCTTTGACCATCGGACTTTTGAGGAGATTCCGTCCGCCAGACCTTGGGCTTACTCGCATAAATCAATATAGAAAATCCAAGCAACAACCATTGGCATCGATTGTTCGCCATGGTTGGCCTGTCTATTGCATAACCTCTGCTCACGGCATGCCCTGTGGTTTCTCAAGGATTTACTTCCTACAATAAATACATGCAACCGAAGGACTCAAAATGAACTGCTTTAAGCTCCCACAAAACCGATCAAAGATCTCGTTTCAGGAACCTTCGATATGTCCTGCGTCCGTCCGCGCTCCCTTCAGGACGGCAGCGTCGTCGCTGCAACAGACAATCCTGCGATGGATGAGTATTGGATAGCCATAAACGAGCTGGTTGTAAAAAATAGAGGTAAGAGTGTCAAAGCCAAGGTTGGCGACGTTGAAGTCGAGATGAATCTTTCCACGGATAATTTTTGGGGTCTAAATCTCTCTAATCTAAAAGACGACAACGCATCAGTCGCGGTCTATTTCAAATCTGACCGAAGAAAAACGGGGCCCGACATTTCTTTTAATTGGTTTAATGAAGAATTCAGTCAATTTGGATTTTTTGGCGACAATGACCCTCAGCAGGCCAACAAGGAAATGCAAAAGCCTGAGTTTTTGCGCGGGCTCGAGGCCATCGAAGACGCGGCTTTCATTTTAAACAATAATGATCTCAAAAGGATTTTTTGGGCGCTGCACCGACGTCTGAATGGCAAATACGAAGCACGCCTTCTCAAACAAACCATCGAAACTCCTAAGATCAAAACCGTCCTGGTGAACTACCAGCACCCCTAAAGGGGTGCGGCTTCCAAGGTCAAGCAGCTTTCGCTGCTTTCCTTTTCTTTTTTGACGCTTCTACCACAGATGCGCAGGTCGCTATCGCTTCCTGCGGCTTATGTTTGGCTCCACGTC
>JBGSUI010000044.1:0-2588 GCA_041736175.1 Oligoflexales bacterium | reverse complement strand
GGCTTCCAAGGTCAAGCAGCTTTCGCTGCTTTCCTTTTCTTTTTTGACGCTTCTACCACAGGTGCGCAGGTCGCTATCGCTTCCTGCGGCTTAGTTTTGGCTCCACGTCCAGTACTCCAAGCTTTTCTCTCAGAGCAACACCGTTCCGGTGTAAGTGTAAAAAATATTTTGTACTTATGAAGTGCGTCTTGTTCTGCTTTTCAGCAATGAGTCAAGCCGTACAATGTTGACTCGACGCTCCCCAAAGGTTTTTACCTGCCAAAGGATTAGTTGGCAGAACCCATACCTAACTTGTCAAAGAGCTAGCTTTCGCCATACTCTTATATGTAACATCGTTGCGGCGGATTTTCTACCTAAAATCCTTAGCGGTTCGACTTTGCTCGCCCCTGAATGAGCGAGATTGCGGCGAACATCTGTTCAAGGATCCGCTTAACCATCTCCGGGTGCCACTTCTTGCCCCTACACTTTGTCGGGATCTTCATCTCCCCGAGACAGCTGGCGATGGCCCGCAAGGTCAACCCATTGGCCCGCATTTCACGGACCGCGTTGATGACCCTCTGCTCGGTCCTGTGATAGGCCACCTTACCTTCGACCTTTTTCTGCCCATACCGTGGCTGGGACTGGCGACCATGTGGTTGGTGTGGGACCGAGCTGGGATGCCAGCCAATCTGAGTCCCTTCTGCACTGAGTCCTTGGGGGGACAGCACTAAAATTTTTAGCTCTCGATCGCAGATTTGATGTCATCGCCTCCGGCTCTATGCTCGGAATTCACTACAAAGTGGTCCCCTCTTTTCCGGTGGGATTTACTGACCCCTTGGAGATGCATTCTCTCGACTTTGAGGAATTTTTATGGGCTTCTGGAGTCAAACCGCAATCAATCAGCGATCTCAAAGAATATTTTACACGGATAGAGCCAGTCCCCACTGCGGGCATTGACCCTACCTTTAGGAAAATCTTGCCATCGATTACCACACAGACGCTGTATTTAGTCTTGTGTACGTCAATGCCTACAAAAATTGTTTTACCGGTTACTGAGCTGGGATCTAGTTTCATATTAGTTTCCTCCCAGATTTACGACACCGTATTACCAAGAGGTATGCCTGTGGCTACTACGTGTCAATCTTAATATATCCGCATGGAAACTCTCTGGTCCGATTTTGGCCTTACACCAATTAGCTGATCCCCATACCAAGCGCACAGGGGGAGCAATTGTGCTCCCTCTCCTTACCCGACAAACGAATCAGTGATTCTCGAACTGGCGTAACCTTGCTGTGGGTTCAAATGAGCCATTTGCCTTTTGACACTGTTTTTAAAAATTGGTCTCAATGGTTTCTGCCTTTGTTGTAATAGTATGATATTTATACTATATAACTCGGTTTTAAATTATTTCTATATCAATCCTCAATAAAAATCTTAAAAG
This sequence comes from Oligoflexales bacterium, assembly GCA_041736175.1. Lineage (GTDB taxonomy): Bacteria > Bdellovibrionota_B > Oligoflexia > Oligoflexales > CAIYRB01 > JBGSUI01. Next base: position 1,168 of record JBGSUI010000044.1, on the reverse strand, counting down.
ACCGATGTCTCTTTTAAGTTGGTAAACACCATTGAGTAGGGGCTCCCATGAACATAGTTTTCAAATACCAAATGAAAGGTCTCAAAACCAGGTCGTCAGGCATGGTGACTCTCAGCAGTCTCCTTACATTCATCATGTTTAGCTGCAAAAGCAGTCTCGAAGTCGAAGTTAAAAAAGGTGCTGAGCTACCTTCTGCCAGTACTCAACTCGGCACGAGCACGACAACGGGTTCCGAGACCGTTAAAGATCCCGTGGGGACCCAAAGCTCAATCCTCCCAGAAAAATCTCCAGAAGCGGATACAACCCCTGACATTAAGCCAGAGCTAACGGGCCTTGACCGTCTGGCAACCCGCGCGGGCGACACGGTGAAAATTTCTGGGAAAAATCTTGGGACCCAAAAAGATCTAGAAATCAACATCGGCGCGGTCCGCATTCCGTTGTCCATAAACCCCGATGGATCTGCAGAATTCAAGATGCCTGAAGGAATCAGCGCAGGAATGGGGCATATCAAACTCGTTTCGAAAACTCTAGGGTATTTAGGCCAGGCGACGATGCTCGCAGATCCTGGAGATTACCCCATCAGCACCATGTCTGCAGATAAAGTATGTAAGGACGAAAAATATCGTAATGCCAAGGGCGAGATCACCGTTGGTACTAAAGACTGTGGGTCACTCCCCCTCTGCTCCGCAAGCGGACAGATGGGTTGTACATCGACCACGGATTTTATCGTGGTATCCAAGACCGAGCTAGTCCCCACCGTCATTAAATCAGGGGCAAAAGTGGGCAGCGTGACAGGCACCTACCCCTCGGCGACTAACCCACTCACTGGAGCTGATGCCACAGCTGACCTGGACAGCGCGACTTTTGCTGCAAAGATTAAGACTGCTGCGACCTTTGAGTTTTTCGGTCCCGACGGGACCCGCTACACGATTACAGGGGATCCTGACCTTGCTGCGACCAATATCCTCTCCGGTATAGAAATCTTTGGTAACACCGGCACCGTGACGGCTGCTCCTGCCACCTGTACTGCTATAGGTCTACGCACATGAAAAGATAGATTTTAGTTTTTTCCGTGGTATAATGAAAGTTTTTATTCAATCTCATCAATTTTAGACTCATTTTCCCAAAATTCGTCCTCTATCTCTCTGATTTTTTTAACTAATTTCAT
>JBGSUI010000036.1:0-2211 GCA_041736175.1 Oligoflexales bacterium | reverse complement strand
ATCAATCCTTAAAAGCAACGACCTTGATGCCTATTGGAAATATCATATTGAGCAGGAGTTTTGTAGAAATCATGTAAAGAAATTCTCTAACTCAATGAAATTCATCAGAAAATCATTGTAAAAAAACTACTGCACCCAAATGTAATAGCCCTTACCCACAATAAAGACGTCTCAGTAGTCTCACTAGATGATAGAGTCCTTGATGCCGCTTATGATCTTATAGAATACCAAACCTACAAATCACAATCCCAAGAATCAATAATTCAAAAAAGCTTAAAGCAAGAGATAATCTACAAACGAGCGGAATTAGCACAAGATGGGACACCGATCCAAAGCATGGATTCAAGAAAACCCCAGGTCCAAGGACCTGCCAGAGTGCTCCTTGGGTATCAGCTCGATGGTAAACATTGTGGATTTTTCTTAGGTCTGAGACCAGCTATGCAGGATACCCTCGACGGAAACAATTGGGACACAGGACTGTCTCTATCTGTTTTTGATCTTAGGGTTTTTATCCCGCAAAAATTGCGAGGTGCGTCTTTAAGTTCTCTGGATATTATCAAAATTGAGAACTTGCGAGAATTTGATGGCATCGACCGCGGTCTTGCCTGGCGACTGCAGGTTGGATGGCAAAGGGATCTTTTTTTTAATAGGGACCATTCCGTGGAGCAGCCTTTGCGATTTGCAATAATATCTGGTTTAGGCCTCGAGTCTGCACCGGGAGACGAATACCAAGTTTATGGATTTGGTTTAATTGCTTTAGCTGTTACCGATCCTCACCTTGCAAAAACTGAGTTTAGTTATGGTAGTGCCTTGGGGATACGGGGCACCTTATTCGAAAGTTGTCGCCTCAAGATGGAGTTGGTTTCAATGCACCAATTCTCGGTAGAGCCCGTGGGGCATATGTTGGTCGGGGAGCTTTTAAAAGGAATCAAGGACGATTGGTCCCTTGGGCTCAGTTGGTCTGGGACAGTCAACCAGCGGATCTTGCAGTTCCAGTCACTCCACTATTTTTGAGGGATTGCATCAGCATTAAATCCTGGTAGATTTTTACAGATACAAAAGAGCGGATGATTTGTCCATGTAGCAGGTGTCGCAGGAGGAAGTACTAGTTGGACGTCGAAAAATGGGAAAAATTAAGGAAAAATGCCCAAGAAAAATTGGATGGCGCCATTATATCTAATAATTACGGTCACTTCAATAATGCGGTAGAAAATGCATTCTTTGCGATCGAATTGTCACTTAAAGCTCTTTTATTTAAGCAGTTCCCAGATGCGGATGAAAAGGAATTTTGGGGGCATAAGCTTTTGGACTTATTGAGATATCGAAATGGTTTTCTACGAAATATATTCTCGAGGGAAGAGTGGGTATACAAATTGCTAGTTAAAATAGCTGGGGATGCTAATGTTTGGGCCCCAAGCGATCGCTATTATGGTGACGCTGATAAGGCGTTGGCTGATGAATACTGTAACTCATCGAAACGGTTGTTAAAATGGATAGAATTGAATTACTGGAAAGAATAAAGACGGGTTTTGTCGAAGAGCACTCGGACGCTAAGGTTTACGTTTTGAGTGATAAACTCCCAATGGGTGTCGAATTTTTAGTCGTATCTTCTTCGTTTCAAGGAATGTCACGACACAAGAGGATGAACTACATGGTCGAGCGCACAGAAAAGATTTTTGGTAGAGAGTTTTATGAACGACTTATAATTGGTTCAGCGCTAACAGAATCAGAATTTTTAGCGATACCAAATATCGATAATCAGGGATTGGATGTGTCCCCAAAAAAGCGCCTTGATCAGTCTGCAATCGGGACCATTTGAATTTGATCGCTCTGCAAGCGAGACCATTTGGACCCGGTGTTGATTTGATGCCGGAAGGGAAAGAGCGGGTGTGTGCGTCTAATGAATGCAACCAGCAAAAAAATTCGCCTATAGGTAAATCAATCACTTTTTTTTGGGTCTATAGGTAAATCAATAGAATTTTTTCCAAGGTAGCGGTTGGGAGAATGGCTCCACCAGCCGTCCTGGATTTTGACAAAGGCCCTGGTCTTTGCTGACTCTGAGTGGTCCAATGAATGTAGGACATTCAATGCCTTTTGCTTTTTTGAAATTTTGTTCCAAATCTTGAAACTTGGAAGTATTGGTGCAGTTTTTGCGGCTTATAGGTCAACATATGAGAGGATTTGATCTTGTTTTCCGTTCTATGGCGGCAC
>JBGSUI010000034.1:0-26156 GCA_041736175.1 Oligoflexales bacterium | reverse complement strand
ATACTTTCAAACAGAAACTCAGTTAGTTGATTGCCTGACAGCTGTTTTTACCCTAATTCAAAGGAGACCAGCACTAATTCGCAATTACTTACGTCCATTTATTTAACTAGCATGTCCTTTTAAATATGCACAGCTGTATATATGGAAAACCGGGCACGGGTGGTGAGTCTCTTGGAAAAGGGCGACACGATCACCAAGATGATGCTCCGGGATCCTGCCACCCAAAACCTCCAGAGCTTTGGTCTGCAAACCTCTCCGGATTTTGAGCTGGTCCGGGCCAAGTTTCCTAATATGGCTACGGATCCCTTCGAAGCCCGTCTGGCTTTGGGGTTTTTAGCCGTGAAAAATCAGCTATCCCTCGCCGTCACCATCGCCCCAAACCAGGCTTCGTTGATCACCGCCCAGGGAACTCCCAACGCTCCCATCGCCTTTGACTGGTCCCACGTGGACCACCGAGGTGCCCAAAACTCCATGTGGAGCTACGTCCTGAAAGGGACCGACAGTCTGATCGATCTGCTTAAGGCCACCGACGATCCACTGGCTAACAACGGCTCCAAAATGTGGGACCGTTCTATGATCTACTTGGCCACGGAGTTTGGCCGGGACAAGGTGGCCACGGGCGGCAGTGGTCATCATCTCAACAACGGCGTGGTGATGATTTCGCCCCTCCTCAAGGGCGGACGTATCTATGGGGGCATCGATCCCGCCACTGGGCTGACTTTTGGATTTGATGGTGCCACGGGTGAACCGCTGCGGGACAAAAAAATGTCCGAACGGGATATCTTTAGCGCTTTAGCGCTCGCCCTTGGAATCAAGTTTAACAATCAAAGAAACCTCTCTGCCATGGTGCGGGTTTAGCTAGTGGTCCATGAGGTTCCGCCGAAAAAAACTCGTGCTTTTGAGATCGATTTTTACTGCTTGCATGCCTGTCGGGAAGCTCTCCGACAAGGCGCGCCAGACCCTTAGCGAACCCAAAGTCCTAGCTTATCAAAGTTGCCATTAGGTGCCTCCCGTGCTGCCGTTAGCGACGGGGAGTGTAGAAGCGTTTGTGCTGAGGGTATATATATCAACGATCACTTTGGATTCGAGCCATAAGCCTTCTGAAAACTTGGAAACACCTGAAAAAACCTATAAGCCCTAAAGCATGGTTCGTTATGGGCATCATTAGGGCCTCCGAAAGGCGGAGCGCCGTTTTTAAATCCAGAACTTAAATCTGCTTGGCATTCTGAGATGGTGGGTTTATCCGGCACACCGCGAGTTTTGGGCGGCCATTTGCCGTTTGTCTCTGACTGGATGTAACGTACAAACTGAAGTGGCCAGCTTGATGCCAGCTCGCGACTCATCCCTTGGCTGACTGCAAAAATGAGCGCAAAGTCATCCGCTTCGCATTCCTTAGAGTAGCGATAGATTTTTTGTTCCATAAGTTTATTGAGTATTGTAGGGCAATCCTTGTCTTCACATGCTTCCCAGCTATTATAGAGGTTGATAAGCTTTTCGTTTCCAAATGATAGGCCGACGGGTGGGGTAATTCTATTGAAGGCCCTTTCATTGGCTTCGTATGGATAAGAAATAGCCATTCTTTCTTCAGCAGGAAAATGGTGGCGCTGAATAAAGTGACCTAATTCATGGGCAAGCATAAATCCCATGGTCCTATCGTCAAGCTTTTTATAGTCATGACTCATAAGAATTTCATTGGTTGGAAACTTCAGCATAAGGGCTTCAGCTCCACTATAGGTCGCCGCTTTCTTCTTACCCTCTAGGCATTGCTTGGTAAGTCGTAACCCACTCCCCAATACAGTGAGACACTCGCGATGGGACCTTATAAGCCAGTCCATGATCTCACGCTTCTGGGATGGGGAAAGTATGAGTTCAATGGATTCAGTCTCTTCATCGTCTACTTCCCAAGTTCCAAGGGACACTGTTTTTCCCCGCTTTAGGGTCGCTGATGGCGGATTCTCAAACTCAATAGCCAGTGGGATTTGAGCTCGAACATCCCTCATTTGCGCATTAAAGGGCTTTTTTCGATCGATAATAACTTTGGGTGCAGGAAATTTGATCTGTGACTTAACCTTCTCTCTCAATATAGGATATATTTTGTCTACCATTGTCTGAAGTTTTTGAGCAAATTCCTCGTCTTCTGGTGCATTGACCTGAGGTGGCACCAAACTAAGTAGGTGTACGGGAAAATCGAAGTTTCTCCGATAGAGCACATCATATGTCGGGCTGATTTCGTTGGCTGATGTACCAGCGACATTTGAAGTGCGAACTGTTTTGCAGCCTGAGCTTGAGACAAGTAGAAGTAGAGTACACACTTTGTTAAATCGTTGTCTCATTTGCATGATGATGGATCCTTAATGTTTAAGGAACTAGAAATATAGAAACACTCACAGAAAATAAATTTGTTTACTTTCGGCAATCGAGATCTTATTCCCCCTATCGTCTGATCGGGGGCAGAGTTTAGTTCAATTGTCCTAGAAATGAACTAAAACTTTGTTTATACATATAATTTCAAACAATGGAATATTATCAGGAATCCTCAGCGTTATCATGAACTACAAGCTGGCCTAAAAATAGATTTTTACTACTTGCAGTCAGGGATAACAAATTTCGCCTTAATCATCCCACATAATTTTGGTTCTCCCCTGATTTCAATCATAAAATACAAATTTTTAGATTATTTTTCAAGTGTTTCCAAGTTTTCAGAAGGTTTATGGTTGGAATCCAAAGTGATCATTCATGGTTAGCTGGGCCCGTCGACTTGTGACCCGTGGGAATGTTAGGATGGATGCAGATAAAAAGCCTAGTCACAAAAGGGTAAGTTTATGGTCTGCTGGAAAAGTTTTAGGCCCCTTCTGATGGTTATAGTCGGTGGATGCTTTTGGAGTTTAGGGCTGGCGGGTTGCCATGGAAGGCTCCTGGGGGAGTCGGAGGATCCCGTGATGGAATCTGAGGATCTAGGACAGCCCAAAAAGGTTTTTAACTGTGATGCGACAGAAGAGTTTTTAACGACCATCACCTACCTGCGTCACAAGAAAGTCCTTGGTTTAGCCGACCAGGATATGCGCGCCGTTGCCACCGAAGTCTCGGGAGGATGCCACGGAGCAGCAGGAAGATTTATTATGGTGACAGAACTCCTCCTTAAAGCCGGTGTCGACGGAAGAAGTGCCCTTCTCGTCGGCGAGGAGTATGCCCATGAAGATGGAGCCCGCACCGAAGCCTTTAGGGATCTGTTTAGACATTCCTTTGTGCCATCGGGTCTAGACTTAGCTCCTCCTGCATCGATCGCCCTAGCCCAACGTCTTTTGAAAAGCGTTCGCCAGCCTCCAGAGGCCCTGGCTGATGAGTTTGAAGAACTTGTGGGATTTTGCGTTCGCCATAAGGGGCTTGACCTCTCACGCCCCCAATGCGCCGAGCTGGTCACCTCGATTTTGGTGAGTGCGCCTCCCTTGGTCGACTGCGATCTGCCAGGGACCTCCGAGTCCTTTATCGAAGCCTACACTTTTTTAACCAACAACGAAGGGCCCCACCTCACCACACGGGACGCTCTGACCATGGCCCAGCGCCTTGCGGCGATCAGTCCCTATGCAACGTTTAACTTTATAGAGGCCTATGGGTTTGCCGTGGCCCCGAAGGGCATGGGACTCGACCGTAGCCAAGGAGTGAGGTTTGCCATGGAGTTGGCCGAAAAAACCGTAGGCCAGATGACAGGGGTGACTCCAGGTCCGCGGTCCTAAAAATTCCATGTTAAGTTGATGCCGGGGCCAGCCCTGACCCCAAGGAGATCGTGACTCGGGTGGATTAAAGAGATCTGGGCGATGGGGCCATAGATTCTTTTTTTGTATTCTAAATGCTGCTCATAAACCTCTTGCCAGTGGGAGGGAAAGATAAAAGGAGTCGCGGCCAGTAGGACCTGGGAGGCGGCGAGCACTTTTGTCAGGGGATCATGGGCACTGCGCAGGATCAATCCCGCCGCAAAGCTATTGGTGCCGAGGGCCACGTAGCTGAGTCTTTTGGCCAGCCGGGATGGGGCCTCAAGGGACTCTTCTGCCAGACGTTCTCTAGTGAGGCGATCTTGCTTAGAGCCTTGGGGGAGTTTTTGAATCCCACTCCAGCCTGTTTGGTAGGGAGTTTGCATCACCGAAAGGGCTGCGGTGGCAATGGTCCAACCCAGCCCGTTGAGGACAGCGACCTGACCCGCAAATTGGACAGAATCCCGATAATTCTCAGTGGCCGTGGATGTTTTACCCTGGTCGCGCATCGCCCCAAATCCGCTTGCGATGCTGGCGACGGCACCTAGCTGGATAGGAATCCACTCCAACAGGGCTCCGTTCTTTTTTTCCCTCTGGGACTCCATCTTAATCCGTTGGGACGCGGGAGGAGAGACCAGAAGTTCTGGGTAGTCAAATTCAAGCACCGAGGGGTTGCGGCTGCGGGAGGTCTCGGAATTTTTTTCTGCATTCGAAAGGGCCCCTTTGGGCTGGGATGAGGACTTGGGTGTATCCCCATAGGCTGGGAGCGAGGTTGATAAGGCGGCCATCAACGCTACCATCAAAAGAGTTCTTTCCATAAAGGGTCTCCTGTAGATTCTAGAGGACCTAAAGACTGGTCATCATTCCGTTTACAATTGAATCAAAAAGATTATTCCACTAAACTGATCTCTAAACACTGAAAATCTGAAAAAAAGAAAGAATCACCTATGAGCCGTAAAACTCTAAGTCCCTCCCCCCTGTGGCAGGGGATTCTTATGTTATTGAGCGGAATCATCTTGGGTCTACCGAGTGCCTGGGGACAAGGAGACCCCACGACAGCCGTCGTGACTCGAAAGGAAGGAGAAGCAACATTGCTCACGCCCTCAGAATCCGAAGCTGCCAAGGATGGAGGATCCCAGGTCCAACTCAACGGTGTGAGGTACGGGTTGAGTCCCATCAAGGCGGGGAAAAAGATCACCCCTGGATCGATCGTCCAAACCGGAGCTGATGGCAAGGTACGCCTAATCTTTCCTAACGGCGATCAGGTGACGGTCGCCCCAGGCACCACCTACGAAAACACCAAGGTCTCTGGCAAGGAAAGTAAACCTCTTTTTAATGTTTTTTCGGGGCAAATCCGGGCAATCATCAACAAGGGGGGGCCACGGGAAAATCTCGAAGTCAAAACCAACACCACGGTCATGGGGGTGCGGGGGACCGATTTTCATGTGGCCTCCTGGAGCACCCAAGGGGGCTCTCGGGTGTCGGTGTTGAGGGGAAAGGTCGCTGTTTCGGAGCGTCAGGACCAGCCGAGTTCTCCAGGATCGCCAGCGCCAGCACCGTCTACATCCCCGAAGTACCAAGCACCGGTTGAGGTGGCCGCCGGCCAAACCCTCACCGTAGAGACCAAGGCATCCACAGACCCAACCAAACCAAAACTCGTAGTCCAACAAACCAACCAAGAAGAGCTGGTGACGATCCAAAAATCCTCGACGGTTCCTAGGACTCCCAAAAAATCCGGAACCGAGGATCTCGCAAAAGAAGCCGCTGAGCTGGAGAATCTAGAAAAAAAAGCCGTCGCAACCACCCTGGCTGATATCGCCAAGACGGATCCAAGTCTCTATAAAGTCATTAAGGACCCAAGCAAAATTGACGACCTGGACACGATTCAGACCCTTACGATCAAAAAAGCGATCACGACGGCTCCTTCAAGCACGTCTAACAGCTCAACCGGGACTAAACCTAGCCTTAAAGATTTGGACTTGGACCCCGAAGACGCCTATGACCAATACCAATGGGAGCCCTAATGGGATGATTATAGTCTAGGACTCTGGTATATACCGGTATATACTATGGTCGCGGACTCTCATTTTGGTATTTTTTTGCTCATGGACGATCTATGACCACTTTTATGGAACGCCTTACCCAAGCTTTTGATCGCGAAGGGGTTCGGTATGCCCTGGTAGGCGGTTTTGCCGTAGCCTTGCATGGGACCCCAAGGGGTACCATCGATGTGGACTTTATCATCCGCCACACCGAAGATGATTTTGTCCGCTGCGAAAAAACACTTCGTGCTTTAGGTCTGCAGCCTCGCTTACCAGTCACGGCAAGTGAAGTCTTTAAGTTTAGAGAGGAGTATATCAAACGTCGCAATTTGATTGCCTGGTCTTTTATCAATCCAGCCAACCCTATAGAGGTCGTGGATATCATTATCACCCTCGATCTTGCCACACAAAAGACCGTCACAAAACGCTATCTGCTAGGAAAGGTCCATGTCCTAGCACTGGAAAACCTGATCCAAATGAAACGCTCCAGCGGACGTCCCCAAGACATGGAGGATGTCAAAAATCTCGAGGTCCTCCGTGAAAAAAAAAACTAGGCGAGCGCCCCCTAAAAAATCACATCAAAAACCAGCCCCCACCCCCAAAGCACTGCAACTAAGCAAAACTCCGGAATCAGACTTGAGTGATCTCGAAGACGTGACTCCGATCATCCAATTTTTGGAGATGTTCCAGCAGCTCTCTGATCCTCGGGCACAGCTACCGCTGAAGCTGATCAGCCTCAAGGTTCCTATTCCACTCCTTGAGGCTTTTAGATTTAGATGCCAGCATATTGGCGTGCCTTATCAGACGATGATCAAGCGGCTGATGAAGGAATGGCTAGAGCGCCATCCCTGATGCAAGACTTTAGTTTGCTCTCATGACTTTGTAGGAGTTTATATCGCCAAAAATCATCTTAACGATCCCATCGTGCATGGATCTGTCCAAAAAGAGGCGCTCCACAAAGGTGCCCCCAAGGTCTTCTTGGTCTAAAGACTCCCAGTTTCCACCTAACTTCGCTCGAAACAAAACATTTCCATCCTGGACCCACATCAGCCTGACATCTTGGTTGTGGACCATAATGTTTGGATGGGACACAGGACCGTTAATGCTTGCAGGTCCTAAGCCCTCAGTGTGATTCCAGGAGGAGCCCATAGGATCGTAGACTTCATGGGAAACATCTGTTTCGCGGGTGACAAGAAGGTTGATCTCACCATAAGCCCCGTCGATGGTTGCTGCCACACCTCTGTCAGAACCCAGTCCAATGGACGAAGGCTTGACGACAGCGATGCCTGAGGATGGGAGGCCGCCGATGGAGTTAAACATACCTACCAGGATAAATTTATTTTCATAGGGAGACCCGGCGGGTCCAGGTATGATCTTTTTGATTTCTCCGTCCACGCTCAGAGTGGTGTCCCACTTTTGTGTCGTAAGATTAAAGATTCCAAAGCCTTTAACATCTTCGGGATTTGAGCCTCTGATCTCTCCACCCACGAGGAGATAATTGGTCCCTGCAATGGTGGCCTTGACGATGGAATTTGGTTTAGAGTATTCCGGTAACGTAGGAGTCGTCGGCGACAGGGACTTCCACGAGGCGGTCCCACTGTCGTCAAAGGTATATCCGAGTCCTGACCGTTGAGAGGGATTATTAGGGACGATCTCTGCAAAAGACCCGCCGACGATTATATTAAAAACATCCGCTCCTGCCCAAAGGGAGTAGATGGTGTCTACATCTACATTGGTTGCAATGGCACTCCAAGGGGGAGAGGCTAATTCGTCATAAACTGGAATTCCTTGATGTTGAGGATAACTGGTTCGGGCAACGATGACTTTTCCGTCACCTGTGATAGCAATCTGGTTCGGAGTTCCCGTATAATCGGCGGGAGGTGTAATGGCCGACCAGGTCGGGCAGGTGGTGGACGTGTCGCATTTGGTCATATTCGATCCCGACCCTGGTATGCTGCCAGCTATAAATAGATATTGATTTTGGTAAAACTCCATATCGTAAATGACTGCTGAGTTTCCATTCCCAATTTCAGTGGTGTAATTATTCCAAGCCGGCGTGGAGGTATTGTATCTAGCTACCCCATTAGCAGCAGTCCCGTTAACATTTCCGAAGCCACCGCCTAGATAGATTTCGTCACTTCCAGCTTTTCTTGCAAGACTATTGACAGGACCATCGATATCGTTTAGTCCGACAGCTTCCCAGGTTTTGCTGCTAAAATTCCACCGAGCAAACCGCGAAGCGGAGGCTCCGCCAATCCTCGTAAAATCTCCAGCTACATAGATATCGCCGTTAGGCATAGCTACGGCATCATAGATTTTGCCGTTGAGGGGAGGATTGGTATCAAAGGGAGTTAAACTTCCTCCTGCATATTTTCCAAGACCTGGAGAAAACTGAGAATTGACTGTAGACATAAGTCCACCAATATAAAGGTTCGAAGAACCGTCTACACTAAACCCAAATACCTGCCCATCTGCTCCGTCAGCGAACCCACTCCAACCAGGCGACGCAATATTATATTTAGCCAGGTTCGAAGCCGGGTAGGAATAGGCCGATGTAAAGCTACCCCCGACAAACAAGTAACCATTAAACACTTCAAGGGCAGTGACTGAAGGGGGATCAATCCCCAAAATTCCTGGTGAACCCATCGCTACCCAATTTGGTGACCCCAGGTCAAAACGCACAAGGTAGTCGCCATTTGCAAATAGTGGGTTAAAGTTTGCATCGATAAAGTCCCCACCCACATAGAGTTGCCCAGATTCATGTTTGAGTGCGTTGACGGTTCCCTCTTCAAGGACGGTGGCTCCATCGGAAACACCGCTCCAAGTGTTGGTGGACAGGTTATATTTAGCCAGGGCACCGTGATAAGGCACCTGTGATAAGTCAAAATCAACACCACCCACATAGAGGTCGTTCCCCTCCTTTTCGAGGGCGAAAACCATCCCCATAAAGCCAACACCAGGATCAGCACCCGTCTGGGCTAGGGGAGAAAAGGTAGAGCCATCCCAAAAGGCGACACTGTTGAGTTCGACTGGAGAAGGCCCTCTCGTCTCGTCAAAAGCACCGCCTATATAGAGTCCTGCCGGAAAAATTCCGATTGTCGGATATGACTTGATCGCATAGACAGCACCTGAGTACCCCCCATTCCCAAGCCCTTGGCCCAGTGCGTTCCACTGGCCGTTAGCCCACTTAGCGATCCCGTCGACCCGTTTGTTACCAGCATGACTAAACTCGCCCCCGACGTACAGGTCCCCTGAAGCATCGACTTCGATAGCATAGACGGGGTTATTAAACCCATTGCCGAAGGCTGACCAGGAGTTATTTCCAAAATCATAAACTGCAAAGTTACGGGTCCCAGGGACGCCGCCCATGGTTTCAAACTGGCCGCCCACATAGAGCTTGCCGCTATGATATTTTATAGCGTTGACTAACCAACTAGTACTCTTCATGGGAAAGGTTTCGACGGCAAATTTTTCAGGGTTGCTATCATTTTGCTCTGACCAAGCACCAGCAACGTTTTTATGGACCGTCAACTCGTCCCCGTTGATCACAAGGGAGGCATCGCCATTAGGATGTCCTAAAAGCTCGACGCTATGGATTTGTTTTTGGACTGGCCCAACCGGGATATGTGCTGCAAAACTTAGGGTCGGGTTCGCTGGGAAAGTCGCATATTTAACCTCTGCCTGGTAGGTACTGCCTGTCTCTCTGACTCCCCCAACCCACACCATAGAAGGGGTGACCGCAACCGTGGGTTTAGAGTAGGGCCCGCTCAAAGTGCCAACGGGTCCCGTAATATCGATTGAGGCTGAGTTGACGGTGCCTTGGTAAATATCGATTTTGCCACTGACAACCACCGCAAGGACGATTTGGGTGCCCAGGGGACTGGTGTAATAATCAAGGGCAACCTCCTTATGGCCGGCAATCGGCAGGGTCGCTCCTTCCGTCCACGTTTGGTTATCCACCGACCATTTAAACGAGACTCCCCCAGACATTGGAACCATTATCCAGTGTGTATGGTGGGCCTCGCTGTAGAAACCTTTGACGTTGTCTGGAAAAGCCTCTCCCGCATCTTTGGGATGGGCATCGGTGGGTCCGAGGTCAAAGCCCGCCATGATCCCTGTCCCGGTGCCCGTTCCAAAACCTGTCCCGATGCCCGTCCCAACCATCGTCCCCGTGCCGTACATACCAGGGTCCATTGGGGGAGGTATGGGAGGCATACCAGGCAAAGGTGGCAAAGGCGTGGTCCCCGTCGCCGTCGAAACCCCCGTGGCAGCTGACATAGTAGTGGCAGTGTTAGAAGCTAAGGGTACGGCCCTTAATTCACATAGGTCGGGTGGAGTCCAAGCCCAAAAATAGTCCCCCTGGTCGAGTCTGCGAGGTTTTGGACATGGCGTCACAGCGACATCAATTTTACAAAAAACACCGGTTAGTTTGCCATTAAGTCTTGTGGTGAAATCACCATCGTTAAGATTATCATTAAAGACATCGTTGCAATTTTGCACCCCACCTTGGGCCAGGGTCCCTGCCAGGTCAGCACCCGCCTTGGCCTGGGAATCAACCTGTGTCTTTAATGCAGTTGTATCGATCCCTGGAGAAAAGACGACGACAGAATTAATAATGGAAGTCGATAGGGATGCGTTCAGTGCCGTGATATCAGCTGAGCTTTGCCCACCCACAGCAAGCCCGGCGGAAATCGCTCCAGCCATGCTACTGGCAAAACTAGTAAGCACGGAAGAAGCAGTTCCTGTGCCCGTGGTGATCGTGTTCATGGCAGTGACCGCTGTGGCAGCCAATTCGTTGACTCGTCTTGACATATCCTCACCGCTACTAGACGCCATGCCCGAAGCTGCGCCGCGGGCCATATCGGAGGCAAGGCTGACCAGTTTAGTGGTATCACCGCCAGCCATGGTGGTATTCATGGTGGCGATCCCCGTGGTCATGATTTGGTTGGTAAGTGCGGAAAGATCCGCTGCATTGGAGGTTACGGTCGCAGCTGCTGCAGTACCGGCCTTAGAGATCCCCTGGATCCCTGCTGACGACATGCTGCTGTCCTGGCTTGAGACTTTAGAAAGGGCAGAGACGGACCCTTGGATGACGCCGCTTACGGCCTCGGTCTTAAAAGAGTTGTTACTGGCTAAACTCGAATTGTTTAGAGCCTTAATCGCCGAAGTCGTCACTTGGGAGAGCATGTTGACAACCATGGATGCTGGAGCCGCCTGGGCTGCTGTCGATGCGGTGGTGTTAACCATGGTCTGGACCAAACTTGCCGCTCCCTTACCGCTTTTCTCGGCGACGGAATCCACCGCCGACACGGAGCCCGAGACGATCCCTGCTGTCATCTTTGCAAACAAATCTCCGGAGGTTTTGGTGGTCGCTTCAGCGACTGCTTGGGTCGCTGCTGTCACGAGGCGCTCAAGACCAGCGACCACATTTGTCCCTAGGGTGACACTGGCCATCGCTTTCGTGGTCATATTGGTAAGGGTTTCGATGGACTTAGCAAGATCCACCGAGCTATCGAGACCCACAGCGGATTTGACCGAGGCTTTGGTTACGGTTTCCACAGCCGACATAGAATCAGCAGCCGAAACCCCCGTAGAAGAGAGACCGCTGATCGCCGCTGATGCGATAAAACCGATGGCACTGCCTGCAATGGATGACCCCTTGGTCATCTCGGTCGCCTTTGTTAAAGTCGTCTGGGTCATCGAGGTCACCGTCGCCCCTGTGGAACCTGCCGAAAGGCCCGCTTCATCCAGCGCACCAACGGCTTTTTCCATAACCTTAGACATCCCACTTAGGAGCATATCGCCGCTAAACCCAGCATCCGGGAGGCTGGTGATCAATGCTTCCATGAGGGTGCCAGCGACCGACCCTATTCCATTATCAGAGAGTTTCTGGGGCGACACAGTCATAGAGCCCATCACCGAAGAGGCCATCAAGCCAACTGCATTTTGTTTAAACGAAGCCGGTAGATCCTTGAGAGAATCGCTGGCTAGGGACTTGACGGCACCCCGTGCAACCGCTCCAGACATTTTGCCCATCAGGTCGGTGGTCTCCTGGAGGAGACTCAGTCCCGTATTGAGTTCTAGCCAAAGGGCTGTTTCCCTTAAGGTGGAGATCACCACCTTGCCAGCTTCCACCTGCATCTCGCCCCTGGCTTGGGCGGCGACGACGGACGCTTGGTCTGGACTGAGGCCACCGGCCTTAAGGTCAGTTTCGAGGCGGGCAATCATCTGGGTCCCGATCGACAGAGCGACAGTTCCTGCTGATCCGCTCGTCTGGGAGACGGTAGCAGCCGGTTGGGGACCTAGATTCTGGTTGACCCCACGGTAGCTAAAATTTCCCTGGGAATTTTGAAAAGGGCTCTTAAGGCATGATGTAAGCCCCGCGATGGATAAACCAATTAAAATCAATTGATAAATAGAATTTTTTTGGCTATCTGATTTGGACTTTAGTTGAATCGTGTTCATTGAAATTCCCCTTTTTCTTTCCTCTGACTTTAGCTCAAGATGATCGGTTCAAACTCTACAGCTATCCTCGGAGGTTTTGAGAATTCCATGAGTAAAAGTTATTACATACTTTAATTACAGCTTGTTAGCCAACTGGTTAAAATTGGCTATAGATGCTTCAATTTAAACTTAAACTTAAAACAGCATGATCCCTACTGTTTGGGGCTCCCACGAACTCACTCCGTACGCAGATCATTCCGCCAGCCTGGATGCTGGAAGTGAAGCCGGTGATCGCAGCCTTCGGAGGCTGACTCTTGGTCGATAGCTATGTAACCAATTTTCTCCCATCCTTTGTCAAAACCGAGGATGCCCTTTGAGGTGACATAAATGTCAAAATAAAGGGTGCCAGCCTGCACGGCTGTCCGCACGTCGTCTCGAAAGTCTTGGTTTACCGTCCGCACCCCTGGACGACCAACCACCTTAAGCCACAGGGGTGTGATGGCTGCCTCGGGGTTTTCTTCGCCCAGCTCCGCAATCTGGTAGAGCTGTCTCACGGTTAAAATCTTAGCGAGGGTTTTTTCGGCCACAGCAAAGGTACTGCCTGCCACACCGAGGATTCCGAGCTGGGTCAGGTTTTCTACCCCAAGGGCCACGTTTGTGATGTCGTTGGTCATGGGTGAGTCAAGATAGTTTTCGGTGTAGGTCCCAGCGAGATTGTCGATGGCAAAAAAGTTAGCGGTTTTTAGCAGCTCCTGGTGTCCAGGATCCGTCGTCGGGTAGATCTTTCCAGCAAATCCAAAGGATCTTTTTTCTCCACGATTCACCTGGGAGAGCGCAGCCGAGGCCCGCGCGATGATGAGTCCTTGGGATCCCTGTTTAAAGTATCCCGTATAGTGAGAGGGCTCAGTGATGTTCCAGGTCCCCGCCATACAGACGCCGTTAGGGTGCAGCAGCTTTTGAAAATAGGGCAACGTGTCATCTCCCGTGGCCAGAGTCCGCTCTGACGCCTGGAAGAGCTTGTTGACCGTCCCCGAAAAAAAACTCCTCGCCGTGACTTTTTCTTGGGGTAACGTCTGGTAGGGACCTTCTAAGACTGTGGACCAAGTGTCTGCAAACCGGGAGCCCTTGTATTCGGCCTGGGATAGAGCCAAACCAGAGGGAATTCCCAAGGTTAAAATAAAAGCCTTGCTTAAAATACGCATAACTCCTCCTAAACGAGCTGGTGAGATAAGTTTATAATCATTTTAGCAACATAAAATAGAATGATCATTCATTCATTTTTGAATGATAATCCTATTTTCTGAGTTTGCAAGCTTTTTTTCGGCCCTGGAGCTGCCCCACCACACCGGGTGAGGCCCCCTCATAAAGCCATTTAACCTGTATGTTTCAGCATCTTAAAGGCTTGGTCCCATCTTTGTGGCTGGGCAAAGGTGGCAGAAAGAATCCAAATCATCGCCATTGCCTCCAGATAATGGCATGAGTTGATTCCTCCGACATCGACCGCATTCCACCCAAAGGAATCTAAAATATGGGTGCAATGGCGTTTAGCAGCGCTATCGTCGCCGCAGATAAACATATCGGGGCGCCCCCCTTCAAACCGAGGTTTAAACATCACTTTGTTTCCAACAGTGTTGAAGACCTTGACCACCTGCGACTTGGTAAGGAGTCGCTGGATCCGCTCGCCGCCGGAGTCCCCCACCTGTCCCGCCAGGAGCGGCGGGAAACCTTTGCTAAAATCCAAGGGGTTGGTGGCATCCATGACGACTTTATCCGTAAAATGATCCAGGCCCGCCTTTTTGATGGCCTGCTCCGTCGCCAGCCCCAAAGTTGCAATCACGATGGTCTCCCCAAAGCGGGCTGCTTCGCTAAAGGACCCTCCTTGGACGAGATCTCCCTGGGCTTTAGTCCATAGGACGAGTTCGTCACTCGGCTTTTCCCGATTGGACAGCATCACGGGATGACCAGTTGCTGCAAACCCCAAGGTGAGAGCCCTTGCCACCTCTCCCGACCCAATCACTCCTACTTTCACACCAGTTTTCATCCATTAGCCCCTTTATAGTGCGCCCACGCCCGAAACGATCCCAAGACCCTGGCTGCATTTTGGCCCATCATCGGGAAAACGCTTTTTGACTTTGTTTGGGTAAGCTCGTTGTGATAGCATAACAAGATGGACAAATTTATGTAAATAAAAAAGACCTCATCCGGCAGATCAATAGGTCAGGGACGTAGATGATCGGTAGAAGATTCTTCCTTTTTTCTCAGGTTACGATACGACCCACATAAACTAAAGGGTCAACCGAGTCCTGCGCCCTTCCCTAGGATCCCCTAGGTCATCCCAGCTCCGCATCTCAACACGAGCCACCCCGCCCTTAAGGGCTCCCTCAATGGCCGCGAGTTTAGGCAGCATCCCTGCAGAAATCTGTCCCTGTCGGGTCATCTCACCCACGCGGGAAATTTCTATATGACCCACGGTCGAAGCCAAGTCATCGAGGCTTTCAAGGACTCCGGGGAGCTTGGTTAAAAAGAGCAGTTCGTCGACCCTGAGAGCCTGTGCAAGCCGACAGGCAATCGTATCTGCGTTTATATTGTAAACGTTTCCTTGATTGTCACCCCCCAGGCTGGCCACCAAGGGGACATACCCACCTCCCCAAAGGGTTTCCAAGATCTGGGGGTTGACCTCGTAGATATCCCCGACCCAGCCGTAGTCAACAGTGTCCTGGGGCGGACGCTTGGCGGCTAGAATCAGACCCCCCGTGACCCCCGATACTGCCACAGAGGGGACCCCAGAGGACTGCAACCAAGACATCATGCGGGTTCCCACCCGACCCACAAAGACCATCTGGGCCAGATCGATCAATGAGTCGTCCGTCACCCGCCGCCCCTCCACAAAACGGGAGGCGACGCCACACCGGGTGGCCCATTCCGTCAGGCTCTTGCCGCCCCCGTGGACGATCATCACCTGGTAGCCCCCGCGGTGCCAGATTTTGATTTGCCGGGAAAGCTTTTCCATGACCCCGCGGTCTTCGGCACCTTCACCGCCCAGTTTAACCAGAATTCGACGCCTGGCTTTTGAAGTCTCTTGGCTCATCAGGAAAAGATACTCGCTAAAAGAGCTTTTTGCATAAACAGGCGGTTTGCTGCCTGGGGGATCACGATGCTCCGTTCGCTATCAAGCACCGCGTCCGCCACGACCACTCCTCGCCGCACGGGTAGGCAATGCATAAACTGCGCTTTGTTTGTCTTGGCCATCCACTCAGGAGTGACGATCCAGTCCCGTAGACCCTGGCGGTTTTCTCCCTCGGGACGACCATAGTGCTCCCGGCTGGCCCAGCTCTTAGCATAGATAATATCGGCCCCTTCGTAAGCTGCCTCTCGGTCGTGGGTCAGGACCAACTCACCTTTCGGCTCCCCGCCCTGCTCCTTTACGTAGCGGCGGCATTTTTCCACAACGGACTCGTCCAAGTGGTATCCTTCGGGGGCCACCAGCCAAAAATCACAGCCCATCTGGCAGGCCGCTAGGGCAAAAGAATTAGGCACGGCGTGGGGTAGGGTTTTGGGATGGTTGGCCCAGGTTAAGACCACCTTGCGCTTTTTAAAGCCCCCTCGACACTCCTCAATGGTCAGCATGTCGGCGAGAGCTTGGCAGGGATGCCAAAAGGCTGATTCCAGGTTGATCACCGGCACCGTCGCATACTGCCGGAAGGCCTGGAGGATCTCGTCCTGTTGGTCTACAGCAAAATCCTTTTGTTTAGGAAAACACCGTACCGCGATGGCATCCACGTATTGGCTCAGAACCGGCACGGCCTCTTTGATATGCTCTGATTTGGCACCATCCATCACCACGCCCGTAAGGTGTTCCAGATCCCAGCTCCCCGCGCCGATCTCAAGAGGGATCGACTGCCCGCCGAGCTGGGAGATGGCCACAGTCATAGACACCCGCGTCCTCAGGGAGGGATTAAAAAACACCAAAGCGACGGTCTTATG
Organism: Oligoflexales bacterium; assembly: GCA_041736175.1. Lineage (GTDB taxonomy): Bacteria > Bdellovibrionota_B > Oligoflexia > Oligoflexales > CAIYRB01 > JBGSUI01. Next base: position 9,937 of record JBGSUI010000034.1, on the reverse strand, counting down.
GAGCATGGGTTGACCTAGGGATGCGGGTCCCTGGGTTTTCGCAGCCTTTGCAAGGGACAACAGGCCCTGCCATTCTCCATGAGACAGGTCTTCAGTCGATAAAAAAGATCGGCCTTTAAGGCTCGCTACAGGTTTAGGTTTATCTGCAAAAGAGGGTGTCATAAAACGGGGGTCACTTTCTTAAGCGCAGATTCAAAAGCATGGGCAAAAAGTTGGAGATGGGATTTTTGAATGGTGAGGGGCGGCATAAGCCGCAGGACCGATGGGTCCTCGCTGGTCCCGGTTAAGACGCCTTCTTTAAGCAGCGCGTTCTGGAGTTGCACAGCTGGGAAAATAGTCTTAAGCCCGAGGAGCAGTCCAACCCCCCTCACCTCCTGCACCACCCCAGGCATCCAAGGAGCCATTAGGGCGCAAAACTCCCTGTGGCGGGTTTCCACCTCGCCCATTAGGTCTTCGTCCCTAAGGATTTCAAGGGTCGTCTTAAGGGCAAGACAGGCCAGTGGGCCTCCCCCAAAGGTGGTCCCTAAATCTCCCAAGTTTAGCCCTGCTGCGAGGTCCACGCTCATGGCGCAGACCGCCATGGGAATCCCGCTAGCAATCCCCTTGCCAAGAGTCAAGAGATCCGGGACGACTCCGCCCCGGGGGGCAAAGGTATAGGTTCCCCCTGAGCGGCCGCCGCCGGTTTGCAGTTCGTCAAAAATCAAGAGAACTCCCTGCTGGGAACAGATCCGGCGCAGGTCCTGCAAAAAAGCGAGATCCGCTACCCGCACGCCCGCCAGACTTTGCACGGGCTCGACGATCACCGCGGCGATCTCACCTTGGGTCACAAGGCTTTCCACGGCAGAGGTATCTCCCCAAGGCACAAAAAAATGGCCCTCCACCGCGGTCCCTTGGCCCTTTCGGTATTTATCGATCCCCGTCGCAGCCAGGGCGCCGAGGGTTCGTCCGTGAAACCCTCCAGCAAAGGCGATCACGCCTTTTTTTCCCGTGGCCTTGCGAGCTACTTTGAGAGCGTTTTCGACGGCCTCGGTCCCTGAGTTGATAAAAAATACTTTTTTTAGGGGGCTCGGCAGCTCCGCAGCCAATAGATGGGCTGCTTCTTCCTGATGCTCGAGGGATACAAAATTAGAATAAAAAATCAAACGGTCAAGCTGTCCTTTAAGAGCCGCTACGAGCTGGGGGTGTCCATGTCCCGTGGCCGCCACCGCATGCCCCGCATACATATCCAGGTACCGCTGGCCTCTTTCATCGGTGAGCCAGACTCCCTCACCGGTGACGATCTTAAGGGGAAGTTTTTTATAAACATCCACCAACGACGACGGTCTGTGGTTCGGTGGGGCTCGATTGGTGTCAAAAGACTCTGAAAGCATCACGATCTCCTCATCCCACCAACCCGAGATGGCTGAGACCTGACGTCTCGGACCAGCCCATGGCGAGGTTCATATTTTGGACAGCCTGACCCGCAGCACCCTTGACGAGATTGTCGAGGGCGACGGTGACCAGCACATCGGGGCCACTGACTTGGTAAGAGATATCCACAAACGAACTGCCCTTGACCCACTTGAGCTGGGGCGGGGTGGTGCCGAGACGGACCAAGGGAACTTCGCGGTAAAAGCTCTCAAAAGCCTTGGCCACGGCGGGGGCTAAACTAGAGTTTGCTAACTCAGCATGGATCGTCCCATAGATGCCCCGGGTAAAAGGACCGCTGTGGGTTTGAAGGACCAGCCGTCCCGACCATTCGGGTTGCAAAGCCTTGAGGGTTTGCTCGATTTCGGGAAGATGCTGGTGGACAAATGGTTTATAGGCAAAATAAGACTCGGCTCTTTCCGGATGATGGGTCGACTTGGAGGGTTTAGTCCCGGCACCCGTCGATCCGGTCACACAGTCCATGACCACTTTACCGCTGATAAGATTGTCGGCGACAAGGGGCGCTAAACCTAAGGCACAGGCGGTGGCAAAACACCCGGGATTGGCAATCAGGCGACTTTGAGTGATCTGGGTTTTATGGAGTTCCGGCAGTCCATAGACGAATTTTTGTTGGATCTGCTCTCCCCCATGGGCGAACCCATAGGCTCGGCTATGAACCTCGGGATCGGTAAGCCTGAAGTCTCCCGATAGGTCGATCACCAGCGGTGGTCTTCCGGAGGCGTTATGTAGAGGATTCATGGATTCAAGCTGGTTTACCAGCGCCCCCATGATACGACTCGCCTCACCGTGGGGGAGAGCTAAAAACAGCACGTCCAGGGAGGATAGAGGAGACGAGGGTAGAGCTTGGCGACTTAAACAGGGGAGAAAATCCCCTTCAAAGGACCCCACCACTTTTTGTGACAATTCGGGAAGAACTCCCCGCAGGGCAGGGTGAACCTCTCCCACGGTCTGCCCGGCCGCTTGATGACCCACCACCCAGGTCACCTCAACATGGGGATGACCGGCTAGGATCCGCAGGAGTTCGCCTCCGGTGTAGCCGGAGGCACCCACCACGGCCACCCGAGCTTTTGAGTTTAGGCATCCTGCCATTTTTGCCTCCAGGCCATGGTTTTGGCTTCGACAATGGAAAACAGCGTCGAGCCTTGGCCGATGGCGTTTGCGGCCGGGAGGCCGAAAGACTGTCTGATATAATCAACACCCATCCGGCTATCGGTGACCGATCCCGAGATCACATCGGGAGCCAAGGATTTTTGTTTAAGGAGTTCGATTCCGCCCCAGGTGCCGACAAAATCGCTGGCGCAATAGACCAGACTGGCCAAGTTACCACGTACCGCCTCATCCTCTAAAATGGCTCCCACATGATAGCCACCGAGGATCCCATCACCAAGCTCCACCACCACCACATCCACAGGTGAGCTGCCCAGATGACCAATGATCGTCCGCGCCACCGCACCAAGGTCAGGCACTCCCACGGTGGACGGCAAACCTAAATCGACAAAACACAGAGTTTTAACCGCCCCATTGTCGCGCATTTCGAGGGAGTCTTTAAGGCAGGCAACTCCTGAAAGTTTACCTCCTGCCACCCGGTAGCCCCGGCTGGTAAACCGACGCACCAGCTCGGTGGCAGCCCGCGTCTTACCCGAATGCATACAGCTGCCAGCCACAGCCACCACGGGAATCCCGCGCATATGACCTAGATGCTCGATCGACGGGAGCGCGTCATCTGCCATATTGAGGGTTTTTCCGTCCCGGTAAACAGCTCCCATATACTCGGCACGGATCGGCGGTCCCATCTCATGGTGAAATCCGGTACACCGGCCGAGAACTCCACCGAGGTTAAGGAGGTTGAGTTCGTCACCGATGGTGAGTTCCTGGGGAACATCGCCGACAAAACCCTTAAGGGCCCGCCGTGCACCGAGGGCTCCGACGATGAGATCCCCTTGGTTGAGCTTGGCCAGCCTTCCGTTGGTGAGTTCGAGCCGGTTGTAGCTGGCATGGTCATTGAGGAGTTTGACGGCGACCAGATCCCCGGCTTTAGGCACGATCGTCCCTAGGGAAACCCAAAGGTTTTCCGCCAAATCAGCTCGACAGGCCACGGAGGCGATCTTATCCACAGTGATGGAACGCCGCGCCCCCGGTCGGGGTTGACCGGAAAGGACCGTGGTGAGGGGAAGAACGGGGCCGCTGGGATCGCACTCTTTGAGTTGGGTCAACATCGGAGACTCCATGAGTTATGGGGGCCAAAAGTTTATGATAAATCGCCAAATAGATTATGAAGGTCTCGTATCACCGCGTTTTGGTCGTCCCGACTTTTTACGGCTATAAAGATCGTGTCGTCTCCAGCGACGGTCCCCACGATCCCACTGATTTTGGCGCGATCAATCATGGTGGCCGCCACCTGGGCCGATCCTGGTCCGGTTCGCAGGACAATCATATGGTCCCCTGCCCGATCAATGTGGATCGTGCCGACAAGAGGGTTAAGCATCTTTGGTTGGATCTCAGGGACTCGGTAGATACCGTCGACTTTACTGATATGCAGATCCGTCAGATCTCGGGAGATACTGGCCTGGGTACAGGCGACCTCGTGGGCGTCGAGGGCTTGGACCAACTCTGATTGGCTCGCAATCCTCTGGGATTTGATGATGGATAGGATGAGTTTTTGCCGCTGCTGTTTTTCCACTTAGTTTGTCTCTTTAGTCCGTCGTAGGTGACTCGTCCGCGAGTCGAGGTTTGTGCCGTATTCTTGTTTAGTCTAGCCCCCTTAAAAGTGGCGTCGGACTTGGGTTTGCTGGTGGTTCTTAACAGGATCTTTTCTGTATATTTATTCATTCTTAATGCATAAAAGACGCATTTATTCATAGATATACATGTTAAGGGATCTCTTGTAAAGGCAAAAGCAAAGTTAATGGAGTCGTTAAGATTGTCAGCAGGGTGAGCCCTGGCCCATCCCGGGGCGGCGGTTGATAACCTCTAGATAAATTGGTGGGGACCCATACGGACTAATTTCGCCCAGCAGTCTTGACTCACTTTAATGGAAAACCTAAGTCTCTTAGGAGTTTGAAAACCTTTGATGGTTCCCACGATCTTATACCCACTTTTTCGAGTTCCACTGAGCGAGTGATAGTTCATATGATCTACGTAGGCAAATAACCTCTTTTTACCTTCCTTTTGAATCAGGCTCAGGACTTTCTGGTGGCGTAAGGCTTGGTATGCCGTGCCTCGATAGGCGGGTGCTGTGTAACCATTGTAATTATAGACCATATCATCAGGCATATTAAAGTGAATGCCCCATAGAATTTCTACCAAGGGATTTAAACTTATCCATGTATATCCGACGAGGGCCTCGCCATCTAACTGCAAAAGACAGCGGTTGCCATCATCAAAAGAATTTAGATCCCTCATCTTAATCTCCGAGGAGGGTATCTTCATAAGCTTGAGGAGGTCGTCTCTCGTAGCCCAGCGGAAAATATGATCGTTCGCTGTTTTTTCGACCTTATAGGCAAGTCTGGACTCTGAAAGTACGATCAAAAAAAGTCTCGTTCCCCGACCAAAGGGACTGAAGACCATTAGATGGCGTCCTATATGGAGCACGACCCCATACCAACCAGATAGTTTATATTGCTTAGCCAAGATTTTTATAATTTTTAAGAGCACACTTAACCTTTAGATCGAGGCTATTTTTTCGTTAAAATAGATCATCTGTGATTTAGCTATTATAGCTTATTGGACAATCCCCCCGCTATCTATTAATTTTATCAAATATTTTATTCTTTTTGAGGCTAAATCACCAAACCGCCCAGGGGAGCACCAAACCAGCTCAATCTTCAATAAAGCAAAATGAGACTTCCCTAAGTGTTTATAAAATCATATATTCCAATCATATCTGAAGTCGTTATGGTCATACAAAATAGCTGCCAAAAATCTATTTTAGGATGAGGTTTCACGTGAAGTTCACCAATTTACTGGGTTGTTTAACGCTTTTTCCGAGCACTCTTCCGGTCTTTGCCGCATCCGCAGCCACCACAATCCCTGTGGAAGTCGGGGGTGAATACCAAATCAATATCACCAACTCAAACGATGGCCTTAACGACAAGGATCGTGGTAGTCAAACAAAGACGACCAGTCTTAATCTTAAAGGGGCTAAGTTTATTTTAAAAAGCAAGTTATCAGACAGCATTGATTTAACCCTCCTTTACAAAGCCAAGGAAGGGGAGCTGGAGCGGTATTATGTGACTAACAAATTCACCAAGGAATTTGAGCTGACCATTGGTAAACAAAAGATTAAGACCTATGGCCTCCATCGAAAAATCACCAGCGGTACGACTACCCCAGTCGTGGGATCTTATCTAGATCAAAACCCCCTTAAAGACAAGTTGGCCATTGATATAGGTTACAAGTTAGCTGGCACTTTTTCCCTCCAGATTGTCGAAGACTTCAGCAGTTGCAAAGACAGTGACTCCTACGCACCTGACCCGGTGACTAATGTCGTTTCTAAAAAGACGACCACCTCCTGCCAGTCTTGGAATACGGGCAACAGCACAGGAATTGTAGCCAACAGCAAAGAGACCCAAACCACGCAAAAACAACCTGCGTTGGCCTTTGAATGGCTGGGATCCTTCGGTGATTTTTCACCCCTGCTGCAAGTGGCTGTTTATGACTACGGTAAAAGCAACACAGGTTCTGTAGGCATTCGTTACAAATCCAAAACAGTGGACGCCTATCTCGACTACACCGCAGATACCCGTAACTATAAAGGTGTCGATCCTACGGACCCCGCAAAGTTTATCAAACAAAAAAACTCCATCAGCGGCGCTGCAGCCTATGTGGAATCAAAGGTTGGAAACTACACCCCCTTCCTCCACCTATCGTCTCTAGAAACAAAACCCTATGAAAAACCAGGTTCGGTCGACAAAGATATCATCACTGCCAAGTCTAATTCTCAGGGAAAATTGGACAAGAACGAAGCCACAGTAGCCTTAGGCACCCACTACGATGGGTGGGGCGGGTTTTATCGTCCCTTTATTGATGTCACGGTGGCCTCAGGAAAGTATGTGGACTCAAAGGACCCTACCAAGCAAAAGACTCTATCTAAAAACGATCTGGTCGTCGGGTTAATCGGCAAGTTTTAAGACTGTCTCTCTTTGGACTTTGTGGCAGAATCAATTTGATTCTGCCTTTTTTTTGCTAAGAGACCGCACAAAAATTGCGACTTTAACGCTGGCATGGTAGCCTTCGGTGCCTGTCCCTCTATGCGAAAGGTGCCTATAATATGTTCAATGCAGTTATGTTACTAGCTGTCTATACGGTAGGAGTGATTTCCAGCCCATTGAAAGCTGCACCTCCATCAGCTGAAAATCGCAGAGTTCTTCCGACCACCATATGGGCAACTTCGGGAGTATCTCAGGGGCGCGACCGCTTTTCCCGGCGCTACGGGAAAGCGCCCCAACAGCGTCGCCCCATTGGCCGAAATGTTGCGCCACCTAGTCAAATCTTGGTTTTCGGTGTGTCGCTCCCTGAGGGGCATCAATCCAAGTTTAAAGGCAGTCACTGCACAAAGTCCAATGTATCTGGTAAGATAGGCGTGAGCCCCGTCCTCCCACCATTGCTCGCGGTTTAAACCCCACCACCTGCGTTGTTGAACTGGTATTTAAGCCCTACTCGGATCCCGGTATGTGTGCGAAAGTGTAAAACATCTTAACTATACTTAAGTTTTGCCCTATTCTTCCGATAAGGATTGTGCCATAATTGGCTTGTATGTCATGTGTCGTAAGGAGATATCCAATATGCAAAACGCCCCAATAAAAGATCGACTGAATCTTTGGGCTGACCAGAGCCAGACGGCGGCCCGCGGGGAAGTGTTACTCAAACTGTCTTCTATGGCAGGTTTTACCGCTAAAGCTTTTGCCAAAGATCTTGGTGTCAATCGATCTGTCATATACCAACAAAAGGTCCGACTCTCCCAGAAAGCTCAATTTCGCTTAAGAGATTTGACGCGCATCATTGATAATGCGTTTCTTCTTTTCGAAGGTAACGAAACGGCTGTATTTGAATGGTTGTTTTCGCCAAGCCGACGCTTCTATAATATGACCCCGTTCAATTTCGTGATGGCGGGAAAAGGCGAAACTATCTATGAATGGCAGGAAAACCTGATTAATGACAACGAAACCTTCAAGACGTAAAGTCACGTTTACTTCCAATATTCCATTCGAAAAGATCGCTAAATTCTCGGAGAAAGATTGGGGGCGTTTCGAAAACGAATGCAAGCGTCTTTCTCGGAATTTTTACAACAACATAGTTCCCTTTTTGCAATATGATCCAGCTTGGGAATTGACGCTTGAAAAGCCCGTTTTCTATCGAGTCATAAATCCTCTGTTTTCCCCTTGTTCGCCAAGTGGAAGCCTGGCGGACGGAGCAAGAATGAACGTAGGCGGTGCACAGAGCAGCCGCTTTGCATTGAAAACATATGGCACGCTCGCAAAAAAACAAGGTGCCATTTATTTTGCGAGCAGCTGGAAGACCGCAATATGGGAAGCGTTTGGTGGCGATGCGAGTTTTAATTATGCGGTCAAGCAAGTTAAATCTCATAAACATAAAGATATTTATAGATTCCAATTGAAGAATGCAACAGAACCATTGACCGTTATAGATTTTGAAAAGGCATATAAGGCGCTTACACCTACTTTCAGGCTCAACACATTCTTTTCTATAACAGCGCAAATGAATGGCATTTGGGGTGATTTAAAAGTACCGGCTCCAATTCAACTTTTTGCTGCTTGGCTTATCGAAAAATCAGAGGCGAACGCACACTGCATCCAGTTCCCGTCTACGGCTGACCCTTCAACTAAAGGCTTAAACTTTGCGTTCTATATTCGCGATGACGTTGACGCTCATAATACCTTCGATTTTGCCCCCTACACCATTCCATAGTCCCTTTGACCTAGGAATATTTGCTCTTTTAATTTTTGTTCAATGGGCGTCGATCACAAGTCCGCCCATAGTTAGGGAGTATGGTAGCTGCCACCTGGATAAACCGTCCGGCGTAGTGGGTAGAAACTTTTCACTCTCTTGAGCCAGAAAATGTGTCCAAAGTGATTATAAAATTTTTCTATGGATCTGACTTGTCGTGGAGATTCTTCACCATCACTGATATCAAAGAAGGACAACAGTGATCAGGGTGAAAGGATTGAAGACAGCCAATGGCAAAATATTCTTGTTACATCAGTAAACAAAGATATTCATTTGATAACCTCAGAATCTTGCTTGCTAAGGCTAGCCCGCGACGAGGAGCCGATCTTTTGGCGGAAATTGCCGCCACCGACGAAACTGAACGAGTGGCTGCCCAACTCTGTCTTGCGGACGTACCTCTCAAGCAATTTATAGACGAAACCGTGATTCCCTACGAACTTGACGACATAACCCGCCTTATCATCGATCGGCATGATCCCGTGGCCTTTGCTCCCTTATCCAACATGACCGTCGGCATGTTTAGGGACTGGCTCCTTGACTTTGCCACCGAGGAACACCATATCACCAACATTAGACCTGGACTCACCCCTGAGATGGTCGCCGCAGTCAGTAAGATTATGCGCCTGCAAGATCTGGTGTTAGCTGCCCGAAAAGCACCCGTAATCACCCAGTTTCGTACAACGGTCGGCCAGCCAGGTTGTCTTGCTACGAGACTACAGCCCAATCATCCAACAGATGATCCACGGGGTATTGCCACTTCGATCCTTGATGGACTCCTTTTAGGCAACGGTGATGCGGTGATCGGGATTAATCCAGCGAGTGATCGACCAGACCGGGTGGATGATCTTTTGCGGCTGATTGATGGAATTCGCCTCAATCAGTCCATCCCGACACAAAACTGTGTGCTTTCCCATGTGACAACCCAGATCCAAGTGATTGAAAAAGGGGCTCCCCTCGATCTGGTTTTTCAGTCGATTGCCGGCAGTGAAAAGGCCAACAAAAGTTTTGGAATCACCCTAAAACTCCTGGAAGAGGCACGCCTCGCCGCCCTTAGCCTCGGACGCAATCCACGAAGTGACCAAGTCATGTACTTTGAAACCGGACAGGGGTCAGCCCTTTCGGCAAACGCCCACCATGGAGTCGATGCACAAACCATGGAGGCACGGGCTTATGCAGTCGCCCGAGCTTTTGACCCTTTTCTGGTCAACACCGTGGTGGGCTTTATCGGCCCCGAATACCTCGCAAATGGCAAAGAGATTATGCGGGCAGGTCTCGAAGATCATTTTTGTGGGAAATTGATGGGCCTCCCTATGGGTTGTGATGTTTGTTATACGGTCCACTGCGACGCCGATGCTGATGATATGGATGCACTCCTCACCATGCTTGGTGTCGCTGGCTGTAATTAGTGGGTAAACCCACATGTTTCCATGTGAGCTCCCCGCAGAACCGGACTTGTGGAGCTACCACATCCGGCTCCCCAAAATGAGATTCACGGCAAGGCAAGATCGGATATTTCAGTGTAGTAGATTCTTACGGTAGGTGG
>JBGSUI010000213.1:0-16763 GCA_041736175.1 Oligoflexales bacterium | reverse complement strand
AAATTCAAAAAGATGCTCAAACACAAAACTCTAAAATCTGGCTAGTGGTCCTCGGCTATGATAAAAGCGGGAAATTAAGCTGATATTCCGCAGAAAACACACGTTTCATATAAATAGATCTTCTGCATTGCAAGATCTAAGTATAACAGCATGATGGGTGTACACCAGAGCACCTTTAATTTAGAGACCATCATGATCCATGAGGGGGCTATAGCTGAGCAGTTTATTGCCCAACATTTAACGTCCTTCCAAGGCACCACATCGAAACCAGAACTTTTTTATTGGCTGAGGGAGGGAAAAACCTCCAACGCCGAAGTTGATTTCCTGGTCCAGAGGGGGCGGTACATTATACCGATTGAGGTTAAAGCCCGCAAAGCCGGTGCCATGAAATCCCTCTTGCATGTGATGACCCTGCGCGGCTGGCCCCTCGCTGTCAAATTCAGTCTGGAATATCCCTCTATCCAAACCGTTTCGCACCAAGTGGCGACTTTAGGAGAAAAACAAAGGGCGGCTTTTGATCTGCTCACCCTCCCGCTTTACTTTGTGGAATATCTTCCAATGATTCTGGATCAGTGGATTTACGCAGCTAACAAAAAATCAACTCTCTAGCGACACGCTTGATCGTCGTTGCTGGGACCAGGGATTCACATCCCGTTGCAACCATCCTTGGATTAGATACTCACTGTTCAGGCTCATAAAACTTTCAGGATGAAATTGGAGGCCGACCGCAGGCCAGAGGGTCCCGTCATTCAGGGCTCCGAGATGATCCCGACCCTCTAATGTTCCAGGCCACTCGATGGCTGCGGTTTCTCCCAGGGAGTCGGTCGCCAAGACCCGCCATGGTGGCGGGAGGGTGGCCCCTTGGACCACGAGCGAGTGGTACACGGCAACCGGCGGAGTCTGGCTCCGAGAGATTCCAAAGAAGGGGTGGCGTATATTAAGGCCACGGCAAGTCCCATGAAAGGGGGCTTGGGAGCGGATAATTGAGGCGCCTCCAGCCAAAGCCAGTATCTGGTGCCCCAAGCAAATACCGAGGATCGGGGCTTTTCCCAATGCTTGTCGTACCAGGTCTAGGGTCAGGGGATAATCCCCAGGGTGACCAGGTCCAGGGGACAGGACCATTGGTTTCGGTTGTAAGCTTAGGTTGGCGAGGGAGTCACGATCGTCACAAAATACGGTAGAGATCGTCCATGGTTTCGGTAGTTCCGGGCGGATCCACTCGATGACGTTGTGACTAAAACTATCGTAATGTTCGATAAATACAATCTCCATGGCCAGGTTTTACCTGGACCGAGGGTGATTGCAATCTTTTTTTAGCAGGTTGATTCACGTTTTTAATGCCAAACTCTAAATTAGGCTACAATAGAGAGAAAACAACCATGGATTTGAGGTTTTCAAGTAGCAGAATATGAACCATAATTTCTGTGTCTTATTAAAATTTCTAGGTTTCGCTTGGTTTTTTGTCTGGAGCCCTAACCCATGCTATGCCGCCAGTTCTTTCGAAGAAGCCTCGACCATGAGGCTTATGTGCGAGGCAGGTTTGGCCGAGTCAGCGGCCTCCCAAGGACAGCTGGGGATGAGGGTCAGCGCCGGGGCTTCACGGCTTCCAGCAATGTCTTTCGGACTTAAAAAAGACGGCTATGACGGACTCAACGGCGGTCAGGCTCCTGCCCTGCAGCGGATCTGGATCACCCGTGGTCTTATGATTCCAGTGAATATCGGACTAAGCCTTGCAAATCTTACGGAACTCAACTGGCTGGCCGTGACAGGCTTTGTGCAGTGGTCGGTCTATGAGGCTTTTGCCCGTCCCGTCCTGGCCCTTCGCATGCACTTGACCAATACTTATGGTCTTGAGCAATCCCAACTCAGTGCTTCCGGTGTAGAGGCCGTCGTCAGCTACGGGTTTTTGAGGTATTTTGCGGTTTTTGGCAGCATAGGAATCAACCGCCATCAAGTCTCCGTAAGGGAGCTCCAGCCGGACCAAAATCTTGTAGGCGGGGTTCCGTTTCTTGATTCCAAAGATCTGATTTGGACCTCTCCACGGGGAGAGGTTGGCTTCCAGATGACAATTTTTCCTGGAATCGCGGCCTTTACCTACGGCTATTCTCGCCTGGAGGCCAGTCAGTTTATCCATACGGCAAAGGTTAGCGTCGCCCTTTAAGACTGCCATCCACTAGGTTGCTTTTGAAAACCAAAAATCTTTAGCTTTTTGATCGTATTGTTCGGCGATCAAGCTGTGTTTGTCCACCCAGTTTTCGTTTGAAGCCACGAGTCGAGTGAGGCAGTCTAAAAGAGCTAGATGGCGTCTTAGGGTCCTTTGGAGGCGGTGAGGGATGATAGGGTTGAAAATTCCCATGGCGTTGAAGATCTGCCGAGGGTTCTTTTTAATCCAAAGCCACGAGCCCATTTCTAGGGTGAGAGGCAAAAAGGTTGAGCGCTGGTTTCGATTGCGATGCTCGATAAAAAGATAGTCCCACAAATCACCATGGGTGAGGTAGATCTTTGACTGTGGCTCCATCAGATAGTAGTGGTTTGGAAGGCTTTTATCTAACCTGATCTTAAGTGCATACATAAGATCGGTGTGTTCAAAGGGTTTTTTGGTATAAGCAAACGGAAACCAAATCCGGTCCACTACGCCAAATCCTGAATGCATATCCAGAGCAAAAGAAAACGGTGCATCAAAAAGTTCTCTGCGGATAAAGTCACAGAGGATCTGGGACTCTTTTTCCATCTCATTTTGGAGATTTCCCCTAAACCAAGGCAAACGATGGGAGATTCTGTGACCTCCAATCATGGTGTAAGGCTTGATGCCTTCGGCATTGATAGGAGCATTTCGCATGAGGTCGACACCGTTGCCATTAGATCTTGTGCGGTTATACATCCCGATGGGATTGACTAAAGGCAAAAACACCAACCGGCAACGTTCTAAAAGAAACTGAAGTCCTTTATCCCAATGGATCAATTCCAGGATTGTTTTAATATAGGAAATCGCAATATTGGTGCCGACCCTTTCGAGGCCATGGACACCCCCGATAAAGGCGATCTTGGGTAGGTTAGGCCCTTTGGATCCGATCGCAAAGCTATAGATCGGAAAAACATGCTCCTTGTAGACCACCTCGCCCTCGGTAACCACCTCGCCGAGGCCCTTGATCATCATTTTGATTTCTTCAAGCTCGAGGGATTCAGGCAGGCGCCGTCTAAGGTCATCAGTGCGCTGATAGTCGTTCAACGCTGGTCCCCATTTAATTGATTTGGATCCTTTTATTATAGCAGAACCAGTCCCTGGAGCAAAATGGGCCAAATTTCTAGCTATAAAAGAGTCTTTCGGTCTCAGACCCACCTTTTTAAGAATGGTCTTGTTTTGGGGATACAAGGCCAATTCTACGGAGCCCTTCTCGCCAATGCATAAACAGCACGCCATCTTCCTCTCGAGGAGTTGGATCGTTGGAAAAACAAAAACATTCGCAGGGAAGAAATTCTGGTCGCAAGCGAACAAGGTGCCTGATGTCTTCCTGTGTGGGGTTAGACGATGATTTTATTTCGATCAATGCTAGCGGAGCTCCCGGTCGATCGATGATCAGATCAATTTCAGCGCCTTCTTTTGTCCTAAAATATGAAAAACGATAATCACTTCGAAAATAGTCATTAAGTCGGACACACTCAGCAATAATGAAATGCTCGAATGCAAGTCCGTAGGACTGTGTTTTTGGCAAAAGCTGCTGACTTAAAAAGCGAGCTAGGGCTCGGGTGACACCAGTATCAAACAAATAAAACTTTGGACTGGAAGATTGGCGTTTGCGAATCGATCTGTGAAATGAGTTTAAATGAAATCCAATCAGAGTTTCCTCGAGCAGTTCAAAGTATCGCTTGATGGTTTTTTCGTTGATACCTACGTCTTTGGCAATTTTCGCATAATTCACAATTGTACCATTGGTCTGGGCTGCGACTTCGAGAAAGAGTCGAAAGGGATCCAACTGTTCTACAAGATGTTCATTCCAAATTTCTTCTTTTAAATATGTAAGACCATATGACCTCAGAAACTCGGCTTTTTCTTCCGAGCTAGCAAGACTGGTGATTTTAGGCAGCGAACCCCAGTTGAGGACATCATCAAGGCTAAAATGCTCGCCTAATTCAATATGTGTCAACGGGTATAGGTTGTTAACGAAAGCTCGTCCAGCCAGCAAATTGGCAGATCCTCGCTTCAACTTTCGGGCACTTGATCCAGTCATTGCAAATTTGGGTGATTTAAACTCGGGGGACTCGATAATACGATGAACGACATTGAGGAGCTCAGGAACCTTTTGAATTTCGTCAATTACCACCCATTCGATTTCTTGGTATTGAGCGGCTACCTGCCGGTAGAGGAGGTCTGGTTCTCGAGAATAACGGTCTTCTTCGGCAAGTTCCAAGAGGTCTATGTTCCATACTCTTTGCCCAGCTAAGAGGCGACGGATAAGCGTCGTCTTTCCCGTCCCACGTGCTCCAAAAATAAAAAAACTATTTGATTTTAATGGTTTGCATAGTCTTGGTAGCTCAGCCATAGTCGCCTCCGGAAATTCCCGCCATATCCGGAGCCTACTACGGATCCTTATTTTGTTCAATATTTTCAGGAACAATCACAGAAAGAGTCCCTTAAGGATAAAAGAGTCTTTCGGTCTCAGACCGCACCGCGTCAGCGAGTTTTTTGCGGCATTTTTGCTCTCTAAAGACCATGGGGCTCCCGCAAAAAACCTCGACTTTTGCTGATTCTATGGACATAAGTTGCCAAAGATGGGGGAAAAACCGCATAGGACCATACCAGGCCAGTCGGTCATGGCAGGAGGCATCGAAAGGTTTTCCATCCACTTCGGCATACTTAAGGCACATGGGGATCACCTGACACCGGCTTTGGAGGGCCGCTTGGATCAGGCTTTTTTTGTAGGCCAAGACTTTTAGCCCGTTAGAAGTGGTCCCCTCTGGGAAAAGGACCACGGGGGTAGCACCTTTGGTGTTAAGGTGCCTTGAGATATCGTTGATATCTCGAAGAATATCTTTTTTGGCAAATCGATTGACAAAAAGGCATCCCGCATACCGGCATAGGGAGCCAAGAAAAGGGGTCGTCTCAATATCTCGGGAGGTTACAAACATTGCCGGAAAGAGGCTATTGAGTACGACCACATCTAGATAGGAGATGTGATTGGGGAGGATAAGATAGTTTTGGGTGGTGCTTAAAGCACCACTCTGAAATCCTTGAGAAATAACCTCTATATTTAGGAAAGCAAGAATTTTGCCGCACTGTTTTTGCAAAAACCTCCCTATCACCCACTGTCTCTTAACTGGGTCCCTGATTAATATTTGGCAGAGGATTGAAGTGACCATAAACAAAGCTATGTATTGAAAGACAACACAGAGTCTAATGCTGGAAATCAGTTTTTCATAAATCGCCGATCGAATGCTCCTGTGAGTTGGGATAGGTCCAACACGGTCAGCCAGTCTGCGCAGGCGAAATCCCGGTCGATCACTGGTTGAGAGCATACGCGAGCACCCGCTTTGATATAGGTTTTAAAAAGAGACGGAAGACCGTCGGTTGCTAGTTCCACTTTTTGGCTAGGGCTTTGTAGGTAATGCTCGTCAAAGGATTTGATTTTAAAGTGTGTCTGCGGCCTGATTCCAAAGCGATCATCAAAGATCCCTTTTTCGGAAAAAAAGCGGTGGAGAGCAATCACTTGGTCCATTTGGGTCGTGTTGACGCTGGAAAGTCCAAAAAGCCAGTGGGTTTGGTCGGCTTTAGCATATTCGGCGAGGCCTTTCCATAAAAGGCTAATAATAACACCGTTGCGATAATCTTTATCGATACAGGCTCGGCTCAGTTCTAGTTTGGTCCCTTCGGTGTCTAAAAAGGATCCCAGGTGAAACTCACTTTGTGAGTAGAAATTTTGAGTTCCCCGGGACGACATCAAGCGGTAAACCCCGGCCAGTCTCGATGTCGAGAGGTCAAAAATAGCGAGATGGTCTGCCTTTAAATCATACTGGTCTTTGTCGGTGGTCAGGCTGAGCCGTTTTCGCGAAAACTCTAGGTGGAAGACTTTGTGCCTTAGGGCGAGGACTTGGCGCATTTCTGCGGAGGACTCGATGGTTTTAACCCTAAAATTGCGGACTGTAAAATCAACCGCAACCTTTCTTTGAAATCCTAAAGGAGTGACTTTGAGAGCGGCTTCGGAAAAAGACCTCGATAGCCCGGCTCCGATTTGCGTCGCAGACAACATGATCTTTGCGCCAAGCATAAAACGCCCCCCCCACCGTAAAAGCCCATCTGTTGATTTGATATGTAGGCTTTTATCGTAGGAACTCTGCGTTAAGACCTGATTAAGAAGTTTTAAAAACTCAATAAGGAGCAGGTCGCATTTTTAGATCTCGGCAATCGCTCCCTTGTCGATACCCTCAAAACATATGATCTTGACTTTATCGGTGGTGGCTTCTTCTCTTTTGACAACCCTGGCGAGTTCTCGTGCAATGCATTCGATGCTGGTTTCCCCGTCTACCATAAAAACTCGATCCGAAGGCAAGGTGGCTTCAAAATAACCTTGGGAGGCTTCATAGGACAGGGTGATCGATTCTTTGGTTTTGCCCCGATAGCCCACGGGAATCACGGCTCCTGATTTGTGCTGGGATGGGGTGGCAATATGAACATGGGAGCCTAAAATATCCCTTACGAGGTAATGCTCATAGTCAGGACGTCGTTCTTCTCCCACGTAGCATTGGATCCGACTCTTATGCCCATGGAACAGCCGTTGGCACATCCCCGTGTGATGAGCGATTCCGTGGGTGTAGCGAAAGACCGCCTCGGTGGCGATGGCATCCTCTTCTCGAAGGGTCGCGGTGATATTGAGGATTTCCTGAGGCAATCGATGCCTTAAGCTTCGCACGACTTCCTGTTCGAGCACCTGGCGGTTAAGGGCGACGGACCTTGAGGGAAAGACGGCTCCCGCAGGGCTGATATAGGACCATTCTTGTTCGGCGACACCCTTGCCGTTGCGCGAACGCATCACCCAGCATTCGCCGCGGCTCTGTCCTTTAAAGACGACAGACTGGGAGTTGATCGGAATAATAAGAGCATGGTCGAGACTGGATTTGAGGACTTTTCGGACCAATTTCTTGAAATCAGAAAAATCATAGACAAACCCATTCTCATTGAGTGGCCCCGTGAGAGTCACGTCGATCTTCCAGGTCTGTCCGATGACTCCCTTAGAAGGGTCAAATAAAGCACCATCGACCTTCATGATGTCGTTTAAAAAAATCGTTCCGACAGTGGCTGGAGCGGAACCTTCGGTGGATTTAGGCTCGTTTGCTTCGCTAGGGATATTCGTCAAGTTAGTCACGTCGCTTTTGCTCTTTTACCGGAAGGGGGTGAAACTTCAGAAGGTTGGCGTGGCAGGGGCGCTAGGAAAAGATTTGATTCCAGCCAGGACCCTTACAATACCAGTGGCCCTGTACCATAAGTTTTCCAGTGAGCAAAGGCCGATTTTAGTAAAGCCATGAATGAAACCGATCGTTCGCTTGTTTTTAGACCAATTGATAGAAATTTATTAAATTATTATGTATAGTTACATTTCTCTCCCCAAGCAGCACTTTTACCCCTGGATCGATAATGATAGCTTGGGCCCTTGGTTGCATAACCGGAGGATGAACCTTGAATTCCCAAAAAGTCCGCGTTCGCATTGCTCCTTCCCCTACAGGCGATCCCCATGTGGGGACAGCCTACGTGACGTTGTTCAATTACTGTTTCGCAAAAAAACACGGCGGCAAGCTGATCTTACGGATCGAAGATACAGATCAGACGCGCTACCGTGCCCAAAGCGAGCAGGCGATTATGGATAGTCTGGGCTGGCTGGGATTGCAATGGGACGAAGGCCCTGATCGTCCTGGCAACCATGGGCCCTATCGCCAATCGGAAAGGCGTTCTCTCCACCAATACTGGGCCCAGCACCTACTGGATGCCGGACACGCCTATTATTGTTTTTGCACCGCCCATCGCCTTGAAAAGATGCGGCAAGAACAAAAAGAAAAAGGGGTTAACTCGGGCTATGACCGCCACTGCCGGCATCTATCCGCCCAAGAGGTCCACACTCTCCACCAAGAAAAAACCCCCTATGTCATTCGACTGAAAATGCCTACCGAAGGGACAACGACGATCCATGATCTCCTGCGGGGGGATATTACCATTGAGAATAGCCAGCTTGATGATCAGGTGTTGATTAAATCCGATGGCTTTCCCACCTACCATTTGGCAAATGTCGTCGATGACCATCTGATGGAAATCAGCCATGTGATTCGGGCCGAAGAGTGGATCTCGTCCACTCCTAAACACGTGATGTTATATAAAGCTTTTGGCTGGAAAGAACCGGTTTTTTGTCACCTTCCACTGCTCCGTAACAATGATAAATCTAAGATTTCTAAACGCAAAAATCCGACCTCCCTGAGCTTTTATCGTCGGGCAGGCATCCTTTCACAGACGATGGTAAACTTTCTGGGTCTTATGGGATGGAGCCTCAACGCAACTCAAGAAATCTTTAGTCTCGAAGATATGATCCGGGCTTTCGACCTCAAGGATATCCATCTAGGTGGACCGATTTTTGACCAGAAAAAACTCAACTGGCTCAACAACCAATACCTGCAAAAACTATCCGATGACCAATTCGTCCACCACCTTAAGACCGAAGTCTTTAAGGATGACTACCTACGCCAGCTGCGTCCCTTGGTCGTCGAGCGAATGGACCGTTTTGATCAATTTGTTGACAAATTCGCCTTCTTTTTCAATGGTGAACTGGAGTTCCCTGACCCCACAGCCTTAGTCCCACAGGGCAAGACACCCCAAGAAACCATTGAGATGCTCTTAGGGCTTGCTGAGGTTTTTGATGAGGTCGATGCCTGGAATCTCGATGCTGTCAAAAAGGTTCTCGAAGACTACAAGACAAAACTAGGTTGGAAACCCAAAGATTACTTTATGACCATCCGGCTCGTCACCACAGGTCGTAAGGACTCTCCCCCCTTGGCCGAGTCTCTCGTGGTCTTAGGGAGTGACATGGTAAAGGACCGCCTGCGGAGGGCGGCAGCAAAGCTAAGTTAAATGGATCGCTCTTTCGTCACGGACGGCACTTGGCAGTGATTGGGCTCCTTGGAATCAAGGAGGTTCTTGCACAGCTCGTAGTGGAGATCCACCATCACGCCGTCAAGGTTGACCAGTTGGTCTATAAAGCCAGCAAAGATCCCTCCCCCGAGGAGGCGGGCAATATCGAGAGAGAGGCGAGACCTGACGATGGTTTTGACCAAAAGCTTTTGCGGCTCGTTGATAAAATAGGTGACCTTGCCGTGGAGTCTGGCAGTTTCGTCCAAGTAGGGTGAGACCAAGTCGCCTTGGGTCCGATTGGTTTCAAAAACCACCCCAAAACTCGGCATCACCGGGCTATTTTTATGGAGCAAAAAGCTAAAGTTATCGAGGCTCGCTTTTGACACCTTGGTGGTGATGGTTTCGGTAAAATAAGGTCCCGTGACCGTGGGTTTAGAAGGCTCTTCACAGGGGACATCTCCCTGATAAACGCGGATATTAAAAGGACCGAAACTACCCAACTTGGGCTCCAAATCACCGAGTTTAGCATCAGATTTAGGACCCGTGGGATAGGCAGCAGGTTTTCCGGTAGCAGGATCAGAAAAACAAAGGGTTTCAGTCTTACCTTGAAGGGGAGCTAGGACCACCCGTTCCGCACAGTTAAAGACTGTGGCCGGGCAAGCCTGTGACGGGGATGCTTTGACAAAAATGCTCCGTAGGCTGCTAATCGAAGGGGCATTGGGATGGCGGTTGGCATCTGCAACGCTATTACGTAGGTTGATAAAGCTTTCAAACTGCCCTTTTCCGTCCCCTAGATGGTCGGTGACCATCATCCCGTCTTCTGGTCCTGGCACCATTCTTGACCTGACATTCTGGCCAATGGTTCCATTAAGGGGAATGGGGTTGGGCTGGTTATTTCGTAGACCCACGGCTGAGGCGGAGTCATAGGCAACCTTAAAATCAAGTTTCCTTATAATAGTGTCCGCAGGTTCTGCAGGCTTAGGGGGCTCGGGGGGGTCAGGGTTCTTGTCACCACCGGGTTTATCTGTCGGCACCTCATCAGGTGACGGAGAGTCTGGCTCATCGATTGGCGTTTCGTCGGAATCACCATCTTGGTCTCCCCGAGTTCCATCGCCACCGTCTCCCGGGGGCGGCGTGGCTCCCTGGGGGGTACCACCGGTGATCGCTTCCCGCGCTGTGGCACCATAGGTTTTGCCGGGATAGTATTGGCCCGAGGGTGGGCCTCCACATTGGGAGTTCAAGACAAGGCAAAGTCCAAAGATGCTGCCCCGGATGATTCCATAAAAGCTTCCATGGATGATTCCGGGGTTCTTTAAAAATCCTAAAAGTCGCCGAGAGCCTGGGTTTTTTTTGTCGATCGTGATGTTTGTCATAAGTCCTCCTTAAAATCACGGCAAAGCCTTCGTCCAAAGGCTCTAAAAACTTGAGGAGGTATTAATAGGTCATTGAAATAACAAACCAATCCGGATTCTTTTTTTTGTGAATCCGGCAATCTTACCCAGTCGGCATTCTATTTCCCGACCCATTTAGGAAGGACCTAAATAGAGGGGACCTAGAAGGAACGTTTCACACCACTGCTGAGCGTATTGATGTCGACATAATAAAATCCTTGGTTCTCTGGATTGCTCAAAATCTCCCGACTGCCCTGAGCTTTTGCAAGAGAGAAGGATAGGTCATATCCGGCCACCTTCCATCGTCCCCCCAAGCTTAGGACATCAAGGGTCACACCGTTAAGCTGAGCAAATTCTACGCCGTCGCTCTCCGCCCCAGTGTCTGGTCGGTTTCCCTGGCCTTCTCCCCAAGGCGAAGGGAGATGGGCATAGCCTAAACTCACCACGTGGAACTTAGTAAACCGATACCCCATGCTTGTGCTGATCTGCGTGATGTTTTTGAGGTCTGCGCGGCTGGTGTCGTTGAGGAGATTGTTTTTATAGACGGACTCTCCCGCTTTCCACATCTCATGCTGGGCCTCAAGGTTGACGGTGATAGGTTTGATATTCGCGCCGATTCCAGCATTGAACGTGGTGGGGCGGTAGTCCACTAGGCGGGGATTGGTTGGGACGTCAGCACCGCGCTCCAGTTGGCTGCCCCGGTAGTTTTTAGTCTGGGGAGGTCGCACACTGAGAGCCGTGCGGAGTCCCGTTTGGGGAATGTACCTAACGCCGAGGTTTGGTCGGTAAAAGAGGTTGCGGTAGTTAGCGTTCGCGACAGGGTCTGTTTGTCCTCCCAGGATCATCGCTCGACGGTGGTCTTCATAGGTACCAATCATACTAAGTCCCACGGCAGCACCGTTCCCTAGGTCAAAAGCAGCTCCGGCACCTCCATGGACGACCATATCGGAGTACTGGGATTCTACGGCAACGACTTTGCCATCGATGTTTCTGGGCAAAGCAGGGACGTTCATCTCTGAAATGGTTTCGGGATAGAGCAGGACTCCAAAGGTCACCTTTTCGTGGAGGCGGTATCCATAACCTAGTGTCGCCGTCGGAGAGGTCGAGGAGACCACGACCGGGTCGTAGTCTGGATGCTCGTAGAGGTAATTGACCCGGTAAACTCCGACCTCTAAGTAAGGTTGCGACCATTGGTCCCCATAGCCTCGTGAAAGATTGGCAGGGTTATAGAGGAGCGAAGGTGGACCGTCGGCTCTTAGGCCAGATTCCATACCCGCCGCTTTGCTTTCTGCTCCTGCCACAAAGACCGATTGGCCCATCAGGGGGTGACTTACCCCACCTAGGCCGACAGCTAGGGTTATAGGAATCAGGGGATGAAGAAAAAAGGTCCGTGGCAAAGTAACTCTGGGCATAAGCGATGCTCCTAGGCGTGGGGAAGACCCCTCTTTAGGTCAGAATTTAAGTATATTTTGTCCTAAAAGAGGTATCGGCAATAAGGCTGCGGCCATAAGCCACGGCCCGCAGGGATACCTCTCCAGGCGGGGGGAGGATCTGGTAAAAAAAGGTCTTTAGTTTAGGCTTCCAGCCTTGTTAGGGCGGCTCCTAAAGACCTCAGTTTTTTATCAATATCCTGATAACCACGTTCGATCTGCATGATGTTGTGAATCTCGCTGGTACCTTTGGAGATGCAAGCAGCCATCAGGAGAGCCATACCGGCCCGGACGTCTGGCGACGACATGCTGGTTGCAAAAAGCTGGGCAGGACCTGTGACCACGATGCGGTGGGGATCGCATAAGACGATATTGGCGCCCATCCCCATAAGCTTGTCCGTAAAAAACATCCGGCCTTCAAACATTTTTTCAAAAAAGATAATGGTACCCTTGGACTGGGTTGCGGCGACAATGGCCACCGACATCAGGTCTGTGGGATAAGCTGGCCAAGGCCCGCTATAGATGGTGCCGATCCGGCCACCGATATCTTTATGAATCTTAAGAGGCTTGGTTCCATCGATCACCAGAGACTCTGCCTTGATCTCCGGCTCGATGCCCAACCTGGCGAGGACTTTGAGGGGAAATCTCATGTCTTCAAAATTGACATCTTGGATTTCAATCCTTCCCCCACCAATGGCACCGAGACAGAGAAAACTACCCACCTCCATAAAGTCCGGAGCCATCTTATGGACGGCACCCCCAAGGCTATCCGAGCCTTCGATGGTGAGCTGATTTGTGCCGACACCGGAGATCTTAGCTCCCATAGCCTTTAGGAGGCGGCATAGACCAACCACATGGGGCTCACTCGCGGCATTATGGAGCACGGTGGTACCTTTGGCACGGACGGCTAACAGGAGGAGGTTTTCAGTCGCTGTCACGGAGGGTTCGTCAAGAAAGACATCGCAGCCTTTGATGGAGGGAGCTTGGCCTATGATTTTATTTTTAAGCTCCAAGGTCGCTCCAAGAGCCTCGATTCCATGCCAATGGGTATCGATCCGCCGGGCACCGATGACATCGCCACCAGGCAGCGCCAGCTCAACCTTGCCAAACCGAGCCAAAAGGGGGCCCAAGAGCAAGATCGAGGCACGGACTTTCGAACAGAGTTCAGGTTGGGGCTTATGGCTCGTCGCTTTGGCGGCGCATAGGGTCAGGGTGTCTGGTCCGCTCCAGTCCACTTCCACGCCGATCCCGCGGAGGATTTCACAGACTGTGTTTACGTCTCCTATCCGTGGAACCCTTTTGAGGGTGATGGGCTGATCTGTCAGCAAACAGGCAAATAGACAGGGCAAGGCTTCGTTTTTATTTCCTGAAGGGATGATGCTGCCGGAGAGGGGGCGTCCGCCCTCGATAACAAACTTATACATCCTGAAATCCTTTGAGATGGTAGTGGGTCGAATGGGTTGGTTATGCCTCAGATCGCGCCGAAAGTCATGATAGGAGCTCGATGAGGTCTTGGCGACTCAGGGTTTTAAAGACCTCTTCGTCCCGATCTAGAAAGCGTTCGATCAGGGCAGCTTTGGCCCGGATCATACGGTCGATTTTTTCTTCGAGAGTTCCGCGAGTTTGTAACTTGAGGACTTGAACGTTGCGGTTTTGGCCGATGCGGTGGACCCTATCGGTCGCTTGGTTTTCTTTGGATGGGTTCCACCATCGGTCATAGTGGATCACCACAGAGGCCGCCGTCAGATCGATACCGACTCCACCGGCCAAGAGCGAGCCTAGAAAGATCTTGATCTCGGGATTGTTCTGGAAATCTTTGATCACCTGTCCTCGATTTTTGGTTTGACCTGTCAGGACCACATGGCGGACCTTGATGTCATTAAGGTAGGCTTCGATGATTTTGATCATACCGACAAACTGGCTAAAGATAACGATTTTAAGGCCGGATCCTAGGGCCTCTTCTAAGAGCTCCTTGAGAAGCCCAAACTTGCCGCTCTCGTGTTTGCGAAAATCTGCGTTTTCTAATACTAGGGCCGGATGATTGCAGATCTGTTTGAGCAGGGACAAGGTGGCAAAGACGTGGAGAAATGGCACGGGGGAAGTCTGGTTTTTGAGCTGATCCACGAGAGGGGTGGCCTTCATGGCGAGAGTCTCTCGATATAGTTTGATTTGTTCGTCAGACAGGGAGCAGTGGCGGAGGTCCTCAATCTTTTCGGGGAGGTCAGAAAGCACTTGGTCTTTGGTCCGTCGCAGCTTAAAGGGGTGGATGAGCCTCTGCAAAGCTAAGGTGGTCTCGGGAGATCGATTGCTCTCCAGGGGTGTCAAAAAATTCTTTTTAAAGTATTCGTCTGATCCGAGATATCCTGGAACCAGAAAATCAAAAAGGTTTTTGAGTTCTCCCAGGTGGTTTTCCATGGGAGTTCCCGTCAAACAGACCCTTATGCGACTTTTGAGCTGGCAGGCAGCCTGGTAGGTGGCCGTATCGTTGTTCTTCACAAAATGGGCCTCATCCAAGATCAGGGCATCCCACGGGATCTTACTCAGGTGTCTGATGTCGCGGAGCATTACTCCGTAGCTGGTAATCACCGTGCGGTGGTCTTTTTCGATCTTGGAGAGTTGTGTAGTCCTTTTGGGGCCGTGGAATTTAATGCTCGTCAGCTCAGGAGCAAACTCTTCCATCTTGTCCAGCCAATGATCCAAGACGGTTGTCGGACATATGATAAGGAACCGACTATTGGGTTTTTCCGTGAGGATTGCCGAGAGGAGAGCCATAGCCTGGTGGGTTTTACCGAGGCCCATTTCGTCGGCTAAGAGACCATGCAGGCTATTTCTATAGAGCCACCAGAGCCACTTAAGACCGTTTTCTTGGTACTGTCGCAGGTTGATGCGGGCGCCATGGACCACGGGTTCTTGGGATTCTGGGACAAAATCGAGCTGATTTCGGATTTCGTTGAGGAGTTTTTTAGACCCGACCAACTGGTCGAAATCCCCTAGCGAGGCTTTGAGTCTCAGGAAGCCTAGGGTATCGACCCTGAGTGCCTCGCCGTCTTCATCGAGTTCCCACGGGTGTTGGGTGATCATATCCGGGACTTTGATCCAAGTATCACCAGCTTTAAGGTATTTGCGTTGCTTCTTGCCCCACTGCTTCATGAGTTGAACCATGGAGACGCTCGAATCCCCTAAACCATATCTCGGGTCGAGGCGAAACCATCCGTCTCCCTGGGTCAAGACAGCGATCTGGGAGAGCTGAGGCGCCTGGATGGAGGCGGGCGTCTTAAGGGCATCATCGAGGTAGATGGGGCCAACCTGTAAGTAGGCTTGATAGCGTTCGATCGCTAGTTCGGCTGCCTCGTCATCTTTAAAAGTACGGCTAAGCGGTAGTTCCTTCCAACCGGACGACACCACTTCCCGTCGATGCTGGATGTAACCCACATCAGGAAAAAACAGATACTCATCACCAACGAATTTTTCACCGTTTTTAATCGGGACAAATAGAAAAGATCCCTCCTGCTCGGGCTCCCCAGGGGCAAGGCGAAGGTAGTTTCCATGGGCAAACTTTTCGGTAAGAGTCGACAGCTTTTCATAAAACTTTCGTTTTTTATGAATCGCTAGGGCGATGACTCGCTCGCCGACCACTTTTTCAGGTCCACTTTGGAAAAAGCGAGAAGCTAATTCCGCGGATTCCTCTGTGGAGACAACGAGGTTTTGGACCTCTTGGGATGCTTGGGGCAGCCGGGGATGCTCCAGAAGAAACCTAGCGGCGTCGTCGACTCCAAGGTCATAGTGGGTGACTTGACCTTCTTTGATTTCAATTTTCACCCTGAGTCCGGGTCCCCGATTGATCAACTGAACGCTATGAATATTCCCCTTTAGGTGCTGGATGATGGTCTGGGCTGCCTTTGCTTTGCCTCGGGCCGTCTGCTGGGATCCGTCTTCTAAAAAATCAGTGGGGGGTGTTATTTTGCTGCGCCTTGGCACTGCTGGGGGTTTGATCGGTGACGCTGCATCGAGGGTAGCAAAGAGTTCAGGTTTCTCGCGCTCGATATGGATCACAAAGGCGGCGATGTGCTCGCAATAGACCCCTAGAGAACGATTTTTGCGGCAGGTGCACTCGATCCATTGGATGCAGTGTCCAGGCGGTTGGATTTTAATCCGAACGTCCGCAGTGGTTTCGCCTTTGACCTTACCCGAGATCAGGCCTTCATAGGTCGATATCGAGTGGATTCGTCCATCTTGGTAGAGATCGACTCCGTTGAGCCAATCAGACTCATCGAGGTGTTTATAAAAGTGGTCTAGTATGTTTAATTTGCCGGCTTTTTGCAAAATTTTAGCCTGTATTGAAGGGGCCTTTTAGCACGGAGTCAACGGAGTATTTAGGAAACCTTCACACTTGGAGCTTAGTCCTAATGAGGTTTGCTCACAAAGCTCGGCCCTCCCTCTGGAGCTTTCTTTAGAACTGTAGAGCTCCCTGGACAATTATAACACTAAAAAAACTTTGCGAGGGAGGTTTCGACTTTTGTGATTTTTGGCCTCGCAAAAAAAAAGAAAAAAAATTCGAAAAGACTCTTGACCCAAAAGGTCCTCCAAGCTATCTTCCGAATCCCAGCAGATGAGGGGCTGAAAAAAAGCGGCGAGACAAGCCAAGAGGCGACTTTCCCGAAAGAACTTTAGCCCTGAAAAAGAAGCAGCTGGGACGCTCTTTGAAAACTGAATAGTGAGAAAAAAAAGAGAGAACGGGCGACTGTTTTTAGATGCCTTCGGAAGACGCAAGTCGGAAGGAGTCATTAATGAGCCATCGGCTCAGTAAAAATAAAAATAGTCCGTTACCGAATCAAT
>JBGSUI010000203.1:0-45203 GCA_041736175.1 Oligoflexales bacterium | reverse complement strand
ACTCATCCATGAGAGCCAGCAGGTCAATCCATTCTTTTGAACAATTGTTTGAACTCATGCCCAAATAGTGCCATAGTTTGCTTACGCGGCCAATACATATTTTGTGAACTTGTCCAAGTAATTTTTACACACCTCCTAAGGTTAAAAATTGTTTGTAACTGAATGAGGTGAATCTTGATCGCTGGCTGGTGATTTTGTTGTTTAGCACGTATCAGATGACGCTCCTCGAGTTCCGCAAGTTCCAACAGAGGATCTCCCAATACAAAGCGGTAATTATCGTAAAGAGCTAGGGCTAAGTGTCCCTCAATAAAGCTACCCCTTTGGCACAGATTCTCCCCGATGGAGTTTAATATTTGATTGTAGGATTTGAGTGGCTTTTTGAAGTAATGAATCATTCCATAATAGTAAAATTCAGTTAAATATTTGGATATGCCAAAATAGGGTTGGGAGACCAATTCCATGCTAATCGAGCCGAGGGCTAAAGCCTCTCGATATCTTTTAAAATGGCTAATGAGGACGATACTATAGAGGCAATAGGCTATGGGAGAAAAGCGGTCATTGCCATATTTAAAGGAAAGGCGCACAACCTTCAGGCAAATAATCGCAAAAAGATATGCATTTTCGAGATAAGCTACAGGACCTATGACGCTTAAGACGCGGTGAACTGCCTTGATGCGGGGAATAGTACAGTGGGGTAGATTTAAAATATTTTCTGTTTGCTTACCCAGCCATCCAAGCTGAGCCATCCCGACTTGAAAAGCTACGCCCATTTTTGTAGGCTGCATGGGAATCGAGACACCGAGGCGCTTGACATACTCAAGACCAAAAATGATTGCTGGTTTGTACTCTCCATGGGAGACCATCCACTTAATTTTTGTTTCATAGGCATGGGCAAGTTCAGGGAGTGTTTTGACCTTCTGTGTGAGAGTCATAAACGCCTGGTCCATGACGTCCACTCGTCCACATAGGGAAGCCATCCCATGGAGACCATCAGCGAGTTGGAAGGTGAGTTGGTAGTCTTTGGACCAGCCTGTGTCACCTAGGAGGCGTAGTCCGAAATCAGCATAGTGCATTGCAGTCATTGAGTTTGCTGCTGCTTTAGATTTATTCATCGCCAAAAGGCAGAATTGCGCGATCTGGTGTTTAGATTTTGGATCCGAGACGAGCTGTTCTGCTCGACGATAGTGACCAAGCATCGGCATAAGGAGGTGGCTTGAAACCTGAGAGTCTAGGAAATCAGGGGAGTCCGACTTAAAATCGATTGTAGCAGCCATTCGCTCTGCGATTGCAAGGTGGAGCTGGGGGAGCTGGGCGACTGGAATGCTCAGGTGGATCGCCTGGTGGATGCGGTCGTGGTTGAATACGTAGTTGATGGAGTGTTTGGTCTGCTGTATTTGAGTTTGATCGCCTGCATCTTGGCAGCTCACCAAGTCAGAGGCCATGGCTTCTTCTAAGGCATTAAGTAATAAGCTGTATTTTTGGCTAGATGTTCCCGCTTCTTGTTCTAGCGAAGAGGTGGCAATGACGAGGTCGTTTAAGGAAAATTCACCACCTAAAAGGGACGCATATTGGAGGATAACGAGGGTTGAATCTTCCAATTTGTCGATTTTTTGTAGGATATAATCCACGATGTTGTCGGCGAAATTTGTAGCGTTGGTATGGTTGAGCTGGTTGGTCCATTGGATATCGTCAAGGTCGCTCCAAAAAAGGTCGGCTTCCGCAAAGGTAAGAATCTGCTCTTTGACAAAGAGGGGGTTTCCCAGGGTCCTGCGGTAGATGATTTCCGCGATGATATTGAGTCTTTTGGAGTCCTGTTCATGACGAGGTGAAAGCGTCTGGTAGAGGAGGTCCTTTAGATCTTGAGGGGAGAGGGGGCCTAAAAAGTGGGTGGCTTGGGGGATTTTTTGGGTATTAAGAAAGTTTTGGAAGGGTATGAGTGGATGGATGATCCCGGGTTCTACAGTTTCCGGGCCTTGACTCTCGCCGCGGAAGGACCCAATAAAAAGAATTTGCTGTTCTTTAAACCCTTGGAGGATGGATTCTAGGAGTTTTGTTGATTCTTGGTCGATCCAGTGAAGATCGTCAAGAAAGATCACGAGGGGGTTTTCTCTTTTTCCTAGGGATTGGGTGAAAGCTTGGAGGACATAACGAGATCTTTCCTCAGCGTCTGCTTCAGGTACGACCGTGAGCGCTTGTTGGTCGCCAAGGATGAGGTGGATGTCAGGAATGATTTCGATCAAGAGTTGGCCATGGGGGCTGACAGCATCAAGAAAAATCTGCTTCCAAAGAATAAGGCTTTCGTTGCTTTCTGTCAGGATTTGGTCGATGATTTTACCCAAAGTGCGGTACAAGCTTGTCGAGGTGGACTCCTCGTGAAACTGTTGAAATTTGCCAGTCCCGATATAAGTTTGGGTCACGTCTAAGTTTTTGATAAAATCTCTGACAATGCTTGATTTGCCAATTCCTGAAGGACCGACGATCCAAAGGACTTCGCACTGGGTGGTTTTGACCCGTTCCCATGTGGCTCTTAATGTTGATTCAAGGATTTTCCTACCATACAGCTTGGTGCTATTTAGGACCTGGTTTTTAAGGTCTTTGGCACCGAGTCTAAACGACACAATACTTTTTGGAGTTTGGAGAAGGCTTCGGAGTTTATGGAGGTCAAACAAGAGGGCTGTTGCAGTCTGGTAGCGTTCTTCGGGGGTTTTAGCGAGGAGTTTGTCGATGATATCGCTCAGTATCGGGGGAGAGGTGGGACTTTTTTCGAGGATCGTAGGAGGCTTTCTGGCGATATGGCTATGGATCAGAGTGAGGGAGTCGTTGTTTTCAAAGGGAGGATACCCGGTGAAGAGCCCGAAGAGTGTGGCTCCTAGAGAGTAGAGATCAGCCCTAAGGTCCGGGGTTTTATCCATCCTCCCCGAAAGTTCGGGAGCCATATAGAGTTGTTGTAGGTCGGTGAGCGAAGGCATTTTATGAACTATTTTTTGATTATTGAGGACCACTGCATGACCAAAGCCAATCACGTGGGCCTCTTTAAGGTCCGTACTGAAGATAAAATGTTGTGGACATAGATTGCGATGGAACACCTTTTTTTCGTGGATCTTTACCAAAGCTTGGGTCATGGCGATGGCCAAGTCTAACTGAAGCGGGAGCTCATTGATGCTAGAGCGATCGAGCCGGTCAAGGGATTTTCCCCCTGGCAAGACCAAATTTCGGTCGATTTCACTCAAGGATTTTAGGTCCTGGAAGGTTTCTAGGGTCATCCTGCCTCCCAATCTAACGTCTTGACGAGTTCAGTCACGTGGGAAATCTCTGAGTGGGGGTGGTTCCAGCGCAAGATCATAAAAGAGCAGTCGTCCTCTGGAACTTTATCGGCCCAGATTTCCTGAATTCTTTTGCAAATTTTTTCGCTGGCATCGCTGGGTTGAGGATGTTTTTGGAGGATTTTTCGGAGTTCTAAAAAACGCAGGCCCTTCCCATAAAGGTCGCGATTTTCGGTGAGTCCATCTGTATACAAAAAGAGTCGGTCCCCAAGGGACATTTTAAAGGGGAGGGCACAAAATTCTGGGTTTTCTTCGAATCCGAGCAAGACACCAGGAGCTGCAAGACTCGACGAACGGCCAGCTGATAAGTGAACTATGGGAAGGTGTCCCGCATTTAAAAAGGCCCCTGCACCAGTTTGCAAATCAAGGGCCACAAAAACCATGGTCATACTACGTCCGACTGGTTGTCCTATATCACGAACGGTCCTATTGACAGAATGTGCGATGGATTCGAGGCTATGCTCCATAGAAACATCCGAGGTCTGATTGAGGAGGTCCCAAAGGATCGACTTTACAGCGCCCGCAGCAGCCGCCGTTAAAAGGGCCGATGGAATCCCATGCCCCGTGACATCACCTATACAGAGGTAGATCCTACCCCTTAGCGGGTCATATTCATAGCTCGCCCAGTCTCCTCCTATCTGTTCAGCAGCTTTATAGTACATGGATATGGAGACCTCAGGGGGTGGATTGTTGAGCGGTAGGAGTGAGTTTTGGACTGCCTGGGCTGCGGACACGTTGTCTTCAAGGCATGCTTTTTCGGTGAGACTAAGCAGATATTCTGCATTTTTGATGGAGATTGCACCCTGTGCCACCAAGATGTTGATAAATGTTAATACTTCTGGTGTAAAGACATCTGGAAGGGAGATGTTTTCAATCCAGAGGAGAGCAACTAAATCCCCTTTATTTAAAATAGGAAGGCACAAGAGCGACCGAACCGACTGGGATTTAATATAGGGATCAGAGGTGAATCCCCCACTGAGATAAGCGTCACCCAAGACGAGAGTTTTTTTACTTCGAACCACCTTTTGTACGATCCGCATAGAAACAGAGGGATAGTCCTCGATCGATAAGTTAGTCTCGATAATTTCCTCCGCTGGAAAACTCTTGCCCATCATTTTGACGATGAGTTCGTCTCCTTGGGCGAGGGCCAAAAATCCTTGGGTTGACCCAGAATGAGATAGGGCCAGATGGAGGAGTTTTTTGAGCAGGTCACCCAGTTGGATCTGACTGGACAGAGATTGGGAGGCTTGGATCAGTGCGAGGGCGTCGAGCTGGATTCCTAGGAGAGTCGGTTTTTTGAGGATTAGCTCTTGCTGGGGGCTCGCGGATTTGGTGGGGAGAGTGGTATCCAAGGCCGTTTCTTCAGGATAGGAAAGATGCCGCATTTTTTCCGTTGCTCCCCAGGAATTGTAAAGGCTGCGGGCTCTGTCGAAATAGGATTTCGCGGCGACTTTGTCTCCCAGTTCATCCCAAAATCTTGCGAAATATTCATTGGAAAGTGCTTCTAAGAAACCTACTTTCTCCTGAGCGCAGCTGCGGATAGCCATTTTAAAATAGTAAGTCGTTTTTTTAAAGTTGCCCTTCAGACGATACCATTCAGCAGCACAGAGTTCATAGTAGAAGTTATAATTTTGGGGGCATTCCCGAGCAGCTGATCTGATAATCTTTATATAGCCTCGTGCCTCGGCTAAATACCTACCTCGATCTCGTTGGGATGCTTTTGCTCCGACTCCTAAGGTCGCTAAGGTGAGGATGTAAAAATAGGAGATGCGGACATAGAGACCGGCCAGAGGTCGCGTATAGGGGGCAAGAGCGGTCAGGTTTTTATATGCCTCGTGATAGTTTTGAAAAATGATTTGGTTAAAGCCCTCTAATATAGTCAAGGTGCACAGGGAGAGTTTGTCATTTTCGTTTCTATAGAGAGGAAAAGCTTCTAGGCTATTGATAGCCGGTCCTCGATAAACATCGCATTGATGTCCCCGACCCATGAGATTAAGAACAAACTGGATATGAAGTAGGTATAGGCGCTCGACAATAAAGTTGCGGTGTCTCTGAGCGAGTTTAAGCTGAGTCTCCATCTCTTGGAGGAGTTTTGGAAGTGGTTCTCCCAAGACAAAACAACAATCAGAGTGGAGAGCCAAAGCCAGATGACCCTCTAGGGTCTTGCCATTTTCAAGCATATTTTGGCCGGCAGTCTTTATGGGCTCTAAACATTGGCGTAGGGGAGTGCGCCAATGGCGTACCATTCCATGGTAGAAAAATTCAACCTGGTCTTTTGATTCTTGAAAGGACTCTTGTGAAACCAACTTGAGGGCTATCTCGCCTAATTTTAATCCGTCTTGAGAGTTATTGAGGTAGCTGGAAAGGATGACGCCATATTGGCAATAGGACTGTGGCGAAAATGTGTCGTTTCCATATTTAAGGGATAGGCGGACGATTTTCACGGTGATCAATGCACAGAGCAAAGAATCATCAAAATAAGCCGCCATAAACACGGACCCTAGGACCCTGTGGACCGCCTTGATTTTGGTGTCTTCGCAGGGAGGCATTGTCATAATTTTGTTGAGTCGACCACCAAGGCCACTGATGCGGGCTAACAGGAGTTGGACCACCACCGTGATCAAGGTGGGATTGGGGTTCACAGTCACTCCGAGCTTTTTAGAATATCCAAGTGCCAGCAAAATCGCTTTTCGGTGAAACCTCTGAGCAATCAGTAACTTGATTTTTGTTTCATAAGCATGGGCTAGTTCAGGGAGTGTTTTGGCATGATCGTTAAGGTTGATAAAGACCTGATCCATAAGGTCAAATCGACCGCATAGGGAGGCTACATCATGTAGGCCATCAGCGAGGTCAAAGGTGAGTTGGTAGTCTTTAGACCACCCCTCCGCTCCAAGGAGTCGGAGTCCAAATTCAGCGTATTCCATAGCGGTTTTTGACGCGGCTGATAATTTCGCTTTTTTCATGGCTAAAAGGCAGTAGCGGGCGATCTGGTGTTTTTGTGCGGGCTCCGTAAGCAGAGTTTCTGCGCGGCGAAAGTGACCGAGGGCAGCCATAAGGAGTGGGTGTTTCAAGGGCTCTGGAAAGTCTTGGCCGTTCCCGATCGTAGCTGCCATGCGTTGGCCGATAGCAAGGTGAAGATGGGGGCGTTCAGCGATGGGAATACTGAGGTAGATCGCCTGGTGGATGCGGTCGTGGTTAAAGACACAGGTTACCAAGGGTTTGGTAGGAAGACTTTGGGTTTGATCCTCGGAGTTTTGGTAGGTGACTAAGTCGCAGGCGACTGCCTCTTCGAGTGCGTGGAGTAGGGGAGGGTAGAATTGGGAAGTCGCTAGGGCTAGATCACTGAGGGAAAACTCACTGCCGAGGAGGGACGCATATTGCAGGACCGTCAGGGTATTGGCGTTCAATTTATCGATTTTTTGTAGGATATATTCCACGATATTGTCGGCGAGGTTGGTGGCATTGGCGAGGTTTAGTTGGTTGGTCCATTGGAGTTCGTCGAGGTCGCTCCAAAACAAGTCGGCTTCCACAAAGGCGAGGATCTGCTGTTTGACGAAAAGGGGGTTGCCTAGGGTTCTGCGGTAGCTTATGTCGGCGATGGTGTTGAGTCTATTTAGGTCACGATCGTGCCGCGGTGGAAAAGTCTGGCAAAGGAGATGCTGCAGATCTTGGAGGGAGAGCGGACCGAGTATATGGGTTGATTGGGGGATTTTTTGGGCGTTAAGAAAGCTATGAAAGGGGATTAGGGGATGAGTGGTCTCGAATTTTTCGGATTCCGGGCCATGATGATCACCTCGGTAGGATCCAATAAAGAGAACTTTCTGGTCTTGAAACCCCTGGATGATGGTTTCTAAGAGTTTTGTGGATTCCTGATCGATCCATTGGAGGTCGTCGAGAAAGATCACAAGAGGATTTTCCCTTTTTCCTAGGGCTTCTGTGAAAGCTTGGAGCACGAAGCGAAATCTTTCAGCGGCATCTGCTTCAGGGAGGGTGCTGGGTGCTGGTTGGGCACCTAGGATATGGCGGATGGCTGGAAGGATCTCGATCAGGAGTTGGCCATGGGGGCTCACGGCATCGAAAAAAATCTGTTTCCAAAGGCTGAGACTTTCGCTCCCTTCCATAAGGATCTGGTCGATGATTTTACCTAAACTGCGGTACAAGCTGTTCGAGGTGAACTCGTCGTGAAACTGCTGAAATTTGCCTGTTCCAATATAGGTCTTGGTGACGTCTAAGCGTTTGATAAAATCTAGGACGATGCTTGATTTTCCGATGCCCGAGGGACCGACGATCCAAAGGACTTCGCATTGGGTGTTTTTGACCCGTTCCCAGGCGGCACTTAAGGCGGATTCAAGGGCTTCTCTGCCGAACAACTTGTGGCTGGTCAGAACCTGGTCTTTAAGGTCTCTCCCGCCAAGTCTAAAAGATATAGATTCTTTATTGGTCAGGAGTAGGTTTTTGAGTTTAGTGAGATCAAAAAAAACCGCTGCTGCAGACTGGTAGCGTTCTTCGGGGGTTTTAGCCAGGAGTCGATCGACGATATCGCTTAAGATAGGCGGATAGGTTGGTCTTTTTTCGCGAATCGTTGGGGGTTTTAGGGCGATATGGCTATGGATCAGAGTGAAGGAGTCGAGGCTTTCAAAGGGTGGACGGCCGGTGAATAGTTCAAAAAGGCTGGCTCCCAGCGAGTAGAGGTCGGCCCTTAAATCGGGAGTTCTATCCATTCTCCCCGAAATCTCTGGAGCCATATAGAGTTGTTCTAGGTGGCTTAGGGGCGAGCCGTTGCTAGCAAATTTATTTTGTCCTAAGATCACGGCATTAGAAAAACTAATGATACGGACTTCTTTAAGGTCAGGGCTGGCTATAAAATGTTCGGGACATAGATTTCGGTGAAACACTCTCTTGTCGTGGACTTTGCTGAGAGATTGAGCCATCCCGATGGCTATATCCAGCTGCTGGGGGAGCGTATCGATGGTGGTGCGGTCGATCCGGTCAAGGGATTGTCCTCCCCAGTCTTCCATTTGGATCAAGGGCTGGGGAGTCGACTCACTTAGGATGGCAGGAGCACCTTGGCCCTCAAGTCTAGCGAGGATTTTAGCTTCGTGGAGGATTTTTTGTACAGCTTCCTGAATGATCCCAAGAGAATCTTCCTCCAGAGGTGAGGTGGAGTTTACGGTTTTTATGATTTGAATAGACGAAGTCGGACTCAGACGACCACGTGCGATCAGAACGGTATCCGTTAAACTTATTTCATGTAGTATTTCGATGGATTTTAAGACCATAGGCTCGGTTGGAACCCCTCCTCAAGGAAAGTAGATCGGCCGATGGGAGGCAATCCTTACAAAATAATTTTAAATTTAGATTGCTTCCGTCGACTTAGGGCGATAAAAGCCCCTAAAATTGGTATCCTAGGCTGAGTAAGAGGTGCTGGGCGAGGGATCCTTTTTTAAGGTCGACTTTTTTCTTAAAGTCCTCTTGGTCGGATCCCGAGACAGGAAATCCTTCCGGCAGATTTATTTGTAAGGATTGGCTTGGGGTGCCCATCCAGACTGGGTAAGTCATCATCCACGATCCTTCAGCCAGCAAACTTTTCCAGGTCCCACGGGCCAGCCACCCTAGGACTAGACTGGCAGCACTCCAGCGGCTCTGGTAGTCGAGCAGACGATTGGTTGATCCGTCTTTATCGTCGATCTGATGGACCTTGTAGTCCAGGCGATAGAGTCCCCCTTGGAGCCCTCCTAAGGGACCCGTAGACAGATGACGCAAGAGGGTAAACTCGTAGCTAAGGGTTGATTCTAAGACGGTTGCTGAAGAGGCGGCTGTGGTTTTTGCATGTTGCTCTGGATCGGTCAATGAGTAGTCCACGTCGACAGAGTCGGTCGGTGAGGTTGGGAGCAAAAGCCGAAACAGGAGCATTCCGTTAGGCCATATGCTGGGTTTTGCCAGGCTTAGACCCAGGAAAGGAGCGACAAAACCCGACGTTCTTTCGGACTCTACCAGCCAGACCGGCTCAGTATCTCGGTTAGCTGGGAGCAGGGATTCGATATTAAATTTAGTCAGTTTATAGGTAAACGGTGATTTTTCACCAAAGTGGTACCCCAATCTCACCTGAATTTTTATGCGGTCCTGGTCGATTTTTGGGATGTAGACTGCTATGGCAGCTTGTTCGACTTTAACCCGCAGGATGGCTGGAGCTTGGACGCTGACTCCAGCGACGGTGGGCTTGATGGATATGATGGGACCACAAACTTCGTTGGGTTTTTTCGACTTCTTTAGCTTTTTGCCCCCGGAATCCTCGTCGTCTAGATCATAGGCTACGATGGCACAGACCAAGTCACCGAGGACAAGGTCGTGCTTCAGGCCCCGATTGACGACGAAATAAGAGGGATTGTTTCGGACATGGAGGACTTCCATATCTATTAGCTTAGGATTTGTTTTTATTTTAAGACCACTACTTAGGTCCGTATACTGAGATTCGTTTCCAAGACTGACTTGTGAAAAACCCAAGCTCGCACTATGACATAGACCAATTATGATCCAGTTTAGGGACCATAGCAGTGGGTTGGCGGGGCCTAGGGAGCGATGGGATGGTGGTTGCAACATATCAATATTATAAACGATTGGGGCTAAAGTAAAAGACCCTCCTCTAGCGAGGAGATATGGAACGGGATTTGCATCTAAATACTTCGGAGTTTTTAAAGCGAAGCTGTGGGGTGCAAACAGATGAATCATATACAAACACAGGCTCTGGTGGTTTTTACTTTGGCTGCTGGAGTCCTTGGGGGATGTCGGCTACTACCCTCGACGACCCGCGATAGACTGTCGCAAGTTTACACAGAAGGACTGGATCCGAGTTTTCGCGCCCCGGTCAAACTGAGCGAGGTCGAAGCTCTGGCTGACGGCCTCACAGTCGAGCAGCTCTACCAGACTTCTGGAGGAAAGATCAGCGCGGCTGTGTATATGAAAATGGCCGCTGAGGGATCTCTTTGGGAGCTGGTTCGCAAGGAGCGGCAAAAACAGCTCGAACTTTACCTTAAGCAAAACTCCCGTGGCTATGAGGCTTTTGTCCGTGGACCGGTGGCTTTTAATGGGACCCCAGCGATACTTTTTGTGCTCCTCCAACGGGTGATGCCGGAGCTTTTTGGCAACGAGGCTTTTGAAGCCCACGTAGGTCTTAAGTTTATGAAAACCACAGACCAGTTACCCCTGGGCATGGCTTGGACCCAGCCGCCCCTGGCTCCTCCGGCAGATAAGGCCCCCTGGGCGGTGACGTTTACCTGTGCGGCCTGTCACGTCCAAGAAGGCCGTAGCCAGGATGGTCAGGTGACGGAGTTAGTGGGAGCTCCCCATCGCCGGTTTGATATCAACCGCTACCGACAGATCTTAAACCAAGCGGTGCAAGCTCCTTCCTATAATTTCAGGACGTTTAGAGCGGCGCTGGAAAAAATCCCCCCAGGAGATCTCTTTGGGCCGGAATCCGCTGCCCAAGGTCAATGGGAAAAGACCACGTTTCTGGCACACAGTGGTGAGATAGGTTTAGGGATGATGGAAGAGTTTAAGCGGGGTATCCTAGATCGAGCTCGCGTGACGAATCAAACCCTTGGACAGTATTCCTACCACGGTGACCTGTCGCTGCTGGAAAGCTCTCCGGGAAAGGTCGAGGCCTTTGGGTTTGCGACTTTAGCGTTGCTGCCTGCAGGAAGTCTCGAAGAAAACCCGCAGCAAACACTCGAACGCTATCTACCCAAAAACCCATCTGTCACCGACATGATGGCTGTTTGGCAGCAGAATAAGCGCAAGCTCTCCCAATGGGACGGGAGCCTTAAGATTAAACTGCTGCGCAATCTAGGTGCAGAGCTTGGAGTTGCAGGCGATCCGATGGCTGTGAATCTGGCCAATGGCCAAACGACCACGGGTTTTCTCGGGGATTTGCCGGCACCATCGTACCCGTACAAAATCGACCTGATCCGCGCCGCCAGAGGCAAAAGAGTCTACCAAACAACCTGTAGTGGATGTCACGATCATGAGAGATTTTTGGAGCTCGAGATCATCGGTACCGACCCAGGTCGGGCGAGCGGACTGACTCCAGAGGCGCGAGAATTGCTGATCGGTGGTTTGCGAGCTGCCTGCCAAGGAGCGGATCCAGCCATCTGTGGAGCGCCTGACTCCGACGTATTGCTGCCCCGTCAGACTAAACCAGGGTACCAGGCGCTGCCCCTCTCGGGGATTTGGAGTCGGGGTCCTTATCTTCACAATGGGTCGATCCCCACCGTTAAACAGCTTTTAGTACCAGCCTCCCGCGCTCCGGTCTTTCGGTTAGGGAGTCTTGATTTTGACCAAACTCAACTGGGTTTTAAATGGGATGTTGAGCCTGCGCGTGGGGTGAAGGTCCCTGGATCCAGACTCCAGGTCGAT
The DNA here is from genome assembly GCA_041736175.1 of Oligoflexales bacterium. Lineage (GTDB taxonomy): Bacteria > Bdellovibrionota_B > Oligoflexia > Oligoflexales > CAIYRB01 > JBGSUI01. The sequence goes on along the minus strand of JBGSUI010000203.1, from coordinate 33,468 downwards.
ACATCGCGGTTGGGACTTAGCAATCTGGGACACAGCGATCCTGAGGTGTTTTTTGGGGGGATGGATTTTGGCCAAGAGCCAGAGGTGTTGGCCGATCTGTTGGAATATTTAAAATCACTTTGAACGGGATCCGACTCACCGGCGACTTCTCGTCGACATGTACATCAACTATTGTTTTGTAGCAAGCCTCTTCATTCAGGAATGGGTCATTCACCAGCTAGTTTCTCACCCACACAGTTACTTGTACTTGCCCTGTCCACCCTGCTTTAATGTTTTTTTGCCGCCCTTTGATGGCGATGATTCTGTATTGTACCGGTCTTTCCCCTGCTTGTAATTTTTTCCAAGCCTCAAAACCGTCACAATAAGTGAAGCACTAGCAAATATGGCTATTGCAACCTCTTTTTGCCCTATTATTGCAGTATAGATGACAGCACCAAGAATTGCTAGTAGGGACAAAAAGCTCACGCTGGAATTGAAAATTTCTAGTATGAAGTCTTCTTTTCGACCATGTTTGATGACTTCAAGCATCTCTTTTTCGACCTCTCGGCGATGCTTTGATACTTCAAGAGTGTCTTCAATCCACCGATTGGCGAGATCAGGGTTCGTTTGGCGTAGCTGAGACTCCATCTTTATGATGAAGTTGGTGTCCGATTCTTTGATGTGAATTTAATTTAGCTGAAGGAACTGTTGAAATGCCTTTTCAGTAGCAGTGCTTCCGCCACCGTGGGTGGCGAGAATTTGAGCGTTATCCTCATTTCCGTTTTTCTTGTTGTCCATCTTTTATCTGATCCGGCTGGGCAGTTTTTTGGCTTAGTATCATATGAGCGCTCACCCCAGCCCAATGATTTTGACTGCTTTCATATATCTCTAATGCAAGCTCCGCAGCATTTCGGCGCTTCCCTCGCAAGGGGCAAATCGAAATGGCACTATAAAAGGCTCTGAGAGCTGGCATTATTTCGCGGACTAAAGCTGTCATCGGCGGACCCCCTCTCATAAAAGGTACCAAGTTTTTGATGATATACTATCGAAAAAAAATGTCAATGCCTTAAAAATGATATCATTAGTTCCTTTGTCGTATCATTTGTCGCCCAAGACAATAATTATATTGATCAAAAAATACTCACACTATTTTCTGACAGCTACATATCGGCATGTTACCAAAAAGTCTTTAACTTCAATAATCAAGCGATACAAGTGACGGCTTTTTTGACCAAGATCGGTCCAAAGACTGAGGACCTGGATTTGATCACAGCTCGTGCCAAAAAAATCGTGCCGTCGATTGTGTGGCCGTGGTCAGGCTTAAACACTTTAGTTTTTTAGGAAATCGGACGTAGTTTTTCGCATAAACCTCGGAGGGTGGGTGTATGTTCGCTCATAATGCGATCTGCAACGCATTTTGCCACGTCTTCTTTGTAAGCATGGCTGGTCAAGTTTCGGTCTTCAAGCATTTGGAGCCACTTGCCTTCGTCGTTAAGACTTATAAAACCAAATTTAAGACCTTCTTTCAGGGACATTTTAGGCCCATTGACTTGAATCCCATTTTCCTGGGCATATTTTTGTAGGGTTTTCCAAGCGAGTTCAAAAGTATATTCAAAAGCTTGGATGATACCGGCACGGTCTCGATCATTTGTAATCGGGAGGCCAATAAATCTTTCAAGCGTTTGCTGTGCATTGAGAAGGTTTTCAAGGGACCAATTAAATTTTGTTTGGTCGTTCATAAATGATCACTCCATGAGACTGAATATAATCACGCAATTTTTCGTGGGTATCAGAAAAATTAACTAAATCTAACGAAAGTAAAGTGCGGGCTCTTTCGTGTTCCTCTGCCACGAAACTTGGCCATTGTTTGGAGTGCTCATCAAGCTTAAAGCCTATGTCTAGATCAGAGGTTTCGGCGAAATCTCCACGCACTCTAGAGCCAAACAGATAAATACTGGCTGGATTAACCTCTGCAATGGCCCGGCTTACTAGATCCTTAAGAAAAGGAGGCAATACGTATATTCGTTTCTCAATAGGTGAGATTGTTCGTAGTGTTGAAAAATTATAGAGATTTGAAACCAAAGTCAGGTGCCCACTTTCTTGAGAACTTTATAGGTCAAAGCAGTGGCTCTAAAGAGCTCTGTCTTATATGGCACTAATATCAAAAATATTCAAGGGAACTATCAGTAGCAGTCGAGGCCGATCGCTGCGGCTATAGGCAAAGGGTGGAGGATCAATAGTTGTGGTGATACTTGCTAAACCGGTAGTTATGAAGCCGCTCGCAGATCAAATTCAATTTTGTCGTAGTCGACCATCGGCATCTTTGTCGTGCGACCTCGCACCACCTGCTCTTTAATCCTTACGGCTCCCACTTCTACAAAGAAGGAGATAATTTTGTTGATGTTTGATACGTCCATATCGGACAATGTAGCAAGTTCATAAATTGATTTAGGTTTGAATGCCAAGATATTAGATAGTATAAAAATATTGCGAACAAATCGATCAAAATCTCTCTTGTTATCAAATGAAATTTCGTAGCGACTCGGGACGAGCTTACTATGCTTGGCGGCCTTAAAGGACTGCTTAAAATCAGCTAGGGCATTGCTTGGACTCTTTAACGAAATGACCAATCGCTTCATCCTTATATCCTTTCGTTAATAGTTAAAGGCGGTCCCTTAGGGAGTTCATGATCCATAAGAATCTTTGCCGCGGTTGTGACACACAATATTGGTAGATGACAACCTATATTTACGCGTCCCCATCTAGCCACGAACACAAAAAAAGAGCCCTTGACTTTTGCGCTCTCCTCTATACCATGCAAAATCATGGAGAGCTATTGCTGTGAACACACACGACGGTCTGGACAAAATCAAACAATGGGGTTGGTACGAGTGGACAGTCCATACCAACTTTAGCTTTCTTATGGGTGCCTCCCACCCTAAAGACTATCTGCTCCGTGCCCAGGCCCTCGGCTATAGGGGGCTGGGAATCACAGACCTGGACGGGGTCTATGGTTTAGCACGGACCCATCTTGATCTAAGAGCCTTAAGGAAGCAAGGGGCAGTCGCAGGCCTCTCGGACAGCCAGCTCCCTTGTAAAAGGCTCTTTTACGGCATGGAACTCCATCTAGCCCCCGACCACGGGCGGCCGATGCTGCTAAGGGATACTCTGGTTTTGATCGCCCAAAACCGCCGCGGCTATCAAAACCTATGCCGCCTAGGCAGCCGCGCCCACCACAAGGGCAAGACCGGGGCGTTTTTGACCCTCGAAGAATTTCAAGAACCCCGACTCCAAGGCGAGTCTCTTGAGGGACTGGTGGCCATCCAGCCCATGCGTGGCTTGATCCGAAGGGAGGACGCAGTCACCCGCTCTTTACTAGAGTCCTATGGACGCCGGGCGGAGTTGTTTCCCGGGCGGTTCTATCTGGCGGTGAGCCGGCATCTCAACGCCGCTGAGGATCGCTGGATCCGGCCTACCCTCAGCTTAGGACAAAGCCTTAAACTACCTTTTCTTCTGGACCAGGATGTGTTTTTCCATGCCCCCGAACGCAAGGTGATGAGCGATCTGCTCCAGAGCATCCGGCTCAACCTGCCTCTCGACCAGGCGGTCCCCCATATGTTTCCAAACAGCGAGCGCTGCTTAAAGTCCCTGGAAGGACTGGCCATGCGCTATAGCGGTCTGCCGATGTTTGAGGAGGCTCTGCAAGCCTCGGTCCAGTTGGCGGAGTCGATCGACTGGAGTTTAGATGAGCTGGGATATCGTTATCCCAAAGAGATGATCCCTCCCGGCTGGACGGCCCAGAGCTTTCTAGAGTCCCTGGTCTGGTCCCATGCCCGCTCCTACTATGGAGAACCTCTTTCTCAGAAGGTGGCCATGCTCCTGACCCATGAGCTGGAGCTGATTCGGACCTTAAACTTTGCCGACTACTTCCTCACCGTATGGGACATCGTCCAGTGGGCGCGGCGTCAAGGGATTCTCTGCCAAGGGCGAGGGTCCGCGGCTAATTCCGCAGTGTGTTTTGTGCTCGGGGTGACCTCGGTAGACCCTATGCAGTTTGATCTTTTATTCGAGCGTTTTATCAGCGTCGAACGGGGCGACCCACCGGATATCGATGTGGACTTTGAACACGAGCGGCGGGAAGAGGTGATTCAGTACATCTACCAGCGCTACGGTCGAGATAAGGCAGCCATGGTGGCCAATGTGATCACCTTTCGGACCAAGGGGGCGATCCGGGCGGTGGGAAAAGCCTTAGGCGTGCCGGAGTCCCAGCTGCAACAGGTGTCCCAAAAGCTTGAGTCCCACTTTATCCGCCGCAGCGGCGCCCAAGATGCCCTTAAGCCAGAGGTGATGGGGGAGCTTCCCAGTCCTCTAAACCAGCCTCGCCAGGACGACGACGGCATTCCCTGGGAACTCTGGGGACAACTCTCCGAAGAGATCAAAGGTTTTCCCCGGCACCTGGGGATCCACTCGGGCGGGTTTATGCTCGCCGATGAACCCCTCGACCATCTTGTGGCCCAGGAGCCGGCCACGATGGTGGGGCGCTCGGTGGTGCAATGGTCTAAGGAAGACATCGAGGGGCTCGGGTTTTTTAAGATCGATATCTTGGCCCTCGGGATGTTGAGCGCCCTCCAAAAAGGTTTGGCGACGATCAGCCAGTTAGAGGGGAGGACGGTGACCCTGGCAGGGATTCCCCACGAGGATCCTGCCACCTACGCGATGATCCAGCGGGCAGATACGGTGGGCACCTTCCAGATCGAGTCCCGGGCCCAAATGTCCATGCTGCCCCGGTTAAGACCTAGGACCTTTTACGATCTGGTGGTCGAAGTGGCCATCATCAGACCTGGGCCGATCCAAGGGGGGATGATCCACCCCTATCTGCGGCGCAGAGATGGGCTGGATCCCGTCCTGTTTCCCGATGAGAGGCTACGACCGATTTTAGCCCGCACCCTTGGGATTCCCCTGTTCCAAGAGCAGGTGATGCGGATCGCCATGGCGGTGGGTGGCTTTAATCCCGGAGAGGCCAACGAACTCCGCCGGCATATGGGGGCCTGGTCTTTGAAGGGGGATATGGGGCCTTGGTTGACCCGTTTGGCGGAGGGGATGCGCCGCGAAGGTCTTGACGCGGAATTTGTCCGGGGGATCTTGGGACAGATGAAGGGATTTGCCGACTACGGGTTTCCGGAGTCCCATGCGGTGTCCTTTGCCTTTATCGCCTACGCGTCTGCTTGGATGAAATGCCATTATCCTGCGGTGTTTTTTATGGCCCTCCTAAACTCCCAGCCCATGGGGTTTTATGCGCCCCATAGTTTGGTCCAAGCGGCCCAGCGACAAGGGGTCAAGATCTTGCCCATCAGTGTGCAGTCTTCCCAATGGGAAAGCTGTTTAGAGAAGCTGGAGTTAAATCAGGTGCCTATTTATGGAATCCGGCTTGGCTTGCATCTGGTGCGTCGCTTAAGCCAGGAGGCTGGTCGGGAGGTGGCGCGGATCAGACAAACACTCCAGCGTTTTGGAGATCTCCAGCATTTTCTACGGGCGACTGACCTTTACCGCCACGATCTAACGGCTCTTGCGGCGGCGGGGGCGCTGGAGGATTTTGGTCTCGGGCGGCGGGCGGCCCTGTGGGTGGCTGAGGCGGCTCCCTTTTGTCCCCATTTGCCAGATCTTGAAGGGACCGCCGCTGAGGCCCATCTCTGGGAAGGGGCGGGGGTGCGGGAAAACCCTATGGAAAAAATCCAGCAGGATTTCGTCGCCACCTCGGTCACCCTAGGTCCCCATCCCGCGCGGGTGATGGCCGAGGAGTTTTGGTGCTACGAGGTGCCTGTCAGGTCCATGGTCTTAGCTGCGCAGATTTTAGAGCGGGCCGCAGGCCAGATCATCCATGTCTTTGGGATGGTGTTGATACGGCAGTCGCCGCCGACCGCCCATGGAATGGTGTTTATCACGATGGAGGATGAAAGTGGGTTTATCAATCTAGTCTTTACCCCCGGCCTCTACCGTGAGTATGGGGAGTTGTTAGAAACCCAGGCGTTTCTCTGTATCAAAGGCCGGCTCCAGCGGCAGGGGGAGTCCCACTCCCTGATGGTCGTTAAAGTCTACGGGCCACGGATCAACCGCGCCGAGGTGGTCCCCCTCAGGCAGGAGGAGGCGTCCTGTCCGTCTCGATCCCCAGATCAAAGTCCGGTTCCAAAAACAGGTGGATCGGACGGTCTGCCCTTAGAGAGTTTGTTCGAAGACGGACCTATGGCCAAGGAGTTGGTCGCGACTCGTCGTTACCATTAGGAAAAATGAGGTAAGATGACCACCATAGTAAGGAAGTTAGGTGTTAGGGAAAAGAATCGGCATCTCAAGCTAACAGAAAAAATCAAAGCAAGAAAGGAGTCGGGGCATGAGTAAATCCCTAAAACCGTTTCAACTCTCAAAAATCATTATTAAAGGTTTTAAATCAATCAAGGAATGTAACCTCGAACTCAAAAGCGTCAACCTATTAATAGGATGTAATGGAGCAGGCAAATCCAACTTTATTGGATTTTTTCGCATGATCCAGCAGATCGTTGTTCTTCCTGGGAGATCGCGGCACCGAATTTAGTGATAGTGCAATTGAGACATGCTCCATGCTTTCGGAGACTAACTCCAGACATCTGGGGGCGAGGACCTTGGACACATGCTTGGAAGGGCGTTTTGTCCTAATTGATTTAAGTTTCCGAGCTGCATAGGTGACAGCACTCAATGACATCCCCGAAAGACTCGTCAGCTCCTTAGCCTTGAGGCCAGCAAGAAATCCCCGGGAGGTCAATTCTTGCAGTTCAGCCGGATATCGACGACCAGTTGAAGCAACACTATGCTGATTGAAATCAGCAAAGCGGTCCTTAATCGTTTTTCTAATGTCCTCTAGAGAGTTGGTATCAGTGGGAAGTCGCATAATTCCACCTTACTTGGTTACGTAGGAGAGAATGCCTTATCCGGGCATCAGGTCGCCACAGATGCAGGAATAGTGGTTACCTTGGGGCGTCTGGGCATTAGAGAAAGATCAGGCAAAGTCTCTGAACTTAACTGAGGTAAAAAGTCCACTTCTGCCTTGACCAAGACACCCCCATCTGATTGCAGATCGTTGGCATCACACGATATTTATTTATCGCGTGTCAATTAACACATATTCATATCATTGATATTATTGTATTTTTAAATATCTATTAAACATTTGTTTGAATTGTGCCGATACAAGATGTATGAGTCAGAGAAGGGACTCATTTAAGAAAGGAGTTCGTCATGTGGAGTGCCACCCCATTACCAGCGAAAGGCGACAAGCCCGAGAATGGCCCTTTTGAATTAAACGAGTCTACCATGGCTGCATTGGGCGAAGCTTTTTGGAACATGGTTAAACACTATGCGTTAACCAGAAGCGAGACAGCGCTCCTTCTTGGGATCAATGATAACCGACGTCGGCTGGCCGAGCTGCAGTCGCGTTCGGCGATTCCGGAAGATCCCGATAAGGTGCAACGGGTCGGGCATTTGATCGGTATTCATAAAAATCTAAGGATACTTTTTCCCCATAACCGTGATGTCGTGTATTCCTGGATGAAGACACCTTCCAATATTCTAGGAGGAATTTCACCCATAGAATATATTAGACAGGATCCGGTGAACTCGCTACCGCGCCTCTTTAAACTCCGGCGCACTCTTGATCAAATCCGTTGCGGAGCCTAAGCAATGGCTGAAAATCCTAGTCCAGAGGTGGAGTTTTCATTTGAAAATCTAAATTCCATGGCTCTTGATCCGGTTTGGCGCAACATCTATACGATTCAACAATCGCAGAATATATTCGACGACTTAGTTTCACCAGGAAAAGAGCACGATCTGTTTTCACTAGATCATGCAACGTCTCAAATTGAACATGCCCTGCCGGGTAGCGGGCGTGTTTTTCAGTACGGAAACGTAGGCGAAACCATCGCCTGTTTCGACCCGCAATACTTTGCCGTAAGCCGCTTCACTCCAGGTGAATTCGGCGTTTTTTATGGAGCTTTAGAGGAAACAACATCCATCGCTGAAATCATGTCCATGCACCTTCGACGTTTCGAGACCAATATGAACCTCTCGAAATTACCTGTGATCGTTGACCGTAAGATGTACGTTTGCTCTTTGGCTGGCAAACGATGCACTGACCTTCGACCAATGATAGAACGCTACCCTGAGTTGATGTCGGATACCTACGAATTTTGCCATTCAGTAGGAAAGGTAGCTAAAAAGGAACACCTAGATTTTTTGGTAACAAAATCGGTGCGACGACCAGAGGGCAACTGCATCGCAGCCTTTAATGCAGCGTGCATTAGAGGCGAAAAATTCCAATACTTCTTTCAGTTAGTTTATGCCAAAGAGCGAATGCCAGAGGCCAATCGCATAACGAGAATAGATCTATGATACCAGAAAGTAATTAATAGGGCTGAAACGGCAATTGTGCAACGGCTGTTGCACAAATAGAGGGACAAAAAATGGTCAATAAAATAAGCGATTTAGATGGATATAATGAGTTTCTTAAAGGACTTAAGGAGAAAATCGCTCAAGCGCAAGTTAAGGATGCGTTGGGCGGCATAACAAGACCAATCGGCGTTGCATCTTTTGATCTTCCTCCAGCAGTAAAACAAGCTCTTGCCGTGGATGAAATCAAACAGCACCTCAAAGAGCTGGATGTTGGCCAAAAGTCTGACGAATAAAGGATTTGGATTTATGGGAGACGATTGAAGATTTTTTTGGCCTACGGACTCTGCTGTCATGAGTCCCCTTTAGCAATCTTATTGAATGTGCTCCGAAGGCCAATCATTTTATAAATCAATAAAAGTTTGGAACAGCGTCTGCAGATAGGCCATCCCTTCCGATTGTGTTTGAGGAACGTCTTCAGGGGGCATCGAGGATATTTTGACTTGTTTTTCGTCGTAGTCATAGACCAAGGTACCTTTATCGGTGACCCACCCAAACCCACCGCCAAATTCATAGTAGGCAAAAGGTTTACGCCTTGAATCAAAGAGATCCTTGCTCCATACAAAACGCGCGGCATCCCCACCCATACCAAGCTGATTAAGCAGCGTGGCAGGGATATCGATCTGTGATCCGATCGTCCCTAAAGTCTTGCCCCGGTAGGCTTGATTCAGCGCCCCACCAGTGATCAGAAACGGGATCTTGCGGTACAGGGGGTCGTAGGTGGGGCGGTTGAAAAAAGTATTGTGACTATGATCTGAGACGATCACCACAAGGCTGTCTTGGTACCAGGGACGCTCTTTCATCTGGTCCATAAATTCCCCAAGAGCCTTGTCCGTATACATCACGGATCTCACATAGGGACCCTCTAGACCCTCGAATCCAAAATCTTTGGCCTCGGTCTCCGGGATATCATAGGGAGCGTGGGAACTCAGGGTAAAAAGACCGGAAAAAAACGGCTGCTTTTTAAGTTGGAGCTGGTCCAAAAAGTAGCTCATCATCGTGCTATCGTTGACACCTAAATTGCTGCGCTTAAATTGCCGAGGCAGATGGTCATCTTCGATGATGGTTTGGAACCCACTGTGAATTAGAAAAGACTTGATATTGCCGTACTCTAACTGGCCTCCATAATAAAAGGAGGTTTCGTACCCCTCGTGCTCAAATATCTTAGCGAGTTTGGGTAAAGATTTTGTTTTGGAGGGATCCTCAGTGATTGTCCCCCGGGGAAGTGCAGGAAATCCTCCAAAAATAGAGGCGATCCCCTGCTGGGAGCGGTTGCCGTTGGTATAAAATTGGTTAAAGGAAAGTCCTTCTTTTTCAAGTTCCCTAAACCTCGGGGTGATCCCAGGGCGACCCCCTAGAGACTCGATCAGATCAGCAGACCAGCTTTCAAGGACTACAAAAATTAAATTTGGTTTAGTAACTGTGGTGAGAGGGGGCGTTGGTTGACGAAGTTCGGTGGTTTTTAGTTTGTGAAGGTTTTCTGTTTTTTCCTTGGCCACCGTAGGATTCATCGACTGAAACGGGTTTTGTCCAAAGACATACATACCCGTCTGCATCAGATTACGGATCAAATAGTTGGCCGGGTTGGTGGCGGCGTCGTTTAGGGTTTGGTCTGGCGAAAAATAAACCCGGCTGACATCGATGGCGATGGCCTTGGTTCCACCCCTAGCGATCACCCCTAAGGCAATCGGCCAGACCAGGACTAGGACCACAAGGTTCCAACCAGGACTGAGGGTTTTGCGAGCCATGCGGTCGATGATCCATTGAAAGCCTTTGATTCCGACATAGCTATAAACAAAAACTAGGCAACACTCTAAAAGGAGTTGCCACCAGGTGGTGACCCGAAGGATTTCGGAAGGATGGGCAAAAGCGCTCAAGGCTCGCGCGTTAAGCTTAGACTTCCACTCGGAGTAGAGAAAGGCGTCGCCCACAGCGACTAAACTATAGACAATTGTAAAAAATCCGGTAGACAGCATCATTGCGCGGCTAAGCCAGCCTTGTTTTGTTTGGCCTAGGATCAGCACAAAAAACCACGAAATAACCACAAGATAAGCAGCCATCGCCCGGTCAAGAGAGAGAGCCTTGATAAAACTCTCGATAATATCTCGCATAAGATTGTCCGAGGGCTGTAACAGGTGAAAATTAGCCCCTATGAAAATCCCCCGCCCGATCTGAAAATAAGTAAGCCAAAATAGAAAGATAGCAATTAATAAGCGATGCATTTCCGTCTCCTTAAGAGTCGCTTTTGCTCATGCAAAAGACATAGTCTTAAGAAGAAATATGCAAAGACCTATCCACCAGGAGGACGCCCTCCTCTTCAGCCGCGGCAGCACCAGGAATCATCGATTCCTTCCAGCCACTTGAGCCAGTGCTGGGCGTCATCAAACCAGATCTTGAGGAGATCCTCGGGAAAGCGTTGGTGCAGCTCACCGGGAGGGGCGATCAAAAGGAGACGCTCGGGATTGATATAAAACCGGAGGGTTTTGCCCTCGTAAGTCCGTCGGTAGATGGGACGATCCGCAACGGGATTGAAGTTGGCCATACAGACCCCACCCCGCTGGAGGATCTCAAGGTCTTCTGGAGTCCCCGTGGAAATCTCGCCACAGTCTGACGTAAACGCTGGAGCTGCTAAAAGATTTCCCCCGCAGGTAAGCATGACCGGCACCATAAATAGGAGCCTTAAGGGGGGTTTTAGAAAATTAACCGATAATTTATACGTCGCCCACCTTTGTTTCACTATACTGCCCTCCATTCTAGGAGACACACGGTGCGGGAATCCCGCGCGGCGTTTTATACTTGATCCACGAGCAGGAGTCGATTGTGGGTTTAAAAAGATTTGATCAAGGGACAATCGGACTGTCATTAGTGGTCTGCCTATGGACCGTAGGATGTGGTCAAGGCTTAAAAAAGGCAACACCCACGGACCAAGCCGTCGCTCCACGCTACGGAATGCTTATGTTGGACGACCCTCACATTGGCGATTTTACTCCAGGTAGACTTCGGTTTAGAAGCTTTAAAAGAGACTACTTAACCGTTGAGATAAGCCTTGGAATTAAGCTCGGTTGGTTAGGGTTTGGGACCTCGGTAAAGGTGGGGACTGAATTTCACAATCAAAGCTCGGGAGGGGTGCTTCTATCAAAAATTCCGGAGCAAGAAGATTCGGGAATTTTTTTAAATGACGGGGCTGTTTTAGACGTCCGCCTGGGAGAAGAGTTTCAGGCCGAATGCTTTTATGATGGGAGTATCAGCCTTAAATACGATGGGCATGCAGACATCAGCTTAGCTGGGACCGGGATCCAAGGATCAGGGGGGAGTGGGAAAATCATGGGTATGGAGGTCATTTCAAAATCCTTTGATGTCCAACCTGGAGATGATTTGCAGAGGCTTGAGAGCTATTGTGAGACTCTGTTTGAAAGCCAATATCGTAACCAAGTCAACCGAGACCTATCGAGAGCCGTGAAATCCCAGCTCGTCATCAGAAAACACTTTGACCCGAGTATCCAAGCTTTAGAAAATATCCTCCTTGGGAGGAAAGACGTGATTATCCGAGGGAGGCGCCTCTTTGATTTTAGCGGAGTGGTCTCAGAACAACCCAATAACAGCGGCGCTATCCGGGTGCGTGGGCTCTTAAATATCGGCCATGGAGGGTCCCGTGGTCGTGCCCTGGACCTGGACCATCTTTACTCCAAAAAACCAATGGAGTCAGACACCGAAGAGACTCGCCTCCAGCTTGAGTCTTCGGCTCTCGTGCCTCGCGCGGTCGACGACGAGTACGGGGAAGCCCTGGTGGTAGCGGGATATGTGGCCAGAAACCAAGCGGAGTATGCCCATGCCGTCAAGCTTGGTAAACCTTTTCAAGTCGATAAAACCCTGCTCCATAGTCTCTAACGATCTACTGGCTTTTGATCTCCTCAAATCCTAGGGAAAACTGGTCGAGGTCATCTTTGCGCAGCACGATTCCTGTTTTATCACTGATCGTTGCTTGGCCTTTGAATTCGCCTTGGACCAGGGCAAAGGTGCTGTATTGTGGATTAAACTGCTTGTTTAGGATCAGGTAGATCCCCTTCATAAATATAGTTTTGTTGTCGAGGATATCGACCACCGGTCGCGTCAGTCGGTAGGTCTTTCCGTCGGCACTGGTCTCGAAATTAAAATAGATCTTTGCGTCGCTGTTGGCGATGGATTGTAGGTTAAAAGTGAGGACCGGCCGGACACCGGTATTTTCGGAGACCGAGCGATCAAAAGTTGGTTTGTTAGTGAGCGCGATCAAGTCGACTCCGACCTCCACGTCCCGGAGAGTGATCACGATGTTTTTGGATCCCGCTAGGGGTTTGAGGGGCTTTAGGTCAAACACCTGCACCCAAGTCCATGCCGTGATATTTCCTGGAGCCGAAAAATCCACCTGGGCGGCACCGTTGATCCGGTAGCTGATACGGCGGCCTCGTTGCAGGTCTTTGACCTTAAGCCAAAGGGATAAAGACTCTCCGGGTGGGATGGTAAAGGAGTAGGAGGGTTCGTCCTCAGCGGTAGTGTTTTCCGGAGTCTGGCCGTTGGCGAGGGGATTTTGTTTCAAGATCAAACGCTGAGATGCAGTCTGGTCCTCGACCACTTCAAACCTTCTTTTGCCGATCCCCTCGTGGTTTTCGGCCTCCCGGACCCAGTTGCCGTCGAGACCCCCAAAGAGTGGTCTTGCTGCTGCGTCTTTGACTGAGACCTCCGGGGTGAGCTTAAGGTGATCTGTGGAAACCGTGAGGTTGGCTTTTTTAACCCATTCCTGGATGGCTTCGAGAATCACCTGGGCGTCTTTGGGACATTCGTTCCAACAATTATGGTTGTTGACCGAAAGACGTGTCACTAACCTAGACGAAGATGGCGCAGACGGTGAAATCAAATGGGCCTCGACGGCGATCTTATGGGCGTTGTAGGGGGAAGGATCCGCATGACGGGGAGATGTGGCGTCGCCGTGGCAAAGACCACACCGGGATTTTAAGATGGGATAAAGAGTTGTCTCAAAGGCGGCGAGAGATTCTGCATTGTCGGCGTTAAAGCCCTTGGAGGAGCCTAGGGAGGCGTCAGATTTGTCTCCTGTCTCGATCTTGGTGATAATGTTTGCCCCTGAAGAGTTTTTGTCATCGGCGCCGCAGCCGATACCGGTCCCGAAAGCTACCAAAAAGCCTAAACCTTTCAAAAAAATATCTCTACCATCTCGTGTCTTAACCATGGAACCATCTCCTCTAGTTTTCTAGGGTGAATTTAAATAAAGTGCGGGGCCTAGCTAGGCCAGGATCCGAATAGCACATATCGATCAAGGGCGGTCTTAAAGGGGTGGTTGGCACCGAGGACTTTTTCGGCGTCTCCCAGCTTGCCCTGAAGAGCGAGGAGATTGAGAATAACGCATTGGGTTGCACTTGCTACACTATTCGCCACGATTTTACCGTCGGCGTAATCTTGGTGCACACCCCCGTTTACGTTGAAGGCGTTGATTTGTCCTCTAGGATGGATGATCGGCGGTCGACCTCTGGGATGGTAGGCGATCATCGCGATCGTCGACCCGACCCCACGATCAGAAGTAAACCGGCCTTGGCCTTTGGCCTGGGTGGCGTTGGTGTCTGGTGTGTCCGGGTTAGAGCATCCTGTGGCGCCGTCGGAATACATAAAAAAGCAGCAAGAAACCCCTAAATGATGGGCCATTTGGATGGCGCGGCCGATTTGGAAGCCGTAGTTGAAATCTAAGTTGTTGGTGTCTGCCCGCGGGTTGTTATGATAGTCGCGGCCCCCTAAGACACGGGTTGCATAGCTGGCATAGCCTTTCATCAGAAGATAGGCTTGGGCCGTTGTAGGCTCAAGGTCGTTTTGGGTGACGGTAAATCCTGATGCACTGGGTGTGGTGGCTGCCGTTAAAGCATCGAGGAGTGCTTGGTCTTTGGAGGCGTCGACTGAATCAGCGAGGCTTTTGGCCGCAGAGGCGTTTTCGGCAGTGACGTAATGGCATTTGACCAGGGTTTCAAATTGTTTAGGGAGCTGCTGGTTAGAAAAGGTCTTCATCTGAGCCTCAGAAAGCATACGTGCTGCTCCCATCACCTCACCGACGCCGCCCGGTAAAGCGCTTTCGAGGATAGAGGCACTCACAAGATCCCGGGCATTGGCAAAGCTTCCAATCCTGGTCGCGGATACCGACGAGATCACCGACTCAGAAGGTGCGATGGAGCGGGCCCCTTGAGGCGTGGTTTCGCTGCCTACCAGGTTTGTAAGGGCTCCGGTCGCACCCGCCTTAAAAGCCCAATAACCGGCGCAAAATGGATTGGAGCTGGAGTCATCTCCGGACATGGTATGGATCATACCTCCTGCGCAGCGAGAACGGGCATCCACAGTGGTCGCCGCAAGCATTCCTTCCAGGACAGCTCCCTGGCGTACCAGGGGGATCCCGAAACTTAAGTCCACCATATCGGGGCTTACTTGGCTGCTGGGAATTCCTAGGACACCGTAGGCTTTATTTGGCAAAAGATCGCCGATACCACCCGGTCCAAACACCATAAAGTTTGCAGCCATCCCCATACCTCCGGCAGCTTCAAAGGCCATGATGCGGGGAGAATTGATGTCAGCCTTAAAGTCCGCCAGACTGGGTCCGCAGTCTTGGGCTAAGGCTTTTTGGCCTAGGAGACTCAGGATACTGGGGCTGAGGACAAATCCTGTTCCGCGGATAAATCCCTGGGCAATCAAATCGCGACGGCTACGAAGGGGTGCATGATTTTCGTGCAAGATGGGTGCTAAGCCTTGTTTTTCGGCGAGTATTTTGAGTTTTTTAAGATTAAACATTTGATGCTCCTCAGATTTTGTTGGCTAGGTTTAAGATGTTTAGAAAATTCAAAAAATTTTGAACTTCATTAGATCCACAAGGTGATAAAGCTTGTGGCCACGGCAGTACACATTCCCACCACATAGCTCTTGACCCCGAGGCCGTTGCCGTTGGCGGGTTTAGGGATACTTTTGAGGCGTTCTACGAGACGATCGAGTGCAGGTTCTACCTGTGACTTGTCGGGGAGGGTGGCCGTATCTTGGCCCCCAAAGAGGGCGATCAGGGGGCTATAATAGATGCGAGCCACCTCTTGGCTCATGGGCTTTTGGCTGCCGTAGTCGATGGCTGGAAGCTTAGGGGTTCGACTGCCCCCTTGGCCATCTTGGATTTTTTGCTCCAAATCCACCAATTTTATGCAATAAAGAGCTGCAACTTTGAGGGCAGCGGGGGGATGGGCTGCGGAAAAAGAGTCGAGACTGTTTTTTTCGGGCAAGGATTTTTTAAGAGAGTTTAGATCTCTGATTTCGTTGTCTGACAGATCCGCCGTGCTGATACCGGTGGCCAGAGACAAGTGGGCGATGATCTGTGCCCCCGTCTTAATCCCGATAGCTTCGTCGGAAAGCTGGATTTTGGCCTTTTGCTCACCGCTGGTCTCTTCGACCCGGTTGGGGATATTGGTGCCTGCTGTTTCTGTGGTGTCAGACGCAGAGGGATCAGCAGGGGATGCGGATGCGGCAGGTTTGTTGTCCTTGCCACAGGAACTGATGACAAGAAAACTGATCAAAACGGACAATAGCTTTTTCATGGATCCTCCTCTAACTTTTTGGAAAGGTGTTGAGATGCTTTAAGATCCTGATACCTAGTTCCCCTTGCAGGAAACAGCTGTTCCTGCAAAGAGTTTTTTCATGTTGTAGTTGTTGGCGATAAAATCTTCGGTGAGACGGTCGAGCTTATCTTTGATGGAGGGTGACAAAAAATCCGTGGCAAAACAGACGTGTTCCATGACTTGTTTCACCATACAGCGAGGGAAAGCTTTGGTTTGGGCCAGCATCGTCCCAAAAGCTTTAGGACCGTTGCCCTCTAAGTTGCTGGAGATCTCTCCGGGCCAACCGACGCGGCTCCCCGAGCCCTGGTTCCACAGGTTACGCCAATGATCGTCGACGACCACATATCCTGAGGCAAAGGAGTCTTTATTGTTTAAATATTTTTTTGCGACCGCGCAGCGCAGCTTATCCTGGTAGGTAGAGGTGACCGAGAGGGTGATTTCTGGCTGCTCAGCACAGCGGACTTTGTCGTGGGGGGTGTCAGGTTTTGGTTTGGTAAACTCGAGCCGCGCCTTGGTGTCATTCCAGTCGAGATAGGCAAATGCCGGAGTCAACGGGTCCATTCCGGCGTGACAGCCTACACAATGATTTTTAAAGACCGTCGAGTCTCCCCCAGGAGCCCGGTCAGGATCTCGCCTCACATAGATATCCGGGACGGTGATATCGTGGAAGGCATCGATATCCTCACAAAGAAAGTTTTTAAGGGCAAATCGCACGGGAGCACGATTGGTGCCTGCTACGTAAAAAGCCTTGGCAAAGGCACGGGTAGTGAGGATCCCTGCCGGGACGGTGTCTTGGCCCGCAAGCATTTGATCGGGATCTAGTGCGGTCGAAGTCCGAAGGATCGGTGTGAGGTGTTTTTTAAGATCAACTCCCCGGTCTTCAAGGGTCTGGTAATGAAGGTTGTTGCCTTCTTCGGGAGGTCTGATGGAGCTATTGATAGGCTCGGGGAGATTAGAGCCCACATAGATAACGTTTGAGGTAAATATATTTTGCATCGATCTCCCGTCTCTGACAAAGCCAATCAGTGTCGCGGTCCCATCGTTAAGGGGAATGGCGACGCTGCCTTCTTCGTCAAACCATTTGCTGAAAAATTGTTTCAAAGTGAGATTGTAAAAGAAAGACTGGGCATCGTTATCAATCGCAAGCAGAGCTGCATCGAGTGGCTTTCCGTCGTTGATAAGTTGGTTCATCTGATCGAGGATCGCTTTGCCTGGGTTGACCCCTGTGAGTCTTTTATGAATCCGGTAAGACTGGCTCGTGGTATCGGCACGTGCCGTCTCAGGTCCAATCATCCCCAGACCTAGCCCGATGCTAAAGCCTAAGGCCACGGGACCTCTGAATCTTTTGGGGCTGTCTTGTTTCATTTTGGTTCCTCCAGAGATCAAATAAAAAAATAACTAACTTTGGTTTTTCACCAAAGCAACGTGGGGTTGTTCGGAGTTTTCGCAAAGAACCTTAGCCCCTAAGCTAAATAGATAATATTTAGAAAAAAAATAAGATGCTTAAAGTCCGACCTCGATTTCACCGAGGGTTGGGTGTGCTTCCGGACCCACCAGGGAGGGAGCAGATGGAGAGATATCAGGGAATGATTTTTGTTTTTTATCAGTATGTTATCTGGATGAGTGACTTTAAATCTGGTGGGTTAACTTTAATACTTGAGCAATTTTTTAGAGGTGACCATGAAACAACTTACAATCGGTATCTGGGTAACCTATTGGGTCCTGGGGGGGTGTGGACCCCAGGGTAAACAATCCAATAACCGCGTCGCAGCTGGTAACTCTGCGGATATCACCGTGATCGACCCGGGGATAAGAGCCTGCAAGATCAAGGCGAGTGCACTGCTCCAAAGCGTGTCTTATACTGCCAATCTCTACCCTATCCTCCAAGAGGACTGCTCAGAATGTCATAAGCCAAGCATCGAAAACCGGCAAAACTCTACCAACTGCCTCTATATTCGTGATCATCTTGACAACGTAATCAAAAGACTGAAGAACGCCCAAGACGCTGCCCAGTTTAAAGCGGCTAATCCAGCGGCTACAAACGATGCGATCAATGGTCGCTATCCCCGTGGCGAAAGACCCATGCCCCCCATCGACAAGAAACCTCTTACGGCAGCAGAAATCAGCGTGTTTGAGTCCTGGAAGGGCGTTGGCAACCCGTGTGGTGAAGCGGACCAAATCACCGTGGAAGAAGTCATCCCAGCACCTAAGAGCCATAGTTCTGATGCCGAGGAAAGCAGTGTCCAAAATCTAAACAAGGTATTTGCATCAGTGAGCTGCGAGGATGGTCCCGAAATCAATACGGAAGACCAATGGAAAAACTTTGAAGAAAAGCTCAAGCGAGACAGTGAAGGCCCTAACGCGGTTAAATTTTATGACTACACTCAGAAAAAATACCTAGATAACGTGACTTCTATCACCGAGGGATGCACCATGGAGGGTCTCATCGGAGCTTTTGCAGGGATACCTTCCTTTCGGGATGCCCTGGCCCAGCATGCTGCTTACGGCTGGAAAGTCCTACAGTGCGGTGGCGAACGGGGTGAGGGTCCAGGCCTAGAGGGTCAGGTTTTACCTCGGATTACCATCGGATCCCTATCTCGGATCACCACAAGTCTTGGCGATTTTGTTTACGGAGTGAATATCAAAGACCTTAAAGTTACGAGTCCCCAGCCCACGGCAAAACCATAAAAAGGAGGTGTCCATGAAAACCAACTTATTAGGGAACGCACGAATAAAAAAACATCTTTACGTATCTAAACATAATCGTAGAAACGAATACCTGGTGTTGCTGCTGCTTTTGTCCCTTAAATTGTCCTGTGGCCTGGTAGCTAAAGACAAATCGAATGATTCTGAAAACGCCCAGCTTCCTGCCCCCTATTCCGGATCCCTTTCGGCGGCCCATATATTTTCTTTTTCGGAGTCTGGGGTGATTGCTTCCCATACCGTGCGAGGTGGGGATCCTAAAAGTCAGAAAGATCCCAAAAGGGAGCTGTTTGCCAGTGGCGGCCTCTATAAGAGCCTCACCCTGCGGTGTATCCCCTGTCATGCTGGCCTCAATGACTTTCCGTTTGCATCTCCTGGGATAGATTTGGCTTGGATCACTGCAAAAAAATACCTAGCAGATCCCCCCGAAAAATCAAAATTTATCCAGCAGATTCGCAGTGGACATAATGGAGCCCAAGCTGCTTGGGAGGCAGACTTTGCGCCTCTTATCCAAGCGCTCTCAAAGCCTTAAGAGAGCCTTTCGGCTCCGGAGTCGACTCTTAGGCTCCGATATAGTTGAGTCCGCAAACTCTGAGGACTTGACCGGTGATCGCACTGCTTCCTGGGGACCCTAAAAAGGCAGCGGCCTGGGCCACATCGCTCGGGAGCCCACCCTGGTTAAGGGCGTTAAAGCGCCGTGCAAACTCCCTTAGGGTTCGGGGCATTTGTTCGGTCATCCTGGTCTCGATAAATCCAGGAGCGATGCCGTTGATAGTGATGCCGTGGTCGATAAGTAGGGGTGCCAGTGCCTCGATATAGCCTATAAGACCAGCCTTGGCAGCAGCATAGTTGGTTTGTCCAGCATTGCCACTAAGGCCACTGATGGAAGACATTAAAATCACGCGTCCTTGGGGTGCCAACAGCCTAATCGGGGTCCCGTTTTTAATCACCAGGCTTTGGATCAGTTCCATGGTTGCTTTAAGATTGACCTGTAAAACATCATCCCAGTAGTCCCGTGGCATGCGACCTAGGGTTTTGTCCAAAGTCAGACCCGCATTACTTACTAAAATATCTATCGAACTGTAGTCTTTCTCTACAGTCATCTGGATCTTAGAAAAACTATGGGGGTCCATAAGATCAGCTAACAAATATTTGCCATTAAGGCGGTCCATGGTTTCAGCAAGGGCTTGTTTTTCGGTGGGGCGATCGAGTCCTAGGACTTCGGCTCCCTCTAAGGTCAACCACCGGCAGATTTCTTTACCGATACCATGGGCAGCCCCCGTGACAAGGGCTTTTTTGCCTTTAAGAGACTCTTTAAAGGGGGAGTCGCTTTTATGGGTGGGGTTTTGCGAGAGAGACAGGGTCTGGCCAGAAACAAAGGCTGAGCGGTCAGAGAGAAGATAGGTCAAAGGCCAAGCTATATTTTGTTTGGTAAAATTTTGCTGAGTGGTTTGGATCACATTGACTGTGACTCCCTTTTTTCCGACTTCCTTGGCGAGACTTTTTGCAAATCCAACAACAGCTCGACTGACCGCGTGGATTTCAGGGTTAAAAGACTCGCTCTTATCCGAAGATGAATCGGCGCGGTGGATGATCAAGACGATTCTGCCACAAGGATCTATGGTTTGAAGCCTTGGCTTGATAAAATCATAGAGAAGTCCCAGGTCTTGGACGGTCCGGCTTTCAGTTGCGTCAAACACTAGGCCGTGGACTCTGGCGCCGCTTCCATAAACATGAGTCGCTTGGGCACCGGCGGCGATCACCGTCGCCCGCAGCAACTCCACAGATTTTGACTTTCTATCACCGCCGATCCCTAAGACCATGCCCTGGAGGGGCAGGTCAGTCCAGGGAGATGGGTCGCGGTGCAGAGTTTGGGGGAGTCGCAGTGGTATTCGAAGTTTTTTAACCACCTCTCTAGCGATTTGATTGCGTCCGATATCTAAAAGTAGGTCTTGGCTCATGCAGGGGAATCTCCTCGTTTGTCAATGAAACATTCAAATCTTTTTTAGAGTGCCTATGGTTCCTATGAGAAAGGTGTTCTGATTTTTAGGATCTAAAACCCGAAACTCAAGGTCACTAGGGTCCAGAGGCGACGGCCAAAATCGGTAGACCACTTGACTCGGCAGGACAATTGGCCTTTTAAATTGGCATAAAAGACTCAAGTTTTCTTGTCTTAAGTGGTCTTCATGCTCACCGGCCACCCGCGCCAAAGTCCACATTCCATGGATGATCACGCCGCTAAATCCTAGGAGCTTAGCACTGACCGTCGACAGATGGATGGGATTGATATCCCCTGATACCATGGTATATCCTAAAGCGGTGCGTTTGGGAATCGTCCAGATTCTGTTGCGCGCTCCGATGCCATCCGAGGGGACGACACTTGGGTGTCTCAGCTCACCGTGTTTGGGATTTGCCCGGCAAAGCATCGTCGAGCGGCTTTCCCACACAACTTCACCATGGATTGACACTTTGTTGACAAGGGCAAAAGCGATCCCACGGGCATGCTCAGGTTCCTTTTCGACACCGCACACCAGGGAAAGCTTTTCTCCAGATCCTATGGGGCGCTTTTGGTTTATGGATTGACCTATCTGAACAATCCCGGGAAGCCTCAAGGGAAAGCTAGGGTGAGTGAGGTGCCCCATATGAAGCCGCCAAGCGGCGATATGGGGCCAAGTCAAAGGCAAGTATCCATTGTTAGGGTAGTGAGCTAGGTGCCGGAACGCCTCAAGTTTGCCTTCAGGTGCTACGTAGTCGTCGAGTCGGGACTCTAGGTAGGGAATCTCGGTGTTTTCGTCATTTCGAAGCAACGATTTGATAAGGGGCAGGGTGTAGGGGTTCATTTTACTCCGCCTTTTCGAATTCTTTGGAAACCCCCTCATCTTACCCCGTTGATATAGGGGAAACAATGGCGAGGGTGGGGGACACTGGATTTAGAGTGCCGCGCGGTGCAGAGTGACCACAAAGTGGGAGTGATGCCGGCTCTAATACGGACCAATTTTAAATTTTAACTGACTAAATTGATTAGAAAGTAAACAAATTGTTTAAAATATCTAAATTTTTATTTGAAAAAAGCCGATAAGTTGCCAAAGATTCATATCACAAAGGAACCAGGTCATGCGTTCAAACAAATTCATCAGCAGTTGGGTCACCTTGGTTACTCGTCGTCCTCTCTTGGTTGTAATCTTAACCTTAACCGTGCTTCTCCCAATGGTAAAAGCAGGCTTTGAACTGGAATTTAACAATAAACTTGATTTCTATTTTGAACAAGATGACGAAAAACTCAAGGTTTTTAAGGATTTTACCAAAAGCTTTGGAGTGCAGGAAACCATTGTGGCAGCGATTGAGTATGGGGATGTTTTAACCCACGAAAATCTTAAATCCCTAAGAAGAGTTACCGAAATCGTGAGCAGCAAGCCCTATGTGTTAGGCGTGACCAGTTTAACTAATTTTAGGTCGCTCAGACAATCCAACGACGAAGTTTCTATGGCTTATGTTGTGCCTATCCAAGATGTCTATAGCTCTGCTGAGTTAGCAACTATTCGCCAAAATCTTATGAATGACGAGATGGTTAAAGATAAACTTTTTATAAAGAACGGGAAATACTCAAACATCGTCATTGAACTCAAAACTTTTGACGATGACAACAAAAAGCGAGAAGCCCTTTTAGATCTCACAAAGACGATTAAAGACTCTCTTGCAGAAAGAAAAATCCCTTCTTTTACAGCCGGAGTGCCCCTGATAGAAAGCGAAATCGAGCATATCGTCGGCGAGGATAGCAGTACGTTTCGGATTCTGATCGTTTTGGTGATAGGTTTTGTGGCTTTTTTTGCCATAAGAGATTTGTGGCTGACATTTTTGCTGATGGTTAATGTTTCCCTTGCTGGTGCTTTTACCATGGGACTGCTTTATTATACTGGCGAAAGCCTTAATACTGTGACTGTGATCATCACGCCGACACTCCTGGCGATAGCCGTAATGGACGGAATCCATGTGGTATCTCATATTCTTAATTTAAGGAAAGAAGACTCAGTATCTCCCATGTCATCGATCATCGGAAAAACAATTTCTGACCTGGCTTTTCCATGTTTTATGACCTTTATCACCACGGTCCTAGGCTACCTTGCCAATCTTGCCACCAACGTTCGGCCTACCAAAATCGTAGGAGTTTATTCTTCTTTAGGGCTTTCCCTAGGCTATGTTTTGACGCTAGTGTTTTTGCCAGCGGCTATTTTGCTGACCTACAAAGGTGTGAAAAAGCAAAAAGATATTTTCGCACGATTTGATCGATTTTTTAGTTTTCTCCCCAATTTAGAGGATGTAGCAAGCTGGGTGATCCGACATATGAAAATAGTTAGTGTTGTGACAGTGGCCAGCATTGTTTTCTTAGTGTCTGGAATTTTTAAAATCAAAGCAGAGACAGATTTCACAACCTACCTCAGAGATGACAATCCCGTTAAGCAAGATATCCTTAAGTTTACCCAAAATATCGGCGCCAATGCTCCCTTTGAGATGGTCGTCCAGATAAAACCCACCAGTAAAGCGACCTTTCGCGACCCCGAGATGCTGGCTAAACTCACGGCGATCCAAAACAAAATCTTTGAACGTTACCAGGGTACAGAAATATCCTCATTTTGGAGTGTGTCAGAGTATTTACGGATTATGTCTAAAAATTTTGATAACATCGATGCAGTCCCAAAAGAATCTGCCCGTATCGCCGAACTAATGGAGATTGGTGACCAAAAGACGGTGGACCGGATGCTGACGGCGGACGGACGCAAAGCGCGAATCACGTTTTTTGGCCAGTTTCTGTCATCCTCAAGTAAAGAAGAATTTCAGCGCTTTGTGGATGAGGAGGTGGCCCCACCCTACGCAGACGAGATCGCGATGGATATTACGGGGATGCCTATGCTCTATAACTGGTTAGGGAGCAGCATTGTTGCTGGTGAGATCCAGGCTTTTTCCGTGGCCCTCGTGTTTATCTTTTTCTGTATGTGGTCCATGTGTAAAACCATAAGGCTTACCCTGATTTCACTCATCCCAAACATCATACCGATCGCTGCCGTGTTTGGTCTGATGGGGTGGCTGGATATCCCCCTCGAAGCATCCACTTCGATGATCGCTAATATCGTCTTTGGATTGGTCGTCGATGATACCATCCACTATCTGCACTGGTATTCGTCTTTCCGTAAAAAAGGTGAATCTGTAGAGAGCGCCCTTGTCCATTCCTTTAAGCATACGGGTCGAGCAGCTTTTTTTAGCTGCGTGGTCCTAGCCGGTGGCTTTAGCGTTTTGATGGCGGGAAGTACGCTGCCTACCTACTACTTTGGTCTCCTTGCAACCCTCTCGGTTATGGTTGCACTCTGTAGTGATCTCTTTATTTTGCCGATGGTCCTTATGGCCTTTGATCGCAAGGACGCTCCCAGCTTGGTCCCCGCGGCGCAAACAGGGACTGCGGTGGAGAGGGCTCAGGCAGACGATAAGTCCTCAGCGAGCCCGAAACTGAGGCAAAATTAAACAAAAAGTAGGAAATTTTCACTAGAGGGATAATGAAGTTAAGCCCGTGGTTAACTATCTCTTGATATCATCTTTTTCATTGTCTAAACTCGGCGAGCATTGACTACTGCCATATTCAATGGCAAACCGATAATCTGTAGGAGTTTGGTCATCTTAAAGGTATGTCTTCTCATCCTATGGATATCGATCAGCCGCAGCGGCATCTCGGAGGGTTCTGAGTCAACGCAGCTCGATAGAAAGCTGAGTTTTCTGGAAACCATTCAATGGGCTATCGAACATGCGCCCTCCCTTGAAGCCGTCAAAGTAGATCAAGGTGATCGGATCAGAAATTTTTGATCGATTATTTAACCAGACCAATCCTATTGGTCAGATCATATATATCGCTCTGAATAAGAGTTCATTTACCTGTCGTGTTATAGGCGTTTTGACTTCTCAGACGAGCAATAAAACCTACTACAAGCCAAACCTTCAGGTCTACCTGCCCTACACCTACTTTCAAGGGGTCAATAATACTTGGCAGTCGATTATGCGCGAGCTAGTCGTGCAGGTCAGAGCCGATGCTGATGTTGAAGCAACATCGAACAAAGTCCAAGCTCTTTTTAGAATGAAGTATGGGAAGGCAGGTAATTTCAATGTGGGAAGAGATAGTACATTGCTTAATCAAATGAAAAAATTTTTGGGAATGTTCACCTTGCTCCTGGGTTCGATCGCACTCACCTCGCTGGGTGTCGGTGGGATAGGAATCACCAATATGATGTTGGTTTCCGTTTCCGAGCGTTTCAAAGAAATTGGGATACGCAAGGCCTTTGGCGCGACCAATGTCAGCATCCGCATTCAGTACCTATTCGAATCAATGGTCATCTGCGGCATCGCGGGCCTTATTGGCCTGGTTTTGGGGTTTGGGCTCTATGAAGGAGCCATCCTAGGGGCAATGCAGCTGGTTCCTAATCTAGCTTTTGAATGGATTGTCGACATTCCAGCCTTGATCCTTTCGGTTGTATCTATCTTGGTTGTTGGCCTTTTGAGTGGCCTAACCCCAGCCTGGAAAGCGGAGAAACTTCAGGTGATCGAGGCTCTTCGCAGCGAATGAGCGCGCGGTTAGGGTGATATAACTTTATTTTCATAATAAAATGAACATAAGATCCTAAACAATTGAAAATTCATTATGTTACAAGAAAATACTTAAGATTTTTCTTGTTATTCCGATGAGTGTGCTATTATGGTACCGGAAACTAGTACCAAACGGTGGTACTAGAATAGGAGTCACAATATGAGACCAAATTTGAATGACAAAAGCGAGAAACTAATTAGGAAAATCCAGAGTGACGGGGTTAATTCTTATAAGTCTCAGGCAGATATTGTAGAAAAAGCGTTATTGATGCTGTGGAAATCAGAAAAAGAGCTTGCATATCAGCAGCTTAACGAAAAAAGAATTGCCTTTTACCAGGAAAATCCAAACGAAGCTGCTTTGAATATGAAACTATTGACGCATGAATAGTACGATCCTTAGACAAGGTCCAGGTAACCTACTTAAAGCTAGTGTCGCCAACGTTCCAAAGCAATTCGAAGTGTGGGTGGTGGACCAAGAGTTATCACGCAAACACTCAATTCCTCCCACCCCGGCAGACCCATCTAAACCATATCGTCCCTTTATTATCCTCTCGCCAAA
Organism: Oligoflexales bacterium; assembly: GCA_041736175.1. GTDB lineage: Bacteria > Bdellovibrionota_B > Oligoflexia > Oligoflexales > CAIYRB01 > JBGSUI01. Next base: position 7,509 of record JBGSUI010000203.1, on the reverse strand, counting down.
TTCGGCTAATAGCAGCGGTTCGGATATTGTGTGCTTACCACTTTCTACAAAGCAATTCCAAAAAATGTTTGAGGTGTTTATTTCCACCTCAGAGGGTATCAGAGAAGATTCGTATGTTAAGTGTTATCAGCCGCAAACTTTACACACCGACTACTTGTATGGGCCGGTGGCATATATAAAGAATGCTCAGATTCACGAAGATATCCAGGAAAAATTGAAAGAGTTTTTGGATATCCCCTAGGGTATGTCCTCGATATAGGCACACCTAGCTAAAAAAAGGTAAGAGCTTGGTCGGGCTGACTGGATTCGAACCAGCGACCTGTACGTCCCGAACGTACCGCGCTACCAACTGCGCTACAGCCCGATTAGATTTTTGTCCAATCAAAAATTTCTAGACACTTACCTTTGGTAGCACACCCTCACTCCAAAATCTAGTCCCATACTGGGTGCGATGGCTAGTTATTGCGGTTGGGTTTTGGCCCCCGGGGACGTTGTTGGGATCCATCCTCAAGACGGCTCAGAGCATCTAGATCTAAGTCTTGGCCCCACTCATCATCCTCCTCATCGGGAGCGGTCCTTTGAGCGGGTTCGATAATATCAAACTCGCCCACTGGGACGATGGTTTGGCGGTGGTCCTCTGTTTCGATGGTGATAAATTGGTTAAGCACATCGACTTTAGTCACGATGCCAACCGTCAACTGGCCGCTGATCCCCTCGGGCGAGGTGTAGCTTTCTTTAGTGCGCACCCTGGTCCCTCGCTCCGGAAGGTTAGCCCTCAGATCGGTGTAGAGGTCGTTTTCGTAGGTCAAGCAGCAGAGTAGCCGCCCACAGCCGCCTGAGACTTTGGTAGGATTTAGGGCAAGGTTCTGGTTTTTAGCCATCTTTATGGAAACAGGGACAAACTCTCGTAGAAAGCTGCTACAGCAAAACTCGCGACCACAAATCCCCAGTCCTCCGACCAACTTTGCTTCGTCCCGGGCACCCACCTGTTTGAGTTCCACCCGCGCCTTAAGACCCGAGGCCAGCTCTTTGACCAGCTCCCGAAAATCGACCCGACCGGGAGCCGTAAAATAGACGATGACTTTATTGCCGCCAAACTGAACCTCACTCTGGAGCACGGTCATCTTAAGCCCTAGGCGTTCAACTCTGGATCGAGCAAACTCCGTAGCTGACTCTGGAGTGAGCTTTTTTGCATCGTCTAAATCCCGTCTCGAAGCGATCCTGAGGATTGATTTGAGATCTTTAGGGCTGGCAGATGTTTGGGAGGGAAAAATAAACTTGATTACCGCTACCTTTGCAAGGCTTGGGCCTCGGTCTGTTTCCACAACCACATCGTCGCCGACACTGATATCAATATCACCCATCGCAAAATCATAGATGCGACCTGCCCGGCGAAACTGCACACCTGCTATATTGGTACCTTGCATAGAATCGAGCCCTATCTTTGGTTCAGAGTAGTTAAACCGATGTCTTCGAGCAATAGCTGCCCATTAAGGCTAATTTGTTGTCTATTGGCCAGATGACGTGCCTTAGACAGTATGCCACGGCGCTCTTGAATCATAAACGGGTCTTGTGCCAATGTCTCTTTAGAATCCAAAAGACTCTTGCGATAGTGATGGTTCAAGACCCTATCTAAGGTATCAATCATCGATGGGAGAGATCCTCGACGCCCCCAATCACGACCGAGGAGCAGGACTTTTTGGAGGGTGGGCTTTTCCACAAGCTCAAAACTGGTATTAAAAAAATCGAGGGATTCTGGCCCTAAAAGTTTTTGTGTATAGAGCATGAGATCTTCTATGGGTTCAGCCTGTTGAACCTTATCTACCCCCGTCCTAAGAAGTCTCACGACCGGTCCTGGCGCAAGGCCAAAATGTTCGAGGAGTCGGATGATCAGATCATCGCTAAGAGTTGACTTTGACTCCTTATAACCGTCGATCGACTTTAAGAAACCAAGAGACCTCTCGACGGGAGGGGGCGATAGACGCCATTTGACAGTCCTCGATTGGATGGTCGGAAGGATGCGGTCTAAGCGGCTTGTGCTCATAAGAACGACACAGTGGGGAGGTGGCTCCTCAAATATTTTAAGAAGTCTATTGGCAGCTTTTCCGGAAAGGCGGTCAGCATGGGGGATGACCACAACCCGATATCGTCCGCCAAAACCCGCAGCAAGTTGCAGATGATCTTGGATGCGGATGGCGTCCGCTAGGAGAAGCGGGGAGCCGTCGTCTGGGGCCGTTTCTTTGTCGTGGCTGTCTTCACTGTCAGCTTCAGAGGAACCGACCCAAAGAACTTCAGGATGGTTCCTTTGTAAAATCATCTGGCAGGAGGTGCATTGGCCGCAGGCATTGCCGCGGTTGCAAAAATGCAAGGCAGCTAGGTAGGCTAAGAGCCCCTCTTTGCCGATCCCGTCCCTCCCTAGCAGCATGAATATGGGAGGGAGTTTCTCCTGGGAGACCAGCTCTTGCCAGCGGGCCATGGGTTTTTCGAATCCTACAAGATGATCCCACCGAAGAGGATTCCATGAGTTAGAATGGGCCGATGGGGTTCGAGAGCCATGGGGCTTAGGAATGGAAGCTTTTTTTTGCACAGGATTTCTCATGGATTACTGCTTGAGGGAAAAAATCGCGATCTGATCACGCTGAGGGTTTGGTCCAAGACCTCCTGCGGGGACTGTGATCCATCAATCACGACGATTCTTGTAGGGTATCTTTGAGCTAGAGTCAGGTAGGCCTGTCGTCGCTGCTCGTGTCTTCCATGGCCATCTAGGTCAAACCTCCCAATGGAATCAGTGGGTGCGGATTCTGCTTGCAAAGATGGAAGTCCTTTGCCGGGGCGAGGGACCCTTCCAAGGGGAGACTCCAACTGGCGGGCTTGGGTGCGAGACATAGCTAGATCGACGGGACAGTCTAAAATAAGAGTGAGATCGGGTTCCAGGCCATCAGTTGCCAGTGAAATCAGGCTTTCCAGTGTGGCTCCGGCAACCATACCTTGATAGACCCTGGTGGAGTCCGCAAATCGGTCACACAAGACCCAAGTTCCCTTTTCAAGAGCTGGCCGGATCTTAACCTGAACATGCTGCGCCCGGGCTGCGCAGACTAGAAAAGCTTCAGTCAAAGGGAGCCACGGTTCCTCGTCAGAGTGTTTTGCGAAAAGGGTTCGGATCAACTCACCTTGGGGGGTTCCGCCTGGTTCGCGGGTCGTGATGGTGCGGACTCCAAGCTCCCGGTTTAACAATGGCTCTAAGGAGTTCATAAGTCTTGATTTGCCAACCCCCTCGCCCCCTTCAAACGAAATAAAAGCCCCGCGTTTGGAAGAAGGGAGAGGAGGGCTAGGGGGGAGGTGGTTTGCTAGGTTTGTCATCGGTCCGCGGCTCCTTATGATCTGGGTCAAAATATCGCAAAAGATCAAAAAAAACATCATAGATCAGATGGGGCTCGGTTTTTTTAAGGATAAGGACAAATAGGGCTATAAATTATTGAAAAATCCGCTCGTTAAACTTTAATCCCGAGTTATCCATTCCTTGCTTAAAAACCTTACTGAAACTTTATAAACGTTGGCAAAATGCCGAGGACTATTGGGGATATTCTTGTACGCAGCGAAATTTGTCCGTCACACTCTTGCTTCGCTTTAGCACCTGTGGGCATAAAGGTTTCATGTCAGAACAAACACGATATCATTTAGCTAAGAAGATAAACCGCGGAGGCATGGCGGAGATTTATCTTGGCAAAGTCATAGGTGAAGATGGGTTTCAACGACTCTGTGCTATCAAACGCATTCTGCCTCATTTTGCCCAAGACCAAGAATTTATCCAGATGTTCCGTGACGAAGCTCATATCTGCAAGCGTCTCCAGCATGCCAATATCGTTAAGGTCGAAGGCTTTGAAGAGGTCGAAGGTTCCTATGCGATTATCATGGAATTTGTCGATGGAGCTGATTTGCGGTCGCTGCTTCATTCCGTGGAGCAATCGAAGCAAAAATTAAGCGTGCCTTTTTCATGCTATATCATAGCCGAAGCCGCACGGGGGCTTCACTATGCCCATACTAAAGTAGACGAAATCACGCAGCTCCCTTTGGGGATTGTCCATCGTGATATCTCCCCTCAAAATATTTTAGTGTCTTACGACGGGGAGGTCAAAGTTACAGATTTTGGCATTGCTGACGCAGAAAGCAAAATCACGGAAACGCGCCCTGGAATCGTCAAGGGCAAGTATTCCTATATGAGTCCCGAACAGATTAGCGCTAAAGAAGTCGATGCCAGAACGGATGTCTTTGCTCTCTCGATTGTGCTGTGGGAAATGCTTGGGATGAAGCGGCTTTTTCAGGGCGAGAGTGAAGTCGATACGATCCAACGAGTCAAAAATTGCGTGATCACCCAGGAACTTCGTGAACTCAATCCAGAAGTGGATCAAGATCTTGATGAGATCATTAAGAAGGGATTAGCAAAGGATCCCAAAAAACGATACAAATCTGCAGCGGATTTCGAAAAAGACCTGCGTCGTTACATGAGTCGCAAGTTTCCTGACTTTACTTCTGAAGAACTAGGATCGTTTCTTAAAAAACTAATGGAGGTTAAACGAAACGAATCTGCTTTAGATATTAAAAAAACTCTGACCGAAACAAACCTGAAGCCAGGAAAAAAGCGGCAAAGCGCGTCGGCTTCCGAGTTGTCCGGCAAATCTCCGCTCCATGGTACCGAGGACCAGCTTCCTCAGGCGGCCTTTTCTCTCGTAAAATCTGCTAAAGCGCTTGCATCCAGTCAGATCTTGGTCGGCCAAAGTTCCCTTCAAAAAGGCAGTCTCCCTGTCATTGTAGGTACTAAAACAAATGGCAATCTCAGGCCGACTCCTATGAAGATCAAGAAATCCAAATGGCCTAGCATGTGGGTGATTGCTATTGGATTGGTGCTTATTCTTTTGTTGGTAAAGGTATTACAACCAACGTTTGTTAGCACAAAGCCGGCCCAGCTCACCATAAGATCTCAACCATCGAGGGTTCGTATCTTAGTCAATCAGTCCTATGTCAACCAAGGTAAATATTTGCGGGCATCCTCCCAATATCCCCTGCGACTCAATTTAAAACCTGGTAAACATAGTGTTGTTATCTCCCGGATTGGGTACCACCCCTATAAGTTAGAGCTTGATCTCGAAGAAGGTGACAAGGTGGTCAAAGACGATATTGTTCTTAAGGAAAGAGCGACCCTAGCTGCCCTAAAGATTCGAACTAAGTCTGAGAATACTTACCTTATCAATATTGAAGATGGCTTTTTTGTAGCACAGCTCAGTCCTCCCGCCACCAATTCCATAGCTCCTGATGTGACTGTGGGGCGTAGTTATCGCATGAGAATAATGGACAGCGTCTCTAAGGAACAATTTGCTTGTCGGTTTACCGCTCGAGCGACCCAGTGGCGACAACCCAATGAATTGATGATTGACCCCGAGAAAAAGCGATGTGTGATGACGGGACCATAGTTTTTTTAACCCAGAGTTGGGCAGGTAAATTATTTGAGCGAACATAAGGATCAAAAACACCTAATCTATGCAACGGTAGCCATCTGGGGGCTGACGTTGGTGACGGCCCTATTAAAAACCACTCTTTTTGCTAGGAGACTGGGGACGGTCACCTTGGTTTCTGAACCCAAAATTGTCAGAATCAACATCAATGGCGTGCCCCATCAAAATGGTCGGTATCTGGAAACACCAGTCAGTCTGGAGCTGGAGCCGGGCAAGACCAAGCTAAAGATTATGCGAGAAGGATATCAAAATTACGTTGCTAATTTGGAAATGAATGCGGGGGCAAAAGTGACCCTCAGCGAAGTTCGACTCGTCCCTAAGGGCGCAGGGCAATTTGTCCCTATCGAAGTCACGGGAGATCGGATCTCAAAGCCTTACTATGTGGAGATCGACAAGGGTCTCCTTAAGGGCGAAACTCCCCTCGTTGCAGACAATCTCCCTCGAAAAGGCAAGCATATTCTTGAGGTTTTCCCTCAGGGTCCCCGCTCTAGAGTCAAAATTCGCTGTACTTTTGCCCTAGCTGAACCGGGTCATAAGGGGTCTAAAGGTGCGAACAAAATTAAAATCAAAATAAGCAGCCTATCTGACGGAACCTATCATTTTACGGGATGCCGCGAGGAATGAAGGAGTTCGAAGCTTTTGGGGGAGGTAGATTTGATTTTATAAGTAATAAAATAAAAACTGTAAAAAAATATAAGCGCACTTAAATCTTTCAAAACCAGTCACTTTTTTAGTTGAGACTGTATCCAGAGGTTGACCACTTAGGGTGGGCATGTTACCACTTCACTTCCTAGCCAGTCGATGGCTAGGGAAGTCGGGGTGTAGCGCAGCTTGGTAGCGCGCACGCTTGGGGTGCGTGAGGTCGTGGGTTCGAATCCCGCCACCCCGACCAGTTATTTCAGGGGCTTAGGGTCAAAAGAGGATTGGTTTTGGTAGTCTGAGTTTGGTATTTTGGGTAGACTCTAAAATATCAGCATCAAATAAAGTCTTATAGCTGTCCTCAAAGAGGCTAGATGTGGTTACTGAGCGTTCGGAGTCTTCACAATACGAACTATTATAATCATTCCCCCTCTTAAAAAGAGGAGGGAATTTGAGTTTTTCAGTAAAATCACAGCATTTTTATTGAGATTTATTTCCATTTGATTTCAGGTTTTTTTCCGAAAAAAGCGCCAAATTTTGCTATGGTTTCTATTGTTGGATTGCCACGACCGTTGATGATTTCTGTCATTGTTGCCGACGACATTTTTAACGATCTCATTAGCTCATTTTGACTTATGTTTTTCTCTTTAATTGATTGAGCTATATAGGCGGCAAGTGACTTTGCTAAAGATTCTTTGGAATCCCTTAAGCTTTGTGTCTTCTTAAGATAATCATCATTACTTTGTGAGATTTCATCTTGTGTCATCATTTTTTCGATATCATTTAGGACTCCCATTTTACACCTTCCATTCTTGGATTATATGGCCATTGAGGTTTAAAACGTTATTTACGGATAAATTGAGCATCCTCTTTCGGGCTAACTCGATGTGAAACTTTTGCTTGTCTTTATCAGATGCTGCAACCAGCAATAAAAGAATATTCTGTTCAAAGTCGTTAGGAAATTTGTAGACAAAGTCTGTTTCGCAATAATAGTAACGATAGTGATTTACGGTATCGCGAAGCTCAAAAAGACCCCATTTTAAATGTTTGTTATTAGGTAATTTATAGCCATACGGACCAAACTCCTCGACTCCTAGAACGAGCTCTCTCAACTGCTTTTGTGCTTTCTTATTGCTTTGGAGCATCTTATTGACCTGTTTTTCAAGTGGCGACCGAGTGGCTTCTTCTGATTTCCAATACTCCAAAAACCACTCGCCCACGACTATAGTCTTTCTCACATGACTTGATATTATCCCTTGAAATTTTTCTTTTATCATGCCATCTTCTCGACCATAATGGACCTTCTTTAACGTGCTCTCAGCAGAAGGTCGTAAAAAGTGCCATTTCAAGGACAAGAATT
>JBGSUI010000179.1:0-25911 GCA_041736175.1 Oligoflexales bacterium | reverse complement strand
ATCAATTGGGCCTCAAAAATCAGCATCAAATGAATTCCAAAATGAAGACTTTCCCGCTAAAAAAAGCCCTTATGCAGAGCGTTAATCATTCGAGGCTCCAAAACTTGGTTATAGCATGAGGGCCTTTTTGGACACCCCAATGTGCTGGTGGTCGACGATGTACTAGTAGTAGCCTTTTTTTCTGCTTCGACTGGCGTTGCGGGTGTATCACCAGCATCGCTACTCTTTGAAGACCCACCGCAGGATAAAACAAATCCTAGCGATGATATCATGACTAAATTCGAGACTCTGTTGTTCCGTTGGCTCTTGGATTTAAGTTTCATTGTTGTTCCTCCTAAAAATTCGATACTCGCAACAAAAACACTCTCGGTGCTCTGGAATTAAAAGTTAAAATATTTTTTGTTTATTGTTTAAAAATAAATAGTTGGAATTTCATAAAATTTTAAAAACAATTTGCCCTGGGCACTGTTTTTGTCGTCGTACCAATATTATGATTTGTTATCATATGGTTACAGGATTTGGAGAAAAGGTATTTCAGGAGCTTAGTTATAATTTAGTTTATCTTCTGAAAACTATTGGCGGTTTTTTGATGACTCTAGAAATCCTCAGATAAGCCGATCCTCTAAGTCAGTCCTTTGAAGGGGGTGGTTGCCATGGGCTTTAAAATCATTAGATTTTTGTTTACTGCTTTGGTTACTATCACAGTACTCCAAAGTTGTGGCGGTGGGTCGTCCGGCGGCAGCTCGGGTGATCAACCTGTCCCTGAAGAAGCTCCATCTATTCGTCCCATAAGTCAGGTGTTAGAGGGAGAGGTTGCAGCCTCCCTCAGCCGTTTGCCACCCCTGACGACAGGGTTAGAGTCTGGGGGAATGGAGGGGGGACTGGGCGGGGGCTCGTTGCTACAAGGAATCTCAGCAGCCAACGCCACCACCACGTTGACGGGATTTCTCGGCGAGGCTGTCCTCGCCCAGCAGGACGCCCTCAAAACCAAATACTGGACTCTGGTCCAAGAAAAAGGCAAGGAGTACCGCGACGGCCTGCAAAAGTGTCGATTAGTGCAGACCCTTGGTCGCAAGCTCACAACCTTTTACCAGATGTCTAAAGCTGCCTGTGCCTTGCGGGCCTTTGACCAAGAAGGTGAAACCGTGATCAGAAGAGTTGCCGGTGAAGAACTGGAAAAAGGTGCCTTTTTTAGGGCTCCAGCCAAAGAAACAAGGCGGATCTTAGAGATAGAAGGGATCGATCTTTTCAAAACATCGAAAGTCCTAGCGACGATCCAGCCTATGGAAAACGGAGTCTACCAAAGCCACCTGGTCCTTTGTCGCGCTAATCAAACGATGGTAGGGAGTTACCAATATCGGATCGATGGGAGCACTAAGAAATTCACTATCTCCTACGAGATGGTCCTCCCTGGATACCAGTCGGGTGGATCGAGTGGAACCGGGACCTCCTCCGACCGGGAATTTAAAGCTTTAGGAAGCTTTAGCGGTGCATGGACATCCTCTGGTGCCCAGATCTTTATGGATCTAGCACAGCCACGACTCTTGACCACCCATTTTGTCGATTCAAACCCTGGAGGCTCCCTTAAGACCTTTTATAGTACGCTGGAGGTTTTACCAGCCCAGATGCAAGTCAAGGCCCTTGACTTCACCACAACCGCCACCCAACGGCGGGAGAGTGCCCAGCGGATCGCCATTCTTACGGGCGGTAGCACCCCCGAAACCCTAAAGGTTTCCGAGGCCGCCATGAAATCCAAAGATCGCTACCATGACACCTTAAGCGAGTCCATCGTTTATCAATATCTTATCGGCATGGTTGCCGACTCAGAAAAAACCCTCGGATTTAAATCTTCCAGTGAATCCAAACCTCTTAAAACCGTGGAAGCGGCAGATTTTGCCAGCGATTCCCTGTTATCAAAGACTACCCTTGATGCACCTAAACTATCCACCATCGACTCCCAAAAATGTTTGGCGACTGGATCTTCCACCTACCGTGCTTCGCCATCCCAGGCTCAGATAAGCAAAATTTTGCAGTCCTGTGATCTGAGTTTTCAGAGCCTCGAGACCCTTTGTGACACCTTTGAGGTCGACGAAGGAGATGTGTTAAGGGCCCTTAAGGAATCCCCTAAAGGAATCCCCTAAATCATCTTCTAGTTTAGAAAAAATCCACTGATATCGATCCTTGGGCATAAATTCAAGGAAGACATCTTGGTCTAAGATGGTTGATTGGACCAAGTGATAACGATCCATACTGGCGACCCTGGTGTTTTGGGCAGAGGCGGTACCAGAGAGATTGATATGGTGCTTGGTTGCGTTTAAAAGCGAGGGATTGAGAAACACTTGAAAAGCATCGACGGCATCGATGCTGATCAAGTGGTTGATGAGCGCAGCCCCGCCTTCTACAAAGATGCTTTGAACAGGTAAGCCGTGCCACTGCACAAAATCATTGCTAGCCATCTGATTCAACAGACTCGAAAAAGCTACCTGTTTAGTCGGGACGCGGATGACATAGAGGTTAGGTCCATGACCCGTAAGCCAGGGAGGCAAAGGATTGGATTCCCCATAAACAAGAAGTACGCGGTCTTGGGGGGAAAAGGTTTTTTCTAAAAGCTTTTTGATAAGTGTTTGTTCCTGACACCCAAGGAGGCGCCCCGAGGGATCAAAAATGATTTTGAGAGGTTGCCGACACTCTTGTAGTTGGGACACCCGTGCCGTTAGGGCCGGAATATCCGCAAGGACTGTCCCCGCACCAACTAAAATGGCGTCGTATTTAGTTCGCAGGTAGTGGGTCACCTGCCGAGCCTTAGGACCTGAGATCCACTGGGAGCCATGCTGATCATCACCGAGAAAACCGTTGAGTGTTTGCGCCCATTTTGCCACGATCAAAGGCCGTTGCTGTAGGCATTGGAAAAAAAAGGGTAGATTGAAAGCGATGCATTCTAGGGCCAACTCAGATTTTTGGACCTTAATCCCCGCCTGTTTCAGCAGGGTGATACCCCGTCCCTGCACCAGAGGATGGGGATCGTGGCTGCCGATGACACAGGTTTCCACTCCCGCTTGGACCAAAGCTTCCGTACAAGGAGGTTGTTTTCCATAGTGAGCGCAGGGTTCAAGCATGATATAGGCCGTGGATCCCTTGAGGGCTTCAGGATGGGGCGCTTGCTGGATGGCCAGTCTTTCGCCGTGAAGTCCACCAAACTTTTGGGTCACTCCCTGGGCGACCACCTTTTGGTCACGTACTATCATGCAGCCGACACTAGGGTTAGGGCTGGGCAAACCCGCAGCTCCCATCGCTGCCCCCAGGGCCCATTCCATCGCCTGGGATCCGTCTCGGGGACTTTGACCCAGATAGGATGTCGCTCCTTGGGAACCTCCCGGTGCAAAAAGGGCTGGCAAGTATCCCCCAAGGCCAAATCCGCTTTTGAGAACCATCAGGAAACTCCGATCATTGGGTTTTAGATCCTCGACCTTGCTTATCGCCCTCATTAGGACAAGGTACCTTAAGGACCATGGTCTGGGTCAATATATCATGGAGCATTTTCTTTTGGGGATGGGCTAAAGCCAGAAGGACTCCTAAAAAAAGAGGGATCACGGCAAGGATTTTTCCCACAGACTCGCGCATCAAAATCTGAAAAAAGTGGCCTGGTCCCCGGTCTGCAGCAACTCTTAGACCGACCGCCGACTTGCCCAGGGTTTTCCCCCATAAAAAGGTCGGCAGAAAAAAATAGAGGGCCCAGGGGATCGCAAAAACAAAAGAGGGGATGATGATGGCTCCGATAGAGCCTGGACCTACCGCTAGCATTTCTAAGGACCGCTCTACTGGATTGCGAAACACGAGGTATAGGGGGAAAAAAAATGCATAGTCGATCGTAGCGGCATAGAGTCTCAGGACCAGTCCCGCAGGGACCCTTAACGCGGGATCATGGTGCCACCCGACGCGATTGTAAATCCAAATCTCCTTAAGGAATTTTGTTTGGGGTTCCGGTTTCATAGGGAGAGTTTTACCCTTTTATCTAAGTCCACACCACCTACCATGGGCTCCATAAGGGGTTTGAGATAGGTGGGGGGATGCTTCCGGTAGTAGTCAACAAACTTTTGATAGTCGGCACTTTTGACAAATGCAAGGCGTTTTATAGGGGCCGAAGGAGAGCCTATAAGGCTTTCCCTGACAAAATTCTCGATTTTAGGGCCGATCCATGAATCAGGGTAGAGACTTAAAAAAAGATCAAACATCCGCACCCCGTTAAAAAAAGAACCTTGGTTCAGCAAAACAAATCCTGTGTTAAGGATTTCATCCGGTGGAGACTTGGGTAAAAATCGATGTAAGGCGATAGAGGGCGGAATAGCATTAAAAAGGGAGACCAGTGATTGAGGTGATATTTTGTCTGAGGCACCTCCCCCTTTACGGAAGTGACTAGAGTGACTGACGTCTTGCAACAGCATTGGTAAATGTTTACGACAAAAAGGCTCTCCTTTGGCTAAGAGTTCGGGTGCTGGATGATCAGCGGCTTTTGCCAACCACTCAAAGGCAACCTTTAACCCATAAAGCCTTACTCTATCTTGATGGGGATCCCACGATAGTATTTGGTCGGCTAAACTCAAAAACTGCAGAGGATTGGTGACTCTTTTAAGTGCTTGCAAGTCTATATGAATATCTCGGTAAAAACTCCGCTGCTTGGATTTTTCAACCGATAATAGGATCCACCCCAAGAGGGCTCCTAGCACAAAGGAGCTTAAATGGGCAAAGTGGGCAACACGGGGTAACCCAAATTCGTTGTAACCAGAATTTAGCCCACCGGCAATATCGCTCATAATAAACATAAGTGGAATCACGTATTTTATGGGAGCATAAAAGTTTGTTCCCAGGTAAAACTTGCGAGGGATAAAAACCCTTAGGCAAAGCTTGTGATGGAAAAATAACACATAAAAAAGGCCTACCGCTCCACTAACTAGGGTCGACCCTCCGATGATAAAGGAATCGTAGGATCCCCACACAAGGGCATGGACTAACATCCCAAAGCTCCCCGAGAGTAATAAGAAAACTCCGTAGTGGCTCGGCCGAAGCCGCTGCTCCACATAAGAGCTAAAAATAAGAAAGGCGATGAGATTGCCCAAAAGATGCATTAAACTGCCATGGCGTATTTGCGCCAAGAGGATCGGTTTTAGTTCGATATTTCCCTTGATGAGGCAATGATTGATCTGGCAGATTTTGACCATACGACGCCCAAAATCGGCGCTTGCTTTGGCATAGGCCCGATAGGATGGTAGGTTGCTGATCAGATTGGTTTTAGGGACGGGTTGGGCCTGGGTTCCTTTGGAGAATTTCCAGAAAATCTCTTTGTATTTGATGCAGTTTTTGGGTCTCTCAGAGTCAGCACAGTCTTTAAGAGAGTCTTTAAAGGCCAGGGATTTTTCAAACTCCTGCTCTAAGGAGTTTTGGATTTTTTGAAGATCTTTTAACTTTGTCTTAGCCGGAAATCCCGCCCAAATCAGTTTAGAAAACTCAGTGCATTGTGCATGAATACCGCGGGTTTTTAGACAATATTCTACAAAGAGATTTCTGGATGTATCTTTAATTCCGCTTTGTGCGGCTGCCACATTGAGATCCTCAGAAATAGCACTCCTAAAGGGGTCCCACAGAAAATCTCCAATCCAAAGGGCAATAATCCCCAACGTGAGGACAGGGGTCCATCTGAGCTTAGTGCCTAGACCTAGCGGAAAAACGAGCATTGAAAACCGAATTTAAATTGTTATACAAACCACGGACGATCCCCTCCTTGGGAGGATCCTTAAATCCTTCGGTATAAATTGATGTTTCATAAAAATTAGTTTTATATTTGATCTATGTTTCGTAAAATATTTATAAATATTAAATGTTTATCAAAATCCTGTTTTTTGTTTCCCCCTCCACTTTTGAAATTATCCTTTGGACAGTCTGCTTAACACCCGATAACTAGGGAGCACTGCCGGACGATCCTTTTGGGGGTTTCTGGGTTGAATGATGGAGGTCAAGTTTTGAAACAAATCATTAAATTTTTAGGAAGACTGACGCTTGTCTTTGCGGGAGCGGGAGTTCTAAATTGTTCGTCCGTAAGAGAGTACGGTGTCGAGTATCCTGTTTACCGGTTGCCTACCATTGGGTTTAAAGAAATCACGTTTCTCGGAATCTCAAAACCCGCCAATATCAATCAAGCCAATTTCGACAGGGTGGTCAATTTGGTGCAAAAATGTGGTCAATACCAGAAAGTTAATCGACTCAATAAGACTTTCGAGATCGGCCAGCTGAATCGGGATTCCACCTTAAAGCGTCTTAAAACCGATGTGGCGGCCCACCAGGATGCTCGCTATGTACACGGGGTCTTGGTGATCGAACAGCTATCGAATGAAACCAAGCAAACCCAAGAGTCGACCAAAATTGTCGGCATCAAAGAAGGGGTCGATCATCAATGGTTTCAAAGTTTTGGGTATACCACTCGGCCTTTGTCACCGCTCTTTGGATCTGATGAAATCGCTCCGAAAGTCTCCTTTATCACTAAAAGTATCCCCCAACGAAAATATGAAAAAACCTTAGTTTGGAGGTTTGTTCTTTATAACAAAACCAAAGACGCTCTGATCATCGATCGGCGGGTAAAAATGTCGGTTGCCTTAGATTCCTATTCTTCGAAACCCAAGATCACAGAAAAAGTTGTCGAAGCCGCCATAGGTAAAGAAATGATGGAGCATATCTCTGGTTTTGTCTGTCCGAAAATAGCCCAGGCCGATCGAAATCTCTTAGCCCACCATAGCGACAGCAAAGCTGACCAACTCGTGGACGCAGGCATTGATCTCGCTGGAGATGATCGTTGGGAAGCTGCAGCCAATCAATGGAAAAAAGCCGTTCTCATCGACAAGCGCAACGCCTGGGCTTATCATAACTTGGGCATCTACTATGAAAAATATGGCAATATACCTGCAGCTATGGAAGAGTTTTCTAAAGCAAAAAAATCAGGCGTCTCTGACTATAATCCAAAGCTCTATGACCAAGCCATCAATATTTATCGACCAAAAATCACCTTATCTACCAATGATATGCGGGTCTATGGCGTGGGCAACGCCCATTGGTTGCTATTACAAGGAGGCGAACAGACTAACTTTAAGATCGGCCAAGAATACCCTGTCTACCGTATCCAGAGGATTGGCGAAGGTCCTGAATTTAACTACTATGGCATTCGACTGATCGAGGTCGGAAAAGTCTTGTTGGTCAAACAGGAAGCACCCTTTGTCTTGGCTCGCATCACCCAATTTTTAGAACCCTATGGAATCCAAGCTGGTGATTCTCTGGGTACCAACCTCGATTAGTCATCGACCGGATCATCGGCAGGGTCATCGCGGTGGTCTCTAGGTGATCTGCCCCCTAAAGGCTTGTACAGGATCTACCTTAGCCGCGCGGCGAGAGGGCGCGATGGAGGCCACAACGCAAACACTGATAGCCAGAAATGCCGTGAGAGTGGTGGTTATAAAGTCCGTCGTCGGGTTGATTGAAAGCTCGCCTATACCAAAGGGGTTCTTAAACGGGATGCCGTAGAGCCCCATCATAAACACGATGATATTACCAAGGGAAACCCCGATGAGACCGCCAATCACCCCAATAAACGAAGCCTCCAATGCGAAAATACTGCGGACATGGCTGCTTTTAGAGCCAATGGCCATCAGCGTCCCGATTTCGACGATCCGCTCCGTCACGATCATATAGACGATATTGAGGACGGTTAAAGCCGAAGACACAAATAAGAGAGCTGCAATCACAAAGACAACAGAATTCCAGATACGTCCCACATTATTAATAACTGGTTCAATCATATCCCAAGATCTGATTTGAAGGCTTTGTGCCTCGATGGGGCCCTTCATGCGTTCGACCCAACCGGCGACGTTGGCCCCAGGCTTAAGGCGAATCGCTAACTCAGTATAGCGATCCGGCATGCGGATAAGCTTTTGAAACAGCTCTATAGGAGCATAAACAATCCTCTGGGAAAAGCTTGGTATGGACGCATTAACAAATCCCACCACTTTTGCGTCGATACCGTTGACAGATCCTTGGACCGTCTGGGTGATCAGGGTGACTTCGTCCCCTAGCTTTAGGTTTAAGGTTTTTGCCAATCCCTGACCTATGACGACTTCGTTCCTTTGGCTCGAACGAATCCAGTCCCCGATGTCATCGGATTTAAACAGTCGAGGGGAAACGATGAGTTCTTTTTCGGGTTCAACGCCTTTTCCCATAAAGTAGACGCTCTGTTCGCCACTGGAAATAATACCTTCCAGCTCCAGGCGCCTTACGGATGCACTGACTTCGAAATCAGTTCTTAGAGATTTCTCAAGGGCGATATCTTGTAAAATGGTGAGATCGATGTCGACCCCTTCTTGCTTTTCCCAATAACCGGCACGATGCACCTGGGCATGGGCGGTTCCTGTATCAGCCGCCCCATCAGCCCAAAGCTGCATGACTCCTGTCGAGTACCGATAACAGACCACCGTGACACAAGACGCCATGATGACGATTGATAGGGTAAGAAGCGTTCTTCGTCGATTCCTTAAGAGATTTCGAGCTGCATAAGAACAGGCAAATTTAAAAAAAAGTGGGGTCATCAGGAAGCCTTATAGGTTTGTGGAGGTGGGCTTTTGAATCCTTTAAGAAACAGGTCGATCTTTGGATTATTGATCAGGAAAGGATGCTTATATTGTTCGGCATGGAGGGGAGTCAATTTTTGGTTTAAATCACGCATTTTTATAAATGTATCCGGTTCTATGATCACGATCCGCACAGAGCTAAGGCGCTTAGATTTTCTTTTATCGCGGTATTCTACATTGCTCCCTTGAAGCAACTCATCGAGTCGAGTCTCCAGCCGCTTCCATGGTTGATGGGCGAAATCTTGGTGGAATTCCAGATAGCAGGTGTAGCCTGGACTGGGTTCAAGGGTTGCTGAAAACAAGTATTCCTGAAAATCTAAATGGGCCTCGTCTTTAAGTTTATTGATCACTTCGGTGACCTGCCAAAGAGAAAGCTTTTCGCCACTGAGATTGGTAAATAGATCGGTTTTACTGATAAACCTTAAGAGCGGTGTCAGGTACAAAAACCCAGTACACTCAACAAGATCGTGCATACGGTAGCGAATCAAGCCAGAAAAATTAGAGACAACGAGTTCGTAGCGTTTGCCCTTTATGATTTGGTGGGCAAGGAGGGTTTTTGGTTGGGTCTCGTGGATTTCATCCTCTTCGATAAATTCATAGAAGGCGCCATGAATATTTAAGATGCCCTCGTCGCTTTCATCTTCAAAGGGAATCGTCATATGTCCCTCTGTCGCCGAAAGACCATGATCACGCAAGGTCAGATCCTGGTACCTTTTACGAAGCAGGGGAAGATATCCCGCCGCATGCCCGCCCGTCCAAACACCGAGTAATTCTAGATTTGGCCAGAGGTCTTTCGGGGTTAGTGGCCGCAGTGCGGCGATTTTTTCAAGGGTTTTGGCCCGATTTTTGTCTTGAAAATGGAGTTTGGGATAAAGGCTTACCTGCAAATGCGATGGAATTTGTTTGATATTTTGTGTAGTCCCGTCGTAGAGGTCGCTAATCAGGACTTGCTGGTCTTGTGCGAGCCGATCGGCAAATTGGATCAGCGTGCTCGGATTAGCCGTCGCGATCAGGCGTATACTGTCGGTATTTGCGGCTAAACGCAGCGTCACATACTGCCGCAGCCCATAGGATTCTATAGCCGCAACCGCTGGCGGAACGGCCATCGCCAGTCTTAGGGGAGCGTTCAGTGTTTGGGCCAGAACTCCGGTGATACTCCCTGTGGATTGAACACCCATTCGATCAGTGCTCTGATAGGAGCCAGTGAGGCTCAAAATGCCATTTTCTGCGACTTTTGGATGTTGTTGGCCTATGTAATACCCCCAGGTGAGCCAACTCTGGCGCATCACAGCGAGGGCTTGGCCGGTTATGGGTATCCACTTAGGCGCACTGGTGGTGCCGCTGGTCGTGGCGAACATGCGGATATTGTATTGTTTAGAGTCAGGAGAAAAAACTGCATGGACAACACCGCTCTTTGCTTTTAAGATAAAGGGTCTTAAATCCTCGTAACTTATAACGGACATTTGTTTACATAACTCATCCCAGCGGAGTTTTGATGAGATCCCGAAATGGAGGGCCATCTCACTTGATTCTACGGATCCTAAAATTTTTGTAAGGAGATTTTTTTGTACCGTAGCACAATGACGCAGGGTTTTTTCAAATTCATGGGTCTGGCGGTGACCCCAAGCGATCATTCCCTGACCGAGGATGTGGCGGATGGATCGACGCAAAGAAGTCATAAACGAGATACCTTTCCATCCATATTTTACTTAAAATTAAGGGGGATTCCATGATCTTAGCATTGCTTTCCGTCTGCGGCAAGGAGTCTAAGCATTAGCCAGTGGGTCCAAGCTATACAAAAATTCCCATCTGTGCCGTCTCTCATACGCAAATATTCACAATGGAATTAGCCAGTTAAACTTATCCACGTTGGCTAGATGTTTGCAGCAGCTTTATGTAGAGACAAAAGACTGAGCACCGGGAGTGAGTATGCCAAAATTTTTAATCCATAGTTTATTCATCCTTATCCTTTTAGGCTGTGACCGCCATACCGACGATAAACCTCAAGATGGATTGGATTCACAGCCCCAAGCTGCAGAATGGAAACCAGTCCATTGGACACTCCCTCCAACCCCCAACAGCAGTTTATACGGCCTTCCTAAAGCTTTTTTGCATCCCTGGAATCCGCCAAAGGATCAGGTCAAACTCCAAGCCCACGAGGCTATCGAGTGGCTGCAAAAAACCAAAGGGATCATTCAACCATGGAATACCATCCCACCAACAAGCAGATCGGGATGTGAATCTTTAATGATGAAAAAGACCGTCCTTCAAGGGAAAGGCCCTCTCGCCACCCTTTCGGGCCTGGGACCCATCGATAAGCCTGAAGCCTGCAATCCGCAAGCATTGGCTGGGGAACCGAGTGACCGCCTCACTCAATTCCGCATGGTGGGTGGCATGCAGTGCACCCTTGGGGAGCTTAGTGCGTTAGGAGCCAGTGGTTTCAAGTGGCAATGGATTAACGACGGGCTTTCTAAGTGTCTGGACGGAGTGTTACTCCTGGTCAGCAACCTCCAGGCAGCCACCCAAAGGATCGGAAATGAAGGGGGCAAAGAGGTCACACTTGACGAGGAAAAGATCCAATCGGCGGTCCAGTCCACCGATGGCACTCCATGTCGCGTGACCAAGACTTTTGGAAAAATGGAGTTAGAAGAGGGCTGTCGCGTGAGTTGGATCAGGGAAACCACCAAGCTCTCTGCCCTTCAGCCAGAGATCGTATCTTTTATAGGGACAAGCCAAGGCAAGATCACCATTGAACTCGATAAGACTTATTTTTCCAGCGGCAAGTTTTTGTTTACCATTAACCAGTGGTGGGGTTTTGTTGAGTTCAAGTCTGGACTTGAAGCACCTACCTACCAGATGACAAATGGTATTGAAACACAGACGGGAAAGTTTCTTGAGAGACCTTAAGGTGAATGATATTAACCTTATTTATCTTGGCTATGCGTATTTTTATAAATAAACATTGTTTATATTTTCAAGTCGTGTTATAACTCAATTCACCAAAATGAAAGGGTTTAAACATGAATTCTATTAATGCTGTTTTTTTACTGTCAACTTTAACTGTTTTAGGCTGCGGCAGCCATTCAAAAAAGAAGGACGAATCTGCTGCTCCTGCCCCAAAATCCGAGAACTCAGCTCCTGAGACCCAAGCAATCCCTGTGGCACTACCAGCTGCAGTCTTGGTTCGTGTACCAGTTAGCGCGGATGGCAAGGAAGACCTTACGAAAGCTGCATTAAGACTTCAAGACCAGCCTCTTACAAGAGGTGATTCAGAGATTCCTGCAGCTTTTGATAACGCAGTAAGCCCTGAATCAATCGCTAACGAAGATGAACTCGACAAAACGTCTTCAACGCAATCATGGTTTTTTGGGCGTTATTCAAGTGGATATTCCAACAACTACAATTTCAATAGCTGCTACCAACCAAGCTATTACTCCCACGGTAACAGCTACGCCTATAACTCGACCCCCCAAATCTACGGATATGGCGGATATAACTATTATTCCTATGACCGACCACAAACTTATGCCAACTACGGCTACAGTTCTTATGGTCAAAACGGTGGCGGCACTTACAACGGTGGCGGCACTTACAACGGTGGCGGCACCTACAACGGTGGCGGCACCTACAACGGTGGCGGCACCTACAACGGTGGCAGCACCTACAACGGTGGCGGCACCTACAACGGTGGCAGCACCTACAACGGTGGCGGTACCTACAACGGTGGCAGCACCTACAACGGTGGCAGCACCTACAACGGTGGCGGCACCTACAACGGTGGCGGCACCTACAACGGTGGCGGCACCTACAACGGTGGCAGCACCTACAACGGTGGCAGCACCTACAACGGTGGCAGCACCTACAACGGTGGCAGCTACTAGGAATCTTAATTCCCAGGTTCATTGTGTCCACAACCCCATTTATGGGGTTTTTGATTTTTTATTTAGACTAGACGACCTTTTTCCTACTGATCTTCGCTGAGATCCGTAAGGTGGATATTGAGTGCATCGATAGAGATATGGATCTCCATAAGAGAAAGCAACAGGGATGCTAGCATCAAAATCAGGCTAGCCCCAAATGCTGCGGTTGCAAACGCAGTTTGTTTTAAGAAGAGCCCCATCAGGCAAATCACACATAGGCTAAAGCTTAGAGCACCACAAATCTGCATGTCCCGGATAAGCCGCAGTCGGGTCCGCAAATTTTTGATTTGGCCCAGAAGCGTTGGGCGCTTTGTAGACTTATAGGTTTGGTGCAGGTTGCGGACTAAGGACGCTATCGCCAAAAAGCGATTGGTGTACGCCAGCATAAAGAGTGAGATAGCTGGAAAGAGCAAGGACGCTGTGGTGTAGGTGATTTCCATGGCACTTTTGCCTTACGCTGATCTGGTGTGATCAGAAACTGTGGTTTCTTGCCTATGTTTTGCCTAAAAATAAAATTGACAAAACCCAAAAATCCAGGTCACAATAACGACGACTCGACGAGTCAAGTGGATCACCGAACCTTCGAAAGGGGCACATTCCATGATTCCAAGTAAAGGTTATGCAGCTCAAAATCCCACGACCCCATTAGCTGCTTATCAGTTCCAGCGACGTGACGTCAAACCCGATGATGTTCTGATCGATATCAAATACTGTGGAGTCTGCCATTCCGATCTCCACCAAGCCCGCGACGAATGGGGTGGTGGGATTTTCCCCATGGTTCCAGGCCACGAAATCGTCGGTGTGGTGCAAAAAATCGGACCTGCAGTCCGAGGATTTAAAGTCGGTGACACCGTCGGGGTCGGCTGCCTCGTGGACTCCTGCCGCACCTGTCCAAGCTGTCATGATGGTCTCGAACAATACTGTGAAACCGGTTTTGTGGGTACCTACAACAGCTACGAACGGGACCGAAAAACCCCAACCTATGGTGGATATTCAAACAATATCGTCGTCGACCAAAAGTTTGTCTTAAAGGTGGACCCCAATTTAGACCTTAAAGCCGTAGCACCCCTGTTATGTGCCGGGATCACCACATTCTCCCCCCTCAAACACTGGAAGGTTGGTCCTGGACAACGGGTGGCTATCGTTGGGCTTGGTGGTTTGGGGCATATGGGCGTTAAGATCGCCAAGGCTTTTGGAGCCCATGTCACCTGCATCACCTCATCGGCCCACAAAAAAGACGACGCCCTTAAGTTAGGTGCCGACGCTGTCCTGGTCTCCAAGGACCCCGAGGCTATGAAAAAAAGCCAAGGACAATTTCACTTTATCCTGGATACGGTGTCTGCAGATCATGATCTGAATGCTTACCTAAACCTACTGAAGCGTGACGGCACCCTGTGTCTGGTTGGTTTGCCGACCGAACCCGCTAAAGTGGTGCCCTTTCCGCTGGTTATGGGTCGTAAAAAAATCGCGGGTTCCCTGATCGGAGGCATTGCCGAGACACAGGACATGCTTGATTTTTGTTCTAAACACAAAATCACCAGCGATGTCGAAGTGATTCCCATCTCCCAAATCAATCAAGCCTATGAGCGGATGCTTCGCTCCGATGTCAAATATCGGTTTGTGATCGATATGGCAACCCTCTAGGAATCTTTCTAAAAAGCTGTCTGAGTTGGGTCGGTTCATGGCATAATAGAGAAGCCCTCAAAAAAGGATCTAAACTATGCCAGACTCCCAACTTAGGGTGATTCTTCCTAAATCACAAGGTGGTTTAGTTGAACTCATCAGCGGCCATCCACTTTTTGCCCGCTGTTGGCAAGGTAAATCCAACCAATCCATCGCCCTCTGTGTTCACGGAGCGGAAAGCCATAGCGGTTGGTTTGAGCCCTTAGCCCATGCTTTCCAGCGTGTAGGAATCGATACTATGGCCTACGACCGCATGGGCTGGGGACAGAGTCCAGGAGATTCCGGGGAACTCTCGTCGCTCCATGACGTCTATGATGAGCTATGCAGTCTGATTTATATCTTGAGAGAGAGATACGAGTGTATCCACCTCCTGGGCCTCTCTTGGGGCGGCCTTTACCTACTTTATGCGGCCAAACATCTGACTCCCGTCGTCAATTCGGTGATAGCGATCTCACCCGGAATCTATCTGCGCAAACCTTTTGGGCTGACCACAGCATGGGATAGTCTAAAAAATCTTTATTTTGAAAGGCAATGGCGCTTTGAGCTTTTGTACCAACCCCAGGATTTTAGCCAAATCGACAAACAAAGAGATTTTATTAAAGTGGATCCTTATCGAGTCAAAAAAATTGGCCCAAGGTTTATAGCCGCGACGGCTTTAATGCAAGCGGTCTTAAAGTCTCGCCCCTATCGATCATCCTCTTCGACGTCCAGCATGGTCCCACAGGTGGTTCTGGCGAGCCAGGATCAACTCATCGATACTCAAAAAACACTTGAGCTTTGCGAAGAATTAGAATTCGGGTTTAGGACCGTTGCCGGGGGGCACTCGTTAGTACTCGATGCTCCTGAGGAGCTTGCACTCCAGATAGCCAAAATAGAAAAGACTTTACCTGAATCCGAAGCCAGCTCCCTTAAGCAAACAAGTTAACTTCAAGGCTACCTGTGGGCGGGAAATAAGGCCACCAAAGAAAAATAAACACTCCCCATGCCTATAATCAATACCATCGAAGCCTGGTTTGTGGATATCCCACTAAGAATAGGGTTTGCCCATTCCAATAAACATCACAAAACCCACCAGGCAGTCCTGCTACGGATAGGACTTGCCAGCGGCCCAGAAAGATCTTTTTATGGTTATGGTGAGTCAATTCCCAGGTCCTATCTTACGGGAGAGACTCCTGAGACTGTCTTAGAATGGCTGCGTACCCATGGGTCTCAGTGGCTCGGTATCGACCTATCACAGGATCCTAGACCTGCACTGAAAGCACAATTTGATCGGGTGCAACAAATAGGTGGCTTGGCAGCGTTCTCGGGATTGGACTTGGCAATCCATGATCTCTGGTCCAAGATCGTGGATCAAGACTTGGTATCCCTCCTTGGCAGTTCTTCAAAACCCGAAGCCCCTCCCCATCCTTTACCAGGCAATCCCCTCTCGGGACCCGTAGGGCTAGGACCTAAACAGCTCCCCATGATTGTCGGCTTCTATGTCTTGGGTTTTAAGCATGTAAAGATCAAAGTTTCAACTCTCGACCAATGGCAAACTCTTATGAAACAAATTCCGGAACCCATAAGATCGGGGATCAGATGGATTCTTGATGCTAATGGGGCCTTCGAAGTGGATGATGGGAGGGCTTTTTTAACGCAAGCAGCCCAAAGCGGGATCGAAGCAGTGGAGGAGCCCCTTAAAAAGGGGCAGACATCTTATCAAGACGTGGCGAAGCTTTGCAGTGAATTTCAAGGCAAGATCCGGATCATTGTCGACGAGCATTTTTGTACCATCGACGACGCTCAAAGGTGGCAAGGAACATCGGTGATCCGAAACCTGCGACTGGCAAAAAATGGCGGTTTTACTGGCGCTCTCGCCCACCTCTCGCTCCTTGAAGACCAGAATCCCCACATCATGCTCGGAGCCTTAGTCGGCGAAACGCCGCTCTTAGAGGCCGCTACAAGAGTGATGGTAGGCTTGACGACACCTCTCTATACCGAATCAAGCTTTGGCAGCCTGATCTTGCGCGACACCCCCTTTAAGAGATTGCAGCAGGGATGGCGCTCAAGCTTAAAGGACCTTACCAATCCCTTACCCAATGTGCTATTCCCCCTGGAGCAGGGATGTCGAGGTTTAGGAGTTACGATGGAGGAGGAAGTCGTTAAAAAATACCAGGTCAAATATCTAAGGCTTGCGGCGTAATCGTTCTATTTATGCTTCCGCGTATAAACCCCATCCCACCCTGGAATCACAGGCTCCTTCTCTCTCTCAATAATACGCTCCAAATAGACCAGGGATGGTCCATCATCGGGCCTAAGGGCCAGACATTCGCCAAACTGTTTTTTGGCGAGAGTCCAATCTTGCTGCCGGTAGGCTTGTCTTCCCTCGTGGAAATGGCCAATAAGATTTTGGATACTATCGGTGTTTTTCAAAAGGTCTGGTCGCATCAGCTCAAAGACTTTTACCGGTTCCATTTTTCCCTTGACGCGAATGTCATCAAGATCTCTCCTAAAGATATCTTTTCTCGTGATTTTGGCATTAGTAAACTCGCTGATCATGATTTTGATGCCATAGTCCTTGGTCGCACCCTCAAGCCGTGCCCCTAGGTTCACGGAATCACCCATCACGGTGTAACAGAATCTTTGGGGAGACCCCATGTTTCCTACGGACATAAAACCCGTATTAAGCCCGATTCCAATATCAACTGGAGGGAAACCCTTTTTTGGAAAATCCATTTTTATTTTGTCTAGAGCGTAAAGCATCTCAATAGAAGCTAAGGCGGCAATCTCAGCATGATTAGGCAGCACCATCGGTGCCCCCCAAAAAGCCATAATAGCGTCACCGATATACTTATCCAAGACTCCTTTTGTCTTGAGGATAATATCTGCCATCGGGGTAAAGTATTCATTCATCAATTCGCACAACTTTTCAGGAGTGAGAGACTCGGAAATGGTGGTAAAACTCCTTACGTCCGAAAAAAAGACTGTCAATTCTTTTTTTTCACCCCCTGGCTTTAAGGCTTCAGGATCATCAAGAACCTGGTCGATAACCTCGGGAGCAAGATAGAGGCCAAACGCACCTTTGACTTTCTTTTTTTCTCGCTCCTCCGAAATATACTTGTAAAGGGTTGATCCGACAAAGAGCGACGTGATCTCAATAAAAGGCATGGCCATATAGACCCAATCGCCTTTGCCAAACCACATAAATTTGTCAAAGTAGTAGTAGCCAATAGCAAAAACCAAGGCCCCAAAACCCGATAAGGACGCCCTGCTGAAAACCATCATAGGACTAAAGATAAGGCCAATAGCGAAGACGATGAGCATCTCCGTGAGGTAGATTTTGTCTGTCCTACGCATAAACCTTTGGGACGCGATGTTATCGATGACCGCAGCATGGTTTTCGACCCCATTGATACCTGCATCGTAGGGATTAGCTCTTTGGTCATTGATCGCGATCGCGGTCGGCCCCAAAAGAAGGCTCATCCCTTTAAGCATCTTCTTCTCTTCTTTTGTAAAATTTCCCTCATAGGCATCGGCCAGGCTTATGTGCCGGATCGTTTTATCAGGTCCGAGATGGTTGATAAGAATCCGACCATAGCCATTGTGGTCGACAGGGATCTTGAGAAGATTCTGATCATCTTTACGACTGACCAGGCTGATATCGATCACGCCAAAGGGGTCGAACTCCACCATGATATCCCGATCGAGCATTTCGGCGGCAGTCTTAAGGGAGAGCGACGGCATCAGCATGCCGTTGACATTTCGCACGAGGGTTACCCACCTCATAATGGCGTCTGAGTCGGATTCGTTATTAAAAAAGGCAAAATTTTTGGCACTTTTTGCAATATAAGGATCGTTAGCGACAATCCCCTTGGTTTCCAAGTGAGAATAATCTTTGAGCTCCGAACTCCCTGGAAAAACCAGCGCCATAATCGCTGATTCCTCCATATATTCGGCTCCACTAAATCTTTTTTCGCCGAGCTGGCTCGCCTCATCCTCGGACCCATAATAAAAAAATCCGAGGATGATCTTTTCAAAATCTTTGATCGTCCGAGCAATCGACTGATCGGCAAGGGAGGCTTCTTGATTCTTAGTCACATCGCTCAACTCTCGCCTGAGACTCTCCTTCCACCCTGGGCCATCGAGCTGCTGAAGCCGCTTGATATTGGGTTCAATATCCGCTAACAGAGGCAATTCTGGCTTACTCCAAACCACGTCAAATCCAACCCATTCGACGCCAAGATCTTTAAGATTTTTAAATGCCTTTTCATAGAATTTACGTGAAAATGGAAACCTTCCAAATTTCTGCAAGGATTTTTCGTCTATCGCCAGAATGCCGATCTTACCTGTTGGTTTTTTTGTGCCCCGTAGTAAAAATCGCAGGTCAAGGAGCCGATTTTCCATCTGTCCGACCAAGTCGGACGATCCTCCCCCTCCCCTCCGGTAATGCCGCCAAAGGATGGTCAGGCAGCCGAGCATAATCGCTGCGCAAAGAGTCAGGTTGATAATCTTATTAGAGTAGCGTTGAAAAAAATGGTTCTTTTTGGAGGCCATAATGCAGCACTTTCCTAATTTATGTTTGCTAAAAAGTCATCGATGACAGCAGCGTCAGACCCCAACGTCGATCTTTTCTCTGGCCAGCATATTCCCCCAATTCCACAGCATAATAAGAAAAATTGAGTCGCGTGACCCAAAGATCGATAAAACTTCCAAAGGTAAAGTATCCTTCATTTATTCCAGCTAAAGCTCCGATATCATGATCTCGGCTGATATAGCTGGTTCCGAGTTCGGTTCCCAGGTGAACCAATCTCAAAAAATCCAGAGCCTCTGGGTTGGTGACATCATGGATATCAAGTAAAAAATCCCAATGCCATGGTTTGAAATCGGTTCGCGACAACCAACCCAAATGGATTTTCGATGGCATCGGCGGTGGCGGGTTTTTAAATTCCGAAAAATTGCCTGCATAACCGAGATTTTCCACAATAAGTCCAAACCGATTTTCTTTTGAAGGTTTGTAGATTAATCCGAGATCCACTCCGATTTGGAAGCCTTCTTCCTGAACAAACAAATCGGTCAATGTAAGCTCGGATGAGTCGACGAAATCTAAGACACTCGAAAAAGAGGCTTCGCCGCTAAAAAGGTTGCGGTGCATGGGGCGCACCGTGATCCCGGCAACGAGATCCTTGCCGACAACGGTCCCATAAGCGATATTGACCCCCGTGGTCGACTCGGCATTGAGGTTAACCTCAGGTGTGGTGGGCACCCGCATATCAGCCGTCGCTCTGGTCGAAATAAAGGGCGAAAATTCAAAAGCATAGATCCTCATGGCAAAGGGGGCAAACTGCCCGCGCATATACTGCCGTTTCCCAAATTTATCGGCAAAAGTATCTAAGACACCGGTGATCGACGAACTGCTACCACTGGCTAACGAGGCAAAATCAGAAGCTGTATCTAAAGTATTTTCTCCCACAAACACATCTGTTTGCAGCCAACGCAGCTGGAAGGTCAGTTTTTCTTCTGAAAGAGTCCCGGGATTGGCGCGAGTGGCCTCGTCTGAGTCAAAAGCAGCCACAAACGTGTTACCACGCCCCAGTGCCCGGCTTGATTCAAGAATGCGGGATTGCTCTTCAGCCTGCGCACCTAAGGGATATCCCAGAAGCCAAAAGAGCAGGATCACACTGCTCCATCTTTCTCGGTCCAAGGGTATCCCCCTTTTTTAAGCGAAATTTTTGAATCTATTTACAGATAAACAAACATTCTAAGGCAAGAATTGAGTCCAATGGTCGGATACCAATGATTGTATCATCCCCTAACCCCCGATCTCAAACCACCCGGTTTATAAAAGTTATCTATCTATTATTAAACACTTTTTACCTCAGAACATTGAGTGATCCGCAGATTCCGTCGATGACATTAGAAGAGTCTTAAGCATTGTCCCGGCCTTTGGGCCCGACCCGGTACACAAGAGTTAAAACATATGGTAAATCACTTTAACATTAACTTCACAAGACACCGCCGATCCAGTGGTTTAAATCAATTATTAATTGTTTATATATTTTCAATTTATTTTTCTCCTTTTGCTTATTCTGAAGAGATCCCAGAGCATTTTACTGGTGTCCGTCCTATCGGAATGGGGGATGCCTTTACCGCTGTGGCTAATGATGAAAATGCTATTTGGACCAATCCTGCGGGTATAGGTCGGGTTCGCAAAGCCCGCTCGAGGGGGGCTTTTAGCCTTGTAAAATTTCCAAACGTGATCGGCGGCACTAATAGCGACGGTTATAACTTCAGCAAGGCCTACCAGGGGTCTGCGGAAAAAAGCGTCGATGAGATCGTAGCCGAAGCCCAAAATCTTGCTAACAAGCCCTTTTGGGCTCGGGCGGCAGCTTTTCCGGTGACCCTTTTTAACGCTGGTCGCGAAGAGCCCATGGCCTTTGGTCTCCTTTCAAATACAACAGCTAAAATCGTAATCCCCAGCGAGACTCCCGAAATAGCCCGTATTGAGGCGGTGTCTGATGTAGGCGGAGTCCTCAGCTTGGGTTTTACCACGATGGCCAACCGCTTTAATATAGGAGTCCAAGCAAGACCCATAGCCCGCTACGCCTATGAGGACCGGATCCCATCCCAAGACTTGCTCAACAAAGGCGTCATGACCGAGCGACTCAAGGCGGGAGCCAATAAATCCCAAGCTGTGGCCGCAGATGCTGGAATCATGATGACACTCGGTGATTTCTGGTTTCCTACTCTTGGAATGGCAGTTCTAAACCTGCCCGTAGGATGTAAATCAAACTACCTCAATCCCTTTACTGAAAAGCCTGAACGAGTCTGCGGCACAGTCTTTTCTGGCGATTTCGCCAATGCAGATGCCATTTCGACTGTGGATCCAACCGACATTCGTGTTGGGGTTTCGATTACGCCCCGGCTCACGCAAAAACTTGCAGTCCGTCTCGCGATTGATGGTCACCATATACCAGCAGGGGACAGCGTCAGTGGTAGTTATGGCCTCCAGGGAGTCGAAGTCAGTAAACTCATCCATGCTGGCGCAGAGTTTTTTGTCGGTAACCCTCTCCTGCCCTCGCCTTTCTCGTTACGCACGGGATACTCTCAAGGCTTTCCCACTGCGGGGATGAGTGTCAATCTAGGAGTCCTCGCCCTTGATGTGGCTGCTTTTGGCCGAGATGTCTCTAGTACAAGCAAACCGATCCAAGACACTAGATACCTTGGATCGTTGTCCCTAGACTTTTGACTCCAAAACTAATTTTAGTTCAATTTTGGAATGACTTCTGAGACTAGAAATTCGAGAATATCGGGGCGATACCGGGGAATATGAGCTAAACCACGCATTGTCAGAAGCATCGTCGGCACCCGACAATTTTGGTAGCGCTTTGCATCGGTTTCTAGCGGGAGATCTTCGACGCCTTCAGGAGGTGGGTCACGCCAGACTTCGACTCCTTCAAAAGATAATTCCAAAGATCGAGGTTCATCGACAGCCTCGCCCGAACATCCATTAAGAATCGCCCAGGTCGCCAAGGTCTGGGGAGCCGAGGGATAGGGTGATGCACCTCGAAGCGTACCCCCTCCATAGAACACCACCGAATCCCATTCTCCATGGATATGAATCATAGTCACTGGGTTTACAACCCTACCAGGAAGCTGGCATTCTTCTGGGCTTGCATACCCCGCGCCAACAAATGAGATCACTCGATCGATCAATCCACTCTGACGACAGGCCATCCGCTGGGACATAAAGCTTCCATTGGAATAACCGACCAGGGTGACCGACTCAATCCTTCCTGGTAGGGCTGCCTTTGCTTCTTCAATAAGAGCCTTTAAGTAAATCTCATCCTGATCAGTCTGGGACGACTCAGCCTCACAGCATGCTGGCGTGGCATCCCAAAAGCGCCTACCTTCGCCATTAGTCCGCCCTTCTGGCACAAGGAGATGTCCCCCGATTTTGTCGATTGAATCTTGGATATTGAGAAATCTCGCAGTAGATTGACCTGATGATCCGTATCCATGGAGCATCACATAAAGAGGAACTGGTTTTTCTTCCTCCGAAATATAAAGGGGTGCGAGCCTATCCACGGGCCCAATCAAGAGAGGCTCTCGGTCGCTCGACAAAGATTTCTGACCCGTGCCGAGAACTTTCAAGAGGCTGCCTTCGCAACCGGCGAGGCCAAACACCCCTAACATCAGAGTCGTCCTGGCCGCATTTTTTAAAAATCTATTTGCCAAGCTTAAGTTCAACATAAAACACCTCTTTTTAATAAAATCGAGGACTTAAAAAAAGCCACAAGTCCCTCTTGTCCATTATAGACGAGTCTACATAGAACTATGTGCCCAATGAGATCTAAATTTAATCCAAGCCGCCCTGTGCCCAGGTTTCCCGAAAGACCACCTCCCGTAGAGGCAATCGGTGTCGCCAACCCACTTTTTGCAAAAGTGGTTCTGAATCGAATTTTTCTGGATAACCTAAACAAAAATAGCCCACTAAACTAACCTCATGGGGGATATTTAACACCTCTTTTATCAGAGTTGGATCGAGGATCGAAACCCACCCGAGACCCAGCCCCTCGGCGCGGGCGGCCAACCAAAGATTTTGGATGGCGCAGCAGGTGCTAAAGACATCCATTTCGGGCATCGATTGTTTACCAAGGACTGGCTCGCCTGACTCGACGGAGTGCTGGCAGGTTACTGCTAGGTTAAGTGGTGCCTCTAAGATCCCTTCTAGCTTGAGTCTTTGGTAAAGCTGTTGACGTTCGCCAGTATAGTTGGCTTGGGCTTCTTGATTACATTTTAGGAAGCTCTCATGGACTTTTGTTTTTGTTGCCAGGGACTCAATCACGATAAATTTCCAAGGCTGCATAAACCCTACGGAACCTGCGTGATGGGCTGCGTCTAGGATCTTGATCAGTTTTGTAGGTTCAACAGGATCTTTTTTAAAATGCCTGATGTCGCGACGTTTGTAGATGGCCTCAAACAGATCCATGGTCTTACTCCTTGACTTGACGAGGCGGTCGACGGAAACCGCTACGCCAAATGATTGAAGCAGAATTTTAGGGCCTAATCCAATTTATTGTATTTATTGCAAAAAAATCTGCTCCTTAAGTTAAAGGACGGAGCGTTCGATGGGGGTAATGTGTGTCGAATGAATCATTTTATAGAGGAGTACCAAAAATGAGCACCAGTTTTAGCCAATATGCGCGCCTCGTACGTCCTAACAAACTTAGGGTCAGGGCCCCTCGGGTTCCCATCGATCTCCAAGTAGAGTCAAAAACCATCGGAACCAGCGCTGCCTATCAGTTTTATACCGAAGACGTCTCCCGATCGGGACTTCTCTTGGTATGGGACCGAGACACGACGATGCCTTTTAATGTCAACACTCTCCTTGAAATGGTCATCGACCCATCGGGAACCTATCTAGGAAAGCCTCTTACATGCCTTGGAAAAGTAGTCCGGCGCGAGATCGATAAAGGCGAGGTCGGCGAGCAGCAAGGTGCCACCACGCGGCTCGGTGTACAGATCGTACAGATTGACAAAACTGACCTCAATGCCTGGGAAGGCTGCCTGACCCAGCTTGAAAAGCAGTTCGGTGTTGAGCTTGTGGGTAAAATTATGGGACAATAGCCACTTACCTAACTCCGATACCTGGTGAGGTTAAGGAGAGAAAATGGGTGTTCGGCGATGCCAAGCGCCTTCAAAGGGAGTCCCATTCAAATACCAAGTTCGGTTCAAACGTTGGCTCCAGAACCACGGGCGACAACTTTTTTTCGAGCACAGATATAAAATCGTTTACGTCCCCGATTTCGGGATTGGTTATACTTTTAAACACCTCATTCCAAGTCGTATAAATGGTCTTAGACAGGGTCATTTCAAATCGCGCTCCCGCCTCGATAAGGTCGTAAACTAACCAGCAGACTTCGGCTTTTTCCTTAGTGGTAGCTACCATCTTGGGTAACGTTTTGAAAAAGGGGCCATCAACGACCACAGCTAATTTCTTTCCCCAAGCTCTCAGAATCTTGCCCTTATAAATCATTTGCGGTGCTAGTCGTTTTCGAGAGGAAGAAAGAAAATCTGGTCTAGGAAAGTGAGGCTTTAGAGTCCAGTCAAAATCTGCGCGATTTTCGGGATCATCCATGAAATATTCAAACGGATTTCTGATATTGCCTGAAACATACACGGCCTGAATTTCAACGGCCCCGAAGTCCAATACCTTTCCATTCGAATCATGCCTTGCGATAATAAGATCAACGTTTCCGGCAGACCTGCTAGTTTTCTCCTTTAGGCGAACTTCTTTTAACGCAGTGAAGGTCTGACCAGCTTTAAAGAAAAAGTCCGCAGCGTCTCGGCATATTTTCCAGCCCTCGCGAAAGCGAATTGGGCAAATAATGACTGGACTATCATTAGCGAAGATGCTGCAAACCCCCAAAGGCGCATCTTTTTTGTCTTTTGTGCATTTATCCACACCATTGTTAAATGGGCATATTTCTTCGTCGCGATGCTTTCGAGCCTTAGAGCTTCGGTCTGTGGTTTTGAATCCAAAGACCTCTGCTAAAGGATGCTTTGCCGGTTTTGACCTACTCATGGCGTCAGCCAATCCAGGTTCTTACTTACAATAAGCTCGCTCATTTTGGCATGGTGCGTGCTTTTCATTGGGATTAATTTGGCTTCAAAACTGCGACTCTTAGCCATGTCAATGAGATCGTCTGAATTGTCATAAGTAAAAAGGAAATCGGACCTGGCGTTAACAAACATGTCGAGCAATCTTTCATGATCGAGGCCAGAATGTGCGTAAAGTCTTCGGCCAGCTTTCTTTCCGGCCGCGGTGTAAGGAGGGTCTACGAAAAAAACAGTCTGCGGGTCATCCAGGTAGGGGCTGATTAACTCTAGTGCGTCCCCCTCGACAAACTTAATTTTCTCGCGAACCATTCCAATGTCTCGGATTCTTCGTGCCAAAGTCTCCGGGTACCATCGTGAAGATATACCCTTGCCATTTTCCCCGTTCTTTATGAACCCAGACCCAGGAGCCATTATTCCGCCATGGCTTACACGATTCCGGAGTATTGTTTGAAAAGCTTTATCGTCGATTGAAGTTGCAGGACTAGAGAGTGCCTCCTGTACGTTATGAATATTCAGTTCAAATTTCAAAATTCGACTTGCAAGTTTTTCAAAGTTTCCGTGAATCAATACCGTCCAAACCGATGCCACATAGGGGTCTCTCTCAACTAACAGCACTTTGTCGGCCCTTTTTTCAAATGCAGTTGTTAAACCAACGATGCCGCCTCCTGCGAAGGGTTCGATAAGCAACTTTGGTTGGATACGTTTACTTTGCAACCATTTGCGCAGCGTTGGTACAAACCAAGTCTTCCCACCTGGATATCGAAAAGGACTTCTTTGAGGCACTGAGGCAACATTTACAATTTTGCTTTCACCATTTTTTTCAATAAAAACATCATCACCAAACAATCCTTGTGGCATCTACGATTCCCTTCTTTGGTGTGCTGTTGGGTTTGCTCTGAGTTTAAGCCGCTCCGAAAAACCTATGCAAACCTGGATCTGCATGGGGTCGGTCCTTCGCTCTCAGTTGATGTCCGTTTCCGGCGTGCAACTTGAGTCCTGGAGGGGCGGTCAGGACCCGGTGGGCCCTTAACTCCTCCGCTGGCTGT
>JBGSUI010000178.1:0-32372 GCA_041736175.1 Oligoflexales bacterium | reverse complement strand
TGCCACTAACCCCTTCAATACTCTCACCGCTTTTTCCGTCAGTTCAGTGTCATGCCTGGAAACTCCGTGTTCAACGCATTCGATTTGGGTTATCGCTAAATCAAGATTATGAGAGATGCTGGCCTGGCCGGCTTCAATATCTTTAATCAGATTTAAAATCTGCTCCAAATTATCCTTGCGCATGATCACTAAAGACGTTTCACCAAGTCGCGGATCTTTGATAACCTGCACCCTCATGGGGTCTTCGTCCCATAGTTTTTTTACCTGATTTAAATTCCAACTTCTAACCTCTGGCCACCTATCTCTGTCATGATAGGTCAATTGCAGTTGCTCGACAGCGTCTGTTTTTACAGCGATTGAACTCATAGGATCACCTCCGTAGATGAGGATTTCGGGCTTCCTCATTTCTTATCTCATAATATTATCGGTATTTTTCTGAGAAAATAATGTTTTTTCTGTGTTTTTATGCACAATGGTTAATAACACAATATATTTATTGTGTATTTTTCTGAGACTTGTCGCCACGCAGGAACCGTATCAAAGCCGGAGAATGCCTCGCGTTGCCTTGGCCAGCACATGACATTTTAAGCGTCGCTTTTTTTGTCAACGGCCAACCCATAGGGTCAAAAATATAGTATAATTATAAGTATATTGCCTCATAAGAGGCGTTGGCGTAATGATCTCCCGTAATCGCTTCTATAAAAATTTTAATATTCTGGATTTATAGATTAAAATAAGAGATCAGTTTCTGAAATTCTTCCGATAGAAGATTCCGTTCGTTCGATAATAAGGTTGGAAATCTCATGAATCGTCACGATAGGCTCTCATGTGAAATAGCAATCTGGGCTGATGTAGTCCTAGAACATGGACTTGCGGCATTTGTGCCGCAGCGCTCAAAGGACCTTCGGCTGCGGCCTCCCAAAGAACTCGCCCATCGCTGGAATATCCCCGTCTGGGCTATAAAGCGAACCTGCGCCGCCCTCCGTAAGGAGGGCATCATTTCTGATCACATAAGCCACTTAAATCGTTATCTGATCTTAAAACCTGCTGCCTACTATCGTGGCCTTTCTGTACGGTTCGCGCGTCGCCTTGGCCAGCCAGTGCTTCTAAACCTCCCACCCGCGCTTCGCAACCAACAACCAAAACAGGTTGTGGATGCTGTCGCGCATGCGCTTAAATCACCAGATGAAGACGCTCTTGCCGTTCTGCACACTGCACTCGCAGTGGAAGATCCGTGGCTCACACCAGCGAGAGTTTATCGCGGACCTGGCCCCGTTACGCTGGCACTTGCAAGTGACGATCTCCGAGATGTGTCATTAGCACTTAATTTAGTCAAACTCAGGACTCGCTCTAGAGAGCGCTCTAAAATTAACCCTTTAGGACTTCCAGAGGGGTTCGCCTTCGCAGACGTCCTTATATTTTCGCGGAGGCCAGACGTGAAACTTAGAATCAATGTCGGGCCATGGTCGCATCTGCCACCAATGGAGCCTGCTATCCGCCCTATGAATCCGGTTGCGAATGCCTTATTGCTTTCATTCTTCTCCCTTCGTGGAGAGGAAGTAGCGGAGCGTCTAATCGATATTTTATGTGCGAACCCAAAAATAAGTCAGGAGTCCAACCTTGTCGAATCCACGAATGAATATACTTGAAAAAGTGGCTGAAGCCACTGGCCCGCATCGCGATGATGTGGTCCTTTGCGGTGGCATGGCCGCATTCCTCATCTGCCGCAAGGCCAAATCCCAAGCCGATGCTGCGATGACCGAAGACGTAGATCTAACAATCGAAAGGAAAGCCTACCGCCAAAAGTCACTTAAGAGTCTAAACGCCCCAACGATTGCTGATGGTCTTGAGAAGATGGGTTTTGAACGAGAAATCGTTGCATTTTCAATTGGTGATGGAAAACCCTCGGAAAAATGGGTACAAGATGGTGATTCGTTTTATATAGAGTTTCTGACTGACGACCATCGACAGAAAATCCACGAAATATCCGGTATTAAGGCTCAAGGCCTCTCTTACTTTAATATGAGCTTAGACAATACATTCCTTTACCAGCTCCCAAGCGGTCGGGAGTTAAGAGTTGTGACTGCCTCTGCCTTCGAGATGCACAAGATACTTACATTTGTTAAGCGCAAGTCGGACGGCAAGAAATTAAAAGATCTTTATTATATCGCCTTCATCGGTGTGGAAGTTTTCAAATCGCCGGAAAAACTAGCTGTCGAATTAAAAAATCTCAGTATCTCAGCCGCCTGGACTAAGACTGCTTCCGCCAATCTAAACTTAGTGGTCAGAAATATTGTATTGTGGGCACAAGCTATCAAGGACAACGATCCGACGGGGACTTTAACGGAGGATGGAGTTACCGAGTTCTATAAACGACTCGCTGTAGCATATTGCCCTTCCGTCAACCTGAAGAGGAGTCTAACGACTTAAAACTTTCACCGACAAATATTTTTTTATCGACATATACAGGCGATTTCGTGGTTTTTTAAACCTATAATGGCTTAGCAAGGTCTGCCAACCATCCCATATGACCGCCTTGGAGTAGCTGGAGTTTGCCGGAGGTCTCTCCCTTAACCAGCTGGGAAAAGATCCCCCAAGCTCTTTGGCTGCGAGGCCCTGTTTTACAGTACAAAATAACAGGGTTCCGGGGAGTCGCCGCGGCGATCAATCTGAGCGCTTTTTCCACCAGCTCCTTGGCCGGGGCGTCCAGACCCCCTCGACCGCCGGACTGAAACTCTAGGTATGTCTCTAAAACCCCCAAGGGGATTTCCAGGTTGGGAGCCCCATCAAGGTCGACTATACCCTGTTTAGTTGTCTCCTCGGTGTTGCGCACATCGATCAAAGCCAAAGGGAGACGACCTGCAGCCACCTGTATCTTTAAGTCGCTGCTCGTCACTTGGGGAAAATCTACCGAAGGCGTGGAACAAGTAAGAGCAGGAGCTACCTCAGGCATCGACCTTTGGGTCCGTTCCCCAGAGCCGCACCCCACACAGGTGGGATCTGGACCTAGGTGATAAGATGTAAACTCCCCCCGGAGGCCGTCATAGGCCAAAATCCGACCTAACAATGATTTGCCGACACCCAAGACCAACTTTAGAGCCTCCGTCGCCTGAAGGGTCCCGATGGTCCCAGCGAGACTTCCTAGCACTCCACTTTCAGAGCAGTTTGGTATCAAACTGGGTGATGGAGGATGGGGGAAAAGACATCGGTAACAAGGCCCATGGGGCGGATAAAAGACACCGACCTGCCCGGAGAAACGCTGCACCGAACCATAGATATAGGGCTTATGGAGATCTATGGCAGCATCGTTGACCAGATACCTGGTGGCAAAATTATCAGATCCATCGATGACGATATCGTAGTCCTGCAAAATAGATTTTACATTAGCTGCGGTGACCCTCTCCAGATGGGTCACACCTTGGACTAGGGGGTTAAGAGCTTGGAGGCGTGTCTGGGCCATCGTCGCTTTTGAGTGGCCTGTTTGGTCCGCGGCAAAAAGAATCTGACGTTGGAGATTAGAGACTTCTACCTGATCGAAGTCAGCTATGCCGATCGTCCCGACCCCTGCCCCCGCTAAATAGAGCAAACAAGGAGAGCCGAGTCCCCCCGCTCCTACGACCAAAATCCGCGCCGCCTTAAGCTGCCTTTGCCCGGCTTCACCCACCTGGTCGAGGACGATCTGGCGGGGATATCTTCTAAAATCTTCACTGGTAAGAGGGGCCTTTGTCGCCCGCTGGGCGATCGCTCCAGTGACTGGCAATTCACTCGACATAAAACCTCAGTTAAACGAAAATGACAGGGGAGGAAGAGATGCGTTCAAATCCATTGTCGATAGTTTAACCCTCTAAACTCCACGGGCCGTTCCCCCTCCAAGATGGCCATGAGGTCCTTCGGGAGATTTTTGGAAGGCACTATGTATTCGCCAAAATTAAGCATTAAAGCGGGGAGCACTTCTAAAATCCTCGGCTCAATCTCGCCTGCTTTGAGAATATCTTCCACAGAAACTTTGCCTGTATAAGTTGTAACATAATTGGTGTGAAGCAAACCCACTTTGACTAACACTCCTATAACTTTATAAAAGTTAGCATCCCTCTTTTTTGTTTTTGCTCTAGCGAGCGCTTCGATTTCTTCCCAGTTCATACGTCACCGTTTATAACTTTTTCTAAGTTTATGTTGTATTTTTTAACTAAATCTTTGAATAAAACACTAGCATTGCCGGCATTAAGATAATTTATTAATATCATTCTATTTTTTGTAGGAGCATTAATTATTTTAGAAACAATGATATATTCTAGATCAGCAATTCTGGCTGTTACAAAATCACCTTCATACAAAATCCGATATACA
Source organism: Oligoflexales bacterium (assembly GCA_041736175.1). Classification (GTDB taxonomy): domain Bacteria; phylum Bdellovibrionota_B; class Oligoflexia; order Oligoflexales; family CAIYRB01; genus JBGSUI01. The sequence continues at coordinate 28,025 of JBGSUI010000178.1, read as the reverse complement.
GTTTCGGGTGGCATCCACGCTTCGCGACTCAAAGAGTCATAGGATAGTTGAAATTTTTTTAAAAAATCATTAAATTCAAATAAAAAAATATTAGAGGCATTTGTATATGCATCAATATCTTTAGATTGTTCTAATTCGAAACCAACCTTTGCCTCCAACAGGGCCGACTGACCAAAAATATTAAACTCTACGTGTTCTTTTTTTCCTATTTCGCCTAAAGATATCTTTGTATCAAGCTCTTCAAAAACAGTAACTAGTTTGCTTTTTAAATTTAATGTCTCCACGTTAACCCCCCGACACCTTATCGGTACTATAAAAAAAAACTATAACCCAATCTCTTTCTAGCAAAAATAGGAAGATAAAAGATTCAGAATTGTTTTACCAATGAACGTGTCATGTTACCCCAGGAATACTGTAGAATTTTGATAAAACCATGTTTTAACTGGATTTATTCTTGAGTCGCTTATTATCGAGCTATAAGTGAATGACCAAAATTTCGACAGATAACGCACCTCCAAGAGTATGGTTTTATGACGCCCGGTCTAGGGGATGCAAACTTATTTTTGGAGCTTTTTTGCCCTTCATGTCTTTAGCAGCCAAGGTCAGGCCTCCGTATGCACCGTCGATAAAGTGGGCATGACGTTGGCCTTCGATCGATTGGAAATGACACGTCATCAGAGCAGCTGAGGAGGCAAAGATCCCAAAGACGATGAGTCCTGCAGCTTCGAGTCGCTCCAAGGTCTGGCGCAGGTCGGCTTCTTCTTCTGGGGTGACATCGATCACCATGCGCAAAACCCCATCCATTTTCATCCAGTCGGACTGTTCGAGCATGCTCCCCTGATAGGTCTCGACCTCGCCAAGAACCTTGGTTTTCCAGCCAAAGCGAAAGATTGCCGTGGTCAACAGATACCCCAGCAAAGCTTTAATCAATGCCATAACTGTGTCACGCAACCCCGCAGATTGACGATGCATGAAGGCTTCTTTGACCCATTGCAAGGTCAACCAAGGCCTGCGAATGCTGGTCTTGTTCACCGGACTCAGTCGCTCGATGCTCCCACGCTTTTTAAAAACCGCAAAGACCTCGGCCAAGAGAGCGTCTTCACGGTCCATGCCGACCATGGGTTCTACAAGGACGCTGAGAATCCGACCGCGTACCGCCTTAAAAGGCATGATACGGCAGGATAGACCTTCGATTGCGGGAGCCGGTGTTTGGACTGTTGCCGCGGGCTTAAGAAGAGTCATGGCTTCCTTAATCTTTTTTTCTGCGAGTGCAAGCCCGTTTCCACGAAAAAAGGGCAGCAATTCACTTTGGCCCCAAGTGAGAAATCCATAGCGTATCTCTGCACCCAGGCGCCGGATCTCAGAGACCTGCATCCGTCCGATTCCAAGATTTAGCTGAAAGCTTTCCCAAGCCATTTTTTGGACTGCCGTAAGGAGAGCTTCACAGCGCTCTAGATCTTGGTGGGCTACAAGAAAGGTCGCTCCATCGCCTCCAAACACATAGGGAACGGAGCGTTGCTCAAAGCTGTTACGGATCGAAGCCACACAGGCAGCCCCGATCAGATTGACCTCCCGGTAGCGCCCCTGGCGCACGGCTTCGGTGGATCCACGCACATCAGCGATCAGGATCCAGCTCGACTCGGGAGCGGTCTCAGTCGCAGGTAGGTTCGCTAGCATTTCGTAGTTCATCTCTGGGCCTTTAAAAGGAGGGGGTGGGATTTGTGATCGGACAAAGCGGCTTAAATGTATATCGGTATATTGACCCGAAGCCTTGAAAGGCTTTTAATCGACGTATTTACAGGGTGTTGAGTCCTATTTTTTTTAACTATGCTTCCCAAAAAAGTTCAGTAATTGCCCTTTCACTATGACTTTGTACCCTTTTAAAAATACTATATAGTGCCGCTGCTGGATCTGTGACAAAACTGGAAAAATCCCCCTGACCTTTTCCATAAGAGGCCGCTTATGACCGCTACCATTCTCGATCCCTTAGCGCTGGCTAAAAAATACCGCCAGGACCTTAAACAGGAGGTCGCAAATTTAGGAGCTCCGATCAAACTGGTAGGGTTCCTCCCCCAGTCCACGGGACCCTCCATGACCTATGCCCAGTACACCGAAACCGGTTGCCATGATGTGGGGTTTTCATTTGAACTTCGTCGGCCCTCGCGCCTCCAGATGGAGACGGAAATCGAAAAAGCCAACCTCGATCCAAACGTCCACGGTATCATTATCTACTACCCCGTCTTTAACAGCGCCCAAGACAGCTACGTCAAAGACCTGGTGATCCCAGAAAAAGATATTGAAGGTTTGAGCAGCTTTTGGATCAAGCGCCTCTACCGTAACGAGCGAGAGTTGGGTCAGTACCCCGGAGATAAGGCTATTTTGCCCTGCACGCCCCTAGCGATTCTAAAGCTTTTGGAATCTGCAGGTGCCTATCGAAACCTCGATCACCCCCAGCCCCTAAAGGGTCTGACGGCCACGGTGTTTAATCGCAGCGAAGTGGTGGGTCGTCCCCTTGCCAGTATGCTGCACCACGATGGTGCTAGAGTTTTTAGTTTTGATGCCCATGGCCCGATCGAACTCGGTCCCAAAGGATTTGCCGAAACCTCCATCTCTCGAAACGAAGCTCTCAGTGTTTCTGATTTGATCATCACGGGAGTCCCCCACCGGGATTTTGCTTTGATTGAAGCCGGAGATATTAAACAACAATCAATTTGTCTAAACTTTTCGACCTATCGAAATTTTGCCGATGATATCGTCCAAAAAGCCGCAGCTTTTATTCCGAGGGTGGGCCCGATGACTGTCACCATGGCTCTACGCAACACCATGAGGCTTTATCTGACCTACCACCGCTTAGGACGACTGATCGGAGGTCTCCATTGACCCAGTCTCCTTCTTTTAAGAGCTGCCGATAAGGATACCAAAGTGTTTGGGTCGGTGATGGCTGCCTATCGGCTCCCCCGAACCACGGAACTAGAAAAAAAGGCACGCCAAGAGGCCATCGAGGGGACCTTAGTGGCAGCCCTCAGGCTTTCAAAAGATATGATCCAGCTTGCCTTTGAAACCGGCACGTGGGGATCTTTTGCCGTATATCATGCCAAGCCCTCCATAGTATCTGACAGTGGAATCGCAACAGAACTCATGCTCGCAGGGACGGAAGCCTGTTACTACAACGCCCATATAAACATAAAATCCGTAGCGACGCCGCCAGAATCACTGGCTTCTGCCATCCGCCACCTCCGGCTCCAGACCCAGAGTCTCTACTCTACCTTTAAAGGTCACTGTTTAAAGACCCTAGGAGGATAGCCAGTCAAAAGCATAGTGAACAAGACTCTTAGGTGGACCCTCCTCCGTTATTTGGTAAGATAGCCAAGGAGATGCTCGGTTAACGAGCTTGTCAAGGGGTGCCATGAAGTCAATGGACGAAAAAAAATGCGGGTATTCCATAAGCCAGTTCCATCGCGGTAAGATAAATTTGTCTATAAAAACAATCTATTGGAGTGTAGGCTGTCTAACGATCTTAGGGTGGACTTTGGGCGGCTGCCAGCAACGGGGGCGAGCGATTGATCTCGGCGAGGGATTTGAGGTGATTTATGTCGAAGATCCTGACCCGGAACAGGATAATAACCTGCCGCGTCCATGCAACCCTTCGGGTAAAACCGGAGCCCAGCTCCAAAGCTGCCTCAACCATAACGAGCAGATCTACGAGCCCATGGATCGGGAGGCGATTGCTAGGGAGCCCTGGTACCGTTTTTCTAACGACAATTGGCTCTCAGTGGTCGAGCTTGACTCCAAGTTCGTCTTTCCCGTCTCCAATGTAGAGGGTGCTATTGAAAAGTTGGAAACGGTCTCTATCGTCGAGCTAAGTCCCAAGGAGGCTGCTTCCTTAACCCGTAAAAGCGACTCCTTCCAAGACAAAAAGCCCTATCTCGTCCGAGGTCTTGCGATCGATCCCGTCAAGGGGCATTTTAACGTCTATCTTAAAAATGACGCGCTTCTCGTCATGCACCAGTCGATCGGGGAGAGTGTGAAAAACGAAACAAGACTCCCGATTGTTGTCTGGTTACCCCAAAAACCAGCTCGTATTTATATCGATTGTCAGGTCTCTGTAGAATGAAACTCGTCATAACTTATAATTGGAAAAATCTATGGTTGTTAAGTCTTCGAGCGTAAAATCGCTCGCCGTTTTTATTGATTTTGAAAATCTAGCCCTCGGGTTTCAAGGTCGCAATGACCGCTTTGAAATCAAGCTAGTACTCACCCGGCTTTTAGAAAAAGGCAAAATCGTAGCTAAAAAAGCCTATGCCGATTGGCATCGGTTTTCGTTTTATACCAGCTCCCTCCATGAGGCTGCCATCGAACTGGTAGAAATCCCCCGACGGGCCCAGACGGGAAAAAACTCAGCTGATATCCGCCTCTGCGTCGACGCGATGGATCTCGCTTATTCTAAGGAGCATATCGATACGTTTGTGATCGTGTCTGGAGATAGTGATTTTTCGCCTTTAGTCTCAAAGCTTAAAGAGCTGGGCAAACATGTGATCGGACTTGGAATGACCAATTCCACTTCAAATCTCCTGAGGGACAACTGTGACGAGTTTATCTATTACGAGGATCTAACCCAAGCGGTCGTCCCCGATATGGCCTTTAAACCCGAACTCCCCGACCAAAAACGCAAACCCTTTTTGCTCCTTGCCCATGCTTACAGCGCACTCCGCCGCGACAACAGGGAGATTATACACTCGTCCACCCTTAAAGAAACCATGCGGCGGATGAAGCCTTCTTTTAACGAAAACTATCATGGCTACCGCTCTTTTAGCCAACTTCTCGAAGACGCCCAAAGGGAAGGCCTTGTGACCCTTGCCACCGATCCTAAAAGTGGAACCTATGTGGTGACGAGCATTCTCGCCACCATCGAAGACCCCCTACCCATCTCGGCAAACCGATCTCAAAATCCGGAGCCCACCTCTACTGCAACACAAGTGGCCAATCTGGATCTGCGAGACGACCGGGGCGACAGAAACGAGCGCAATGGTCGTGGTCGACGTAGACACCGCGGTCCCCGGCGTCCAGAAGATGCTAGAGATCAAAATCCGAATGAGGAAGCAGGAAACTCGACTCCCTCCCCCATAGAAGTCCAACAGGGGCCGGCCCCTTCCCATGACTCATCTGCGCGGGAAGACGCTTCACCCGAAACCCAGGCCCAGACTCCCGTTGCCCCCGCTAAAAAGGGCTGGCGTCCACGCCTCCCACGGAGTCTCGGTGGGGGAGGGGGCCGCCGGAGCCCAGGGGCCGATGCCGCGCCTAAAACCCAACAGGATGGCGACACAGCGCTAGAAAGCTCCCGCCTTAAGGATACAAAATAGTTTGTCTCTTTTTGGAGTTTATAGGCTTAATAAACTCCAAAGATTTTTACCTCTCAAAAACTAGGTCCTATAGCTCTCCATGATACCGTCCGATCAAAGACTGATTGTCTCGGTAGCCATGTATTCTTGAGGAGGCCCCATGTCTGAAGCTAAAAATATTCCCCACCCCCCTCGGTTTCCCTTTATTGGCAACGTCCCTCAGATTTTTGGAGACGCCTTTGTACAAAATCTCTTAAAACTTGGGGAGCGCTACGGACCTTTCTTTGAGATGGTCATCCCTGGGTCTCACTTTTACGTTGCGACCAGCCATGAGATCGTCCGCGAAATCTGCGACGACCAGCGGTTTCATAAAGCTGTGGGTGGTGTCCTTGAGCAGATCCGCCGGTTTGCGGGAGATGGCCTTTTTACGGCTATGGGGACCGAGCCTAATTGGTCCAAAGCCCATAATATCCTTATCCAAGGCTTTGGGATTAAGCAGATGCGCGCTTACCTCCCCCAGATGCATCATGTGGCCCTCCAGCTGGTCCAACATTGGCAAAAAAATCAGGGACAGCCCATAGACGTAAGCGAAGACTTTACCAAACTAACCCTGGAAACCATTGCACTGTGTGGGTTTGACTACAGCTTTAACTCTTTTGCTTCGGAACACCGCCATCCCTTTTTAGATGCCATGGTTGGAGGTCTTAAAGACTCTTTTTCCCGGGTCAAAAAGACTAAATTGCAGCGAGCCTTTGATCGAAAATCCGATATCCAGTTTTTGGCACATAAAGAACTTATGTTTAAAGTCGTCGACGATGTCATCTACAATCGACTCCAGCAGCCGGATCACACGAAAACAGCGAGGACTGATTTTTTAAGCCTTATGCTCGATGGGGTGGATCGAGCGACTGGCGAGAAACTTGACACGGTGAATATCCGCTACCAACTGCTCACCTTTCTTATCGCTGGGCACGAAACCACCAGCGGGCTGCTGTCCTTTGCCACTTATTTTTTGTCCCAAAATCCCCAGATCCTCGCCCGCTGTCGTGACGAGGCGGACCGAATCTTTAGTACTGATAAAATCCCAGAGATAAAGGATGTCAACGAACTCCGCTTTATCCACCAGGTGCTCAAGGAATCCTTACGCCTCTGGCCCACTGCCCCAGTTTTTAGTCGCACCCCTATGGAAGACACCCAGCTAGGTGGACGTTTTTCCATGAAAAAAGGCGAACGAGTCTTGGTCCTAGTCCCCGCCCTCCACCGGGACCTAGCGGTCTGGGGACAAAATTCGGATCTGTTTGATCCAGACCGGTTTTTGCCTGATCGAGAATCCCAGTTACCAGAATATGCTTACCGGCCATTTGGTACGGGCGAAAGAGCCTGTATCGGCCAGCACTTTGCCATGGTAGAAGCTAGCCTCGCTCTCGGTATGATCCTATACCACTTTGATATCAAAACAGACCCCCAATATCAGCTCCAAATCAAAGAGACTTTAACCTTAAAGCCAGAGGGCTTTAGGATTTCGGTCGCTGCAAGATACCGCAGTCACGCTATCTCTCAGTCAAAAACAAGCAACGGATCGGCTCGCATCCTACCCTTAGGGACTCCTCGTCCGAGAGATGGAGCCATATCCCCTGTCCAAGCCGTCCCCGACCATGGGACTCCCCTTGCGATTTACTATGGTTCGAATATGGGAACCTGCGAAGATTTTGCGATGGCCCTCGCCGAGCACAGCCAACGGCTGGGCTTTATGTCCAAAGTAGCCACCTTAGATAGCGCCGTGGACTCGCTACCAAACACGGGGGCTATCGTCATCATCACTTCGACCTACAATGGCCGACCACCTCAAAACGCCGAAAAATTTGCCCAGTGGATCAAGACAAAAAACTTTAATCCAAAATCCTTGTACTACTCCCTGATCGGGTGTGGTAACTCCCAGTGGAGCACCTTTCAGCAGTTTCCCCGAGAAATCGACCAAGCTTTTGCTGAGGGTGGAGCCATCCGCATCTCCAGTCGTGGCGAGGCAGATGCAGACCTTGACCTAGAAGGCTCCCTCGAAGCTTGGCGGAAGCGGCTCTTTGTAGATCTTTCTACGGTTTTAGAAATACCCTTAGATCTGGACCAGCAGACGCGGTCCAATCCACGCCGATTTTCGGTCAGCCTTTCCCAACCCTCAGACTTGCGCCCCCTCTATGCAGAGCACGAAGCCAGGCCCTTTAAAGTGATCCAAAATCGCGAGCTACAGCGGGTCGGTGGAGATGATGGATCAGAACGGGCGACGCGCCATATCGAGTTGTTGTTGCCTTCGGGACACACCTACCAAACGGGGGATCATTTTGGGGTCTTTGCCAAAAACCGCGAGCATCTGGTATACGGAGTCGCACAGCGCCTAAGGTTACACCTCGACACCCTGGTGACCATTCGTAAATCAGACGAAAACTATCCAACTTTTTTACCGATCAACCAAAGCCTGACCACGCGAACCCTCCTCACAGAATACATCGAACTCCAAGACGTCGCCTCTCGCGAGACCCTGGAGCGGCTGATTCCCTTAACGATGCATGACGAAGAAAAAAACCAACTGTGCCTCCTTAGCGCTGAGACCCCAGAGGGTCTGAAATTATACCAAAGTGAAATCCTGCAAAAAAGGCGCTCGCTTTTTGATGTGCTATGTCTTTTTCCACATATCACCCTGCCCCTAGAAATCTTTCTCGAAATGGTCGCCCCTCTACGACCACGATATTACTCTATCTCTTCGTCATCGTATGCGACCCCCGAGAGACTTTCCATCACCATGGGCGTGGTTTCTGGCCCCGCCCTCTCCCAAAATGGAACCTTTAAAGGAGTGTGTTCCCACTATCTCCAAACAAGAGAACTCGGCGACTATGTCTATGGCTTTATCAAATCCTCGTCAGAAACGTTTCGTCTCCCGAGCCAACCGGAAATCCCGATCATCATGGTTGGACCAGGGACCGGAGTGGCTCCCTTTAGGGGGTTTTTAGCCGAAAGAGCTGCTCTAATCCGCCATAAAGACCAACTTGAATCTCCAGGAAATCCCCTTCGTTTAGGTCCTGCGCTGCTCTTTTTTGGGTGTCGACATTCTAAGCATGATTTTATCTACCAACGGGAATTAGAGGGATATGTGTCCCAACAAATCGTTGATTTGTTCGTGGCCTTTTCCCACGAGGATGGTTCGCCATATAGGTTTGTCCAAGACCACATCAAAGCCCAGGGCAAACGGGTGATGGACCTTATGGACCAAGGCGCCCATGTGTATATCTGTGGCGATGGCGTCGCCATGGCACCTGATGTCAAAAGAACTTTTTTAGAACTCTACCAGGAACGTTATCAATGTGACTCAATCGTTGCAGAGCAGTGGCTGACACGACTCGAAGCGTCGGGCCGCTACTGTCTTGATGTTTTCGGCCAAAAAGGGACTTAAGCGAGCCCAAAGACTTAAAGCATTCTGGTCCAAGTAATCTTTCCATAGGAAAACTTGCCGTTACTCATGGTCTTGGTGGCAAAGGTTGTTTCGAAAGTCGCATCTACGGCTTTGCTAAAGTCCGTATCGTACAAGACCCCTGAGAGCCCAGGGGTGCCAGGAGAGGTTAAGCCATAGGCGATGTCATAGATATCAGTTGATTTCTTAGTAAAAACAGATTTATCAAAACCCTTGTTACTAAAATTACCACCTTTTAGCACCGTAAAAGCATTGTCATCATCGGGCATAAGACTTACAGCTATGGGAGTCCCGTCACCTTCAAAAATGGTGGTCATCCAACCTGCAAGCTTTTTACAAGAATCGTTCGAGGTCTCCACACAGGTACGGTTGGCAGGTACCGACGCCGCTGTATCCTGAAGCCCTGCATTAGAAAACCATTTGTGGCCAAATATTTTTCCTGGTTTTCCCACAAACACAAACTGATAGGTTTGGGGCATCAGGGTGAAGAAATGAGCTCCCGTTGATACCGTATTTCCTCGAGCTTCCCGCGGGTGATCCGTAAAGAGGCCGCTAAATCTCAGGGCTCTACCTAGGTCAATCCCCAAGGTAATTTGTGGACTCTTAATCCCATCAATCACCACCCCTCCTGCTATAGGGAACGTCAAATCTAAGAACTCGCGACTGGCAAAATTAGCATCAGTTGGATCAAGAGGGATTTCCATCATTTCGGCAGTTTTACTGCTACTAATCGATTCAAAATCGGCGTTAGTAAACTGATTTTTGGTGGCGCTATAAAGACTCTTTGCACTTTGCGTACAATAGGTATGAACTTTGTCATCAGCGTCACTAGAAACGGTATACATAAAGTAACCAGTGACACAACCCTTGATTTTACCCTTAGCCTTGATACGCATGGATAAGTGGGTATAGGTCCCGAGCTGGTCGACTGCTGTTGCGGCTACGCCTGGAGTATCTGTAGGCTGAACGGAAGGACACTTGAGCTCTGCATAGTCTTCTCCAGTAACCGGGTCTTTCAAGACTTTTTGGATAGGCTCTTTTTTGGAGTTTAGACCACAATCACAGGATTGACCGGATTGCAACGGAATAACTTGGTTGTTCTGATCCAGACATTGAATCTTAGTAAATAAATCGGTAAGATCCACATATCCAGATCTTGCCTTAAGGGTTTTACCCTGATCGCTTAAAAAGATTGGAACACCCGTATCCTGTTCGCTGGATAACAAACGGAGTGATACAATGGTTAACTCCATTTCTTTTGGAGTCCCCGAGGCAATCGAACGATTTCTAAAACCCAAATCTGTTTGAGTCAACGATGTACCTTTATTAGCTGGTTGACCCAACGCTAACGCTCCAACATAGATTGGGTATTTGGTACCAACTTGATTCCCAACACTCCCTTGAGGGTTAGCCTGCTGACCCTCTTCAGCATTATCCTTGTCATCTCCATTGCAACCGATGATCTGGATGGATAGAAAACCAGCCAAAGCCAAAAGGATTTGGGTACGCAAGATTGATTTAATCATAGCGATAGCTGTACTCCTGAAAGTGGCCGTTTTAATACTGCTATGATTATATCACAAGCACGCTAAAATTTTTATGGGTTCTTTTGGGGCTCAATCTTAGCATTGATTTTGACATCGGAAGTCCCCGCTCCACTGCCATTGGCGGTCCCCGTGTTACTCTGATTCACTTTGGGTTTTAAAGTGACGTTTACCGGCTGGATATTGTCAAAACTGACGCTTATGCCCTCTGCTTCGTAGGTTTCTGTGCTCAGAATCGCCGAGAGCTTACATTGATCTTTCTTTGTGGCATTGACGTCATCTGTGACAAAGCTAAACTCAAGAGACCACTGGTCAGTGTTGTTATAGCTGGGGCTGCCTTTGAGAGCGACTGTTTTGGCCTGATCACAGACCAGAGACCACTGTTTCATATTATTTAAATCAGGAGGTTGTTTTTCGTCTTTTGTGACCTTTACAAGAAGCTTTACTAGGGTCTGACTGGTGCTTCCCAGACTAAAAAGGGGATACAGAGAAAACGAAATTTGATTGTTTACGATCGCTGATTCCGATGACATATAAAAAATCGCTGAGTTAGTCGTGGGCGTCTTGACAAAAGTAACGTCTTTGTTTGCTTCTCGAAACTTTATTGGATCTCCGCTTACTTCGAGAATGCATTTGGTATCGGCGCGGATATTTTTGATATCTTTAAAGACTAGCTGGCTTTCCTTGACTTCGTTTTGGGTAAAGCGATCGCTCCCACAGACGAGGGCATACTCAAAGGTGACATACTTTGCCACATGGGGCGGAGCCGAGGGTAAGTCTACACCTAAGGTAGGAGATTCCTTTTCAGAAGAGTCGCTGCCACAAGCTAACATCCCTTGGTAAAGACCCACTAAAAGGACCAGCACTTTCATATTTAGACTCCTGAGCTAAAAATAGATCATAAGGATCCTTCATATGCTGCAAAAAGCGGTCCACCACAAGCCCCTATATGGGTCAAAGACTTTTAGACCTATTCTCGGCTATTAGAGTCGACCAGGCGTTTATCATCACGATGACTGTCGACATCTTAAACAGTGACTGTCAAACCAAGTTAGAGTGCGGGTTTCTTGGATTTTCGCCCTGATTTCAATCAACCACAAAAGATGATGGTTACCTAACCTGTTTTTTGGAATTAAGCGCTCCACCTCATGGAAATCTTTTTTTTTCTCTTTACGCAGTCAAGTAAATACAAGTCGATTAATTTTTGGTATGGAATACCTGATTCTTCGGCCAAATTTTTAAAATAATCTATCACTGGCGGGCTCAGGTTGATGCCCACAAGCATCTTTTTTTTACTGGGATAGGGGTTTTTAACTTCTTTCATTTTGCTAAAATCATATTCCTTTTTCATAAAAATGCCTCTCTTTTTTAGATGCTTTGCGAGCCGAAATTATTCTTATCAGATTTCCATTTTCAGGGTAGCAGTGCACAACTACTAGAATCTTCGTTTGGTTATTCATCGCAATCAAAATATATCGGTCTTCAGCATTGGAATCATCTAAGAATAGTCGTCCGCGAGGATCGTCGAATGCGCTCTGAGTTTCTTCGAACCAAATACCGTGTTTTACACGATTGCTTTTGTTTTTATTTTCATCCCATTCAAACTTAAGACTCACTTTTAATCCTTGAAGCTCGATTGAAAATTGACCTAACACCGATGGCTAAGAACCGCTTGTAGCTGGTTTCTTGGATTTTCGCCCTGATTTTTGGCTCACCACAGTCTTTTTTTCATAACCAACAATCATTGATATAAGAGTCTCTGAGCCAATTTTTTTAGTGGCGAGACCAATGACCGGAACCTCGTCCACCTTTGAGGCTGTCGCCGAGGCCCCCGTCAAGAGGAGATCTCTATGACGCGGACTGTTCCAGAGGAGCCAGGCGATTTCCTGGAGAGATTGTCCGCGGACCCGATTTTCTCCTACAAGCTGCCCATGGGATCCTCCCAGCTTTTTGCGTATGAGTTCCATATGATGAACGTCATGATCGATCGAGTCACTCACGAGGAGCTGGGACGCTGCCTCGCTTAACGCCAGACTCAAGACCAGAGGGGGCAATTTTTCCCGAGCCCTTATGGCCCCGATCCATGTTAATAACCCAGGTTGATCATTGCCAAGGGTTAGCTGGATGTCTTGAATCCGGGTTTTTTCTGGAAAATCTGCATAGTTCTTAACCCCTAACGTGGGATAAAAGAACCAAACCTGTTCCCCAACCCATCTGGGAAATTTTGGTTTGCAATGGAGGCTCGCAACCCCGGCTCCAGGAATCTTTGCCACATCACCCCCTTGATCTGCTGTGGCTAACACCTTGGAAAGCCCGCCTTCACTTGCAGCAAAATACAGCGTCCAACTCCGGCAACGCTCCTTAAGATCGCTCTTTGGAAGACCGAGGGATTGGTTATTTCCTCGACGAAGTGGGCTCGACGCTGGCATAGCAGCCGTCCAGCCCATGTGCTGGTTGCAGAGTCCTGCCGCATATCCACCGCCGTGGCGGATGTCTGCGAGGCTTTTGGCTTGACCCCAAAGGTCGGCTTCCCTGAGGTCCACAAAAGACGGCGAGGTGACCTGTTGGCCCTCGACCTGTCCATCAAAAATCCCCTCAGCCCATAGATTTTGGGGAGTGATATCTCCCTTACAAAATAGCCTGCCTAGGGTTATCGCTATGTCTTTTCGCGGGACTGGCTCTAGGGCTTGGCTGATTGATGAAAACCCCAGCCAGGCAAACCAAAAACCAATTATTCGCAACATCTTTGAATTCCCCCTTTAGACTTACGATCCTAAACATTGGCACGCCACTCTTACCCTAGGAGCGAGACTCCATCTGTTTAAAGATCGTCAGCAACTGCATGTTTGAAGTCCCTTCGTAGAGTTTACCAATTTTAGCATCTCGATAAAACTTTTCTGCCGGGAATTCCTTAATAAACCCATAGCCTCCATAGATTTCCAATGACTTAGAAGCGACTTCTTCGGCCACCTGGGACACCCAGTACTTGGCCATCGCGGCTTCTTTCACAAAAGGAAGTTTAGCGTCTTTTAAGCGTGCCGCATTGTAAACCATTAAACGAGCGGACTCGACCTTACAAGCTAGCTCCGCGAGCTGCATTTGAATCCCTTGAAACTCAGATAGTGCCTTTCCAAACTGCTCCCTTTGGTGAGCATATTGAAAGGCAGCCTCAAGTGCCCCCTCGGCCAAACCTAGCATTTGGGAGGCAATCCCAATACGCCCTTCGTTAAGGGTTTCGATGGCTATCTTATAGCCTTTGCCCACTTCGCCGACGACGTTTTCTTTGGGCACCTTGACGTTATCTAAAATCACTTCACAAGTACTAGACGCGCGGATACCTAGTTTGGATTCTTTTTTGCCCACGGAAAATCCCGGCATATCCCGATCGACGATAAAACCGGTAATCCCACGGTAGCCCAGCTCGGGGTTAATGTTGGCAAACACTATAAAAACTTTTGCTTCTTTAGCATTGGTGATAAATATCTTTTTACCCTGTAACCGATAATGGGCTCCTTCGTCAAAAGCCCTAGTTTTCAGCGCAAAAGCGTCTGATCCACTGTTTGGCTCCGTAAGACAATAGGAGCCAACGTCTTTGGAGGTCAACCGGGGAAAGTATTTTAGCTGTTGGTCCTTAGATGCAAAATTTAAAAAGATATTGTTGACTAGGGTATTTTGCACATCGCAAAGGACGGAGACCGAGGGGTCTACCTTGGCAAGAGCCTCGATCGCCAAGGTCGCCATCATAAAGGTTCCACCGGCGCCGCCTAGTTCTGTAGGCACCTCGATTCCCATAAGACCTAGTTCAAAAAGCTGGTCGATAATCCCTTGGTCCATCTGTTCCGCTTCATCCATGGCCAAGACTTTGGGGGCGATCTGACTCTTTGCAAATTTTTCCACTTCACTGGCAAAAAGCAACTCGTCATCCGCTAAAACCGTCAGTGGACAAAAAGTCGATTTATTTTGGGAAGAGCTAGACGAGCCCAATTCGTGATGCTGCTTGGTCGACATAAACGAGGATCCTTATATCCAAAATTTTTTGTAAGAACCTAATTCCAACTGGGGAGATTCCTATCACTATTGGTAGCCTTTTTCTCTAGATTTTGCACTATGATTGGATGATGGGGGGGACAATCAAAGGCCAAGAGAGCTTGATAGGCCTGGGTAGCTTCGACTTCTACCACTTTAGCTCGTGAGATCAGTACGGAGAGTTCGCTCTTGAGGCTTTCCCGATCATCACTGGTATCAGGATTTTCCCTACGGTCCCTTGCCCCAGCAATCTCACGGCACACCCCTAGGATATGTTGCTGCAAGTTGTCTTGGTCCGCCAGTAACTGCTCTAAGAGGCTGTATTTTTCGGGGTTCTTAATCGGGGCTAGGGCGAAGACCAGAAGTCGTCCAAGAGCCTTAATATAGGGGCTTTTTCGAGAGTTTTCAAAATTGGTCCCAAGGCGTCCGTTGAGGGTTTGGAGCGCTTCGCGGTTGGATTGGGCTACCTGTTGGGCATGATACTCCCCTGTCAGTCTGAGGATGACCTGTTTTCGCTGTGCGATCGTCTGTAATAGTTGGGATTCGGTCTGGCAGAGGGCTTTGTACCGGAGGGGAAGTTCTAAAAGATCGTCAGTTAAATCGATCCCCGCCTCACCCCGTCCTGGTGGGTTGGGGCCATGGCCTGCGAGTTTTGCAGAGAGGAGGTTGACCCAAAGGGTCTTAGATTTTAAGTCATGATTAAGCCTAAAAAAGAGCAGGGTCTTATCCACAAAGATCCGCGACCATTTGATAAGCGCGCTGTCGCGGGGCAAGAGGAGCAGCTCTCGACCAGTAAAGCCCTTTAACCTCTCCAATGCTCGCTCAAGTTGGAGGTGGAGCCGCACGACCCCTATTTTGAGATTGACAAGTTTATAGTAGGAGCGGCTCCTGTCGTGGAGCACACGATGCTTGATGTAAACCAATTCATCAGCAATCTGTCTGACTTCAAAGTCCCAAGAGTCACCACCTGTTGGGGTTGGTTTGCTGATTTTTTTGTTTGATTGATGTTTAGTCATCATGTCTAGATCGGTCCACCTGGGGCCCAAGTCCCTTCAAAAACATAGCTGCTTTTTGGTTAATTTTTTGCGCCCGCTTAAGACGCTGAAAAGGGAGAAAGAAAACCTCATCCCGATCTAAACTCAAGATCGATGGCATCTCTTGGCTGGATGCTTGCACGCTTGGTTCAGGAGCAGCGCGCAGCCAAGTCTGCATTTGGTCTATCTTTAGGTCTAAATGTTTGAGTTCCTGACGCAGTCTGGCGATTTTTGCAATTTGCCTTTCCATTTTGTTAAACCAATAGGCTAGGCGCTCGACGAGGTTAAGGCTTGGTTCGTTAGGATTCTTTGCAGGATTCTTTGCAGGATATTTACTGTGATTTTTTTCGCGGTCTTTTGCGAGATAGTTGGTCACAAAAGGCCCCTGGAGGACGCCTATCATCCCACAGGCATGGCCCGTGAGTTTTTGATGTTCTTGTTGGATGAGCCCCGTCGCTAGATCGAGGGCTCGAATCATTTTTCCGAGTTTAGACAGCCGCATCATCGAATGGACAACATGACATCCTCCGACCGCAGCCTCCATACACCAGTGCTCGACTTCGTTGACCTGGAGCAATAACTGCTGCAAATCTTTCTGACTGGACGTCAAAAAATCCTCGCTAATTTCTTGCTCTTGTGGCCCCATGCCTTCTAATTTTGGAAGCCCGATATCAAACTTGTAGAGAAGGTTTTCCTGGAGATCTCGATTCTGCTCACGAAGGGATACCAAACCTTTTTTAAGAGAAGCCAGTTGTTGGGCTCGCTGTTTGATAGAATCAGCGGCCCAGAGTCCCCTCTGTTGTTTTTCTACGAAATCGGCTTCAAGGCTTGAGAGCCGATGTTGGTACTGCTCCAAAAGTCGTCCGAGGCTCTCATGATCAAGAACAGGGGATGGAGGACCCTTTTGGCCTTTTTGGATCGATTGGGTCATAAAGACCTTTTATGGATGATCTTTTATGGAGGAGCTATTGCCAAACGATAGGGATGTGAGGATGAGCACCTGAAGGGAAGGAAACGCACCCTATAATGTTCTCACCTGTTACAGATATTGTCGAGAGGCTGATATATAGGATTGAAATAATTGTTATTTTTTTGGATCTTAAGGGACTCTATTAAATGCTTCAATTCATTAAACCGGTAGATCCTGCGGTAGTCTGAGCGCGAACTCGCTGCCGCACCCCGGCTCGCTCCACTCTAGCCTCAGCGTTCCGCCGGCTAGCATACTTAGGTCGAAGACGAGTGCTAGCCCTAGTCCGCTACCACCGATTTCCCGATTAAGCTTAGAGTTGAGCTGAGCAAACGGCTTAAAAAGCTCCGAAACGCGCTCTTTTGGGATGCCGATACCGGAGTCCTTTACAGATATTTTGAGTCGTTTCTCGTTCGCAACCGGGCTCGACTCTAGGCTTGCAAGCACCCTGGCGCCGCCCTTGCTAGTGAACTTTACTGCGTTATCTAGTAGGTGACCGACGATGCGGCGAAGGACCTTTTCGTCGGTTATGACGACATTGGGAACCTCCGATTCGACCTTTAGAGAAAGCGAAAGTCCTTTCTTCTCGGCGGCCAGCCTAGACTCTTCGACAACAGAGGCGAGGAGCGGCCTTAGTTCGACGGCCGCTCTTTCGATTCCAATCGTTTTCGCTCTTGAGTCAGCATACTCCAGGATGTCATTAAATCTAGCCGCGAGACGTTCCCCGTTTTCCTTGATGATCCGAACGTAGCGGGCCTTTTCTTCCGCCGTTACCGAGCCCTCGGTAAAGAGGTCGAGAAAGCCTAGGATCAAGGTGAGCGGTGTTCTAACCTCGTGGCTGACGGCGTTGAGAAAGGCGACTTTGGCGTCATTGGCCTCTACGGCCCGAGCGAGCCTCACTTGAGTTTGGGTAAGTTCTTCGCTGGCCCTTGCCACCTCTTGAGCGAGGGGAGCTTCCTGACGAAATAGGAGGTATACGGCTATCCCGTTTCCTAATCCGTGCTGAAGCAGCATCCAGTCTAAGGGCCAGGGTCCTAGCGTCGCCGAAAGGCTAGAAGGAAGAGGCCCGACCGCCGACCAAGCTAGAAAATTTAGGGCGGCGAATCCGAAAAAAAAGGAGGGGCGAAGTGTCGCTTGGAGAACAATGCCAAGAAGAAAGCACCGTAGGAGCGAGTCGGAAAAAGCGGGACTTGTTAGCCCGCCCGTTTCGTAAACAAGAACCGACGAGGCTAGCCATATCGTCACATAAAGTGGTATCCAGGCATAGTGGTGGTTGACGAGCTGGTATCTGGCCGCCGCAAGCGAGGCTAGGGCTCCCAAAGAAGCGACCCCCGCAACGCCCACAAGAAGCGGCGGAAAGTTAAGGCTCCAATAGAATATCGCGAGCAGCCCGAGCAAGTATATGGACGCGTAGAAGATGGAAAGAGCCGCAAGCTCAGTTCGCCGACTTCGCCATGACCCGAGGAGTGCGTCTGCCGAGAGGAGATCTTTGGGGGAAAATTTTTTCCCGTTGGAGCGGGATTCACACTTTTTCATGGCCTTCCAATAGCAATTTTTGGCTTTTATTTCAAGGTAAAAATGTGTCTGTCTCATCTATCACAGATATTGTCGAGAGGCTGGTATACACAATTGAAATCTTAGGCCCGCAACACGGATATCACCGTCGACAAGGACTCAGGGGGCGTATGGGGCAAGAGACCATGGCCTACATTAAAAATATGGCCTTTCATCCCCAAGATCCTGGCCAGTTTGGCCTCATGGAGAACCATTTCCACTTTAGCCCGTAAGGAGCTTTCATCAGCAATAAGATATTGGGGATCTAAATTGCCCTGAAGGGTCGGTCGTAGCCCCTGCTCAGCTAAGATCCTAGAGGCCGTCGTCAAACCGAGTCTCCAGTCGACAGAAAGAACATCGACCTCAAGCCCCCGCAGATCAAACAGCCGATCGGAGCCTTGACCGGCAAAATAAATCACCGGAACTCCCTGGGAACGTAGGGTTTGGGTTATTTTTTGGACATGGGGGAAAACAAACGTTCGGTAATCCCCTGAGGTAATCTGCCCTGCCCAAGTATCAAACAACATCACGATATCTGCGCCTGCTTGAACCTGCATCTTTAGATAGGCAATCGTTGTTTCTGTAATATGGGTCAGCAGGCTTGCAAAAGTCTTTTGCTGGAGGAGCATTAGCTTTTTAACCTCGCTAAAGGTCTTGCTGGATCCGCCTTCGATCATATAGCTGGCCACGGTAAAAGGAGCTCCCGCAAAACCGATCATCGTCTGGTCGGGCCTTAGGGAAAGCTTGGTTTTAGCGATTCCGTCCCCCACATAGCCAAGGTCTTTGCTAGCATCTGGCAACTTGAGGCGCAAAAGGTCTGCATCGCTGCGGATGGGGTGACTAAGGACGGGACCTTCGCCCTTGTCAAAGGTCAGAGTCTGCCCCATGCCTACGCAGGGGATTAAAATATCTGAAAAAATAATAGCCGCATCTAAATCATAGCGGCGTAGGGGTTGGAGGGTGACTTCTGCCGTCAGGTCAGGAGATTGGCATAAAGAGACAAAATCCACCTTGGCTCTTACCGCCCGGTATTCGGGAAGGTATCGACCAGCTTGGCGCATAAACCAAATGGGGTAGCGGTCCGGTTTGAGGCCGAGGGCTGCTTGGATCAAAGGCTTTGGCGATTTCGAGCCCACGGCGTTTAGGGTCTTGGTGCTCAAGGGGTACTCCTCAGCTTAGGTGATTTACAGAATCCGCAGCACACAACCATCTGCAACGATACATTTCATCGGTTGAGCAAGAAAGCAGAAAGAGTGGACTGACCCACCTGGAGAGTGGGGACACTTTGATAAACACCGCTCAAACGGGACTGATTTGCCAAACGCCCTTTACAAAAAGCCCTTAGCTGGAAACTAGCTTTCCAACGTTTCTGATCCACTTGGCACTCGATATTGGCCACAAGCTGCTCAGGCAAACGGACTGGCAAGCCAACTGTGCCCGCTCCCAAGCCAGAGGCCAGATCCGTGTAGGCACGAAAAAGCAACTGGCTCACTCCCAGGGAGTCCCGGATCGGAAGCTCCGTCACCCGGTCCCCCAATGCACCTTGGGACCAAGCCCGTGCCCAACAAACGGCAACGGGCGCATAGGAGGCACTGCGACAGGTGAGGTTTCCCTTGGCTCGTCGGAGCTGCTCCACAATAGGTCTGTCCGACCGGATCGATTGGAAGAGATTGTCGGCCAGGGTCCCTTCCACAAAAAATTCTCCGGGGTTTCTGGGTGCTTGGATGGTACACTGATACTCCAAGGACCCTGGAGAAAGCATGGTGTCACCAAGCTCGCTGCAGCGTAGGTCGGTGAGAACCCGCTCTCCCAGCTCTGCACCCATCTGTCGGATCTTTTCTCTGAGGGTTGAGGCGAGTTCGGGGGCTATGGGTTGGTCAGCGCTGAGTTGATTGTGAAGCAGGCGGACTTGCAAAAGACAGAGTTCGCTGGAGGAGCTTTGGACGCAGCTTAAAACCGCTTCATTTTGTTTAGGTTGGCCCTGCTTATCATAGAAGCGATGGGCTCTTTTGACAGCCTCCATCTGTCGGTACAGAGCGCTGCTTTCGTCCTGAGCTAAAACCACCGTATGCTGCCATCCTGCAGGGGCATGGCCAAGGGTTCCTGAATCCTGCGCCGAGCCACGCATCTGGCAGCCCAAGTTAAGAACTATGGCAATGTATACATTGAGTTGAACCAAAATCCGATCACTCAAAAGGTCTCTCCAGAGTCAAAAATAAACTGGAAAATTAAACTTGGTCTCACCCTCAGCGCGCGCTATAAGGGTTTTAGGTTCGCAGTGGTTCTCCCCAGCTTCTCGTAACCGATATTGTAGCAGATACCACAGCAAACAACACACGACGCCTCCCCCTACTAAGGAAACTCCTACATGCTAACGCACCGTGATCAATCTTGCCAAAGAGTCTTGCTCGTCGTCATGGACGGCATAGGTATCCGCGACGACCGGTTTGGAAACGCTATTGCACTCGCTGCAATGCCCCATCTTGAGAGCCTCAAAAAACAACCTCTCTCCACCCAACTCAAAGCCCATGGGACTTTTGTAGGTCTACCTAGCGACACCGATATCGGCAACAGTGAAGTGGGACACAACGCCCTCGGAGCGGGACGAATCTTTGCCCAAGGAGCCACCCTAGTCAATCAAGCCATTGAGTCAAAAAGCCTCTATCGAGGAAAAACTTGGCGCGATTTAGTGACATCCCTCAAAACATCAGGCAGCACGCTTCATTTTTTGGGACTGCTCTCTGACGGGAACGTCCACGCCCACGAAAACCACCTTTACGCCATGTTGGCACAGGCCAAAATAGAAGGCCTCCAAAAAGTCCGCCTCCACCTCCTCTTGGATGGTCGCGACGTGGCCGAAAAATCAGCAGAGGTTTACCTTAAAAGGCTTCACCAAGTGATCTTAAGCCTTCAAAGCCCAGATTTTGACGTTCAGGTGGCCTCTGGTGGGGGTCGTATGATAGTCACCATGGACCGTTACCAAGCAGATATCGCCATGGTAGAAAGGGGCTGGCATGCCCATGTCCTAGGAGAAGCCTCTGATCGTTTTTTATCGATTGACGCTGCAATCTCCCATTATCGCCAGGACCCCAACCTCTCTGACCAATATATCCCCCCATTTGTAATCACCGACGCTGATCAAAAGCCCAGGGGCACGATAGAAGACGGGGATGGCGTGGTGCTTTTTAACTTTCGAGGAGACCGGGCCATCGCCATCTCGCGGGCCTTTACAGAGACTGATTTTAAGGATTTCGATCGCAAGCGGTTCCCTAAGGTCTTTTTTGCTGGAATGATGGAATACGATGGCGACCTGCATATTCCAAGCCGTTATTTAGTAGAACCCCCAGCCATCGACCACACCTTAAGCGAATATTTGATTAGTTATAAGGTCCGTCAGTTTGCCTGTAGCGAAACCCAAAAATTTGGCCACGTGACCTTTTTTTGGAACGGCAACCGGTCCGGATACTTTGATCAAACCTTAGAGGAGTACGTAGAGGTAGCTTCTGATAGGGTCACTTTTGATAAGAAACCCCGTATGAAGGCCCAAGAAATCGCCGATGTCACCATCGACCGGATGCGTCGAGGCACCTTTGATTTTGGGAGGATCAACTTTGCCAACGGCGATATGGTCGGCCATACCGGCAACCTCCAGGCAACCATTGAGGCCGTCGAGGAGGTGGACCGACAGCTCGGGCGTCTCGTAGAGGTCGCACTGGAGACCGGAACCACGCTGATCATCACAGCCGACCATGGCAACGCGGACGAGATGTTTGATGGCAAAGAAAAAGATTTCCCTGAGTGGAAGACCCCACAGGGCAAAAAACCGCCTCCCAAAACCTCCCATACCTTAGCTCCGGTCCCTTTCATCATCTTTGGCCAGGGTAGCGAGCGGTTTCGTCTTGCGAATTTGCCGCAACAGTCCTTGGGAAATGTCGCGGCAACAGTGATAGAGCTGTTAGGACTTAAAGCCGATCCTGTTTATCTCCCCAGTCTTGTGACACGAAAATCTAATGAGGAAAAATCATAAGCCCATGTCCAACAGACGCGCCCTATTGTTCGAAGAATTTTGTCAAACCATCGCCCAGCTTCGCCACCCCACAGCAGGCTGCCCGTGGGATTTAAAACAAACCCATCTGAGTTTGCGACGCTATATGCTCGAAGAAGCCTATGAAGCCGTTGAAGCAATGTCCCTAGAGCCGGCAGGGGCCTCGCTCCAAGAGGAGCTGGGAGATGTTTTACTTCAAGTGGTCCTCAATGCCCAGGTGGCCCAAGACACAAAAGCCTTTACCATCGAAGATGTGATTAACTCCATCAACACCAAAATGCGCCGCCGCCATCCCCATGTGTTTAAACCTACGGGTCATAACGTCACAGAAGAGTCGATCCGCCAGTCCTGGGAATCCATAAAGCTTGAGGAAAAAGCCTCACTGGGCGACACCTCGACCAAGTTAGCCTCCCAGCTGGCCACGATCGCTAAGAGTTTTCCGGCGACGATTCAAGCACAAAAGATCGGACGGTT
Organism: Oligoflexales bacterium; assembly: GCA_041736175.1. Lineage (GTDB taxonomy): Bacteria > Bdellovibrionota_B > Oligoflexia > Oligoflexales > CAIYRB01 > JBGSUI01. The sequence goes on along the minus strand of JBGSUI010000178.1, from coordinate 5,582 downwards.
AACGGAAAAACTCAACTTTGATTGGTCCCATCCCCGCGATGTCCTCAATCAAGTCCAATCAGAGATCGATGAAGTGCGGGAGGCCATGCTCTCGGCAAAGGGGGACAGCCCAGAAAACTTAACTGCTGTGGCCGAAGAGATCGGTGACGTATACTTTTCCCTTGCCCAGCTCTGCCGCCACTTAGGTTTAGACAGCGAAGTGGTCGCCCTCAATGCCAATGCTAAATTCAATGGGCGACTGACCAAACTCGAAGCCTTAGCTCTCGAACAGGGGATCCCCATCGACCAGGCGACTCCTCAAGTGAGGGAAGAATGGTGGGCCCAGGTGAAACGCCAAGAAAAATCATCCATTAAAAACGGACCCTAAGAGGCACTCCCATGGAAGCGCTCCTACAATCATTTGCCCTTGTCGCAACCTCCGAGATGGGAGACAAAACCCAGTTGTTGGCTTTGGTGCTGGCCCTACGCTTTAAGAAACCGGTCCCTATCATGCTGGGTATCTTGGTGGCCACCCTTGCCAATCATGGACTCGCCACCTGGATCGGAACCTGGGTGGGAAGTCATTTTTCTCCTGACACCCTGCGCTATGTTCTTGCGGGGATCTTTTTTGCTTTTGGACTCTGGATTTTGGTTCCGGATAAACTCGACGATGAGGATCCTAACCTTAACGATCCAAAGGGCCAAACCAATGCCTTTTTGACCACAACTGTTCTGTTTTTCCTTGCAGAAATGGGCGACAAAACCCAGCTCGCCACCGTGGCCCTTGGAGCAAGATTTCAGGCCCCCGTAGCAGTGACCATGGGGACGACTTTAGGAATGCTGGTTGCTGACGGCCTGGCGGTGGTCTTTGGAGAACGAATGACCAAGGTGGTCCCCATGTCCACGATCCGCAAAATATCGGCCCTGCTTTTTGTGGTCTTTGGAGCCGCACTGCTTGTGACGAAGGGTTAACTGGACGGAAATGTATTAAAAAGACCATAAGATCTTTACAAAGAGGGCAAACCCCTCTTTAGTTCCCTAAGTGACTCAGCGTAAGTTTGTTTCACTTTTTCGACCATCGATGAAATCTCATGCCAATCCACTTTATCAGTGCGAAATTCAGATTCAATCCGGTGACACAGCGCTGCGAGTCGGTTTGCTCCCATACATAGTGAACTCCCTTTGAGGCTATGGGCGATCTGTGCCAAATGACTCGGTTCGTTTTCTTTGAGAGATGCCTCCATCTTTGACAACATATCGATCGATTGGGTTTCAAATAAATCGAGAATCTTGAGACAATAGTTAGGATTGTCGATCCGGATTCCTAGATCTTTAATTGATTGAACCATGTCCCATTTTATAAGAGGTTCAAGTGCCACTGGATCTCCCATTTCAGACTCCTTATTGTTGTCGCAATTCCCCACGATAAGTTGATTTTTTCTGTAAGACCTTATTGACGATAGCCCCTAAATCCTGAAAGTTAAGAGGCTTAGAGAGATAGTCATCAAACCCAGCAGCAAGGCATTTTTCCCGGTCGCCTGCCATGGCATTTGCCGTTAAGGCGATCACATACCCTCCCGGTTTGGCGCTGCTTCTCACGAGTTTGAGAGCTTCAAATCCATCCATATTGGGCATAAGACAGTCCATAAAGACCACCTCAAAATCTTCTTTTTGGTATAGATCCACCGCTTCACGACCATCATGGGCGATCTTCACATGACACCCTAACGACTCAAGCATCCCAGATGCCACCTCACAGTTGACCAGGTTGTCTTCGGCTAAAAGCACTTCCAACTGTTTCGAAGTCACAGAAGAAGGCAAATCAACAGTCAATTTAGTTTGGATATTTCCTCGCACCAGCCATCCTTTTTCCAAAAAGAAATTTTCTATAAGAGTGGCTTTTGGCATAAGACTGACGGATCGCCATAATTGCTCCGGGTGACTTTCCAAAGGACCCAATAAAACCAAATCAACTTTAGTCGCAAGACCCAAAAACTCCTCCGTGATCTCTTGGTAGCGGTCTACCAAAAGGATCACTTTCTCAAATTGCCTGGAAGCCTCGATGGGCGATAAGTCGTACTGTTTTGCAGGCTGGCATAAAAACCCCAAACTAGTCAGGAGCCGGCACCATGCTTCGGAGATTTGTGTATTTGTAAGGTTAATGTAAATCGCGCTTTTTTCGTGAAGTCTATAGGTACAAATATCGTTCTGAGGTTTATCGCAACTCTCCAAAGGTATAATAAATTTGAAATTAGAACCAACTCCGGCCGTGCTGGTAAAGGAAATATCCCCTCCTAGGAGGTGGGTCAATTTCTTACAAATAGCCAGTCCGAGGCCCGTTCCACCGAAACGACGTGTTGTTGAGGAGTCGGCTTGAAAAAATCGTTCAAAGATACTTTTCTGCTGCTCCTCACTTAAACCTATGCCGGTATCTGTAATTTCGCTAATAAGAACTTTTTCTTTGGAAGCAAATCTAATCTTAACAAAGATCCCACCATGTTCTGTAAACTTAATAGCATTATTTACCAAATTTTCTAATACTTGTCGAATCCTCACAGGATCAGACTTAAAGTAACTCGGTTGATCATAGGGAAAATCGATCACAAAGTAGAGGTCCTTCTTTTGCGCTAAAGGGGAGTGGCCTGTAAAAATATTCAACAGTAGTTCTCTAAGATCAAACTCAATAAATTCTAAATGGACTCCTTCGGATTCTAACTTGCTGACATCTAGGATATCATTGAGAATTCTTAGGAGGCTTTGGCCAGACTCACGAATCTGTTCTAAATAGCGTCGATTTTTTTCGGAAAGTTCCCGGGTCTCAAAGAGTGAAGTCATCCCTATGATACCATTCATAGGTGTCCTGATCTCATGACTCATGTTAGCTAAGAAGGCGCTTTTTACTCTAGTAGCTTCCTCAGCCTTAAGCATGGCTTCCTGAAGAACCGATTCAGCCTGTTCTCGCCGCTCAATCTCTTGTGCCAATCGCTGGTTGTTCACACGAAATTCGTCGGTTTTTCTCTCTAACTCGATAGTCCTCTCTTTAACAAGGATTTCCAGACGGTCTCGATATTCACTCAGCTGCTGTTCGATTTTTAAACGGTCTAGTTCTGCAGCGGCCCTTACGCTGACAATCTTTAGAATATTAGCAATTAAAACTGAATCTTCGAAGAATCCTCGGGTCACGATCGCAAGCTCACCAGATATTTGTCGCTCCGCATCGCATAGAAACAGACTGAGTCCGCTCTTAGCTTTGAAAAACTTCAAGATAGGTCCTAGGTGTTCGCCGCATGGCTCATGAAGCCCCGAGATTTTCCCTTGGATAAACTCAGTCATCACTTTTTTTCGTGAGTATTGAAGCTTTTCTTCACAAGGCAGGTGGCTCACTATGGCAATGGAACGAAAATTATAGGGAGGTATCAAGGTCGTGATGACCGCAGCATCAACATCACGGAAGGAGATCAAATAATGGAGCAAGCGAGTAAAAAAGCCGACACCCGTAACTGCTGAAAGTCCTACTGCTGTCTTCCTAATCGCATCGTCCAAAATATGATGGGCGCTAATATCGATGACAGAACATAAAATCATTTTTCCATCTGCTGAGAATCTGGGGCTTATAAAGTCAAATCTTCCCCAAAACGCACTTCCATCAATCCTTTTGCACTTAAGCTCCAAGGACATCCTATGGCCAGTTACTTTTATACACTCGATCGCCGATCTAAACCCCTGGATCTCCTTTGGATCGATCATGCCACTAAAATCAATGCCCTTTAACTGGGTGGAATCGACCCCCCAATATTCAGCGGCAAGGAGATTGGCATCAATCACATATCCTTGCTGCGACAGGACAAAATAAGCGATCGGTGCCTCAGTAAAAAAACTACCAAAAATATTTCCTGCTTCTGCGGATTTGATCTGACTGCCGCTAGCTGCTTGCAGTTTGTGAAGTGAAGCTAGATGGTAAAAATCAAGTTCGGCGATTCCACAATCGATCAACCCCCGAACCAGTTCCGCTGACTCACTATTCTGATGGTCTTTGACAGATTGAGACACATTCCTAGTATTTGACTCAGTAGACTCTAAAAGTCCAACTTTTTGCCGGACCGATGCCACTAAACGAGTCCACTCATGATCGCCTGCATCATGTGATGGGTTATTAGTCTCCATAGGAAACCTTACCGACTGCGACAATATGGTTTCTATGGCCACCTGGAGCTGCGTTTCCTTGGAGGCTCCAATCGACAGAAATAACCTTATCGTCTGATTGTTGCAGGCCTTTGGGAAGCTTGTGACGAATTTGAAATCGTCTACTCCCTAATTCATTTGATTTTGGTAGGTTTAGATTTTCCTCAAAAACCCGCCTGTCCTCTGGAAGTATCGAGTCTAAAAACCTATAATCTGGATACTCTGGTATTTGAAAGAGGTTTTCACATCGTCGGTTACTCTCTAGGACCGACCCATAAGGAGTCAGTTTAACGACCAGATCTTGGCTTAACTCTGACAATATTTGAAAATCCAGTTTAGCTGCATAGGCCTCATTTAATTTATTTTTTTGATAACTGATGTCAATAAATACGCCAAATATTCCCTTAATTTCTAGACGATGATTTCTGTAAGGCGACAAGCTCATAAGATAAAGACTGCCATCTTGAGATGTTATTTCACTCTGAAAATCCTGCTGATTTTCAACGACCTCCTTGAGGCTATCAAAAAAGTCTTTAGGTAGCACTCCCGAAAAATCCATCAAGGAGCGACCGATGTCTTCTTTGGCTAGATGAACTATTTTCTGAAAATAATTATTAAACTTAACAATTTTAAAATCTAAACCTATGACAATCGTTCCTATCTGAGCAATCTTGCAGACGCTTTGCAAATCATTGGCTGTTTCAGACAGGTCTTTAATTCTGAATTGGAACTCAGAGTTCAATGCTTGCAGCTCCTGATTCAACGCTTGAAGCTCTTCGATTGACGATTGGGTTATTTCTGAGACTGCCTGTTGCTCCTCAATTTTTGATTTTAAGATTTCGTTTGCAGTCTCAAGCTGACTAATAACCACATCCAAATCGAACTCCTGGGACGAATCTTCTCTTTTCGAAATTATTTTTGAAATATTTCCTTTGTTATCTATAGATTCTTTATAAAAACATTCAAACTGGTCAGGTAAGAGGCACATTGCCCGCTCAGAATAAGAACTCATCGAGCAACTTAGGCCTTGGGATCGAAAAATAATCCTATGTTTATCAAATATACTAAAGGAGCTTAAGATAACATCGCAACAATCATTGTCTCCTATAAACAGAAATCCGCAGTTTTTAAGAGAAAACTTGATAAGTTTAATAAGCTTATCCCGACCTTCCTGTTTAATTATGTTTATGAAGTTGCGGCAAGATACTAAGTGAATAGAGGGAAAGGGCGCGTCACTAAAGACGTTATGACTAGAAAAAGCTAGCTTGTCTCGGATAGACTGTGGGGTGTCCAAAAAGGCCCTCATGCTATAACCAAGTTTTGGAGCCTCGAATGATTAACGCTCTGCATAAGGGCTTTTTTTAGCGGGAAAGTCTTCATTTTGGAATTCATTTGATGCTGATTTTTGAGGCCCAATTGAT
>JBGSUI010000175.1:0-12230 GCA_041736175.1 Oligoflexales bacterium | reverse complement strand
CGGATTTGCAATCCGCTCCCTTAGCCACTGGTCAAATTCCTTCCAAGGGCAGAAACGCCTATTTTTTAGCCACCAGCCAATTCCAAAAAATACTAAAAAACTCTTATGGGATACGGGTAGTTAAGCTGGTAGCCTATTATTCGACATCCTGGACGCTGGTCACCATATTAACCGATCAGACATGCCCCGAAAGTCATGGTCCCGTGTTTCGGGACGAAATTTTTCAGGAACCTCTACCTCCAGAAGCTCCAGGGAATCACCATGCACTAGGAATAAGTGACTCGGTATCCGCAATTCAAATGGAGGTTAGAGAGGCCACCCCGGCCCTTTCCTTGGCTAGCATCACAGATGCTGCCTAAGTCCGTCGCCATGCCTTGTCTTTATTTAGGAGCCCCCAGACATTTTGAGATCAGGAGGTCGGCTGCGGCGTTGATTCGCGTTGCTGCGATTGCCGGTGAGCCAGTGTCCGGATGGAAGTATGACATCAAGATTCGTCGGCGAGATTTAATCTCTTTGATGGAGGCTGAGGCCGTGAGCCCTAGGGTTTCAAGGGCGGCCCCCATTGTCAAAGGAGCCCCCTTACTTTGATCACGCAGTCTATATATGGTCTGATCCTGAACCTTGATCAAATCGACTTGTTTTTTGAAAAGTGCCCGTAGCTCGATTTCAGTAACCTTGGCTTTAAGAAGCTCATCCTTGGCAGTTTTAGCAGCTTGGGTTGCGGCAACCGCAGTCATTTTGGCATTCAATAGTTCCCGCTGGCGATTCCGCAGATGCCAAATGACCAACGACACTAAACATCGTAGGCCAGCCAAATAGAAGGTTACCACGGGAATTGAAATCGGAATCATTCCCGCTTTGGGATCCGTTTTCCTCGGACGGTCGATTAGGAGAATTCCCGGTTGGACAATGTTGGGCGAGGTTAGCCCGTTAAGCTCTACTATCCGAGCTATCCGCTGTGGGTTTGGTTCTAGTCCTTTTTTAATTAAGGCAGACGTTATGGACCCACCTTGTAATACTGTTATTTTATCCGTGGATGGCTCCTTTCGGAAGTTGCCCGTCAACCAGCCGAGAGAATTAGTGAGGGTATAGAGTAAGAACCAAATCTTAAGGAGTTTAAACATAGTTAGTCTCCAATTCTGATCTGGAAGCTGCAGGCACTTACCATGTCTAGGAGCGTGGAGGAACGTTTCGTCACCGAATTCACAATGGCCGCTGCTGAGATAGGAGATAAATTGTGTTTTTTTCTTAGAAAGCCTATTAGGACTCTTCCGGCCCTCGCTTTTTGATCGGGATTGAGTGGCATTAGAAAACATTTAAGCATACAAGACCCTCCAAAAAAGCCGCATACGCGGCTCGATGATTTAAGCGTATGTTTTCTTAAGGCGACCAACTAGGACAATGGAAAGACTAGCGGGATAATCACCATTTCCTCTGCGAAGACTGATGTTAACGCTGACGCTTTCGTCTAAATGTCCCGGTGTCAGCTCGCCGGGTTTGTGGAGTATCTTGACTTTTTCAGCATAGTTCTTGTTTTGAAAATCGGCTGTAACAAGACAGGTCGAAATAGCCCATTGGCCATTTCCGGATGAATTTTTGGTCGAAAGAACTGACTCGATGTTGATGGTAGCTTTCATGTCATAACTCCTTGCATGTGTTTGTTCTGGGAGTGGTGGCCGCTCCCCTCACAAAGATGGGGGACGACACCAACGGACTATAGGCGTAGCCCAAACCGGTGTGTCCCACGCGGCAAATGCTAAGCGAGGTGATGCAGGCTAGGCGGAGGCGGCGAGCTAGCCCGCGTCCGGGTAGGGGCGAAGCGAAAGAAGCAAGGAGTTAGGAAAGAAGGGACTCAACATAGATCATTTTATTACCGAAAATTATCACGACTATGGGCCATATAAACCACCAGTCAATTAAATTGTTGGGCCGAAATTTCAAGTTTAATAAATCATAGACCTGTTTAGTCACAGGCCCGAACCTAAGCCTTGCCAACCAGAGATTACTGGACCTTTAGGAGTTAGTAATAGCGAAATACCTATAATATTAGATACTTGAAACTAATTGGCTCGCATCCACTTCAAAAAACCTAAAACCCGGTAACTTACCTGTAGTGTCCGCCTACCACGCTGGTCGCGGGGATGGCAAATCAATCTTTGAGTTGGAGGATTTATGATTTCGAAATTGGGTATTAGAGTAAAAAACGTGGTGCATGTACCTGCCAGTACTTACAAGGGTACCGATGGCCAAAGCCGTGATCGCAGCGAGTATTGGGAGTGCCTTTCCAGCTACGCGGATTCCGCCTATTCTCGCGCCCTGAAAAAACCAGTCATGGTTCAAGTTGAGGCCCCCCTCACGTCGCAGGTGCCTCTCGAAAATGGAGATTACGTTGCGACCATTCAAACGGCTGTAGTCTTCGGAAAGCTGAGCGTCACAATTATAGCAGTTGAGGCGACCACGCCAACAGTGCCGAAACCGCCTTCAAAAGTTTGATTTCCGTAAGGGGCCGGTCAATCTGGAAATTGGTCCAGTTGGCTCGCCCCTTATTTTTAGGAGGATCTGTATCATGGTTAAACTCCAGTGGTCGATCGTAGATTCAGGGATTTTTTTACAGAATTCGGAGAAAAAACAACATATTCAGTATATGGCTAAACTCGATGATGCAAATCAAATATCGGAAAGAAGAAAAGGTTTGACGCCTGAAATTTTGGCGGCAAGACTTGTGGTCGATGCCCAGGATCAATCGGTTATCGCCATGTTAGAGGCCGCGATCATAACCATCGAGACAGCAGAAAGCCTCGACGAGATTAATCTTGCCGGGGATTTTGGAGGTGGTCCATGATCCCTAATTTTGTTCTAATGGCGCCCCCTTTGATTTGGAAGATTGCCGCCGCAGTATTGATATTAGCTATACTTAGCAAACCGCTAGGGCGTAAGGCAATTTGGTTTGGGCTTAGTGGTTTCGTTAGATTTATGGCGATGCCATTTCGAGGGTCAGCCTCCAAAAAATTTAAAAGAGTTCAACGCGAACGAGGCCTTGTTGTTTCGACAGTCGATGATGAGACGGGGGTCATTCCTCCCCATCGTTACATTACAAAACGGCGAAATTTTTGGCCGATGGGACCCTCCGGCACATGGGACATTTGGTTGAACGACAGTCTGCCCCCATCTGCTTTGACCTCGCACCTAACGGCCCTGTCTTGGGGCCTTAAAAACGACGAGACATTTTTTCAGGATTTTGCCCACGTTCGTCACACCAAAGTTCGCCTATTTTCCAAGGAATTTTACCCAAAACTCCAGAATTTTTTGGTAGCCGAAAAGACCGTCCGAAAGGCAATTAAAAAAGTCCCGCTCGGCGTCTACCTCGGGACGGCGGCAGGCTTTCCAGACTTGGTCATAAGCCTACACGACATAGTCCTAACATTGGTCGTTGGTAGACCTGGGAGCGGGAAATCCGTCGTTGGCGGGTGGGTAATCAACTCTCTTTTATATAAAAAAAAAGAGATCCCCATCGATATTGCCGTTTTTGATTTTACCAAAGTTGACCACCAGCACTATGGCGATGGCGTAAAGACCCTCAATTCCCTTGAGGAGCTTGACGCCCATGTCTCATACCTAGAAAAAGAAGCGACAGCGAGGCTCTCTAAAATGAACGCCGCGATTCATCGTTACGGCAAAAAAATTTCTGACGTCAATCGATATTCAGAAATAGCGGGAGAGTCATTCCAACCACTTTGTTTAGTAGTTGATGAAATGCAAGAGCTGTTCGGGAAGAAACTGTCCGGCCCCAAGGAGCTTGTGGACTTAAAGAAATCTATCGCTGCCCGAATCGACGCCATATGTGGCACATATCGGAAGGTAGGACTTCACATTATCTTGTTGGGCACTGCATCGACTCATGAGGCCTTGCCAGCTCTATCTTTTGGAAATGCCGGTGTCCGCATTTCCGGATGTCTCGGACACCCGGCCACAGCCCAAAGCTTTTTTTCCGGTGCAGAAAATTATGCGATCGCGGCAAACGATTCTTTGAGAGATGGCCGCATGTGTATTTTGGCTGCATTCAACAACGGCCTCCCACCACGGGTCCTCGTGATGCAATTGGCGCTCGGCACTACATAGGCCACTCCCTTAAATGGGTAACTACCCTGGCTTACAGCGGAATTTAAAAGTCTTTTTAAAGGGGTCAAATTTGGTCGCCAAGGTCCGATAAGCTGTCGGGTATATGCCGGGGGTGGTCAGGCTTTATAAACGGAATCCAGGCTACCCGGCTAAGTCCCCCGAAGGGGGCTTAGCCAGGGGCGGCCGAAGGCCGCACCCCTTGGCATAAATAGAAACACACGCGGGTCATAACTTTTTGTTTAGATTAGGGGTGTATGATGGGTGCCAGTAAATGGGGATTACAAGACAAGGTATGTGTCGCTGCTGGTGATATACTTTTACGAGCCTCTGGATCGCTGGAGGATACTCTTGCGAAATCTGGAAGGGCAATCAAAACATGTGGACTACCCTTTGGCACCCAAGTTGTGGTCGCACAAACCAGTGAAAATAAGGTAAAGCTCCAGATGCGTTGGTGTCACCGGCGTTGTTGTCCTAGGTGTCAAGTTTGGTCGGGACTAGCCTTGAGAGACCGAGTGGCGGAGACTTGTCGTTTGTGGGAAAGTATGGATCCAAGTAACGGTTTCCTATTTGCCACGTTTACTCTCGCTCATAAAAAAAGTGTCTTCATCGGAAGCTCAAAGGCTAGAGACAATGCCCGTAAGTACCTCAAAGAGTGTGATGCGCTTCTCAAAGCAACTTGGCGGGCATTTAGCCAAACTTATAAAGCCGAGATAGCCGCTGAAATCGGGTGGATCAGCCAATTGAGGCGTAATGAAGTAACGGTGGGTTGTGGGAGACCAGTGTCGTTAACAGACGCGGGTATCGACCAAGCGTCTAGAGTGCCCCGCTTGTCATATCATCATCACATCCACGCTATCGTTTTTACTTCAGGCAAGAAACATAGACTCACCAGGCACGAAAACGAATCAATAGAAAGCTATTCAGATCGTCAAGGGGCACAGAACTTAGCTTTAAGCCAAAAGCTTTATGCAGCTTGGTCGAGAGCCCTCGAATCAGTCTTGAACAAAGATCCAGAACGTTATCCATTTGTAATGAGTCTAAAAGCTGAAGAGAGGCCAGTGGTTTTTAAGCCTGAGCTTGGCGAAAAAGTTAAGACATTCCATGGAGAGGACGGCAGCGCAAGAGCGGTTCGCTTTGCGGTGGTTAAAGGCGGAACTACCCTTGAAACAACATACGGAGATACCGCAGAACTAGCGGCTAGGTATATTGCAGCGGAAGTCACCAAACCCTTTACTAAAAGCACCCAAACAGCCTCATCATTTAGCTTTAAAGAGGCCCTAGAACATTTCGGTACTAGTGCCCAGTGGTTAAACGTCACCTTTGCCCACTGGGCCAAAAATTCAGCGAGTAGTTCTGAGTACGAATGGGGGCGATTAAAGTTAGGCACTAAATTTGTTGGCTTTGAGGCTTATTGCCGAGGAGGTGAAAAGCGGGAAAGTGATTTACCAGAAACGAAGACTGTCGCTCTAGTTTCACGAGAGAGATTCCTGAATTTAAAGAGAACAGGTGAACTAGAAAGCCTTTTTGAAGAAGCGAATAAAAACGCTGAACCCGCTGAATACATCGTCAACAAGCTTGGTCCAGGCCTGCCTCTACAGCATCGGATACACGAGTTGGAGGGGCAGCTGAAAAAAGTACGCCTAGCTGTGGCGTTAATTAAACGACCACCAAGACCTAATGGGCGTAGGACCTATGATCACCGCAGCGTGTTAGGAATCGTCCCGGCAGAACTCCGACGTGAGATGCTCCGGCAATTGACCGATGATGGCGAATTGGAGATACGGAAGTATCAATTGAAAATGCATCCTTATGAGATTTTGGCAACCGAATTAAACGAACTAAAAGATCAGATTGGCAAGGATAAATTAGAAATTCGCCAACTTCAAAAGGGCCTAACAGACTTCGAGGTTGTCAAAATTAAAAAGGAAATAGAAATATCGAAGGAGGAATTAAGGAAAAAAATCGCCCGGAAGATCTGTAGAATTTTAATAGGGCGACCGACAAACCAGTGGGTCAGCCAAGCTTTGAAAATAGCTGTGCTGGAATTAGTTAAGGCTGAACACCGGCGATTGATCCGCGCTAGAAAACTCTCCCGAGCAGTCGCCAAAGGTCTGACTGGTAGCAAAGACATTCCTGAGTATCTCGCCAATCTTTTAAGGGAAGTCGAGATCCTGAGGAGGATTCTAATGGAGAAAAAGAAGGAGATGGAGGGCTTAAGGCCACCAACTCGCTTGAGGCTTGCAATAGAGTTTCATGAGTCTCTTGCAAACGATCGGGAACTTTTAATAAGGGAATACGCCGAAAACTGGTTGATAAACAATGAGGCAGTGGTAGCACCGACCAAGGAAGAATGGAGGCAGCATGAGCGCGAACGTATGGCATTTAGAGCATGGCTCGGTAAGGGCGAAGGTGGAACTGACTACGAGGACACCGGCGAAATTTGACTCTGTTGGTTTGTGGATTAAATTATCAAATGTATCATTCATATAATTTTGAATTAGGTTAAACCAACTTTTCAAAAAAATTAGCTTCGCGTGAAGCAGCCAACCTCATCTTGGCCGCGTTTATTCGGTCACAATGGATAGTTTTGTTTTGTCAATGCTCTTCGCTTTCCCCGAAATACTTCAACCGCTTCTCCGTTAGGGTACTTCTGGCTATTCCCAGCGCGGTCGACGCCGCCCTAATGGATGGATGCCTCTTGAATGTTTCCTGGATAATCGCCTTTTCAATGATTCCGACGGTGGTGTCCAAATGACAGTCCTGGGCCAGTGCAGCGCGAAGTGCCTCCTCGGCGCTCGCGGACGCCGGTGTCTGAGGTCCCATCTTTGAAGGAATAACGACTGGTCTTGGAGCCTGACCAGGGGCAAACATAGTCTTGAATTCGGGTAGGTTCTCCGCACGTATTTCGGTTTCTTCGCCCCGAGCTTCCGTGACAAGGACGTTAATGACTTGGAAGAGCTGCCTCATGTTGCCCTGCCAAAAGTATTGGGTGCAACGCTCCGTCAGGGCCGCCAGTGTCTCAGGTGGCACCTGGGCCCCGGCTTTTGCGAGGGCTAGTTCTACAAGTAGAGGAAGGTCCTCTTTCCGCTCCCTCAGCGGCGACAGCTTTATGCTGAAGCCAGTGAGCCGCGTCGAAAGGTCTAACATAAAGGCACCCTTTTCGACCTGATCGTCCAGGTCCTTTGTACTGGCCACGATGACCCGGAACTCAGAACGCAGGGTTTTTGTATCACCAAGACGGTTGAAAGTGCCGTCGTTAAGAACCCGTAGCAGCCTCTGCTGACAGTCCATGGTCAATGTTTGGATTTCGTCCAGGAACAGAAAACCCCCGTCTGCGTCCCCGATGAAACCGTTGGTGTTTCTGTCTGCCCCGGTGAAAGCTCCTTTGCGATGTCCGAACAGAGCCGAGACGGCCATCTCACCGGTCAAGTTGGCGCAGTTTACTGGAACGAATGGCACGGACCTTTCCACCTCGGACCTGCATCTGTGAATCATTTTAGCTATTTCCTCCTTACCCGTCCCGGTTTCCCCCTGAATCACGATGGGGAGCGAGGAGTTAAGGGCCGCACGCCGAACCCTATCCCGGATCGTCTGAGGCAACACGATGCCGTCCGGACACCGCCGCAGGAGGCCTGGTGGGAGGGAACGAGACACCCCCTTTGGTTTGGCGGCGAGACCGGACCTTCGGCTCTTGGTGGCTAGGTCCAGGTTAATCATCAGCTCATCGCCGGTCAATATCGGCTTTCGGAACAGATGCAGGGCGCCGGCTGCCATGATTTTGTCGTAACTGGCAATTTTAGGGTCGGAGGTCATCGCGAGTGGAATCGTCTCCGGATAATTTTGCTTGATGGTTTCAAGGATCTGTAAACCCTCAAAGGTATCCTGACGGCCGGGTCCATTGAGATGGATGTCGGTGAGGACGTACTGAAAACTCTGACTGGTCAATGCCTCCAACGCCCCTTTTAGCGTGATCGCTCCGCGGGTTGTGAACCCGGCGTTTCGCGCCATAGCTAAATAGTGTTCGAGCTGATCGGCGTCATCTTCGATGATAAGGATGGAGCGCGGAAATTTAGATCGATTAGTCATATTGGTTTATCCCCTATGTTAGCTCGCTTGATGGATTCGAACATTTTAGATACCAGTTGAGCCGCTCTCTCCGGGTTGTTTTCAGGGTCGTCAAGGATGACGCGGATGCTTTTAGCTTGATAAGAGTCCAGGTCGTCGTCATCTTCAGAGAGTAAAGCGATAGAGGCCATATTTGTTGTCGACAAGGTGAAACCAAAATTAGCCAAGACTACCGATAATTCAGCTTTACGCTTCTCGTCCTTAATGCCTACATACACTGTTTTTTCCAATGTGGAGGTGCCCACCGTGGCCATGGGGACTACTCCCGAGGGATCAATAGGCGCCTGGCTCTGTGCGTCCATCCTTGGTGCAGCCGCATGTGGTAAAAAAATAGTAAATACGGTCCAGTTTGCCTCCCGGCTGTATGCGACACTTCCTCCGTGGCCTTCGGCAATCGCCCGCACGTTGTGAAGACCGATCCCCGACCCGTCAGCTTTCCCATGGGTTGTCCCGCGCTTAAAAAGCTTATCGATTATCGCTGTGGGGACCCCGGGGCCGTCGTCGGATACCTTGATAATCAGGTTTGAACCATTGTCAATAGATGAAATCTCTACGCGCTCGGCCCCCGCCTCAGCGGCATTTTTTACAAGGTTACCGATGGCCCTCTCTATGGCGATGCCATCCACAAAAGCTTGGAAGTTCGGTTTACCGAGCAGGGTCACGGCTATATGATTCGCATTACTCGTTCGGCCTAGGTCATCGACAAGCGTCGCCAGATCAAGATGTGTGAGTGCCGGCTTGATCATGTGTCGTTCGGCACTCTTCCCGAAACCTGCCAAAATCGTCCGAATTGTGGTCAAAGACCTCGTCATCTGGCCACGAAAACTGTTGAATTCTTCCCAATTTCTGGCCCTTATGGCGAAGTCGAAGGCTATTAATGGATTTTTGATATCATGGGCCAGATTTTCGGCGGTGCGGGCGACGGCGATATCCTTTTTGGTCTCGGCCTCATTTTCTAGGAAGGTGCGTAGATGGGATATGACGGCAAGGTGCCTGGTCCAAACCTCATCAACCTCGGCAAAGTGCCCTCCAATGGGTGTGGGTTGATGGTTGTCGCCTTTAGCCAGGGAAATCGACCGTGCCAGCTCCGTAAGCGGCATCGCCAGTTCATGGGCTAGACGTGATGAGACCCATACGGAGCCAAATATTATCAGGGCGAGGGCCCCCATCAGAATGGCCAACACCGCGAGAAGCTGAATCCAGGAGAAACGGGTGCTCACGACGACCCATGAGTCACTAACGTCGTCCAAGGGAATGCTTTGTGCGATATCGATGCCGTTTGTCGAAAAAACGATTGGTATTATAGTGTTAGGCTCGGTGATCTCGCCGAATCCAGAAATGACCTGTCCCTGCGTTCTAATTTCAATGCCGCCAAAAAGACCAGATTTAACGTGTCCCCACCGCAGCGATTCGTGACTTGAGATATGCCCCGTGTTGAAATCCTCTGGTAACCAAGAGGAGGATATCTCATGAAACTCACGCTCGATCAGCAATCCCAACTCGCACCTCTCATCAAAAAATTTGCGGAATTTCGCCGTGACCGTGCTGCCCCGCGTAGCCCAATTCCCCAAGCGTTGTGGGATGAAGTCATAGCCTTAGCAGACCAATTGCCCGCAGCTCCAATAGCAAGGTTTTTGGGCCTTGATTTGGGCAGCTTGAATAAAAAGTTGGGTTTGAAAAAGTCTGTTCGAGTGCAAAGATCCCAGCTTAAGATACAAACACCATCTGCTGTACGCATTGCCCCAGTAGTTTTTTCTGGCGTGGCCACCAAGGAGAGTGCGGCTCTTGAAATTTCAAGATCCGATGGTCATCGACTTTTTCTTCAATCAATCACAATCGAAACCCTTGCTGTGGTGCTTACCCAGTTTCTTCAGAAAGCCGAGGCATAGCATGATTCAACTCACTCCCCATACGCCACTTTTTATTGGTCTTGACCCGATCGATTTTCGTTGTGGCATTGATAAGTTGTCGATACTATCTGAGCAATTTTCTGGCCTTGATCCGAAAGATGGCTGTGTATTCGTATTCCGTAACCAAAGTGCGACCAGCATTAAGCTATTGGCCTTCGATGGCACTGGTTATTGGTTGATGCAAAAGCGTCTATCCCAAGGGCGAATGAAATGGTGGCCTCAACATAGTGGCGAAGCCAAACTGAGTGCAGAAAGCCTACTTATCGTTCTAAGAGGTGACGACCCGAGAGGTTTTATATCAGCCCCATGGCGACGCATAAAGACAGTGACTGATGAAGGACAAAGACCACATCCAACTTAATCCGGAGGAGCTTGCGAGTATCGAAGCAAGGCTTAAGTCACGTCGCCTTGAAGAGGGCGATTTTGATTTGCTGCTACGGATTTTAAAGTTTTTGGTCACACTGCAAACTCTGCTGGCTACGCGGCGTCTTGGCCTCATGGCGCTGTTACGGAAGATATTTGGACTTAAGACCGAACTCAAAAGTGGTACAGCCCGGGATAAAATCGGTAAAAACCCTAAATCTGGCAATACAGCATCTCCGAAGGCTGGTCGCAATGGACGAGATGACTATCCTGGTGCCAGAAAGATCGCCTGCAGCCATGAGACCCTCAAAGTAGGCGATCTTTGCCCAAGTTGCCAAGAGAGTAAACTCACAGAGGTAGAACCAGCTGTTGCCTACGAGTGGCATGGACAGTCACCCCTTAGTCTCAGCATCTATCTGCTGCAGCGCTTGCTGTGCGCTATCTGCAAGACAAGTTTTACGGCTAAAACTCCTGAGGGAGCTGCAAGTAAAACTGTGGACGATGCTGGCGACGATTGCAAAGTAGCCCGTTGCGATACCAATGCGCGGGCCAACGCTATGGTGGCGAGTCTTCGTTATGAGTATGGCGTCCCCGGCTACCGCTTGGCCAAAATTCAAAGCCGTCATGGACTTGCACTCCCAGAAGGAACTCAATGGCGTATGATTACCCAGGTTAAGGCATCAACTGTGGGCATCTACGAAGAAATGATTCGGGTAGCGGCTGCAAGTGACCTTGTCATGAACGATGACACCAAAATGAAGGTGCTTGATGTCATCAAGGTTTTAAAGCAAAAATCTGAAGCCGAAAGCCAAAAGCCCAAAGTTAAAGGAAAAAAAGGCGGCAAGAAGCCGCGAGCCGCAACACGGACAACAACAATAGTTGCCAAAACCGATGACAAGACCATTGTCTTATATTTCACTGGAATTGGTAATGCGGGTGAAAACCTGAAACGCATCTTAGACGAACGCCCCGAAGACATGGCGCCACCTATGCAAATGTGCGATGGCCTCAACGGCAACAAACCTGGTCACCATGAAACGGTTGAACTCAACTGCCTTACTCATGGCCGACGAGGATTCTTCGAGCTCTATAATGCCGGGCAAAAGTCTCTAGAATATGTCATCGACTTGTTTGCTAAAATCTATGCGGTCGATGCTGCAGCGAAAGAAAAGGGGCTAACGCCTGATGAGCGCTTGAAACTCCACCAAAAAGAAAGCGCCGGTGCCGTAAAAGCTATTGCTGGGTGGATGCGAGCGCAGCTAGCCGACAAGCATACTGAGCCCAATAGCAAGCTGGGCAAGCACATTATCTACTGTGAAAAGCGCTGGACTAAAATGACCGAGTTTTTAAGAATTCCCGGCGCCCCCCTAAGCAATGATGAAAATGAGCGAGCAAATAAGCCTTTGGCTTGTTACCGCAAGAATTCCCTATTTTATAAGACGGAAAACGGTGCAGAAACTGGTGATGTGATCCAAAGCATCATCCAGACCTGCAATCAAAACGGGGTCAATAGTTTTGAATACCTGACTGCACTGCAAGAAAATAGGTCTAAAGTCCTCCTTGCTCCCAAGGACTGGGGTGTCCAAAAAGGCCCTCATGCTATAACCAAGTTTTGGAGCCTCGAATGATTAACGCTCTGCATAAGGGCTTTTTTTAGCGGGAAAGTCTTCATTTTGGAATTCATTTGATGCTGATTTTTGAGGCCCAATTGAT
>JBGSUI010000148.1:0-127639 GCA_041736175.1 Oligoflexales bacterium | reverse complement strand
ATCGCCACCACCGGTGGCGTCGAGCGAACCGGGGCAAACACATGGTCGACCTATACTCTTTCTGCCGCCGGTAAAGCTCTGATCGACGATCCGGACGCCACGGCCCAACGAGCCACTATAGGTTTAGGATCCTTGGCCACGCTGAGTACTGTTGGCAGCACGGAGATCTCCAACGACTCCATCATGGACGCTGATATCAATACCTCAGCTGCCATCGCCACCTCTAAACTTTCAGGAGCGGTAACTTCCATTGCAAGTCACGGCCTAGGATCTCTTGCCACTTTAAGTGCGGTAGGCAGTCCTGAAATCACTAACGACACTATCGTCAATGCCGATATCAACGCCTCGGCAGCCATCGCTGACACTAAACTCGCTTCGATTACAACTGCTGGAAAGGTTTCTGGTTCAGCGATCACCTCGGGCACGATTGCAGGCACGACCATCTTTTCAGGTTCTGGCGGGATTGATACCACGGGTATGGTGACCTCGACGGGGCATTTTGTTGTCAAAGCCAGCGGAGGCTCTTCGACTCATTTACGCTTCAACGATGGAGACAGCTCTAACTATGTTGGTCTTAAAGCACCTGCCACGGTGAGCGCGGACATAGTTTGGACCCTACCTGCCGCAGATGGCACAAGCGGCCATGTACTGACGACAAACGGTACCGGCACGCTTAGTTGGGCAAACAGATCCTACGGTACAGGCGGTGGTGCGGCACCAACGCCCAGCTCAGGATGTCCTACAGGATATATACTAGTTCCCGGCGATTTGGATTATGGAACCACTGATTTTTGTGTGATGAAATACGAAGCTAAATTTGGCATAAAGGGTGCTATATCCCAAGCTTTAGGCTTGCCGGCACGAGGTATTTTTAGCCAGGACTCCGCGCGAGCTTCGTGCCGAAATCTAGGACCTGGCTATGCTTTAATCAATAATGCAGAATGGATGACACTAGCAACAAACATCGCAGCGGTTGGCACCAACTGGAGTGGCGGATCTGTAGGAAGTGGTGCACTTAACCGAGGACATAGCGACTACTCTCCGTCAACGGCATTGGCAGCAGATGCTGATGATAACAACGCCTGCGTTGGCACTGAACAAACTTGCTCCTCTACTGTCTGGAATAACCAGCGACGTACCCATGTCCTTTCCAATGGCAACGTGGTCTGGGATCTAGCTGGTAATGTTCACGATTGGGTAGACTATGCCAACTACGAAGATAAGCCGACCCCTGCAAATGCAGCTTGGAATGAGTACACAGCTGTCACTGGTTCTACCTCGATGCCAATCACGGACCTTGTCCCTACCAATGCTGTCAAAAGCTGGTGGGACAACACATGGAATACATCAGCAAAAGGTATTGGCCAATACTACGGAGGAAATCAGGCTAGCGGAGGAGGGGTAATTCGAGGGTCGAACTCCTATGACGGTACAAGTGCTGGTATTTTTGCGATTAACATGTCCCCCTCTCCCTCGCTAACACATTTGCTTATCGGGTTTCGATGCGTATTTCGCCTTCCAAGCAACTAAACAATAAAAGGCCGCTCAGTGGGTCCTATTAATGGTCCCGAGGTCGGATTTTTTCTGGCCTTATAATGCAAACCGGCCTCAGTCGTTCCAAGTTTACAAATAACGCATATCAAATTTCCACTTTCCTTAGACGGCGATTTTTCGTAAGAAGGCTCAGCGAATCTGAGCAGGGGAACCTGCTGCAAGCTCTACCGCACGGAGCGGCATGATGCACCCTAACATAGAAAGCCCCCCCTTGGACGCTGCACCCCCTATAACCCCTACCCTTTGTTTCGAAGACTGGGACCGAGACTCCCGCTACCTCAAGCTCCGTAAGGCAATCACCAAAGCCGTGGCCAATTACCAGCTCATCGAAGCCCATGACAAGATCATGGTCGGGGTATCCGGGGGCAAGGACTCCGCCGTGCTCTATGCGGTCCTCCTGGACATCCAGCGGCGCTCGCCCTATCCATTTGTCGTAGAGCCCGTCCTCCTGGACCAAAAGCAGCCTGGATTTCAACTGGGTGCCTTTAAATCCTGGATTGAATCCCTAGGCCACCCCCTCCAGGTGATCGAACAAGACACCTACGCCATCGTCAAAGAAAAAACCGCACCGGGCAAGACCTACTGTGGTCTCTGTTCCCGGTTGAGGCGAGGGATCCTATATAACTACGCCATCACCCATGGGTTTACCAAGATCGCCCTTGGCCACCACCGGGACGATATCAACGTCACCCTCCTGCTGAATGCCTTTTATAATGGCAGCCTCTCCAGCATGCCCCCCAAGCTCCACGCAGAGGATGGCAAAAATATTGTGATTAGGCCCTTGGTCTTTGTCCCCGAAAAAGACACCCGGTATTTTGCAGAGTCCTGGAAGATCCCCCTGATTCCCTGTAACCTCTGTGGATCCCAGGACAATCTCAAGCGCCAGGAGCTTAAAAGGTGGCTTGTCCAGATGGAGGAGCGGGACCCACAGATTGGGGAATCCCTTCTCGCGGCCCAGTCCAATATCAAGACGAGGTTGATGCCTGGGCCCTGGAGTCCAACTGAGTAAGTCCACAGCGGGGTGCTTACTTGCGGGACCGCATGGCCCGCTCGATCGCCCGATTGGCTTCCTTCTTTTGGGTATCTTCCCTTTTGTCGTGGAGCTTTTTACCCTTTGCCACCCCGATCTCGACCTTGATCCATTGATCCTTAAAGTAAATCCTTAAGGGGATGATCGTCATCCCTTTTTGCTGGACCCGCTCCTGGAGTTTTTCCAGCTCCTGGTGATGGAGTAGGAGTTTACGGGCGCGAGTTTCTGGATGATTGGAATAAGACCCATGGCTATACTTGCTGATATGGGCGTCCCGGAGGTACGCCTCGCCCCTCTCATCAAAGTCTACCCAACTTTCATTGAGGTTGACTTTTCCCATCCTTGCAGCTTTAACCTCGGTCCCTGTCATGACGATTCCTGCCTCAAAACGGTCTGTGATGGAGTACTCATGATAGGCCCGGCGATGGGTGGTGATAACTTTAATAGCCATGGAGAAACCTCGTGGAAAAAGCCTTTTCGCGATGCTTTTGCACATAGGGCTATACCATACAGGCTCCGCTCAAGCATAATGGAATCGTTTCGATTTTTTAACAGGCCTCAGCGGTTGGCCCCAGAAAGGACACGACCCCATTAGCAACGATTTTTTGATGGACACCGGCATCGACGATGAAGGCTTGACCCCACCGATTCCCCTATCGCTTTATGCATCGCTCAATCCCCATATGCCTGGGGGAGAGTTCAGGCCTTTAGGACCCGCGGTGACTAGCGATTTCGAGGGATGGCGGCTGGATTTTTATCTGGCCCACCACTTTCGGTTTTTGACCCGCTCCGGCTGGAAAAAGCGCATCGAAAGGGGCCTGGTCAAAGTCAATGGCAACCCCTTAAAACCCTCAAGCCGCATCAAACTGGGAGACTCCGTAGGTCTCTTCGCCCCCCCGACCCGAGAACCCGACGTGGACCGCAGAGTCAGGATCTTGTGGGAAGAGGACGGCGTGATGGCCATCTTTAAGCCAGCCCATCTCCCTATCCACGAAAACGGCCCCTACCGTCGCAACACCCTTACCCAGATCCTGTGGGACCTTAAGGGTCGCAACTGGTCTGCCCTCCACCGACTCGACCGGGAAACCAGCGGCATCATGCTTTGTGGCGGGACTGATTTTTGCCGCAGCAAGCTCGCCCAAGACTTTGAACACCGCCGCATCAAAAAAGAATACCTTGCCATCTGCCGCGGTTTGCCAAAGCTCGACCATTGGACCGCTGATGGTCCCATTGGCAACCTCCCGACTAGCGATATTCGCATTAAAAAATGGGTGGTCGAAGATGGCCTGCCGGCAGAAACCAAGTTTGAAGTGGAAGACCGCGCCGAGGGGGCCTGCCTGCTCAAAGCCCTGCCCAAAACCGGGCGCACCAACCAGATCCGGATCCACGCTGCCCACAGTGGCCACCATCTGATTGGCGACAAGCTCTATCACCCAGATGAGGCGGTGTTTCTAGAGTTTTTTGACCGTGGTGCGACTCCATCCGTCGTCCAGCAAACCGGGTTTAGCCGGCTTTGCCTCCATGCTTTTGCCCTGGAGTTTCAGCATCCCATTTCCCATAAAAATATCAGAATTGAAAGCCCTCTCCCCCCTGAGCTGGTCGCCCTCTGGGCCTCCCTGAAATCCTCCAAAACCTTAGACCCGGGAACCTATCAATAAGTTAGGAATCTAAATGCGTTTGCCATGGGAGGGGGACTCTTTTTCCTTGGGGCCTGATGGGAGATCTCGGGAGGGTTCCCCTAGAGTCGGGGGAACTCCGTCAACACCTTGAAGTTTGTTCTCAACAAATAGATAAACATCACCCAAGGTTTTGATGCCTATAAGGTCAGAGGGTGATATATTGATCTGGAACTGCTTTTGGAACCGTAGACCTAGATCCACCGCATCTAGGCTGTCGAGTCCTAGATCTTCCACAAGCCTTTGGTCTTCTTTTAGCTTGGCTGGGTCGATTTGAAACAATTCAATAAAAAGATGATTGATGTGTTCACGGACATCGCCCACTTCGGATTTAGTACTCGGAATCATTTTCAATTTCCTCAACTGGTGGAGCTTGGTAGTTCGATGATATGCCTAACTAAAAGTGCTGGTACCACTATCATAGAGTTGTTTATATTAAGATTGCAATCATAAATACCTTTTGATAATTAAAGATGTATTGACTCCACCAAAAGCAAAGCTATTCTTGAGCATATAGCGGACTTCTTTTCGCCGAGGTGCGCCGATAACCCAGTCTAAGCTCGGCTCGGTCCTTAGGGGATGGTCGAGGTTAAGGGTTGGATATAGGGTAGAGCTTTGTAATGCAGCCAGTGATCCCGCAAGCTCTGTGATCCCGCCAGCACCAAACAAGTGCCCCAAGTGCCCTTTGAGCGAGCTAATGGCAACCCTGTGGCACGAAAACACCTCTGCGAGTGCCTCAGCTTCAGCTTGGTCCCCAATGGTGGTCCCTGCGGCATGGGCGTTGATATAATCGATGTGATGAGGTTCTATCGCAGCATCAGTCAGGGCGCCCCTCATACAAAGGACAAGGTTTTTGACAGATGGGTTCGTCATATGTTCGGCGTCATTGTTGGTATAAAATCCGACGATTTCGCCATAGATTGGTGCCTCACGGGCCAAGGCTAAATCCAGGTCTTCGAGAATCATGGCACCAGCACCCTCACCCACGACAATTCCATCCCTATCCCGGTCAAATGGTCTTGGAGTTTTTGTGGGAGTATCGTGAAAGCCCTTTGACGTGACGCCTAGGACATCAAAGATAGCCGCTACGGTCGGCGTAAGCTCATCGGCTCCCCCAGCAACAACCCTATCGATCATTCCCCAACGGATCCATTCATAGGCTAAACCTAAGGATTGGGTGCTTGAGGCGCAGGCGACCCCACTTGCTATAAGGCGTCCGTGAATTCCCAAAGCCATCGCAATATTTGCAGCACAGGTATGAGGCATAATTTTCAGGTAGGTCATAGCTGTAAGTCCCTCCGTTAAAATGGGACGTTTGGCATATGCTTTAACGTAGTCTTCGATGGTACTTGTCCCACCAAAAGATGAAGCAAAAGCTATACCAGTTTGGTCGCATTGGATCAATTCTGTGGGGAGACGGCTGTCTTCAAATGCCTTGCGGGTAGCACTCACTGCCAGGAGACTCACTCGACTCATCGATCTCCTTATTTTTCGCTCAATCCAGAGGTCATCGCTCGATCCGCTGAATCCTATAACAGGACTGCCAATTCGAGTTCCCAAAGCGTAATCAGGCTTGGCCCAATCGTCCATCAAGCGGCTAGCGCTTTTGCCCTCCTTAAGGGCCATTTGGAGCTGGGGTAGATCTCGCCCGAGGGGGATATCCAAGCCGACCCCTGTGATGACGACTCGGCGATTTCCTCGGGGTTTTCGTAAATGTGGAAATGTCTCCATGAACACGCCCTTTATGTTTTACGCGCTATCGATGGCATAAGCGACCTGCCTCGGAAGACCGATCTCGTCCCTTTTAAGGGGAGCAAGTAGGTTTGGAAAAATCGCCAGAGATGGACCATGTTCTCGACTTGATGGGTAGGGCACAACCTAATATAGAGGCAAAAATATTCTCTGACCTGTCCTGAGTAGGAGTCCATTGACCATGAAGCATAAGGTCGTTGCCTTTAATTTTCCTGTCCCAGTAAAAAATGCCTTTTTTAATCGTTATTTCACCGATAGCGGGAGACAGAGTTACACTTTCTAAAAGTTCGCATTGCCTCGATTGGCACTCGATTTTTATCGGTTTAGATCGGATCTTAAGGGCTAAGGTACCGCCTAAAGCCCTAAGGTGGACCCGTCCTGGCCTCATTTCCATTCGAAAGGGCCTTTTGCCTCGTTGAAACACGCCGAATCCACTGAGTTTGATGTCGGTGAGGCTAAGGCGGCGGGAGGTTTTTAAGGCGGGCCAAAGTCCCCAAAGCACCGTTTCTGGGATGTCGCGAATTGAGATCTTAAATAATTCTGGTACAGGTAAACTAAAATCTGACAGGATTTTCCATAACTCGCTTAAATTCATTCGATGAACCAAATTAAAAGCACCTCCTCCATAGACCCTGCCACTTAAGGTGATCAGTCCATAGCCAGAAAAAATATGAGGCACCAGATCAAGGTTACCCCTAGCCTTGGCAGTAAATACCATTTTTTCTTGATTGAAGAATTTAATGATCGGCATAGAAACCTCTAGGTAACCCACTGATTGTGATTGCACTATTTCAACGCTCCAGTCCTTATTGATACGACTTAGGCTTTGAGTTATCAACCGACTCATTTGCGCTCGGTAGTGCCAAGATTCCAAGTGGCTCTGCCAAAGCAGGCGATCAGTCGCTGTGATGATCAACAGAATCACCAGAATAAAGCCAGTAAGGGCCGCGTAGCGGTATACACCAAGAGACTCCCATTTACTGGCAACGACTTGCGATAAAAAAGCCACCACCCTTTGTAGCCAGAAGTTTTTTCTATTTTTTAATTTTGCGCCATGCTCGCTGGTTCTAGCGGGTTCGCGGGGAGAGGTTGATTTTTGCTCCAGGTTTGTTTGACCTGGGCCGCCCTTTGCCGCGTTTTGGCTCAAGTCCTTCCCCCAAATGGGAATTTAGTAAAAGCTATCCTCAATTGTACCATGGCCTGGATTAAGGAGACTAAAAACGTCTGCTTGAGACTTTGGAATATCTGATAATTTCCAGCGGGTCCATTGGAGTGGCGCAAAAGATTTTTGTAGCCGACCTAGGATTTTTGCTTGGTTTTGGTGATTTTTAAAATAGGCAAGAAATGGGCTGGAAAGGGGGGATGTTACTTGTGGGGCGTTGGAAATAACTGCAAAATTACTTGCATCAAACCCATATGTAGTCATTTCGCTAAACCCTGCTTTGCTGAGAGTCCATAAAAATTGTTTGACCCAAACCTCCTGGCTAGACCGTTGTAAGTCAAAAGGAACTCCTAGGGCTACTGCCCCTAAGGAACGAAGATTTTTACGGATCATACGGAAAAACTCTAAACTATAAAATCTCACACTATCAGCTTCGTAGGGATAGGTTAAGTCGATATAGATCAAGTCAAAAGGGCCATTTTGCCGTTGTTTGCTAGGATAGCCCCATGGCATATCTTCTCGCAAAAAAGCAATTGCATCCATAACATGAACCTTAAGAGGAGCCCATTGATTTAGGGTGTCACCGTTAAGTGATCGTATCCAAGGGACCTCTTTTGCCATTTTAATAACTTCCTCATCGATATCTACCAGATCAACCTGCGTTATTTTAAGCTCTAGATGGGCTAAAGTACCAGCAAGCACGCCATCTCCACCCCCCAAGATAAGAATTCTTTCTGGTACTTTTCCCATGAGTGCCATGGCTGGGATGACTAGACTTGAATGATAGTCGTCTGCGGTCATACGATCGATCTGAAATCGACCGTTGATGAAAAGGCTTTCTTGACCAGGTTCATCGATCCTATCAATCACTTGATAGGGAGTCCTAACCCTCTTAATCGAGGGAGATTGAGTCAATAAATCCCAAGTGGATTTAAGCCACCAGGGATTGTGGTTGACACTAAGCCCCTGCTGATCAAAAGACGTACTGTATTGATTGAAGTACCTATTTTTAAGCTTAAGTGCGGTAAGTGGTTCCGTGGCTATGGCCAGCACTAAGAAAAGGACCGCAATTGGTGATAAAATCTGGAGTGTTCTCAATTGGGAGATTTTTTCTTGTTGGATGCTCTGAGAATCGGATTTGAATTGTTTGCGCCACAAAAGTCCCAAAATCAAGATCCCAGAATTTAGTAATGCAACTCCCAAGATTGCTCGAGTGGGGTCAGAGCCTCGGAGTGTCAAGCTGACGAAGAATCCAGTACCTAAAAAGGCTCCTAGATGGTACACGGCAAGTACTTTTGCTGCCCTGTTCTTGATGGGCTTCACCATTTCTGGGCTTGCGGCAGATAAAAAAAACACAATTTCTGCTCCCGAGGCCCAGCCAATCGCTAGGCTAAAAATCTGACTGATCAACCCTACAAACACAATCGGTGGGATAAGACTTTGCTCTCGTAGAATTCCAAGATCATAAAAGTAAACTCGGTAGAGCAACTCAACTCCAACGATAAACGGATAGCTGCAAAGTGCAGCTAAAATAATCGATCTCTCAGCTTCAATGAGTCTATCTAATAGTGCGATTCCTTTATCGTGCATTCCAAAATAAGCCCTAAACCCCATACCAGCTAAAAAGAAGGCTATGGTCATACTTTCCCAAGTTATGGAGTCTCCAGTGATATCAACAATTATTTTGGCCAAGAGCAATTCGTAGAGAACAGAACAAAATGCAAGTAAAGTTGCGCCAGAAAAGAACAACCATGTTGGAGCAGATTTCGGCATTGTTATCAGCGTGGGCAAACTTTGACTTCTATTGGCCGTGGTTTTATAACTTGAATTCATTTCAATCTTCCTCACTCATTGCGGTAAAAGTTTGGTCAGATAGCCATTGGGCGATAGATCGTCTTTCCGCAAAGAGTCCTACAGAGAAAATTAAATTGCAAAGGGACATACTAAATATTAATGATTTAATTTTGTTAGAAAAATTGTTTTTAATGAGAATTAATCGGAGTGGAATTCCAGCAGCCACTGCACTCAAGATCCCGAGAAATGCACTGGTTCCTGTTAGATTGAGCAGAGGAAACAGGACTAATGGACCTGCTACAGCAGCAGCAAAGGTACCCAAAAAATCTATGCCAACAAGTCTCTGAATTTGATTTGTTTCATCGATTTTAGTGGAAGCATTCACTGAGAGTTCGGCGTCTGAGACAAGAAGGGGAAGTTCCATGCCGGATAAAAAGCCCCCTAAAATTGACAAAATCGTTGCCCCTAGAAGGGCTAACCCATGGGCATCAAGCTTGAATATAATGATTGCAATCAGAGGAGTTATCCATGAGAGCAGACATTCAATGGCAAATAAAATTTCGTATTGCCTAGGATAATTTTTCCAAGCCACCGTGGCAGCACCCATACCCAGGCTGCCAATAAAGAGGCCAATCACCAGGCTATATTGGAGGACCGCCCCACCTAAGAGACCCGTAATGCATTGAGCCAAAGTTAACTGAAATCCCATCGCACAGAATGCAGTCATCAAGGCGAAGAATTGCACCATTGCTCCTTAAACTTTCCATAAACTTGCAAAAAATCTAATCAGCATCTATTTTACAGCAAACACCAATATTATTGTCGCATTTTACCACTTCAGGATTAGCCTTGGACTTGTCGGTGACCGCCCAACACTGACCCCAGGTAAGGTTTACCATCCAATACCCCGGGGAGCATTGAGACCTGTTGGGATCGCTTATCACGATTTGCTCGCAAGGGCAGAGTTGGGCGGTCGTGTAGTCAGCACCCGTAGCTGTTCCGTTGGCAATTGCTTGATGGGCAGCAGCGCAGATGTTTTGGTTAATGCACTTGATATTGCCATTGGCATCAAAGCCCACCATAACTTGCTGGAGACTCCCAGTGCTTGGACACCTTTGTCGCCCACACCTAGGTTGGCCATTGCTTTCATACTGGATGTTACCGCTGGAATCTGTCTCCTTAACGATACACTCGCAGATGATATTACCCTTGGTGTCAACTCCCACTTGACGTTGATAGGGAGCACACCGCTGGTTAGCAACGGTAGCAAGATCGGAACGGCGAATCAGAAAAACGCCGCTAAATGGATCTGTGGTTGTGGGAGGGTAGTCAGAAAGATTGGCTCCAGGATAATGAGCTGTCACTTTGTAGCGAAACATTAAATCAATGGGTTGGGCGCATGTGGGAAGTGGAGAAGGGATAGGTAGGCTACGGTCTAAATCGCAAACACCCCAAAACTCAACCTGGGCGCGAAAAACGCAGGAGGGGCCTGTGTTGCAAAGTTGGCCTTTAGTGTTATAGCGCACTGTTTGGGTTGGTGGGCCTGCGAGGGCAGGCATAGATCCACCCAATGAATCTTGGGGGTCAGCTAGATAAAATCCCCGAGCGAGGTTTTGTCCGATATGGGCACAGATATTTCCATCGATCACACAGTTTCGTAGAGCGGCATTGCCTGTGCCCGGTTTCCTAAGAGAATTCGCTAAGGATTGGGGATTGGTAATGACCAAGGCGATTTTATCGGCAAGCATTCTTTGTGTGGCTTTGATGGTCTCTATTTTATCGGATCGCTCTGTATTTGTGAGAAGGTTAACCATAGCCGAAAAACTAATACCCAAAATGCCCAGGGCAATAAGGACCTCTAGGATAGAGTAGCCACTTTGGCCAATTAATGGCTTTCTAGAAGAGTGCATACCAACAACACCTCCCTCGATTGGTAGAACATTCAATAGGTCTGGCACCACTTGCTTTTTTGCCAGCAGGTACCGCCCGACATACCCCGAGGGTGATACTAATCAGCCAACCTGCATTGGGACAATTTTCAGACCCCTTGGTTTGATCGAAGTTGATATTGCCACACACCATCCGCGTACGAGCACATATCGGTCGACCGTCCCGCTCCATCCCGACCATCATTTCGTAGTAGTCATTGGCGGGATCAATGCGGCAAATAAGCGACGCTAGCGAGCAGCTTCCATTGGGCCCAACCAACGACCCCATGCTGTCTCGGCACTGGCAGATCACTGTTCCTGTCCCATCTGTGCCGACTTGGAAGGAATTTGCCGGGCAAGCTTGATCTCTTCTGAGGCCTAGCAGTCCACCCACTTCATGGGCCACAACAAATTGAGATTTATTGGCATTAAACTCGGTCTCTAAAGGTACTGAATTGATTTTCGGATCTACAGAACTATTTGGTTCTCTCACAACTTGAAATCTGAGGTAGGCCGTCCGTGCTTCGGCGCAAGTCGCAGCATTGTTCGGACAGGTTGCATAGAACCATACATTGACCCGCCACCCCTTTGGTTTGTTGGGTTCGCCCCCTGGCCCATAGAGTTTACCGGTCCGGGGTATAAGACCATTGGCTTTTGAATCATAGGGGATCTGAATCTGCCGCGTTGCCGATGTGGGTCCTGTGCATATGCGTCCATCGTTTGGTAATACGCAGGCACCAACCACCGGGACCCTTTGGGCGGTCCTGAGTAGGGTGGTTTTATCTGCAAGGCTAGACTGGAGCTGTCTAACTAGACGGTCTCGTTCGCTTATCTGCTTGGCTTTATCGATCGAGTTTGTTGTGTGGTCCATCATTTGTGTAGCAACAACCATCACGCCAGCACCAATGGCAAGCGCGACCAAGATCTCCACAAGGGACATGCCCTTTTGTCGCCCACCCCCTGGCCAAGTGTTATAAAAAATTCTTTTTAAATGATGCAATTGTACTTTTTTGCTCCTATTGGGGTTTACAGCAGTTTATTCGTACGTTATCGCAATGGACGATGCCGCTGCTGTCGACTAAACAGTCATCGGCAATATAAGCGCCTTTCATTCGTCCATTTGCGCCACAATCAAAAGTATTGTTGGTGCCAGAACTATAAATAGTCCAGCAAACATATTGAGTTGCTGCTGGACGGTAACAGAGGGGAGTCCCATCCGGATTGATTCCAATAAGCACAGAAGGGTCTTGGCATTTTGCCATGGGTCTGCAGTCGGGATTAGTGGCGCTTCCGTTGTTATTGGTAAACCCAGTTTTACAAGTACAAGTGGCCATACCAGCAGCATTGACTCCATTGATCATAGAGTTAGCAGGACAGAGGACTGCTCCTCCAGCGAGTTCAATATCTCGAGCATAAATCGCCTTTTCAAAATCCTGAGGACGAGAAGCAATTTCTGCGCTGGTAGGAAGATTCGCGAGGCGTAATTGCCGCATCCAATCTAGAAACTGGTTTGCGGGGCTAAGGCGATAATGGATGACTGGTCTGACGATGATCCGCAGGGCTTGGCTGCAGGATGCGGCTCCGTTGGGACATTCACCCTTAAAGAACACCCTTCCAAAAAATGCACATGCAGCGATATTGGTGCAGGTATTGCTTGGAAATCCACTCACAGTAAATCGCCCTTGATTATCACCACCAGCAGGATCATTCGATGTGACAAGAACGGGGGGCTGACCGGGAGCGAATGGTACATAAAGTTGAATAGGAAGGAATTCATTTGCAAGACAAAGTCCACCGCCGCGATCTATACAGGCTCGCAGCTTGGCGTTATTCGCACCAGGCCTAAGGCTGCTTAGGTACAGAGAACTGGTGGAGCTAGCCATTGCCATGAGGTTTCGGAAAGCAACTGTTCGAGCATCCTTAAGGCGATTGATGTAGTTTTCTTTTTGGTTGTTGTCCACAAATAGGTTAAAAGAAATTAAGCCTATAGCCATAGCGCCTGTGGCCACAATGGCATAAAGAACAGCAGATCCTTGCTGCCTGTAGCGTTCCTTTGGTTTTAACTCCTTAACAGTCATAGATTCCCAATCTCGGACTTAGAACCCCAGGGCTGAGGCCAACAGGGGAAAAACCTAAATCTCCTGACCATAAAGACATCGGTTTATTGGAGCTTAAAATTGAGCTGGAAAATAAAAAATCATGTTATTAGGGAGTTAGGCCTGATCAGGAACATACCCGTCACACAGAGATTCGTTCCCTTTGTAACCGTCGGTCATAATTGATCAGGAGGAGATGATATATTATTAAACAGAATTTATATGATTTTTTTGTGGCTCAATTTATCGACTAGGCTCAATGCAAGTCGGGTAAATACTTCTATGCTTACAAAATACCCCGCACAAAAAATTGCGGTAGCTGCGACTCTCCAAGGAGTTTGTTCAAGTCCTGAAAGTGTGCCGAGGTAGGAAGTGGCATGGGCTAATAAGTAGCTAAAGAGATAGCCAACCCAGAACTTACGAGAAATTGCCAAATGACTGATCCAAACCAAAGGCTTTAGTCGACCTAAAAATGTGTCAACTTTCGGATCTAGTGAGGCTCGTATCAAAAAAACTGGAATCATCATGTGAGACCACCAGACATACGGGGGTTGTCTATAAGCTTCGCAAGCAAAAAATTCTGCGAGTTTAATGTGGTAAAAGTATCCCCAAAATGGAACTCCGAGACCGATAAATAAAATCCACACGCATAATTCTGGTAAATGAATTGGTATACCCTGTGATCGAGATGTTAGATCGGCCTGCCCATCTCTTGACAGCTCCATTCGTAAGGCTTGTCCACTGGCGTATCCAAACCAGATAAGTCCAATCCAAGGGAAAATAGGCCATTCAACCTGATATTTTAGGCAGTCGGCAAACCCTAAAACAGCATGAAAGTCCAGAGGTAACTCGGGAATAGGATACCATTGCGAAATTTTCCAAAAAGGAACCCATAACATCATAAAACCAATGAATCCTAAAACTCGACTCCATTCGGGTTTTTTTGCTTCAGCGAGTGTGGAAATAAAAACACCTATAAATATAAGCGGATAGATATCCCAAACTAGGAGTTCTGGACCTGAGTCTAAAAGCACAGAAAATAAAAACCATCCAATGATCAGAAACAAAAACAGGCGAGCACGTTTGAGAAGTCCTTTACCTGAGTAGGCAGTCAATAAACTGGTCAAAAACGCAATCGTAAATCCGCTGAAAGCCAAGCTTCTGGTAAAAACCTCCATCCACTCGAATATGACAAGTTCTTTAGCGATGGCAATGTCACGAGTGAAGTAGTGAATATAAGTTATGTGGAAAATGCAAATGGCGATAAAACTCACAAAGCGGATGGCATCAAGCCCAACAAATCGAGGAAGATGTGATTTTCCTAACTTGCCTAAGGAAGGGTCCTCAGCAGAAGATTCAGCCAAGTGAGTAGGTTGTTTCATTTGGTGCCTTCGCGAGGTTCTTTCCATTGGAAAGCACTTGCCACTGGAGTACTCTCAAAATATTCAGCATCGGGTTGACTCGCTTCATAGCGATAGTCATTAAGACCTCTTACCCTATGCCTGATAAAAATTTTAGGTTCTGACTGACATAGCTCATCTTTAGTTGCAAGGGGCATCCTGGGACACTCAGCCCAAAACCAGGCTTCGATGCTCCAAGCAGCACACTCTGGACCTTGGTCGTTACAGGTTTGGCTCCCGATGGAGCTATAAATAGCTGGTTGGGTATTAGTACCTACAATCATAGGGCTGCTTGGATCAGCACCAGAACGCAAACCAAAGGCTACTTGAGAGTCAGGACCCCATGCGGTACAGTCAACAGGTGGTGTAGCTAGGCAGTGATTAAGAGCGGCATTTCCAGGGCCTAAGTCCAGCTGCATGGCGGCCATTTTTAATATCATTTTCTGCTCCAAAAGTCCTTTGGTTCGCTCGTATAAAAAATTGCGTGCTGAAAGAGCGTCCATTTTCTGCCGTCGCCGGCGGGCCCACTCGGCCCCAAAACCTGTCAAGGTCATAATCACCAGGACCATGAGGATTTTTCTTTTGGCAAATGTTGGTTTAGGAGTTGAAGCCATAGATTTATAAGAACATATTTTAGGGGAGCTGAAAAGTATCGGAACGGTGGCCCATGCCGTTTCGAGGTGGATGTAGAACCGGGCCTCCTCGCAAGCCTCTAAACCCTTTGTTCGGCGAGTTTTTACATGACGAACCCACACTCCATGCCGACTCCCATTCCCATGGTCATCCTCGGTGCTGGCTACCTGGGTCTTAGGATTGCACGGGAGGCTTTTCTGGCAGGTTTTAGCCCGGTCTTTGCCTTTAAAAGATCTCCCTGGCATTTAGAGCCTCAGGGCCTGACCCTAGGGAGTCTTGATATCTTTAAGGACGAAGGGCTTGACCAGCTCACCAGCATCCTCGCACCCTTAGGCAGGGCCATCCTCGTCTATGCCCTTAGCCCCGATGGGGGCGGTGAGAGTGCCTACCAAAAAACCTATCTCCATGGGCTCTGCTCCGTAATCGATATCCTTAAAAAACAATCTGACCCGGGCCGTTTTTCGATGATTCTGACCTCAAGTACCTCCGTCTACGCCGAAGGCCATGGAAGCTGGGTGGATGAAACCTCTCAGAATCTCGCCACAACAGGAGGGAGTCAGTGGATCGTGGCGGGAGAAAAAGCTCTGATGGATGCGGGGACCAAGGCTCACATCCCCTGGACCATCCTCCGCTATGGAGGGCTCTACGGGCCAGGACGTCGGTCTCTGCTTGACCGGGTCATCCAATCTGTCGAGCCTATCTACAAGGGTCCGCCCCTCTATAGCAACCGGATCCATGTGGACGACGGGGCCCGGCTCGCCGTGTTTGCGGCATCCCACGGGAGCTGCCTGAACCAAATCCTCAACGGAGTCGACACAGCAGCCGCCGACCGCAACCAGGTGATACAGTTTCTGTGGGAAACCTTTGGCACCCCGACCCTAGCCTTGGGGGAGACCGACAGGATAGAGTTGATCCGCCACCGCGGCAACAAACGGGTTTCTTCAGCAAAGGTCAGCCGCCTTGGATTTAAGTTTCGCTACCCCAGCTATCGGGAAGGCTACCTTACGCTTGCTTCTCAAGGACTCGGGTCATAAGGCCCTTCCAATGGGGAAAATGCCGACAAATCCACTGATCCAGCAGGACTTCCTGCTCCTCGGTGCTAACGCGGTAGGACTCACCCCAATGGGGCGCCAGTCGGGCGTTAAGCTGGTAGAGAGCTATGGCAGCACAGACAGAGATGTTAAGGCTTTCCACCAGTCCGACCATCGGGATGGTAAAGGTGGAGTGGAGGTAGCCCTGCCAGCGAGGATCGACGCCATCCTTTTCGTTGCCAAAAACCAAGGCCACCGGACGGTCCAAAGGGATCGTCTCCAGGGTCAAGGGGGGAACTGTTAGGAAATCCCCCTGTAAAGATGCGGCGGTGACATGAAACCCCTGGGAGTTTAAAAACTCTCCCGAGGCTTCAATCCCCGCAAAATGACGGAGGGACAGCCAACGTTCCACACCCCGGGTGACTCCTGTGGGTTTAAATCGGTTTCGCATGGCCACCAGGTCAATATTTTGGACCCCAAGGGCCTCGGCAGTCCGCAGGCAGGCTGAAATATTGTGTGAATGATACGTATCTTGTAAGACGACTCGCAAGCGGGTGGTCCTTAGGGCCGCTGCCCGGAGCATCCGCTCACGACGGTTATCCGACAGGATCCCTTGGAGGACAAGCCATGGCCTCATAGGGAGACATCTGCCAAGACGTCAGCCTGGGCGGGCTCATGGGCTCGCGATCCCTCCTTTTCTGGGGTCTCAGCTGGTTTGGTCTCAGCCGGTTTGTTCGCAGCAAGATGGCTTGCCACGGCCGCATCAAGATCCGATGGAGCGGGTGGGGTCCGGGGGGGACTCATGGCGTCCACCACGTCGTCTTCGTCGTGAATCAGTTGTTGCCCAGCCGCCTTAAGGGCGGTCCCAACCAAGGGTCCCAGCTCTTTGGGGAGCGTCGCTCTGGCTCCCTGTTTTTGGTGGATGATCCAGGTGGAGAGTTTGGCGAGGGCGACTTCCCAGTTATGGCTCCGCTCTTCGGCCATCTCCTTAAGACCCTTCATCGTGATATAAAGCCGGGCATACTGGCTGACCTTGCGGCGCAGTTTTTTGAACTCTACGGGATCAACCTCTGCGGCTTTTTTAGTGACCTGTTTTAAATCCTGCTGGGATTTTTCAAAGTCTGCCTTTAGGGTTTTGAGCTGGTCATTAAAAACTGTCCCCTGGGAGTCGAGAGAATGGCGTAGTTTTTCTATTTTGTCGGCCCAGTCCACCCGCTCAGCCGCTAGCTCGGCCTCTAAGAGAGCACGCCCGCTTTCTAAACCTTGGATCTGCTCAGACTGTTTGGCCACAAGACCTTCCAAATAGCTCTTTTGGCGTTCCAACTTGTCGGTGACATAGGCCAGTTCTTTGGATTTATCTTCAAAGGCTTTGACCAACTCTTGAGCATGGCTTTTCGCCTCTAAGGAAGCTTTGTCCGCCTGAAGCGCCTTGACATGAAAGTCCCTGACTTTAGCTTCCTGATCTTTTGTTTTGGCTTCAAAAGCCATAGCCTGGTGACGCAACTCTTCGAAGCGGTTTGCCCCTTCCACCAGAAGTGCATAGAGACTAGTCGAACGCCTCCAAAAGTAAAAAGCCAATCCACCCACAAAGACTGTTACTACGGACAGGACAAAAACCACTTGAATCGTCTGCATGGGGTATCCCTTGCTGTTAAATGTTAAGGTCGGCTCACGGGCTCAAGCCTCAATCTAAACTTATTGATGCTGGATTGCAAATCAGAGGATTCTTTCTCTCTTAGTCACTGACGATAATCTCCCTTTGGATGCCCAGTTTTTTCATCAACCGGTGCAGGTAGGCTCTTTCGAGACAGAGGAGACGGGCAGCCTCGCTGACGTTGCCTTGGGTGGCCTTTAAAATAAACTTGAGATAAGCCTTCCCAGCAGCCTCGTGAAAGTCCTGCCAGGGTGCCGCAAGACTTGAGAAATGAAACTCTCCTTCAGCGGCGGGCAGGTCGCTTGGAGTAAGGTTGGTGGGCGGTTCCACCAATCTTTTTTGGTCGGGTTTAAGGGGGGCTCCCCCTCCTAAAGTAAGACCGTCGATGGTGTCGATCACGGACTCCTCGCTAAGGATGGCGGTCCTTTCGATGATATTGCGTAGCTCCCTGATATTTCCTGGCCAATGATAGGACTCCAGGAGTTTTTGGGCATGGGGGCTTAAGGATTTGTCGCCTAGGGAATGTTCTTGGCAGGCTTCCTTAAGAAACACTTCGGCTAGACTGATAATATCGCTCACCCGCTGGCGCAAGGGCGGAAGCTGGAGGGTCACGACGTTAAGACGATAATAGAGGTCCTCGCGGTACTCCCCGTGCTGGACCATATCGGCGAGATCACGGTTGGTCGCTGCGAGGAGTCTTACGTCGACCGTGATCGCTGCTTCGCCACCGACCCGCTGGATGTCGCCGTTTTGGAGAACCCGCAAGAGTTTGGCCTGTACATCAAGGCTCAGTTCACCGATTTCATCGAGAAACAAAGTCCCCCCATCGGCCCGTTCAAACACTCCTTTGCGCTGTTTAATCGCTCCGGTAAAAGCTCCTTTTTCGTGGCCGAAGAGTTCGCTCTCGATCAAACTCGAAGGGATCGCCGCACAGTTGACCTTAATCAATGGTTTATCTGCGCGGGTGGATTGACGGTGGAGGGCCCGCGCCACAAGCTCTTTTCCGGTGCCGCTTTCGCCTCGGATCAACACCCGGCCATTGGTGGGGGCCACCCGAGCGATCAGCCGCATGATTTCCTGAATCGCTGGATGGTTGCCAAGGATTTCTTGGTTGCGGACCCGTTCCTCAAGTTTTTCTTTGTCATTGGCCAGCCTATTAAAATCGAGGCACCTGGCGACGCAAACGATAATCCGTTCTTCGCCAAAGGGTTTTTCAATATAGTCAAAGGCACCCATCTGGGTGGCCCGAAAGGCATCAGCCACGGTGCCTTCGCCCGAGATGATAATCACTCGCGAAGCCCATTTGGCCTCCGAAAGGCGCTTTAAGAGATCCATGCCGCTCCCGTCGGGCATCCTAATATCGAGGAGGATACAGTCAAAACCGAGGTTGTGACCCTCCTGAATGGTCCCAATCTTACTGAAAGCAGCCTGGACCGAATCAGCTTCGGTGATCAACGCCCCCTCACCTTCTAAAGTCATCCGCAAACTGATTCTTATGTTCCTATGGTCATCCACAACCAGGATTTTTCGATTTCGAATAATATCTGATTTTGGTTTTGTCACTACATTCATCTCTGTAAGTCCTTCAAGAGGAATCATAAGTCTTAAGTTTAGGGCTACCGGCTTCGAACCCCTAGGCCGCCCATATTTTTGGAATCCGAATCGTAAAAGTCGTATCACCCTTTTGACTCTTAACAGTCATAGTCCCCCCATGGTCAATCACAATCTTCTGGCAGACGGCCAAACCAAGCCCCATCCCTGGACTGGGTCCCGTATGTTTAGTCGTAAAATAAGCTTCAAAGATTCGACCGATCAAATCCGGCGGAATCCCGTCACCATTGTCGTTGACTTCTATCACCACTTCCGTCGGCGTCTCTGAAAGTCTGATGCAGATGGCAGCCGAGCGATTCTGGCAGGCTTCACCGGCATTTTTGACGATATTAAGAACCACCTGGCGGATCAAGTCTTCGTCGACGACCGCCCAGAGGGCAGGTGCGCTGCTTTTGAGAGAAAAGCTATGTTCTGGAAAGATGTTTTTTTGCAAATCCAAAAC
Source organism: Oligoflexales bacterium (assembly GCA_041736175.1). Lineage (GTDB taxonomy): Bacteria > Bdellovibrionota_B > Oligoflexia > Oligoflexales > CAIYRB01 > JBGSUI01. The sequence goes on along the minus strand of JBGSUI010000148.1, from coordinate 107,876 downwards.
ATGCTGACAGAGCTGGACGATATTAGCCCGCTGGGGTTTTGGTTCGGGCAAACGCGCAAACTGCGAAAAGCTGTCGACCATCCTCCGAAGTCCAGCCACCTCTTCAGTAATGATGGCCTGGGCTTCTTCGAGAAGCTTGCCAAAAGCTGGGTCGTCGCCTTTGTAGCGCCGTTTGAGTTGGCTCACCATCATCTGGATGGGTGTCAGTGGATTTTTGATTTCATGGGCAAGCTTGCGAGCGATGATCTGCCAGGAGGCGATCTTTTCCAAATAAAGGCTATTTTGCCGGTTGGATTCCACTTCGTCTGCCATTTCGTTGAATTGGTGGGTGATAAGCCTGAGTTCTCCGGGATAGGTGTCATCAAACCTAAATTTAGCGTCTTTTTCGGACCAGATACTAAAGCCTTCGATCACCTCGTTGATGCCGGCTTTAAACCGCTGAGCATAGGCAAAAAACAGGCTGACAAGGACTAAAAACGAGACGATCAAGACGACGACACTTGCCTTAATAAGACTGGGAATGATATGGGCTTCGAGCTTAAGTCCGACCACTTGGTAGCGCTGCCTAAGGTCTTCGGTCGCCTTAAAGATCCCGTAGGTAGAGCCTCGCGGAAACTCGATGGTAAACTTAAACACCTGTAGTTTTTCTTGGTTGAGCCATTTGATCAGGGGTAAGTCATGGACCGTGGCCTGGCCCTTTGCGGACTCCGTGATCACCCACGGGGACTGTGCCAGTTCGGTCCCCTTAACCGCCAGGGTGACCATGGGCTTTAGGGTCTCTACCGTGATTCCAGCCCCTGGGTTTGCCAGGACTGGTCCTAGGCTGGCAGAGAGCCTCGTCTCAATAAGACTCTGATTGAGTTCATGGATTTTCTTAAGGCTTTCTAGATGGGTCCCCAGGGATGCTTCGATCTCTGGATCGTGGGCGATACTGGCTATGGACTCGATACTGCTATAGGTGAAAAATCCACTGACCGCAAAGCCTAACAGCAAGATCATGGATGCCATCGCCGCAGCCCGCATAATCCAGGATTCATGCCACCGCATCTTAAGGAGACTCTGCGTTTCCATCATAGATCGGCTCCTCCTTTACCGGCTATCTTGGGCTTTTTAAGTTGTTGGGTCCGAGGTGGTAAGCGACCAGGGGTCGAAGGCAGCGGGGAAGCGGGAGCAGGAGGAATCAGCAGCTCGGTGTGTACCTTTTGTTGGAGAGTCAACTCACCAAGCATATGGGAGAAGAGACCTTGGATCACTCCCGACTGTTGTTTGATCAACCAACCTTTGATCTTTGCGGTTTCTTCCTGAGAGGTTTGTCTAACAATCATCGTTGCCAAGAGAACTCCCCCCTGCTGGAGTAGGGTTTGATTTGAATGGTTAAACTCAACTTCTGCCGTTAAACAGAGTTCGCCAAAGGCATCGAGATCTTTGACGATCACCGCTTCGCTGGAGGTTTTCTCGGGATGATCCATAAGCTTGATGACTTCGAAAGACTCCTGCCAGGCGTCGAATTTTACTGAGCATGATACTTGACGGAGGGGGACCGTCATCCCTAAGGCTTCGGCATCGTCTTGGTCCTCTGGCTCTTCATCGTCCGGTGGAAGCTCCTTGGCTTCTAAGGGGGCCTCTGATTTCCTATTTTTTTTAGGATCAGATTTAGGTTCAGAGATGAGGAGTTGGCTCACCGTGGTAAACCCACCCTCTAAAAGGTTTACCTGTTTGGGGGAGAGAAGCTTAGTAAGCTGGATTTTAAGGCGTGGGGGAACAACCCCATAGCTAGGATCTATCCTAGGATCTATCCTAGGAGCTATCCTAGGAGCTATCAACCACTGGACGGAGGCGCGGCGGTTGGCCTCCGGTGGGGGCGGCGGACCAACCTTAGGCGACATGGTGACGGGAGCTGGGAGAGCAGGGAGAGCGGGGAGAGCAGGGGGATCGGGCGCAGTTTTTAAAGCTGGTGAATCTGCCCACAGATGCTGTGATCCCATCACCAACCAACCGAGCAGAGAGAACATCCCTTTTGTCGATCTTATGGGCATCCCTGCCCCTCCCACCCGAGGTAAGGTTCCGGGAGTCCCCTACAGGCCTTAGTCAGGGTGTTTTTAGGAGCGAGTTCTTCCGGCGAATGGGTGATTTTAAGTCCGATATCCGCGATAAACCCCGAACTATGATAGCGCAGTCCTAAAACGGCAGCCGTGCCCACTAAGTTGGTTTGTTTGGTGCGGTCCTGTCCCCCTTGGAAACTTAGATAACCCGCAGCTTGGTCTGCATTAGGATCGCTACTGATAAAGGGGAGGTCAAATCGTAACTCACCTCGTCCCGCATAACCTTGGACCCCAACGGTTGTCAACGAGGTGTCCACAGTCAGCAGCAGGTTCGAAGCAAGCTCTAAAGTCTGGGCGATTTTAAGCTCGATCACCGACGAGTGAAACTCGATGGGGTTGACCAATATCGAGGAGCTAAACAGAGCCCCCTCCTGGGGAAAAAACCCATGGAGCCGTGTTTCCCGATAATAACCCACCTTAGGTCCGACAACGCTCTTGGGAAATCCAGGAACCGTAAACCTTTCTTTTTGGTTTAGGTACATGGCTACACCATAAATCAAATCTCCATTAAGGGTATCCGAAAGGTTTTGGGTCCATAGACCTTGGCCTTTAGCACCAAACCCCTTTGAATCCATAAACCGGTACCTAGGATCTACCACCGCGATTTCCGTATCAAACTGCGCCGCCTCCCGGGCAAACTTTGGCGAACCATAGGAAAATAAAGCTTCCCGCACCAAGCCTTTATCATCGAAGTCTACAAAACCCGATCCCCGGTGGAGATCACCTAAGAGGTTTCGTCCGATCAAACCCAATCGAAAATTCATAGGAATATTGGTGCCTGGAACCGCAGGAGATGCCTTGCTGTCAGCCACGGAGACTCCTAGGGACCCTCCCAAAGCCCAGTCGCCCAGGACTGAGCTGTCGTCTTCCACTTCGATAATCAGCTTAGCCCATCCTGGCTTTGAGCCTTTGCGCATCACTAAAGTCACCGATTTAAAAAGCCCTAAACCTAATAACTTTGCCCGTGACGTCATCACCAGATCATCATCAAGGGACATACCTACCACAAGCCCTAGTTCTGCCGAAACCTGGGCCATCGTCAGCCTTGTGGTGCCCTGGAGTTCTGCAGATTCCAGCCGATAAACCTGGACGCGGTGTTGGACCAAAGGGGCTGACAGAGCAGGGGTTTCTATCAGACCCAAAAAAAGCACTATAAGGTGCACTCTCAAGCTCAAACCAAACATCCCCACTCCCCCGCCCTCCATCGGTTTCGTCTCTCAGGCTCTACCAAACCTTTCTAGACATCTCAGTAGGTGAAGTGCTTAATCTTCTCTCCTTTAGACCCAATCTCCGTCATCGCTTTGATGCCAATATCCAGGTGCAAATCCACAAAGCGGGCAGTGACTGATTTGTCGCTCGTGTCGGTTTTTACACCATCGGGGGTCATCGGCATATCAGAAACCAAGAGCAAGGCCCCTCGGGGGATTTCGTTAGCGACCCCTACCGTAAAGACAGTTGCAGTCTCCATATCGATGCCAATCACTTTAAGGTGGCGTAGCCTTTCTTTAAAGGGATCGTCGTGCTCCCACACCCGTCTATTTGTGGTATAGACCACTCCTGTCCGATAATCGAGATTGGCTTCGACGATTTTTTCGGAGACAAATTTATGGAGCTTAAAGGATGGTAGCGCCGGGACTTCGGGTGGTAGGTAGTCGTTGGAAGTCCCCTCCCCTCTTATGGCCGCAATGGGGAGAATAAAATGACCTATTTCGGTGGTTTTTTTGATTCCACCACATTTACCTAAAAACAAAACTGCTTTGGGATCCGTGGCACAGATCAAATCCATAATCGTAGCTGCATTGGGAGAACCGATACCAAAATTAATGATGGTCAGTCCTGACTTCGGATCGCTTGCCGTAATCATAGGGCGACCCTCCCCCCGCACCGGAACTCCAAAACGCTGGGCAAATTTCTGCACATAGTCTGCAAAATTAGTCAATAAAATATAAGGGCCAAACTCTTCAAGAGGGGTACCTGTGTAGCGTGGCAACCAATTGTGGACAATCTCGGCTTTGGTCTTCATAATTCTTCACCTATTTTGTTGGTTGATCCCTTCACCAGGTCACCTAAATAAATCCAAGACTCCACCGGAGTTTGTGTACCCTAAAACTCCATGCTACCATCGAAACTAGGACTGACGAAGATTATTGCATAAATACATTAAAAATCCCACCTGTTGAAGGAATACATCGATGTTGTTGGCTATGGGCACGACCCTTGCGATTCCAAAAGAACTAAGCCGCATCTCCCTTGCATGGGTTCGCCATGGTCTTGTGGGCTTTCCCTTGACCTTAGGCCGCTCCGTCCTTAAGGACCCATCCCTTGACGGACTGATGAGCGTCAATAAATTCTTTGAGCTTTTAGGCCAATCCTCCGTAGAGTTATTGGATGCCCTCGGGCCGATCTATGGCAAGGCAGGACAAATGGCCTTGTCGCGACTTTCGCCCAAGTCCCAAGAGCTGGCAGAACAAATGCAGCTGACACGGCTCTATAAAGACTGGCCCCCCATGGATGTCAGTGAGGTGGAAAAAACTCTAGATGAGGAGATCCCCGGCTGGCGTAAAGAGCTCCAGATGGAAAAACACCCCCTGGGAGTCGCCTCCCTCGCCCAGGTCCATGGAGCCACGGACACCCAACAGAAAGAATGGGTGATCAAAGTAGTGAAGCCCCACGCACGACAACGGCTCACCGAGACCGTGATGGCACTCGAACAGCTTATGGGTCTCGTCGAGCCCCTGGCCGTCACCCAGACTTCAAGACGGGTGCTGCGAGAGCTGAGCGAGCTTTGCCTGGGATTTCGCCAAGAACTCTCCCTTAGCAGGGAGCGGGAAACCATCCTCAAAGTCCATGGAAAGCTCCGCAACAAAAAACAAAAATCCCTGGTTATCCCAGCCGTACACCCGACCATGGGCTCCGATCGCGTGCTTATCGTCGAGCGGTTTAGGGGAATCCCCCTTTCGGATGTGGTCACTAGCAAAGTGGCTCTCGACGAACGCATCAAACAAAAACTGGCTAAATCGGTCCTCAGCGAACTCCTGGTCCAAGTCTTTGAACTCGGACTCTTCCATGGCGATCCCCATGCGGGGAACCTTATCCTACTCGACGATGGCACTGTGGGTATCTTTGACTGGGGACTTTCCGGTGAGCTGATGGAAACCGACCGGGTCCATATCGCTGCAATCCTAAAGGCCGTGCTGGCTATGGATAAAGAACGTCTCGTGGACGCTTTGCTGGTGATGGCCGAGGATGGTGGCCAAAAAGTTGAACGAGACGACCTGATGGGCGAACTCAAAGGCGTCGCTAAACTCATCGCCCGCGGGCGGGAGGACCCGGCCAAAAAACCGACCATGCAGGAACTCCTGGAAGCCTGCCTTAACGCGGCCGCGCGAGTAGAAATCCCCATACCCGAGGGGCTTATGATGATGGCTAAGAGCCTCCTGACCATCGAAGGTCTTGCAAGGGGACTTGATCCTAAGGTATCACTAGGGCGGATCGCCACACCAGTCCTGCTAAAAGCGGCGCAGCCGACCTGGAGCGATATGTGGGCTATCACCCGCAAACTACCATCGGTGGCTAAACAATTTTTACGCATTTAGGCTCCAAAGGCTGGCTATGTTTTTAACCCCCTTGTTTCACCTGGCTCTAAAGATATTGATGGTGATGTTCTTAGGACTGTGGTTAGCCGCCACAGAGGACCGACCAGCCCATGCCCAAGACCTTGAGCCTAGCATCGCCTTTATCGGTGATAGTATTTCGACAGGTGCAGCGAGTCATCCACAACTGACTCTGAGTCGCAAAAAACTCTGGGAGGTTTTTTTAGGTCCTGATACCCTCTCCCCTAAGGCCGCCGACCTCCCCCAAGATCTTCCCTGGAAGTATGCCGATCCCCTCGCCAAGCCTCGGGCCACCTGGCCGACCTGGCGGGAGCTTTTCCATGGAGTCCAATACACCTTTTTGGTCTTTGTCAATGGTATCAGCCAAACCTTTCTCAATACCGAAGAATACTCCTGGGGATACCAGCTCGGCCAGGGACTCGGCATTAAATCTTCACAGATTTATATCGCCGCCGAAAATGGTGCCAAAATAGGCAGCCTGAATCGCCAAATCGACCGGCTCCTGGTAGCTCGACAAGGTCTGTTACCCCATAAAGTTTTTATTTTGTTTACCGGCAACGACATCTGTGGACCTACTTTACCTATGATGACTCCAGCCGATGATTTCGCAGCTTATTTAGATAAGGGACTTAGGTATCTAAGCCGCTTTCCTCTACCCCCAGGAGGCACCGATGTCTATGTGGTCGCCTATCTCAATGTGACCCAAATTGTAACAAACCCCTCCATCCTCGAAAAATCCGTCTTAGCGTTCGGAGACCAGACCACCTGTGGGACCCTCCATAAACAATATTTCACTCCTACAGAGGACCAGCTCAAAAGTAGCAAAGACCAACTCGAAACCACTGGGGAGACCGGGTTTGCCCCCTGGTTTCCCTGGCTCTTTAGCTCCGTCATGCCTCCGTCACCAGCCGGGATGTGCCCAAACCTTTTTGCCAATGTCTCCCCAGAAACCCTGTCTACTGTCGCCAATCGCATCCGCGCTTTCCGCCAAAAAAGCGAGGAAGTGGTACAAAATCTTCAAAAAACCGCCCCTCAACCCAGTGATATCCGCTTTCATTGGCTAGCCCGTTCAGAGTCTGTGCGGTTTGATGGGGATGATATCGCTGGAGACTGCTTTCATCTTTCGCCTAAAGGCCAAGGAAAACTCGCGGTCGAAGTCGCCAAGTCACTCGCCCCGTGAAGCCCATCGATTGTAGCCGGTTATTCCCATTTGACCGACTTTTCATAGGTCGGATCGTAGGGTGCAAGGGTGCTAGCTTTGATTTCTCTCAGCCAAAACCAGAGGGACTTTAACTCTTTTAGGGTGATGTCCTTTTGGTAGGGCATGCTGTGGCTGAGCACTTGGTCTTTTTTGGATTTTGGTCCAGCAACCCTTAAGGAGAGTTGTTTTATCCCTTTGATGTCGTCGATTTCTTTGATGGTCGTCAGATCAGGGCCCCATTGCCCCCCTTCGCCTTTGACGTTATGGCACGACCAGCAACGTCCTTGGAAGAGGGTATGCCCGAGACTGGTGCTTTTGCCATCGATGCGGTTAAAGCTTTGGTAGTATGCCCGAGACTCTACGGCTTCGACCCCGGTAAGACTGGCAGCATAGTCCCAAAGGCTAAAACCCGAGGAGCCTCCCGATGAGTCTTTCACCTGGTACTGGGTACCGGCCACGAGCTTGTTGCCGAGAAAGACCAGGGGAACACCTTTAGGGGAAGTGGGGGGAGGTGTGGGAAATTCCTTAGACCACTGACCATCTTTTTTAAAGGAGGTTGCTAAAAAAATCTGCCGATCTGAGGTCAAGTCTTTGATCGCCACGGGGATCCTTAAGCCGTTGCTCGTGTGCAGGATGATGATATCGACAGTGGGTGGCATCGGGCTGATCAGGGCGATAAGATCCCGTAGGTTGATCCCTCGATAATGGAGTTTTGTTTGGAGCTGGGAGTCATAAGCTTCCGCTTCGGCTATTTTAAGATCCTTTAGGATAAATAATTTTTCATTTCCACGTCCGACCCCCTGTTTACCTGGTCCTGGATTTTTACCGAGCCAAAGTTTGATATGGGTGATTTCGGCGAGGCCAGGTGAAGCATCGATCTTAAGTCCTTCTTTAGTTTGGGCGGTGGCTGGGGTTAAAGAGAGCCAGAGACTAGCCATCCATACCGTTAACATTGGCAGATAAATCTTCATAGGACTAACGACCCCCTAACATTGTTTTGTTTCTAGAATGGCATGATTTTTGTTAAATTCAAAATCAATATCCGATACCACAGAAAGTTGGTAGAGCCTACTATGCTGCAATAACTGGGCCAACTCCTAGTGGCCACCAGCGCACTCCAGTCCCTCATTTTTTTCCATCTTAAGCCGAAAGGAAGATGAGATGTGACAAGTAGGGGATCCTAACACTTAATCCTACACCAGGCCGTCCCGATGTCTAAGAAAGAACTCAGTATCACCTATGATAAACAGTCGTCCACCCTCACCATAGACGGGCCGATTGACGAGCAATGCGGACCCATCCTATTGCCGTTTATCGAAGAAATCAAAGGCCCTTGTACCATCAACCTCAGTAAAGTTGATAGCATCAACTCCCTCGGTGCGATGGCCTGGGTGCGCTTTTTGACACTTTTGCTCCATAAAACCCAAGTCACCTTTGTCGAATGCTCCGTGGATTTTGTGGCCCAAACTAATATGATCGTATCCTTCCAGGGTAGCGCTGCGATCGAATCGGCCTATGGACAGTTTTTTTGCAACAATTGCTATCATGACGAGGTTAAACTCTATAGGCTCAATGAGCTTGTTGCAAACCTCACAACCATCGACAAACTCCAAGAGGAAACCCACGTCTGTAGCAAATGTGGCGACTCAATGACCCTCGGCGACGATTCTTTGATCTTTTTGACTCGCATGATCCAAACCAGTAAGAAAATTAAAAAAGTTTCATGAGGTTTTCCCTATAGAACTCGATTCTCAATATGTTATCGACAATCTTCCCATGTTGGTGATTGTTTTTGATCATGAGGGCACCATCAAGCTTATAGGTGGCCTTTTAGCAGCAGAAATGGGGCTGGATAAAAGCCTTTTACTAGGCCAACCGGCTCAAAAAATCCGTCGATCTCTGCCCATTTCAGTCAATCACTTAAAAAGGGCCTTAAACCACCAGAATTTTAACGCTCTCGTCGAGTTTGAAAACAAGAAATACGAAGTCTGCTACCAACCCGCACTTCGCCAGGGAAAAGTAACCCACGTCGTCTGCACGGCCCAGGATATTACCCTGCGCCTTGAGGCTGAAAAACTCCTTGTGGAACAACAAGCTAAACTGGCTAACTCGTCGCGACTGATCGCCCTCGGGGAGATGGCCGGTGGTATGGCCCATGAAATCAATAATCCCATCACCATCATCTTAGGGAACTGCAATTTTTTAAGCCAAGTTCTCCAAAAAACTCCCCTTGATCTCCCTAAAGCCATCGAGAGGCTTGCTAAAATCCAAACAACTGCAGAAAGGATCGCAAAGATTATCCGTGGTCTCCTCAACATTGCCCGTGGTGGCGAAGAAGACGATTTTGCGGAGACCAACCTTCCTGAACTCCTTAAGGGGTGTATCGAGATCTGCCGCGAACGGTTTAGCCTAAGCGGAGTGGCCTTGACCTATGAACATCACACAGACCTAGCCGTCACCCTTTGCCAGTCGTCACGGATCTCCCAGGTTATCCTCAACCTTCTCTCTAACGCCTTTGATGCTGTCCAAAATCAAGCCGATAAATGGATCCAAATCGAATCCAGCATCTCTGAGTCGGAGACGCTGATCACCGTGACTGATTCAGGTAACGGCATTCCCCCTGGGATCAAACAAAAAATGTTTGAGCCATTTTTTACCACAAAAGACGTGAACAAGGGCACCGGCATTGGCCTATCTCTGGTCCGTTCGATTGTCGAACATCACCGAGGCACGATTGATGTGGACGACCAAGTCGCTAACACCCGATTTGTGATCAGGTGGTCCCATGGTCAAGGTGGTTTTGGTCATAGAGCCTCCTAAAGAGGACGGGCCAGCGATCGACTTAAGGCTTTAGCGAGCCTGTAGGATCTTTCGCCACTTGCGTAAAAGCTCTAGACACCTAGAAAAATTGCTATTTTCTGCTAAAGATTTGCCGCAAATATGCCGATAACGGTTCCGGTCGTGCCTAAGACGGCAGAAACCCGAAGACTTTAAGCGGCGAAATTGGAATGTCCAGAATGGCCCCACACGAAATTATGAGAAAGGGGCACTCAAAGGGAGTTGATGTGATTCGCAAGAGTTGTTTAGAAAAAACAGTATTATTTTTAGTTGTGGCCTATGGTGTGACCTATAGTACCATCAGTTGTAACAATACTTCCACCCAAGGTGTAAATCCTGAATACGAAAATGAAGAGCCCGAAGGTGATGGGGGCGCAAATCCCGGAGCCTCTACCCAGGGGGGCGGTGCCGGAAGCCAGGGCGCCTTCGGTGGTGACGCCGGCCAAGGAGCCAATCTAAACAAAGATGTCCTAGGGGAGTTGCCCACGGGCGAAGACCAGAGAAAGGTCCTGTGTGCGCGAAATGGGCAAGATAAAGTAAGGCAGGTGTTTTGTGCGGCCCAGCCTCCCAAGATCTCAAGTCTTAAAGAACTCCAAGCCGCCCTAGGCCTGAGTGTTGATGGTAGCGGTGGTATTCTAAACAATCTTATAGGAAGCACTGGGTTTACCTTTACAGCCCATTCTAGCTCTCTGGTGTCAAAGTTTACTTCAGCCGCGAATCCAAGGTTAGTGATGTTTAACAACGCTGGTGGTAATGTGGCTCTTGGATTTGTGCGAGGAGAGCAGTTTGCCGAGATTATCGCGACCGATACAAGGACCCGTGAGCTTAAGTTTTTCCTAGTCAAGTTCACCCAGGCCTGTAACGACGGCGAGGGAAAGTGTTCGAACGCGGATCTTATGTCACCTGCCATCGAGTCTAACTGGAAATCGGTAACGATCTACGAAGATGTGGACGTCGAAAACACGATTTTTGACTGTAAACAGTGCCACCAACCTGGTGGGGCCGGTACCAGCAAGATTTTTAGAATGCAAGAGCTTACCAACCCCTGGACCCACTTTATGCGCGACAACACCACCGGCGGCCGGGCTCTGCTTGCGGATTTTGAAACGGTCCATGCAGGCGAAGAATTTGCGGGGGTCCCTGCAAACAGGGTGCGTAACTCAGATCCTGCCAAACTGGAACGATTTATCCGCGGTGCAGGCAACGGTAACCAACCCAATGAATTCCCTTCACGGACCATCGAGATCGAATCAGGGCTCCGCGGCAGCGGGGGAGCAAACTGGAGCCGGCTCTACGAAAACTTTGTCAAAGGCAATGCGATCGCTCCTCCTTTCCATCAGATCAAAGCCTATGACACCAATAAACTCAAAAATGTCGCGACCTCTTATAAACAATACCGTGCAGGAAACCTCGATGCGGCGCAGTTTCCTGACCTAAGGGATGTGCTCCTGGATTCAGGGCTGCGAGATATGGGCTTTATGGTCAAACAAGGCCTCGATGCCAATGGCATTTTGATCCAGGGCTGTAACCAATGTCATAACTCTAAACTCAACCAAAACATCAGTCGGGCTAAGTTCGATGTAAACCTTTCCAAAATGAGCCGAGAGGAAAAAGATCTGGCCATCGAGAGACTGCGTCTTCCCGTCGATGATCCTAAAAAGATGCCTCCAGTCCGCTTTAGGGTCCTTACGGAAGACGAGATTGTAAAACTCGAAGCACTCCTCAAGCAGTAAGATTGATCTTCTAAAGGGGCCTAACTCCCCTCGAAAGCCGGTTTAAAAACCGGCTTTTTTTGTTTATCAAGTATCGATATTATTAGGTTATTTTAGATACTTTTTATTTTATCTAAACTTTTTCTGAATTTTATCCGAAGAGATTGTAGGCAATCAAAAATTTTTTTAACAATCTTATGGAGGACCATTTATGGGCCTAGGAAAATTAACCTATCTGTTTTCTTTGGGACTTTCAAGCCTTGGAGCCTGCTCCCAAGAACTTGCAGAGACATCGGAAACCAAAATCGTGAATGGTCAAGCGGTTTCCCCTGAGCAGTTTCCCAGCGTTATTAAACTGCTGGTCAAACCCCGCTCGGGATTTTTTGCCAACGACGAACAAATCTGTACCGGTGTGATCATCAATGAGGAGACCGTGCTTGCAGCCGCCCACTGTATTAAAAAGGCGAGCACCGCAAACCCTGGCCAAGCTCAATACCAGGGCATAGAGGCTGCTCTGAGTGTTCAGGGATTTAACGGCAAAAAAACGGCCACAGCCCTCACGGGTTGGGCTTTTCCCGAAACCCTTGGCTCCGACACCATCTTAGAGGAACAGATTGGGATCGACCTGACCGTGATCAAGTTCGAACCAAACACCTTTGTGTTGCCACGGTATCCAGTCCCTGCGTCCCCTGGTACACCGCCCGCGGTAGGTTCTGAAGTCACCCTGGTGGGCTATGGAGCCATAGGCCCGGACTTAAAGACCGGAGTCGGCAACAAAAACACCGGTAAAAACAAGATTGCCGCCCTAGCCAGCGACCGGGGTTACCTTACAGTGGTCGGCGATCTTTCTAAAGGGGAAGCAGTCGCTGGAAAGGGCGACTCAGGGGGGCCGGTCTTTGCCTCTGATGGAACCAACCCCGATGGAATCCTCCTGGGCATCGGCTCCGCCTATGGGTTGAACGGCAACCTGGCCACCAACTACTTTGTAGACCTTTCAAGCCCCCAGTCCCAAGCTTTGATCAAGTACTCTCGATTTGAGATCAGTGATCCCGACTTCACCAAAGTGAGCCGCTTTGCTAGCACCAACGGCGCTCGATTCGAGGCCATGTGTGGTGGGGGAGACTCCGGGGATTCTCCCTTTAGCGGCCTCCTACCAGGGGGAAAAAACGCCGCCAACCTCAACGTTAAGTCTGGCGGTTGATCAGCTTTTAGACTGGAGCAGGGAGGATTTTACCGCGGACCTCACCAAACCCGATCCGGTAGTCCTGCCCTTGCCCATAGGCCACCAGGGCGACCTCGTCCAGATCTTCAAGGAAGCGGCGGGAGAGCCCACCTGGGAGCTGGAGCGCTTGGGTGCCATTAAGGGTCATTTCTAAGAGACTTCCTAAACTCTGAGGAGTTGGCCCACTGATGGTTCCCGTAGCCAGGAGGTCGCCAATTTGCAGTTTACATCCATTGACTGTGTGGTGGGCGATCTGTTGGCTTAAGGACCAGTAAAGCTCCTGGGTGTTGGTGGTGGCGATTTTCTGGGGCACCCCTGTTTGTGCGGGGGTTAACCAGACTTCTAGCGTGACATCATAGACCTGACGTTGGCCTTCGCACAGATAAGCGAGCGGCTTAGGATCTTGGGACGCCATCGGCCTTAAAAATGGTTTTAAAGCGTCTGGAGACACCACCCATGGGGATACCGAGGTGGCAAAGCTCTTACTTAAAAAAGGCCCGAGGGGCACATACTCCCAGGCCTGGTGATCCCGAGCACTCCAGTCGTTGACAAGGACCAATCCAAAGATATGCTCGCTAGCCCGGTCGACGGGGATGGGTGTGCCATGGGGGTTTTCCACACCGATGTAGTAGCCCAGCTCGAGTTCGAAATCTAACTTTTGCGAAGGTCCATAGACTGGGGGCAGCCCGGGGCCTGGACTGATTTGGCCCTTGGGCCTAGGGATCGGAGTTCCCGATGGAACCAGGGTACTGGCTCTGCCATTGTAGGCAACGGGGAGATGGCGCCAGTTTGGAAGGAGCGGATTGTCCTTATCTCTAAAGAGTCGACCGACGTTAGAGGCATGGTTGATGGACGAATAAAAATCCGTAAAGCCACCGCTGGCAAAGGGAAGATCCATGATGGCGGATTTTTGTGGATAAAACAAATCCTTGTGTAGGGATGGTTGATCACGGAGAGTCGGACAATCCTCTGCAAGGATTTTTTGGAGTTGGCTTCGGATCTGGCGTCCAAGATCCGGCCCTTCGCCGGCTAGCTCGTTAAGGCGTCCCGTGGTAAAGAGCCCTGGGCTATGGCCAGTCGTCACATATCCCTTAAGGGCCAGATGGTGGAGGTCGACGATCTGATCCCCTAGGGCGACCCCCACCGTCGGCTGGGCCCCAGGTGCGCGCCTAAAGATACCCCAGGGGAGATTGGCCAGTGGAAAATGAGAGTCGTTCGGAACCGGAAGAAAGCTTTTTCGGGGAGATTTGTCGTTAGTCATGATTGGTTTCCATACTGATTTCATGATCATTTCATGATGTTACGGGAAAATAGTCAACAACCGCTGAAACTAAGTGTTGCATGATATCATTATTGTTTGTTACGTTGCCACGCCTCAGTTGAATACGAGGACTATTCGTTTTTTTACCCATAGGCCCTTCTAAGCAGGTACCCAAGAAAGGAACCACATGCCGGGAATTAAAGTGCGAGACGGGGAACCCATTGACAAAGTGCTTCGGATCTTTAAAAAGCAAGTAGAGAAAGCCGGTGTTATCGGCGACTTGAAAAAGAACCAGCACTACGAAAAGCCGTCTGTCAAATGCAAGAAAAAAGCGATTGCTGCCCGCAAAAGACGCATCAAACAGATGCGCAAAATGGGGAAACCAGGCTGAATTTCATCCGGGATAGGAAGGACCTTTGATAGCCCTTCTTATCCCTGAAAAGTGAAAAGTTTTTTGTAAAAGATCTTAAAAGCCTTAAGGACCCGGGACCGCCCCTGGGGTTCCTGTTTGATTATTTGTATCTTGTTGAAATCCAGCCCCCGTCGGACCCGCTCCCGTGGAAACCCCAGTCCCTGTTGATGTGTGGTTTTTAGAATCGAGGGTTTCACCTTCATCGTCATCGATAGTATCGATCTCATCCATAGGAGCGGTGTTTTCGGTGTCCGGAAGACCTCCCGGGCTACCATTGCCATCGACACCACCTAGACCAGGCCCAAGGTCGTCCTCCTCCCGAGGCAGTCCGTCCATCTCCTGGCCTATGCCCGATTCATCAAACCCACCCTCCTCCGGAAGATTGGGGGGCGTCTTTTTTCCACCATCTGACATTTCAAAGGTGTTTTCCGCGCCTTCCGTGTCTAGCCCGTCTCCAAACTCCTCCACCATATCAGAGTCAGCAGGGGTTGACGGGACGTTAGAATGCACTCCGGCAGCATCATCACCGCTGCGTTTAGAAACCAGCCAGTAGAGCAATCCAGCAAAGACAAAGATGCCCAGAAGCACCGGGGGTATCCATTTTTTTATCATATTATGTTTCCTTTATGATTGATAAGCCCCCTATGTCATTTGTCTGACACCTCCCCTATCATACACGACCACTCCCTCTGAGTGAATAGGCAACGTCAGCAATGACTTAGGGAAAACAAGAAGGTTTTTTGGACTTATAGAGGTAATCGAGTCGCCCATTAACAATCCGGTAATTGGAGAGCATCTCAGAAGTATTTCTAGGGGTAAAAAAACCACGTAATTCAAGTCTATTCCCATTTATGTTAGGAGCCCATATGGTGCTGCTGCGGATTAAATGCTCCAAATTGACGAGAGCAAATCTCATCCCTCCATAGCTGAAGGGAACTCCAAAAAAAGGCATTTCGTGAAATGAAGAGCTTTTTGGATTTACGACCAATTTTCGTGTGGACGGAATCACATGTAGATTTGCATTTGTTGTAATTTTTTTGGTCAATGAAGTTGTCGCCCAAGAAATAAGTC
The DNA here is from genome assembly GCA_041736175.1 of Oligoflexales bacterium. Lineage (GTDB taxonomy): Bacteria > Bdellovibrionota_B > Oligoflexia > Oligoflexales > CAIYRB01 > JBGSUI01. The sequence continues at coordinate 92,443 of JBGSUI010000148.1, read as the reverse complement.
AAGTGGTCGGTTGATGCGCAGGCTTAGACCCCACGGTAACTGATTCGTCCCGGGCCCAAACCTCGCGGCGAACAGTCCTTGACATTGCCGACCTGGATTTTTTCCCAATGGGCTCTACCTCTGGAGTCACCGAATTTGGGGCCGCACCATCTGGGTCGTTCGCCCTGGGACGAACTGGCTCTAAAAATATTCTTGGAATCTTCAGAAAAAGTTTGACGGGTTTTGGGGCTTACAAAACGGTTCCTATAGAGGCCTCTACAACCAATTTGCTGATTTTTCCCGCCAAGATCGAGTCCCGGGAGAAACGCCGACCGAAGCGGTGGTCCCTGTAACCCCGGTCCCGAATACAGCCACTTCATAGGTAGCACCAGCTGTGAAAAAACACAGGTCTGCAATCCCCATGGCCGTTCGCCACGAGGTGTGGTCCCGGGACGGCGGACGCTGCACTAGGACAGAAGTGGATGGGAATCGTTGCAAGGAAAAGTTTAACGTAGAGCCTTAACAAAAGGCGCTACAAGAATCTCCCGGGAGCCACTAATCAGGAATTAAAGTTTTATCTGTTTAGAAAAGTAGGAAGACAAACCTCCTTTAATCTCCAATAAGTAATTTTTGATTTTTGGGTCGATACCTTTGGTTGCGGCTGCTTTTTCCAAGAAATTTGAGACCATAGATGCTATATCTTTAGAGTCAGCTTTTACAGGGTCATTTTCATTGGGAAACCAAAACTCATATAAGTTTATATCTTCATCTTGATAAAAGATATCTGGACCATTTTTTTCCCTATCTAATTTAAAGGAAAACAGGTTATCCTTCCCTAGCCCTATTTGTAAGCTGCCCAATTTGGTGTTGTAGTTTATCGATAAATCGCCAATCTTTTTAGTTGTGTTTTCTTTAAGGAGGCCTTTACCTTTAAAAACGACCGATTTTAACCCACGAACAAGTGGTGGATCCTGACTGAACTCAAAAGCTTTTTTTGGACTCCAGAAATCCTTAAAGTCTCCGTAGTCATACATACCGTTATACATACCCAAACGCTCGATACGACGATATTCATTTGTGATTATGCCCGTTAGTTTTCCATCGCGAGATAAAATTGGCGCCCCTATTATATGACCAGAGTTCATGCATGTGAGCAGAGTAGTATTTCCAAATTCAACAACTGGATCGCCTCCACCTTCACCTAATCGAAAATGAATGTTCTTTGGCCTTGCTGTGAATGGGTGTCCAGAATGATATGTTCGATCTGAGGATCTGTAGGCATATGTCATTATGCTATATTTCTCACTAGGTGAGTAAGCTATTTCTGGAATATTTACACCTTCAACATTTGTTTTTAATCTGAGTATACGAAAATGTCGAAGTTTGTTCGATCTGGGACCTTTTCCGATAATTGGAGTTTTACTGTCAATCTCTATTACCATGAGGTTTTTATCTTTTGAGTAAGAAAATAATGATTTAGAATCACACCTCTCATAATCTAATGTAATCGCCAGATCTGGACTTATCAATATTGCATGGCAGCCGTCTATGCCATTTTTTGTTTTTAACACAAAGTTTTGTGCTGCAGGAAGTCCAGGATTGGGACCCATATTGACACCTTCTAGACCAGATTCATTGCTATTTCTCTTGAGACAAGATGTTAAATTGAAATAAAGCAACAAAAAAATAATTGGATTTTTTGCTAACATAACTTATTCCTTTCCTGATATTTCCTGGTAGGCATTCATTTCGTATCTGTTGCCCAGATGAATGCACAAACTATGCCACTTTAAATTTCGTTAATAATCAACGTTATCGAATAAGATAGTTTGTCAAGAGAGTTACCATTTGATGAAATTTTGTACACCCTAGGAAACTAAATTGCAGGTCCAGAGGTACCTTGAATCTAATCTAATCAAATAGAGTTGTTTAAGGAAAATTTCCAAATTTATCAAGCTTGACGGTGGCACCGATGGCCACCAGCGCCGAGGCCCCCGCTTTGATGGTTTTTTGAACCAATTCATAGCTTGCGCGTCCGCTGACGAGAATAAGCTTGTTGGTGAGGGGGATGGCGCCTTTGCGAAATTCAGCACCGACAATTTTGTCGACGGCGTTGTGTCGTCCCACGTCTTTGTACAGGCTTTCGAGGACACCATCAAAGGTAAACAAAGTGGCAGCGTGAAGTCCTCCTGTCGTCGCGAAGGCTCTTTGGGCTCGTCAAGAGCCGCAAAGCTCAGAGAGATGAAGGCGACTCATGTGAGGAAGTCTGTAAAGTTACAAGCTCCCGTGCTGAAACAAGATTTGCGAGAAAGAGTTCCAAGGCGGTGCGATCAGCGAGTAGCAACCCCTTAACAGGAGTGCCCATTGGAAGTGCTAATTTGCCCAAAGTTTCGGCAGTGGTATCTATAACGACAGCCCAAGTGCGGGTGCCGTGGGCTTTGAGGATAGAGTCGACTTTGTGATAAAATCGCTCACTGCCGTCGTTAGACAACAGGAGGAGCCGCGATAGTCGAGAGACCTCCGGTTGTCCTGTTTTTTTTCGCAACAGAAGGATGCCATGAGCCTCCTTAACAAGGAGTCTTTCGATTTGATCCAAGCCCTGTACAAACCCCTCGGCAGCCCCTGCCTGTTTGAGGGCGTAGGACAAAGCTTTGTCGAGGCTCCAAAAGGAGGCAAGAGCAGTGCCCTGGGGTCTTAGGGGAGCTATCTTCTGGGTAAAAGCGGCTTCTATGGTGCCAACAAGGGGGTGTTTAACTGTGTTTTTCGGAAGTTTTAGCAAGCCCCCCTCCAAAGCGCTTGCTGTTTTCAAGACCCCGGAGCTTTTCCACCAAAGATAGGTCCCGCTCTCCGACGAGGTTGATGATCAGCCCCGACCGCCCCGCACGAGCAGTCCGGCCAGCGCGGTGGAGGTATTGGTCGATCTGGTAAGGCAAATGGTAATTGATGACCCGTTCTACATGGTCGACATCCAGCCCGCGCGACCCAAGGTCGGTCGAGATCAGGACTTTTATCGCACCGGTGCGGAAAGCCTTTAGATTGGCACGCCGTTCGAGTTTGTCCATTGATCCCCGGTAGACGACACTTTCGCACTTTATTTTGGCAAGCTCTGTGGCGAGGATGTCGCATTGTTCCCGGGTGTTGGTAAAGATCATGGTCCCACCTTTGGTGGGCTGGGTGAGGAGGCTTTGCAAGGCGTTAAATCGGTCGCTTTCAGATACCGACTGATGGCGCGTGGTCAAACCCGCCACGACTTGGTGACTGCCTTGGGTGCGGACCACCTCAGCATCCGCAAACAGACTCTTCATCAGCTCCTGCACTCCGGGGGATACAGTGGCAGAAAACAAGACGAGCTGTTTAGAGCTTGGGCATGCTGCCGCGATTCGCTTGGAATCAGGCAAAAACCCTTGATCCAACATCTGGTCCACTTCGTCAAATATCAGGATCCGCACATCCCCTAAATGAAGAAGCCCCCTGTCCAGGAGTTTGATAAGACGCCCTGGAGTGGCAACGAGGATATCGAAAGTTCCCTCAATATTTTTCTTGGCAATCTCTAAGGTTGTCCCACCGAGCACACTGCGCACCCTAAGACGGGTTTTGTGGGTAAACACCTTAAAGTGGCGGGCCACCTGCTCGCCCAGCTCCCGGGTGGGTACCATCACGACGGCCCGGGGCGAACGGTCCTTGGTGGCCTGCTGGCCTTGGTTTTCTAAAACCTTGAGATGCTGGAGAGCCGTCAGAATATAGACCAGGGTTTTACCGCTGCCAGTCTCCGACACCCCCACAAGGGATTTTCCCTTAAGAAGATGGGGGAGTGCTCGTTTCTGGATTTCCGTCGGAGTGATGAGATCCTCCTCGGCCAGGGTTGTCAGAAGGGAGGGGAGGAGGGGGAATTTTTGAAAAGTCGTCATTCATAATCCATGATTGGGGGATAGACTCGTGGGCTCCATGGGGGCTCCACGTGGGCTCCTTGCCTACGCTGCCAGCAAGGCTGGCGCACAATAGCACACTTTTTATTAAAAAGGAGGTCTATTCCAGGTTGTTGTCAGGGCAATCTCATTTAAATTAATAAGCATAACAAATACTTAAATTTCTTAGTTATTTTCCACTAGTTTGCCGTGAAACGAACCATCTTGCCTAGGAAAGGACTACATCTCGAACAAGTCCAAAATCATGATGCCGACCGTTTCCTCCTTGGAAGGGCCGACGATTTGGCGTGACCGCTCCATGAGCTGGAGGAGTTCTTCTCTAAGTTTACCAAGGTCAGCCTGGCTTAAGGAATAGACGGCGCTGTAATGCACTTCCCCAGGTCGATTTTCAAAAATTCGGTTAGTCGATACGTGGCGCCAATGGGCATGATTTGATGCATTGAGTGGAGAGTCCATTCCGATATGAACGATTTTGCTAGTCGGCGCGTACCCGCCTTCGTCCTGCTGGACAAAGCCCATGGCTTCAAGTTGATCGAGCGTTCTCTCGACAAGGTTTGTCGAGAGTGCAAGGCGTTGTGCGATTTCGGCCGGATTCCGTAGTTTAGGGACGGTGATCATCATGTGGATTGCCGCGTAATACCAAGCTGAATAGTAAAGAACTTGGTCTTCGAGCCGGAGCTTTGGAGGTGGGTCTTTGATGCGACGCACCAGGATATTGTTTTCTTCTCGCAATTCCGACAATCGCCCTTGGAGAAACTCCTTCAAAGCCGGGGTGCCGCTGCGATCAATCATCACGAGGTACAGGAAATAGTCGGTTTCACGTGAGGAGAATCCCCAGAATCGGGCCATCCCGGCTGCTTGGTCTGGGGTCAATTGGATATTGGAATTGAGCACCTGTGAAAGGTATGAGGTATGACATCCAGCTGCCGCTGCAAGCCTCTTGTGATAGCCGCGTTTCTCGTTGCGCGACTCGATGACTCGTCGAATAAGCTCTCGGTAATCAGAAAACTCAAATATATTTATAGGTTTGGCTTTCATTTATAAATTATAAACATACTCCGTGATTTTTTACAAATAAAACCTATAAATGTGGCGGGGCAAGGGTTATAAATCGTCCAAGGCCGGAATGGTTCTGGCCAACTAAACTAAGTTGTTGGAGTTATTTATGAGTACGAAATCATTGACATCAATTGCATTTTTTGTAGTTGCTATGGGTTGTGGAAAAAAAGAGAAGAATGATAGCTACGCCCCTGTACCTGTGTCAAAACCGGAGACCCTGGAAACCGTAGCAGTGTGCTACCGGCCAGGTGAAGGTCAACAGCAGCTCCTGTTGACGGTTGTTAAAACCAAAGATGACGCGCCAATCTCGCCCAATACGACCAACTCGATGTTAGTCTATTCTTTAAAAACAAGCCGTCCAACGAAAACCAAGTTGCCTATCCAATCAACTTGAAGGAGGACCAGAACATTATCAACATCGAAGGCGCTGGTTGGACTAAGGACCTAGCCATTTCCGCCACAATCGACCGGTCGACCGGAAAGGGAAAATACACCGACTCGCACCAATCCTTCGAGTTGGACTGCAAAACAACAGCAGCCAAGCCATAAGGCGATTCAGCCATTTCAGACGCTACTTTAGGGGCTGCTTTGAGTCGAAGCCCCTAATGTAGCGCTTGAACCCTTGTAGGACGCCAGAAAATGTTATTATGTTATTCAATCTGGTTTCAAAAATTGGCTGGGGGTTCCAGGATGAGCGGCAGTTTTATGGGTCAAGATTGGAAAACGGCGAGATTTGCCGCCTTTACACTGGGTGTTTCGATTTTGAGCACGAGCTGCATAGCGCATCGAGCACAAAAAGTTGATAAAGTAGATAAAGATGAGCCCTCAAACGACCAAAACGACCATGTAGTCCTGGAAGGTGGTATGTCGACGGGCGGCGGCCTTCTCATCGGCACAGCAGCCAACCCTTGGTTTTTACAAAATACGGATAAGGTCTCCTACTGCATTGATATTGACGAGCAAAACTTTGGCATCTCGCACGATCGGGCTAAAAAGGTTATCGAGCGTTCTATCGATCGTTGGAAGCAGTCTTTTTCTCAGGCTAACAATTCCTATTACACAAGTAAGGATTTGCAACCTTATGCGCCTCTTTTAATAGCCACCCAGCAATTTGCCGAAGAGGCGTGCTCACCACACACGGATTTACGCTTCCAACTCGGCAGACTTTCCGACGACCAAGCGCACCTTATTCCAAAGCGTGACAGCGTCATAGGGATGGCTGTTAGAGCGAAATACGACACGGTGAATCTTCGCGGTCGAGGTTTTATTTTTGTGGCTGCTCATAAGGGACCTTTCAAGCCTAGCGCACATTCATTTGCTAGTGATCCATGGTCCGTTTGTGACGGGTGCATTTTTGAGGCAACCATCACGCACGAACTAGGCCATGTGTTTGGTGTTCCCCATCTTGAGGGCGACAAGGTTTTTCTGATGTCAGAAAAATTTGTCGAAATAATGACCGACAAGGTCAATGTTATGGCTATTAAAGAAGAGAAAATTGGCGCGGAGTGGCTAGATAAATCATTTCCCCCTGGTGGGATATTTTCGTTTCCAAAGCGGTTTTCCTACCGGGATTGTGATTTGGCGATAGCACAGAAGTTTTTCGCCTATAAGGCTGATCAAAATTGTCTCATTTTGGAATTCGATAATGATCTTGTGACAGTCCTCGCGGCACCGGACAAATCCGGTACTCCACAGAAAATCGGTGCAATCAAAGCAGGTCTAATCACTTCGACCGGATCTCGAACAGAGAGCGGCACGGATGACGCGACACTTATGCGCATTCGATTGCCTCTAGAGCAAAAAGTATTTACCAAGGTCCCAGACACGCGCATCAATATACCGAATGAGTCAAAAACCTTTATTGAACTTTTTGGTCCTGGCTTAGAAACCAGGTATTTTTCTGGAAGCTATAAAAGCATTGATGACAAGGTTACTCGATCCGTTAGGGTGCGCCTAATGCCTAACGCCAAATTCGAAATCGTAGGCGACCTAGATGGCTTATTATCTACTATTGTCGCAAATCGCTAGTCGCAAATCGCTTGTCCAACAGTCCAATCATCCCAATCCGGTAGCAAATCTAGATTGAATTATTTATACTCTCAAAAGCCCTCGAAACCCTCGGGCTGCATAGTAGGATTCCGCTCCATTGTGGTACACAAAAACGGCCTCATAACGCCGATCACAAAAGAGGGCTCCACCTCGTTTGCGAATATCTGCTGGCGTCATGATCCAGCTCGAAGTTTTAGTGTCAATAGCTTCCAATTTTTGCAGGTCGCGGTATTGGGCTTCCGTCAAAAGCTCGATTCCCATGGATTCCCCCATCTCAAGGGCACTTGCCTTCGGCTTATTTTGTTTTCTTGATCGAAGCGCCTCCTGGTCGTAGCAAACACTCCTCCGCCCTACGGGGCTTTCCTTAGAACAATCCACAAACCAATACTCCGCAGACCCTTTGTCGTAGGCCACGACGTCTGGTTCCCCACCGGTTTTTTCCATCTCTGCAAGAGACGCCAACGCCGTCTTTTTAGCCAAAAGCCGGTCTAGCACCTGAGGCCAAAGGATCCCTGGATGGCGGTGCATGGATTGGTCAAAGCGCTCTTTAAGGATCGAGAGAAGTTTATCATGGGATTTGGATTTCATTTTTTAACGACTCCTGCGATTGAGGTCATGGGCTGACTTGGTCAAAGGACCGTAGAGTTTAAATCCATGTAATTCCTTAGGTATGATAGCACACTCGATGGGGTGATAAAGGGGATTTTAAATAGGGTGTTAAGGTCCAAATCGACTCCATGGGTTTTTCCCCTCTAAGATAAGGACCGCATTCGCTGCGGCGATTTTACCCGTCCAGTTCAAGGCTTGGGAGCTTTAGAGCTTGTGTCACTGGAGGTTGTTGGGATAGCACAGAAAATGGCGCCTCCATGACTATAAGCATTTTTGTCGTTTACATAGCCTGGGGGACAACTTTCGACGTTAGCTTTACCTTTCAAAACGTCCCATATAAATCTGATTGAATTTACGTCTTCTTGGGTCAGGTCCTCTCGCATATTTTGCATGACGCTGGACGCCTGGGGGATTTTGGGCACACTTCGACCTGGTTCCGTGTATGCCTCATAGAGCCCCAAAATATGGCCATACTCATGCAGTGACTGATAGTTTAGTGATCCATCGTAAGTTTGAGGATCTACCAGGATGATTAAATCACTCGAGGGGATCGCCAGAGGGCGTCCCGAAGCGTATTGAATTCTGAGTTGTGGCGCAGACTGATCGTTTGCAAGAGAAATTGAGGTCACATTCCAATCACTATATCCTGCTAAAGCACTGTTCCATAAATTCATGGCTCTAAGCATAGAGTTGCTTATATCAGTTTTAATTTTTCCTAAATCACTGCTTTGGTTTGCATTACTTAAATCGATTAACAAGTTGACACGGCCATTACTTTTAGACAGTCTAAGTAAAAAATTATTGTTTGTTAATGTTTCGGGAGTGAAAGTCATACTGACATTGGACTGATTTTGAGTATCACCTATTTTTGAACAAGCTATCATCCCTAATGGGACACCAAACATCCCAAAAAAGATACATAATTTTTTAAAATTAAAAGGCGTAGAATGCAGTGTAGCTAGAAATATTTTAAAGTAAGATCTTGTCATTTTTTTCCTTTTCAAATGATTTAGCGAATACCTTACTCATGCAAAAATTAAGCCACAAAATACACCTAAGTTGGTATTTATGATTTTAATTTCCTAATATCTTCTCACCAAAAATTCAAGTCAATGAAATTATGAGATTTTTCCTATAAAATCCACTTTAGTTGTCGATCCAAGCTCGAACCGGAATTTCCCAAGTTAACGACTCCACCGATGGAGATCGTGAGCCGACTTAGTCAAAGTGCCGTAGAGTTTAAAGCCACGTAAGTCCTTTGGGATGATAGCACACTCGATGCGGTGATAGAGGGGGATTTGCAGGGCTTCGTCCCGGTAAAGCTTGTTAAACTCTGCCATAAGGCGGATGCGCTTTTGGGTGTCCAACTCTTGGGCAGCTTGATCCATAAGCTCGTCCACCTTTGGATTTTTCCAAGCCATAAAATTTTGGCCAGACCAGCTATTTTCGGCACTCGGAATCGAATCAGATCTAAACAACGTGCTGGGGATATCTCCCGGGTTGCTTACCCACGAAAACAAAGCCATCCCATCAAATCGCCTTTTTTGGAGAGTTTCTCCAAAGAGCACCCTGGCCGGCTCGTTTTTCAGGGAGACTTCGATGCCGATTTTAGCGAGCTCTGCTTTGATGTATTGCTGGACAACCTCCAGGGTCTTAACACCCGAAGCTGCTAGAAGCTGAAACCGCAAAACTACGCCCTCTTTACTTCGAAGACCCTTCTCCCCTTTTTTCCATTGGGCTTTGTCGAGTAGGGCCTCTGCCTCCCGAGGCTGGTACTGGATAGGTGCTAGAGTCTTATCGTAAAGCTCGTCAAGAGGCGAAAAAAATTGGTGGGACAGAGACGACTTTCCCTTAAACAAAGCTTGCACCACCTTTTCCCGATCGATCCCCATCTGGATCGCTTGGCGCACGGCTTTGTCTTTTAAAAGGACCTGCTCACCATTGAGGGTCAACTGGGCAAGGGTGATCCCAGGTTTATAGAGCACTTGGAAACGCTGGGCTAAGGCCCGATCCTTGGTAAGTCGATCTTCAAAAGCCAGACACTGATCGGGGAAAATACTGAGTTCGTAGATCAGGTCGATCTGTTTAGAAAGCAACGAGGCTTCGAGGGTCTGGTTGTTGGCGATGAATTTAAAAATCACCGGGCTAAAGGCTGGCGGTGGTTCTTGCCAAAGGGGATTGGACACCATGGTCACATGGCTGCCAAGTTTTACTTCCTTAACCACATAGGGCCCATACCAAAGTCCTTGGGTTTCTGGTTTTGTGATATAGAGGCTATTTTTTTCGTAAGCTTGGGGTTGGCCCTTGTGTTTTTCCCAAAGGGCCCCTTCCACATGATGGGGGATGGGAGTGAGTTCGGAAAGGCGGACAAACCGATAATCCAGAGCCTCCGAATAGACGATAAACTTTGTAGGGATTTTAGCATCCACCTGGATTCTGTTGATGCGGCTAAAGGTATCCCGATCGGGGATCAGGACATGGGGTGATTTTCCGATTTCGAGTCCTAACTGAAAATCCTTACCGGTTAAGGGAGTCCCGTCGGCCCATTTTAAATGAGGCTTTAAGGTCCAAGTCGACTGGATGCGTTTTTTTCCACCTTCCTCGATGATTTTTGCCAGCCCATTTTCCAGAGTCGGTACAGTTTCGCAAAGCTTACAAGTCCACTTCCAGTCGTCATCCAGAAAAACCAAAGGCGGCATGGTGATATCTGTAAGATAGCTTGCAGATGCGGACGACTGAATCAAAGGGTGGAGCGACTCAAACTCCGAAGAGGTGCCAATGCTCAAGGGTTTGGGGCTTTGGGAATAACCCCCTTGGGATAGGAAAAGGGTCACAAAGACCATAAAATAGACCTGGAAACGAAGGTCTCCTTTTAGGGTCACCTTAGGCTCGATTTTTTGGTGCATGATAAACTCCCCCTCTCGATCGTTTTTTGACTGGATGCCAGTAAAGGCCACCCCAAACATCAACATCCTATCGAGAGCGTTTAAAATATACAACAATCGGGACCTTTTCTTTGAGGGGATTCTTAAAAAAGTTGTCCAGATGAACGTAATATGTTACCAGGTTCAAAATATGTGTTAACCAAGATTCATCGCATATCATGGGAGCCTGTATGAAATTAGCTAAAATAAATCTGTTAGGATTTTTGCTATCCATCAGTGGACTCATAACCCCTTTGGCAGGGGCCGCCACGGAAGACCCTAGCGAATCCATGGAATATCCTTCGCTCGAAGAACGGACTATAGTTCGGGAGTTTATCGAGGAAATCCCAACTCTCGAAGGAACACTCGAAGGAGTGGAGGGGCCCACGGGTGTGTCTCCAACCACACATTGGACGCAGCCTCTCCCCAATATCGACTACGGTGCGATCATCAACTTAGGTAAAGCCGTCTGGAACATCATCGAAAACAACAAGCCCGTGGTCAATCTTGCTTTCGATTTTGCCAATGCCCTGCCCAAAGGCGTCACCAGCGCTGCGGATTTAAATGGATTTTCTGATATCGTCTATCGTTCTTACAGCGCGGTCGGGCAAAATATCTTTGGCGCGAATGTATATGAAATTAAATTTACTTTAATGCATCAGTACGGCGGCAGCCTTGATGGTCAGGGTCAGTATTTGGCGACTGTCGCCGTCATCCCGAGTCAAGTTAAAGTGATGTGGGCCAATAAACTCAATTTTTCAGTTAAACAGGTCAGCACCGTGAATGTGGGCACCCAAGCTCAGCCCATTGCCTCCTTGAGTCTTTTAGTATCTTACGATGTCCAGTCACTCGGACGCTCTTATTCACGAAATGTTGTTTATCAATTTCGCGGAGACAGCGCTCAAACGACTGCAAGCGAACCCGATCTTTAAAGACTGCGTTTGTACCTGAGAACTCTTGACGAGCAAAGGGAGCTACCGTTGGCAGATAAACCCGTCTATTCGACTAAACACATCTCTACTGACACCCAAGACGACCGGGGCGCGACTAAGCCCCTTAGCGCGGGGCCGATCAAAATGCGCCTTGAGACCAAAGGCCGAGGCGGTAAGACGGTCACCGTGCTGTTTAATCTGCCCCTGACGGAGTCCCAAGCAGTCGCCTTGACCAAAGACCTCCAAGGAGCCTTTGGGGTCGGTGGGACTTTTAAAGACGGAACCATCGAACTTCGGGGCGACCTCCGCTCCAAAGTAGAGGCCTATGCCCTCAAAAAAAACCTTAAGGTGGTGCGCGCTGGTGGCTGACAGATGGCTTATCCCATTAGTATTATAGATATTATGCCATGTGTTAATTCTCAGAAGACACATTTCACCCAAAAGTGTATGATGCTATCATACACTTTGGTTTTATCTTCTGATATTGTTGGCTTTACATCATCTAGCTCCACATTACGGATCCGATTTAAGAATTGCATGGCTTAAATCGACCCCTGCAAGGCTGACCCCCGTCAGGTCTGCACCCCTCAGATCCGTCCCGTGGAGTTTAGCTCCGCGCAGCTTGGCACCGCCGAGGTTAGCGCATGCTAGGTTGGCACCGTTGAGGTTGGCGGCCGTCAGGTTGACACCCGTCAGATCCATCTCCTGCAACACCGCCCCGGAAAGCTGGGCGCCCGAGAGATCCCGGTACCTCAGATTAAAAGGCGTCAGATCGACCCCCGTGAGATGGGCTCGTCCCGGTGGAATAGACTGGTCCAGATCAAACACGCCGGCGATCCACTGGGCATGGGCCGCTAAGACCCGATTGAGGTCTTCCTGGGTGAGGACCGGCGTGGTTTCGCCCACCGGTATTTCATCCAGATTAAAAGTCTTGCCGGTCCCCTGAGTCGGACGGGATTCGTGAGAAACCTCGGGACTCACTTCTATTGTTTCCACCATTGCCTCCCCGATTCACCTGTTAAGACTCCACCCTCCTCCTTTTATGGCACCGATGGGGCGGACTTCCAAGCCCAGACTTGCACCCTTGGTCCGCCATCATGCCGGCTTCAGCCTGGTTTTTTATTGGAAATCATAAAACATAGTTAAGTTTTTCCTGGTGATTCCGATGGTAGAGACGGGGTTGGTATATAGGCTTTCTAGGTCCAACCCTTAACCAACTGTAAAGGCAACACCAAGTGACCGCTAGAAATCCGGAAAACCTTCAAGATCTCTCCCCTGAGGAGACTGGTCAGGCCAAAACAGTGGACCTGCACTACCCTGAACCTACCCTCCTCAGCATCATCGTTAAAGACGTCGCTCGCTGGACTGAATTGGCCTTTATTATGGAGCCCACTGTAAACTCAAAAATCCAGATCTTCGCTCCCCGTCGCCTCTCCCAAGAGGAGGCCTATGAGCTGTTTCTGGCCTCTCTTTCGGTGGTCGGGTTGCGGGCGGTGCGCAAAGGTAGCATCGTCAAGATCGTCCAGACACAAGCCCAGGTGACGGCCTAAACAACGCTTCACGATCCTCTGCCTGGGAGAAATCCACAGGCAAACTCAAGGCCTCTTGGAGTCTGGTGGCGTACTCATCCCTCGAAATTGTCACAGCACCGAGGGATCTGAGATGCTCGGTCACAAACTGCACCTCTAGCAACAGCATCCCCTGCTCCTTCATCCGCTCGACTAGGGCGTAGAGGGCGATCTTTGAAGCATCCGTCGCCCGGTGAAACTTCGACTCAGCAAAAAAAGCTCCCCCTAATGCGACCCCGTAGGTCCCACCGACAAGCTCCCCGTTCCACAACACCTCCACCGAGTGGGCGACCCCTAATCGGTGGAGCTTGGTATAGGCCTCGACAAATTCGTCGGTGATCCACGTGTCCGGACGATCCCGGCAGCCCGCCATGACCCCGCCGAAATCCTGATCAAATCTCACCTGCCAGCCACTCTTACCCATTCTGCGGGCTAACCTTCGCGAGACATGGAAACCTTCGAGGGGTATGATCGCTCGGGGATCGGGCTGGAGCCATAGGATCTCGCCCGTATCGGGGTCAGGCATAGGGAAATAGCCATTTTGATAAGCAAAAATAATTTGTTTTATATTCATATTGAATTCTGATTCCAATCGGGTCTAAGCAGCTGGGTAATATCTGCACCTAATTTCATCGTATAACCCATTCATTCAACAAAAAAAACTACAAATATAGCGACCTTATAAAAAACCTATCCCAGAGGCGAACAATCGCGTTATACTGTTTACAAACTATATTTCATCGGTTTATTTAGGGAAGAATAACCACACATTTATTGGAGTTTGGCATGAGGTTTTTACGGAGAGGACCACTGCTGTCGATTTTCGGCACTGCGGTCCTGTGTCTTGGTGGGAGTGGCGGCTGCGGGAAGGCCAAGGACGCTATAAAAGATCCAGAGGCCGCCCTCAAAGAGGCGCTTGGGATCGATATCCTCGTGGACGACCAGGTCGCGACCATGAAAAAAGAAGCGGGTTGGGACGACGTTAAGATGGCAAAATTTAAAATCGTCAAAGGCTTTAAGCTCACCGACAAGTTCAAAGGTGACTTAGGCAAGACTGTGGAGATCCCCATCCCCCTCGACGTTCCTGCGGCAGGGGCTGGCAAAGTCCCTAGTTACTCGCTCCTCAAGAAGAGGACCTTCGAGGTAGGACCCAACAAGTTTACCCGATTTGAAATCGTCTCCGTTGCCCGTTATGAGACGGATTCGAAACAATTGGTGATCGACGGCGAAAAGATCGGTGCCTTTCTGGACGACAAGGACCGGGTTAAGATCGCTAACAAAAACCAAGACGGTGAATACCTCCTGGTCAAAGGCGAAGGACAGGCTGGCCTGGCTTATTTGACCGGTGTGGTCTCCCTTAAAAAGAATGACGGCAGTGCAGCCACCCCCTATGGTGGCGCTGTAGTGTTCACCACAGACTCACCTTTTGTCACGACTTCCGGGTCGACCGAAGGAAAGTTTCTCTTGGCAGTCCTAAGCCAAGAGGAGACCGCATGCAAACAGGGTGGTATCATCACGGCGACAGCGACTAATATCGGTACCGCTGCACCAGGAACCCCAACATCGACCCAAGGGGAAATCCCCTGTATCGGAGTCCTCGACAAGTTTAAAGACCAAGTGGGAGCCAAAGGCAAAGCTCTTGGACAAGAAGGCAAAACCCTTGAAGTCTTTAATACCGTCAACAACAAAGTCACCGATTTCTTAGGTGCCTGGAAAACCGGTGTGGTTAATCTAACCTTTGTTCAGCCACCACCACCAGCACCACCACCAGCCACCGTCAAAGTGGAAGAGCCCCCAGTTCCCACTCCTCCGGCGGCAGGACCCGTTGCACCACCCACCACTCCCCCTGCACCACCCGCTGCGACCGAAACCGCCAAAGTTGACCCCCCGACTCCTCCCCCTACGCCTGCGAATCCAATTCTCAGGCCTAGTCCTGCAAGTGGTTACGGAGTCAATCTAGGGTGTACCTATACTGCAATCGACACCAAAACAGGAATCTCCGAAGGACTCGTAGGCGACGTAAAAAACTACGACGACTACACTGCCGCAAAAGGCTGGCGTTTCTTTGGGGACGTCCGCATCACCAACCAAAACGCGATCGAAATCTTTGGGGCCGCAGCCGCTACAAAAGAAGCGACAAACCGCAACCCCGATGTCACCGACGGGTATTGTCTCTTGACCACGGGTAACCAGCTCTTTAACAAATACTCGGTTCCACTCTTTGATCCCAAAGACGGCAAAACCTCTGAAATTTGGCAAAAAGTGGAAGTTCCAGCAACCGCCACGGGCATTCAGATCCGTACGGCCTTCTTTTCCATGGAATACCCAACCTACGTGGGCACCAGCTTTAACGATAGCTTCTATGTGAAGTTTGACGAATCCCCCCACTTTATCGCCAATGGTACCCTTAATGACCTAGCAGGAGCCAACGACCCCGTCCTCAAAGATAAGGTTGGTGAGTGCTCTAAGGTCTCTTCTTTCAGTGCAGCAGCGGCCAGCCATGCTTGCGGTGAATGGGATACCACCACCTGGAACGATGGTGATAAAAACCTCACTGGAGCCCTATGGGATGTGGCTAAGTCAAACCAAGGCCCCTCCCTTGGCGCCACTTTTAAATGCGGCACGGAAGCTGGTGGTAGCGGTGCTTGCTATCCTGGGATGATCCAACCTCGGGTTCTCTGCTATAAACTCGACGAAGCTACGGAAAGAGGCAAGACACTCACCTTGCGGATTGGTGTCACCGACGCTGGTGACAGCTACTACGATTCGGCCCTCGCAGTAGACTCGGTTGTGTTTACCACAGAAACCAACCCCTGTGCGACCCTATTTACTGGCGAAAAAGAATCCCAAGCGACCCGGTGGGCTCCCACAAAGTAAAGTTTATCTCCGTGTCTTAAGCTGCCCTCTCTGGCTATAAACCAGAGAGGGCATTTCTCTTTTTGAACCAGTGTTTATTCGCCGCTTGACGCCGCAAAACTAGGCAATTTGCTCCATTGACGCCCCTTCTAGCGGGGCGTAGCATGGGGTTACACGCTATTGTTTTATGTCAATTTTTGATCCCCTCCTAAAAATTTTTCTATTCTTCTCCCACCCTAAACTTGGAGTCTTTAATGTCCCATGTACCTCGAATCATGCGCTGCATGATGTATGGAATCTTGCCAGGCTTTTTAAGCAGCTGTGCCGTTTCAACCTATCCCGGACAACCGGGACTCGTCACTAACGGCTATAGCAAAATCGATCTCGAAGTCCTGATGGAAGATGGCCTCTGGGTCTATGAAACCACCTACGACAATACCCCCAAAGGTAAAGGCGTGAGCGCCATCGTCACCAAACTCTATCCCAATGCAAGAACCTACACCACCAATGTACGGACCAACGAATATGGCACCCTCTACCGCGCCAAAGCCCCTTATCAGGGCGGGGTCGTGCAGATGATCTCGTTTCCCCTAGCCAACCAACACGTGGTGCCACCTGATTCACACGTCATGTTTCTCGTGGACTACGAGGCACCCCTTGACGAGGTGGACGACCGCAATCTTGCTGAGGAAGGTATCTTTAGTTCTGAAAAATTAGATGAAACCAAAAATCCCGCGAAAAAACTCACTGGAGCGGCGATGGATTTGAAAACCTTTAAATTCAATCTTCTGAAAGCTGGACACCTCGATGCCTTCGGCAATATCAGTTACGAGGTTAAAGCCGTAGATTTTGGCTCCAAAACCTTTACCCCCGACAAATCAGTGCGTATTGAGACCAATCTCCTCCAGACGGGACTACGGACCAATGTGGACCAAAAAACCCGCGGCGAGCTTGTCAGGTTTCTGGATTATCATTTTCCCCAGGGTTTTAAGGGTAACCTGACCCTTCACGTCAACGGTGAAAAAATCCCTTTTACAGCGCCTTTTACCTTAAAGACCCCGAGCATGGTTTCTTCGTCCACCACCACATGGACCGTCTCCCCTGACGCCTTAGCCACTCCCTCATTCACCCCATAAAGGACTTTTTTTTATGAAAAATCTCAGAAATATCTGCTTAAGCACCCTCCTCTTTATGTCAGGCCGTGAGGCTTTGGCTAAATCCTATATCGTGGTCTTTCGCTACGACTCTGGGAGCGAAAAATCTCTCTCGCTTAAGGAAGCTAAAACAGGCTCTAAATCCTTTGCCAAAATCTCATCCCAAAGCCGGCAGCAATACCAAACCACAGCCCAGTCCATAAACAAAAACTATGTGCGCCTTCTCAGCCAAAAACTAAACTCAAAAAAGTCTGCCTCCAAGGCTATGCCTAAGGACCTTTGGATTGCCCATGCTGCAACCGTGGACATCACCCCCCAAGAGGCGGAAACCCTTAAAACCGAAGCCTGGGTCCACCGGGTGATCGAAGACCGGCGGCGGCGGTTTATCAGCCCCATGGGTGACCTCAAAGTCACCGACTCCCTAAGTGAACTCACCAACGAGGCCGAAAGACTTTGGGGACTGGAGCAGTCCGGCCTTTATGCCCTACGGGGTCTTAAACCAAGCCTCCGTGGCAAGGGGGTTCGGGTAGGGATTTTGGATACGGGAATCCAGTCACGCCATCCTGAGTTTAAAGAGACCAGTCAACAAACAGTGTTTAGAGATTTCGTCGCCCATCTTGGCAATCCCTATGACGACCACGGCCACGGAACCCACGTGGCGGGTACAATCGCCGGAGTCAACACGGGTTTTGCGCCCGAAGCTTCTCTGATCGTCGGCAAGGTCTTCGGGGCTGACGGATCCGGTGTGGATTCTGAGCTTATCGAAGCGATGCAGTGGATCGCCGATCCGGATGGCAACCCCAAATCCGATGACCAACCCCACCTCGTCAATAACTCCTGGGGTGCCGACTTGGTAGGCGATGGGCCCTTTGATATCGAAGAGGCCAGTCATTTCCGCTATGCGATCGCCTCCTGGAGTGCCTTGGGGATCGTCCCGGTGTTTGCTGCGGGCAACTCCGGTACCTTTCCAAATGGAATCCCCGGAGGTCTGCCTGAAGCTCTGGCCGTCGGTGCCATCACCAGCGAACAGCAAGTAGCAGCCTTTTCGAGCCAAGGCCCCAACCTTTGGCTAGTAGACAACCAAGTCCTTTCTATTTTTAAACCCGACCTCAGCGCTCCTGGCCAAGACATCGTCTCGGCCTTCCCCGGCAACAAATACGCCCAGTGGTCTGGAACCTCCATGGCCACTCCCCATGTGACCGGAGCCCTCGCTCTCTTTAGCCAGGAGTATCCCAAACAGGGGCTGGCAGCCTACAAGACGTCCGTGCTCTTGGCATCCCAGAGAAAAGCGACCGTCGCCTACGGGTTTGGGGTCCTCGATGTCCTTAGGTTGATCATCCCGGAAAAACCAACGGCGACATTAAACAAAAATAAGGCGATCTCTTTTTAGCTGGTTTTTTCATAGGGCAAACCATCAGTTATACAGTGGTTCTCCATGATTTTGGAAATCCCTCTCAAGTTTTTTGAGTTGGAGCCGAAGCACCACTTGGTCATTTTATGGAGGACCTTATGAAAAACCTAACGATCTTTACGGCAAGCCTCACAGTGCTCCTCGCGTCGTGCGGGGACAAAACCCAGTTTTCTAGTGCGCCCAACCCGTCCCAACCCTCGACTCCAGTGGTGGTCGAAGGTCGCTCAGAAACAACCTCGCAACCCACTCCGAAAAGAGTGGCCTCTCAAGCCAGTGAAACCCCTTCATCTGATGATGCCGTCGCCCCACAGGAGTCCGGCATGTCAAAACAAGAAACTGTTGGTACTACGGTAGCTCTACCTGTTTCCGAATCTGCTCCTGCTTCTTCAAAACCAGTGGATCACACCACATCGACCCCAGTAACATCAGAGACTTTAGAGACTTCAGAGACTGGGGCCCCCCAAACCCCGAGCCAGGACACCAAGCCCGCGACACCTCCACCCATCACAGCTCAAGTCGAAAGCGAGATTGCAAAAGCCGTCGCCTCCCAGCAGCAGTCCTCTGGGGCTGCGCTAACCCCTGCACAGATGCAAAGCCTTACCGGTGGATTGACCTCTTTAGTCGGTGCCATGGCTGCGGGACCTGTCCAAGGCCCTGCTGCCTTAGGAACCTTGGTTGATCTGATCAAATCCGTAAAGGGCCTCAAGGCTAATGCTGCCGCCCTCCCCGTCGCACTTCCGGTCGCTCTCCCCGCCCTCGCCGATGCTGCAGTCCTCGCCGATCTCGCTGCGGCTCTTGCTGACCTAGCTGCGGCTGCTGCGGATCTCGACGTCGCTGGAATCGTCGCGGCGATTCAGGATTTGATTGCGTTGATTATGGATCTTATCGCTTAAACTGGTAGATTGTAAGAGTCACTGGGGTGGAGGTCAGATCTTACTGAATTGGAAGTTGGGATCTAACACGGGTACAAAGATTTTGGATTCACAAAAAAGTTGGAACAATGGGGCATCGATTTTTCCAGCTTTGACCTCCACCTCTAAGATATCCAGAGCTCGGTCGACAGGCACTGCGCGTTTGTAGGGACGGTCCGAGGCAGTGAGAGCGTCAAAAATATCGGAGATCGTCATCATTCGGGTCTGGAGGGGAATCTCCTCTGATTCAGCGGAGGTTGGATAACCGGTGCCATCGAGTTTTTCGTGGTGCTTTGCGGCGATTTGAGGAACATTGGCAAGCTTTTTCCCCCAGGGGATTTTTCGCAAAAATTCGTAGGTATGGGTCACGTGGCTCTGGATCTCTGCAAACTCTTCACGGGTCAGAGAGCCCCTAGAAACCGAAAGAGCTTTAAGCTCATCGGATTGGAGGTAGTTGCATTTTTCGCCACGGGGCGTCTTAAAGGCCAAGCTTGCGATGTCCTTAAGGCGTTCAAATCCTCCCTGCTCTAAAACCGTGGGCTCGTTCGCTTTGACGATAAACCGGAGCGCGTCGTCTAGCTCTGAGATCCTTTGGTTTTTTTCGAACTCAAAGGTCAGGGCACTGGCCCCCATGGGAAAATGATCCGGGCTTTGAAGGTATTCTATCACCCGTTTCAGATAGTCGATTTCGACTGAAGCCCGGATAAGGTCAAAGCGCAGCAGGAGTTTATCCATCTCCCAAGGGTAGAGTTTTTTGGCTTTGACCAAGACATTTTCACGCACCCCCAGTTTGCCAAAATCGTGGAGAAGGCTTGCATAGCGAATTTCTTGGAGCTGATCGTCGTTAAAATGGGTCAAGCGAAAGGTGCCTGTGTCGATCCGATTGACCACCTTGGCGAGCTCTACAGTAAGGTGGGCCACACGGTGGGAATGACCACTGGTGGTAGGATCCCGTTGTTCGATGGCGGTCACCGACGCATTCACAAATCCATCGAAGAGGTCCCTTATATTCTGCTGCATATTGGCATTTTCAAGGGCGATCCCTGCTTGCTGGGCCACGATCTCGGCGACTTCTTGGTCGATCTCATCAAAGGGGATTACCTGGTCACGGAAGTGATCAGACTGGATAAGTTTGGCGCCGCGGTCTTTTTTGCGATTGATGAGCTGAATCACACCAATCACATTATGACTGATATCAAACATCGGAACAGCGAGCATCGAGTGGGACTCATAGCCGATGCGCTGATCCCAAGTCCGGTCATGGCGGGCACCATAGGGGTTTTTAGTATGGTCTGGAGAAAGCTTGTAAAGGTCAGGGATATTGATGGTCGACTCGTGGATACAAACGTTGCCAACAATCGACCCCACGTTGACCGGCATAGAAAATTCGGTGAGATTTTGTTTAATAGAAAAATTTTGGGTAAACCTAAACTGGATCGTTCCATCTTTCACACTTTGGGTCGGCGAGTCCACGGTATAGATCGAACCCGCATCGGCACTACAGATATCGCGGGCTTTGCTAAGAATCATGGTCAAGAGTTTGGGGATGTCCCTCTCACCGTTGAGCTCCCTAGAGATGGAAAGCATATATTTGACATTATTATTGGCTTCCTCAATCTCTAGAGCTGCCGCATTGGAATGTTGAGCCATAGTTAAAAGGTTATGGATGCTATTGATCACCGAAAGAAGGTTAAGTTCAGAGATAGGGACACCTAGTTGTTGGATATCGGGTCGCCTTAAGTCCTCGGGAAACTCATCGAGTTCTTCTGCCGACCCCACACAGATCACTGCATGGCTGTCGCCGCCCGACCGCTCTAAAAAGGGCATCCTCCGCTCGAGGTTTGCCCAGCAGGTATGAAAGAGATAGGTTTGGCTCAAGCCATCGCGACTGATGGTGACCATATCACTGTTTCGAGTGGTGATTTGAAAAGCCCTAAACTTTGGATGGATGGCCATCGTCCGAATAAAATCATCGAGTGTTTCTAAGACAGCGACTTTACCCTGGAGTTGGTCCGATGTTTTTTCAACTCGTTGTACACCTCCCAGCTTATGGGCAGAGGAAGTCATAGATAAGCCCTCGACAAGTCTTGCGTGGTTTATGGTGGGAAGATGAAAATGGCATCGGTCCAAAAAGAAGAGTGCTACGCTAGGCGTGCCTCCTTTAAGGGTAACTCCGGACGGAGAGGATGTCTAGATCGACGTCCTGTACGAAATCTCACTTAATTCAAAAATACTGTTTATATGACAAAGAAGGTTCGAAGCTTAATTGGTGAGGAGCGGACTTTCCCGTGGAAGTCCTCTGGGTCCTGTGATAGATGTCACTCACAATGGCAGAGTCGTAAAGGGTTTAGGTTAAGAAAGGGATTGCAATGGATTATGGACTTGTCCTAGATGTGGAAACCACGGGAATCGATCCTAGCAAAGACAAAATCATCGAGATTGGCGTCCTTGAATTCGCCGTGGATGGTGCGGAACTCCCCCATGTGATTCAGTGCTACAGCGGTCTGGAAGACCCCGGAACCCCCATCTCTGCTGAAATCACCAAGATCACGGGACTGACTGACGCGCTGGTCAAGAACCGGCGCATCGATTGGCCCTTGGTGAGAGATATGGTGGAGAGGGCCTCGGTGATCATCGCCCACAACGCAGACTTTGACCGCAAATTTGTCCAAGCATCGGGACAACTCCAAGGCATCTCCACCCATTGGGCCTGCTCCATGCGGCATATAGATTGGCGAAGCCACGGCTCTCGCCATTTAGGCCTCACCTACCTTGCGGCGGACCATGGGTTTCTAAATCCCTTTGCCCATCGAGCCCTCTTTGACTGTGCTACCACCTTTAGGCTCGTCAGCCCTTACTTAGGGGAGCTGATCGCCCGGAGCTATGAAAAAGAGTTTACCCTACGAGCCCTACAGTCACCTTTTGAAAGCAAAGATATCCTCAAACGCCGGGGATATTTTTGGGACGCGGAAACTCGCTGCTGGACCATCATACTACCAGAATCAAAAATAGAAGAAGAGCGGATATTCCTCTCCCAGGAAGTCTACAAAGGACCCTCAAAGCACCGGGAATATCCTATGGTCAGCAGCGATCTGGTCGATCCCGTGTGAAGACAAAGACAGCCTATTTTTTAGCAATTACCATGACAGCCTTATCATCCCCATCTTTGGGATTAGGTGTCAGAGTTCGTTCCATCATAAGGTCGATGAGTTTTGTTCCATCCCGGTCCGAAGAATCTTGGGCAAAATGCTTCAGCATTTTTCGTATCGATTTGTAAAAGGGAGCAAAGCCATCGGTATAACTTATGAGGATCTCCTTATCGCCAAGATAGGATTCAAGGCGATCAAAGGTAACTTGAGCCACCCGACCCAGCACGGGTCCTGGTGTGAGCAGATGCTGGACGCGGTTGCCATAAATTTTGTAGCAGCCAGTCCCACCGGCATTATAGACATAAAGTCGGTGATGGGGTGTGATCGTTACTCCGGTCGCTTTAGTGGTCAATACGCCACCAAATATTCTATACAAGACACCATTGATTGCTTTAAGGCAGTCTTCTAAGGACTGATTATGGCGCATAGCGAGGTGAATCGTCACGGCAATCACACCGACCGCTAAGGCGGCCTGGGGACCTTTCCCTGCGACATCGCCGATCAAAAAATGCCGTTTGCCATCTTGGGTCGCCCAACTCTTAACCCAGTCCCCTGACATCATGCCGTAGAATGGCTGATAGCGGTATTTAAAGTTAAGATCTGATTCGTCAACCTCTAGTTTTAAAGGAATAAAGAGTTCCTGAACACTTCGTCCCAGAATCATCTCCTGTTTGAGGTGAGCGTTGACGATCTTTTCCTGGTGTACATTTAAGCCAATGACCAAAGACATCAACATCAAAAAGTAAATGACCGCTAAAAATTGAAAGTCGAGGAGTTGGGGAAAATAGGGAATAAAACCCAAATACTGAAGACCCAAAGCAATCGCCCCAAAGGTGAGTGGAGGGAAGCACAGCGAATAGGCTAAAGAGAGCTTTAATCGATGTTTAGATTTGTAGTAATTGGCGTAAATGTGATTAAAGAGAGAACCTAGGATTACAGGCGTAATCATCCAAGACTCCGCCCGCTCAGGAAAAATCGTAGCCCAAATCCCCAGGACTAAATAAGTTAACGAAAAAAAACTGCTCACAAGGGCTAAAAACGTTTGGTTTTTGAAAGTTATATTGTGCAAAAACCGAAAAAAGTGGTTAAACCCAGCCATGGCTAATGCCAAAATCAAGGGAAGGCTGTTACCCAATTTGAAAAAATCTGGAAAAAAAGCCAGTGGGTAGTAGCCCCCCAAAATCATCATAAGACTCAAGAGGCTCAGAATCCCCAAGATCAAATAACAGTATTGATACACCCCAAAGACGACAAAAAAGACCGCGAGGTAGAGACTTAAAAAGATTGGCGCAATCCATAGGACTATATCGTTTTCTGGATTGGTATTCTCCCGCCTAAAGGTTTCGGTCCCCAAAATCCTCCAAGCGAGGGTGGAGACCTGGCCCGTGGTGTCGAGACGCATATATATCGACGAAAAACCTGGTGGGACTTCGATATCAAAAAACGGTTTTACTGTATTTTTCAGCCTATAGTCATCTGGTTTAAATTCTCTCCTAACCCCTCGGTCATCGACTAATAAAACATGATAAAGCGGCCGATCGTTGGCCAACGTCATCTTTTGTACTCGGGGCAGGCTACTGAAAAAATCCAGGCGAAACCACACCGGTCCGCGATACATAAAGTCTAGGTTCACGTCTGTGGCTTTATAGGATGCGGTCTCTTTATTTTTAAGGAAAGTTTCTATCCTATCGGTTTTTTCTAAGCCGAGATGTTTAATGGCAAAGATTTTATCTTGGACGAACTGCTGGGTTGTATCGAGAGGAATCAATACGAATTTGCTCTCCGGGTCGGGGCGATATCCGGTGCTTTGCGCCGCGAGCACCCCTATTAAAATAAAAATAATGAAACAAAACTTTTTCACCCTCAATCCCTTACCCCTAGGATCTTCCAAGATTCTTATACCACGTCTTAGCTATCGGGATTTTTCCTATCACCCTTTAATAACAACCATTTTTTTCGTTTTGGAAAGACCAAGTCACCAAGGGATTAACGGCCTTCAAAAAGATACCGACATCTTGATATGACCAATCTTAAACTGAGTTTGCTGCTTGTCCTCCTAGGGTTGTTAGAGCAAGGACCCCAAGCTCTCGCCAAGGAGATTGATGTTGTCATCGACCAAGACGGCCATCTGATAAAAAATCCGGTTTTTATCGAATTGTACACCGAGTTAAGTGTGAAAAAAGCTGTAGGGACTTCAACCTCGGTCCACCGGACCACTTTGGTCATAAAAAACAATTCACCTACGACCCAAAAACGCCTGTTATGGAATTATTACCCCCTTATGGAGGCCAAGCTAGACCACGCTGGCACCACCAGACCACTTATGCAAACAGGACTTATCGCATCCCAAACAAAAAATCAGCACCTTAACCACCCGGTCTTTGCCCTAGAGATCCCTCCAGGAACCAACACTTACCTCATCGACACCACCCTCCACGGCGTGCCTATCTCACTGGCATGGCAAATAGATACAGAAATTGACTACCAAAATCACATGAACTTAGTCGAGACCATTGTCAAAATGTTTTTAGTCACATTTGCGACTATATGGGGATTCACTCTCCTATTTTTCCTGCTCCTAAGACAAAGGTTCGTTGTTTATTATGTATTGGGACAGCTTTGTTTGGCCTATTCTCTGTTGATAGTTCTAGGATTTCCCTTAGATACTCCAGGTTTTATGGTTGCAACTTCTATAAAAATTCTACCTTTACTCGTTAGCCTCTCCTTTTGCTGTTATTGGCTTTTTGTAATCTATTTTTTAAGAACACAAGAAAACAATAAATTAAATAGCTTTTCACTCATTCAGATTTGCATAAATTTCTGCCTGGGTCTTTTGGGGACGGCCTACTTTCAGTATATGACCGAAATATTACTTTGGTTCTATTTAGCACAAACCATCATTTTTTCCAGTACCATCATTTATGCGCACCAAGTCTCGGTGTCCAGGTATTGGTCGATTTTCTTTGTGGCAAATTTGCCAAATATTATGGGAATTTTTATCGTTCAACTCATGTATATGGGTATCATTCCTTTCAACCAGCTTACCATGCTCTACCAGTTGCTGATCCTTATTATGGTCACCACAACTATGTCGATCATCGTAGGCTATGTTGCCAAAGAGGAAGATCAAGCTAAGGCGATCCTAGAAAGTTCTGTCCTCTTAGGAAGCAGTGTCCAAAACCTACTGCTTCCTAAAAAGCTGGCGGGAAATCATTTCCAACTAGAGTACCAGTTTTTCTATCGACCTTTTGAATCTCAAATGTCAGGAGATTGGCTCCACCAGTGGGTGACCCGAGATGGAACAGTCCATTTTTTACTTGGAGATGTGACGGGCAAAGGGCCCCAGGCAGCCCTTGCAGTCGCAATGATCGCATCTGTGGTCGACTATTCCTCCCAAAAAGACCAAAATGCCAGAGACTGTATGCATGAGATCAATAGCTGCCTATACGAAATGTTTCAAACCAAGATGCTGACCACCTGTTCGGGGGCGAGCATCTCCCTGGATGGATCCGCCCAGCTCTATAATGCTGGGGGACTAGGCTGGTACCTGGCCTCGTCGAAAGGGACCAAACATCACCTCACGCGTGCCTCGGTGGTGGGCTTGACCCCTAGATTAAATCTGACGCCAACCACCCTTGCCTTAAAACCCGGCGATACCCTTGTCACCCTTAGCGACGGCTTGGGCGCTAGTCCACGAATCCTTAAAAAGATTAGCAACGATTTAAACACCATGACCAGACAGACCCAAGACCTCCAAGAAATCATCCATTTCCTCGCCAAAGACTCCGGAACCCGCGTCGATGACCAGGCAATGCTCGCCATCAAGGCGCTCCAGCAGTCCGTGGAAAGCCTCACTAAGGCTGCATAATGATCGCTGTTGCCCATAGGACCCATTTAAACTAAAAAGAACGTCGGAACCAGGTCGATTTGCAAAGGGGCTAAAGTCATGGGGGGACCGATCATTGGAGTTTTTTGGGGAGTTTTTTGGGGAGTTTTTTGGGGTGTCTTTTGGGGCATCTTGTTGGGAATCTCCAGTGCTGTCTATGGAGCCGACAAACTGACGATTGCAGCTGCCGCAGACCTTAAATTTGCGATGGATGCAGTCGTTGCAACCTTTAAAAAAGATCATCCCACGGATACTATTGAGGTGGTCTATGGATCCTCTGGAAAGTTTATGAGCCAGATCGAACAAGGGGCGCCTTACGACCTGTTTTTTTCGGCTGATATCAGCTATCCGCGCGCCTTAGTCACGAAAAACCTAGCGGTTTCTGAAGTTAAAACTTACGCCTATGGTCGCATAGTGTTATGGAGTGCCAACCTTGATGCCTCAAGGATGACTTTGGAAAGTCTCAGGGACCCAAAAATCACCCGGATCGCCATCGCCAACCCTAAACATGCACCCTATGGCAAGCGCGCCCAGGAAGCCCTCACCGCTGCGGGGGTCTGGGACATGGTTCAGTCTAAACTCATCTATGGTGAGAACATCGCCCAAACAGCTCAGTATGTCCAAACCGGCAACGCCCAGATTGGGATCCTTGCCTTAGCCTTGGTCTTGCACCCTGACCTGGCCGCTAAAGGGGGCAATGCACTGATACCAGACAGCCTCCATAAGACCCTGGAACAGGGATTTGTCATCACAAAACATGCTAAAAACAGCTCCCTTGCACGGTCCTTCGCCGCCTTTTTCGAAAGCCCCACTGCCCGCGACACAATGAAACAATGGGGCTTTACCCCCGTTGGAGCCCAGACGGCCAAGAAAGTTCTCTGATGCTTGAGTGCTGCCACTTTCCCTTCACCCTTGATTCTGTCTTAAGCAAAAGTGATCTTGAATCCATAGGACTCACCATTCGCCTTGCAAGCACGGTGACCCTGATTCTCCTCGTGATAGGCACCCCCGTGGCCTGGTGGCTGGCCCGCACCAAATCAGCTTGGAAGGGAGTCCTTGGAGCCGTCGTGGCCCTGCCTCTTGTCTTGCCTCCCTCGGTCCTGGGTTTTTATCTGCTGATGGCCATGGGCCCTGCGGGGATGGTCGGAAAGCTGACCCAAGCCTTGGGTTTTGCTCCATGGCCGTTTTCTTTTGGAGGACTTGTGGTGGCGTCGGTGATTTATTCGCTACCTTTTATGGTCCAACCCTTACAAACTGCCTTTGAAGCCATAGGAGATCGACCCCTGGAGGCTGCGGCCACCCTGCGTGCTTCGCCCCTTGACGCCTTTTTTACGGTTGCCATCCCCCTTGCTTTTCCTGGGTTTATAAACGCTTGTGTGCTTACCTTTGCCCATACCGTGGGAGAATTCGGCGTGGTCCTGATGATCGGAGGCAACCTGCCAGGGGTGACCCGGGTGGCGTCCGTGCAGATTTATGACCATGTGGAAGCTTTGGAGTACCAAGCGGCCCATCACCTTGCGCTGTTTATGATGTTTTTTTCATTTATAGTTTTGCTCGGTCTCTATATGTGGCTCCCTCGTACCTCAAGGGAGTCTTGAGATGGATGGCATTCATGGAGATTTCTACCTTAAAAGACCTGGATTTGTCTTGGACGTGAAGCTGGCATTCCCAGCCCGCGGAGTCACCGCTTTGTTTGGTCCATCGGGATCTGGAAAGACAACGATCCTGCGTTGCATCGCCGGCTTAGAGCGTGTGGTAGGTCGGCTTAGGGTCGGGGGCGAAGTATGGCAAGATGCAGAGCAATGGAAACCTCCCCATCAAAGATCCCTTGGATATGTCTTCCAAGAAGCTAGCCTTTTTGCCCACCTCTCCGTCCTCGACAATCTACGCTACGGCCTTAAGAGGATGGCCGCTGCGGAACCCAAAAATCTGGAACAGGCGATTGATCTATTAGACCTTAGCCCCCTTCTCAGTCGAAAACCTGCCAAGCTCTCAGGGGGAGAGCGCCAGAGAGCGGCCATCGCAAGGGCTGTGGCCCTAAGCCCACGCCTCCTTCTGATGGACGAACCACTTGCGTCCCTGGATTTTAGTCGAAAACAGGAAATCCTCCCCTATTTAGAGAGGCTGCACCAGCTTCGGGAGATTCCCATCCTCTATGTCACACATTCTGCAGATGAGATCGTCCGTCTCGCAGATCACCTTATGGTTATCGACCAGGGGCGGATGGTGGCCCAGGGTCCCCTTGGTGAAATCATGACAGGTCTGGAACCGCCAGTCCGGCTCGATGAATTCGCGGGGACCATCGTGGAAGGAGTGATCGGCGCCAAAGACTCGATATTCTATTTAGCCCGCTTGGATTTTCCGGGAGGATCCCTCTGGTTGGTCGATGATGGCCTAACACTGGGTGACCGGGTGAGAGTGCGCGTCCTTGCGAGGGATGTCAGTCTTACGATGGAGCCGGGGCAGAGTAGCATCCATAACGTCTTAAGAGGTCAGATTGACGGAATCGTAGCGGACAACCATCCTGGACTGGTCTTGGTTCGCATCCGGGTGGGAGAGACGATATTCCTGGCGCGCCTTACAAAAAGGGCAGCGCAAGACCTGCTATTGGGTGTTGGCCAACAGTTATGGATGCAAGTCAGTCACCTGGGACTCGTACCTTTGGGGGCCTGAGTAATGGAGTATCGTTTCAACAAGATCCCTGTGTTTAAAGGGCTTGGTCAAATGAGCATTGCACCCCGCATCGAGAGCGCGGCTGTATTCCTCGCGCATTGCCGATGCGGAAAGGGCGATGATTGGTTTAGAATATTCTCGCTCCCTAAGCTGTTTGGTCGCTTCATATCCATCAAGCTCTGGCATCTGCAAATCCATTAAGACAACATCGTAGTCTCGGAGGGAGGCTGCTTGCACGGCTTCCTTGCCGTTGGAGACGGTCGTTATGGTCGCACCGTGGGAGGTTAAGAGGGTTTCCACAAGAAACCGGATTTCCTCAGAGTCTTCTGCTAATAAAATGGCCACCCCTTCTAGATCTTTGTCTAACCGATTTTTGGGCGCCATCACCTCCCCATTTGTGAATTCGATTTTTTTGACTAAAGGAACACCACTGAGAGGGCCCGTGTCTACGGTGATCGTAAACGTACTACCCTTGCCGACTTCACTCTCGGTGAGTTCGATATCGCCACCGAGGGCTTGGGCCAACTTTTTCGCGAGCACCAGTCCAAGGCCCGTGCCGCCATACTTTCGTGTCATGGAATTATCAACTTGTGAGAAAGGTTGAAACAACTTAGCCCTTTGGTCTTCGGGTACGCCAGGACCGGTATCGCTTACTGTAATCCGCAGCGTGCCGTTCTCCTTAGGACCTCTCTCTGGGCCTAGATGGACGATCAGGGAAACCTTGCCACCTCTCGTAAACTTGACGGCATTCCCCACGATATTCACCAGCACTTGGCGTAATCGAGAGGGATCCGTGTAGATGCTTTCTGGAACCACTCCGTCGACTTTGATAGTCAGATCATTTTTGTTTTTTTGAGCCAGCGGCTGGAAATCTATCATAAAGTCGCTGAAAAATTTATGGAGCGCGACCTGTACCTTTTCAACGTTAAGTTTTCCAGATTCAACCTTTGCCAGGTCCAAGACTTCATCAATCATTTTCTTTAGGATATGAGAATTCCGCTTGATCGTCGCCAAGTAGATTTGGCGGTCGGCGGGAGAGACATCACTGCGCTCGGCGAGTTCTGTAAACCCTGTAATCACCCCGAGAGGTGTACGCAACTCATGACTCATATTAGCCAGAAATGAGGATTTCAACTGATTCGCTGCTTCTGCAGAATCTTTTGCCCGTTGAAGGGTGGTTTCTTCTGCCTTGCGAAGTGTCAGATCCTGAATGATAGCGACGTTGACGCTGGTACCAGCAATCTCACCAATGACAAATCCCATAACATCGACCCAAATAGTGGTCCCGTCTTTGCGAATATACCTTTTTTCGAAATGGAACTGACCGGATCCCGAGCTTACCATTCGTTGATATTCTGGCCACTGACTGATGTCGTCCTCAGGGTGAGTGAGGTTTCTAAAAGTCATATGGAGCAGTTCCTGCTCCGTGTATCCCGTCATTTGACAAAGGCGCTGATTCACCTTAATAAACTGACCCGTTTCGGTATTAACAAAGACCATGCCACTGGGCACTAAATCAAACATCGCGCTCAAGCTCAACTCGCTACGCTTGCGGGCTACTATGGCTCGTTTTTCCTTAGCTTCGAGAGTAGAAAGCCCTGAAACCGTACGCCATATAAGGCTTGCCAGAATCAAAATCCCCACGGTCGAAAAAACGGCAACGCCAAAAGAGGGAATATAAAAGAGATGATGAACTCCATAAACGAAAACTAAAGAAAGGGCGACTGGCACGAGAATAGCCGGTATCAGTAAGGTTCGCAGGGCATAGGAAGCGCTGCCACTTTCGGTCAAAACCCGCATGAATCCGAAAGAGGGACGCGCGAACAAGGTCCCAACCGAAAGAGCAATCCAGGCGATCCCCATCGGGACAGCCATAACGCCGAGGAGCAAAAAGGGTCCAGCACCTCTTACATCCCTGACCCCAAAGATATAGCCAAGAAGTGCTACCAGTGGCGTAAACAGCGTTATGACCGATAGGAACTGAGCTTGACTCAAGCTATATCGCTTGGGTCGCCGATCAAGCACCAAGAGTGCCCAGCCTTTTAGGATAAAGTTGATCGTAGTCATAATGGCCATACGACCGGGATAGACCGTTCCGATTTGGTTGTAATCCTGAACCAATAACTCGTCGATATGGAAATCTATTGAAAAAACATATTGGGCTGCCGTCAACGATCCCAGCAGGACTATAAACAGGGCACCTATCTTTCCCATGGTTCTGGCAATGGGCCAGCGGTGTCGTATACCAAGGAGCCAGAGGGAGACCCCAGCAATGATGATACCCACAGCGGCATTGGCTTTTATGACGGGAAGTCCGTGTCCAAAGGATCCTAGTAAAGGTTGATTCAGACACACACCCAGTAAGCCTAGAACACCGATGGCCACCGAAATAAGTGCTGAAACTAGCGTGACTTGAACGGAAAGTGAGGAGGATGAAGGTTTGAGTTTCATAAAAAAATTCTGGACCTCCATCTAGCGATTTTAGGATTTAAATCAATAACCAAATCCATCGAGTGTTTATCATCTTGGTTCGATCCATTCAAGGGTGGAATGGCCACAAAATACCCAAACTTCGTTTCATTTGAACGAGTATAAACTCCCCACAAGGGAGATTAGAGAATTATAATTCCCGAGTAATTCGCTCTAATTTTTATTGAGTTCTGCATTACGAAGATTTGTAGTCGCAGCACGTAGGTCGTCCATAATGCCAAAAAGGCGCTCTTTTTCTTGCAGACCTAAAGAGCTTAGAGTGGCAAAAGTCAGGAGTCTTTCGATAGATACCGTTAATTTAAAACTAATTCTGGCGATGCCGAACAATGCCGTCTGGAGGTCTGAATGGCGGAGCATTTGGTGTGCGGCGTTTGAAATATCGCTAAAACTAAAAGGTTTTTCTAGGAAGGTAAGGACTCCTAACTTTAGATAATCCTTGAATTGCTCTCTTTCGGTGTGTCCAGAGACTACAACGATGGGGACAAACTCATTTTTAGCACGGATCGCGGCGACAAAATCGGTCCCAGTGAGGCCTGGCATCATATAGTCGGTAAAAATGCCATTAATGGGGTGTGTGTGAAAAACTTTTAGGGCATCTCTTACATTCGTGGCAGTCACAATATTATACCCAGTTTCCTTAAGATAACCGCCAATGAGGTCAATAATGGCTTCTTCGTCATCACAAATCAGAAAAGTAGGTATACCGCTGTTTGCCACCGTTTTAGGCAAGTCAGGAGCCTTTGGGGACGTGATTGGTACTGGGTTTAAAGACGCCAAGCAGGCCTGGATGGCGGCTGTTGTTTCTTGTGTCGGTATTTCGGCGTAAACGTTATCCCTAAGAGCCTCCGTATAAAGCTTAAGGGTGTCGTTTCCCTTAAGCAGCACATCGACGACATGGGAGGTGATTGTAGGTTTTTGCGCCTTCATGGTTGCCAGCAGGTTTTCAAAACCATGGACAAAGGCAACCAGGTTTGGGAAGCCAGCCATGGCAGCTGAGCCCTTGATGGTATGGACAAAACGAAATATAAGATCGATATGGTTGAAGTTGCGGGGATCTTTTTCGAGCTGGATAATAGCTCGTTCGAGCTTATCCGTTAATTCTTCACATTCTACCAAAAAGACATTTTGTAGTTCTGCTATAAACGAGGTGTCATTAACCAAAATTTAACCTATTTTCCCAATATTTTTTGTGAAAAACTTGTTCCCAATGGGAAGCTTGGGACTTCGTCTTATTATTTTAAAAAGTTTTTTGGTAAGCTTCAAGGCCCCGGGAGCACGGTGTTCATAGAATCATGATGCCCCCGCTCAAAAAAGCTCCTCATCGACATAATATGATTCAATCTGAGATTTTTTTAATTGGTCTGTACCCAACCTCGCTACTTAAGGTGGTAGGGAATTTTCAATTTGTAAGTTTTTGGTGGACTAGCGCCTATTTCGCTGTTTTAGAATGGTGGAAAGATAGTGCAAATATCGCTAATTTTGTGCGATTGTCAACTCAACGTTCCCCTTCTGAGAATAGCTAGTCTCAAGAATCTATGTTAAGCTCAATATCAAAACAAATAAGAAAGATATACCGGGGGAGCAATGAGCCAAAAACTAGACAATGGTGAGAAAAAAAAGCTGATTTCGTCTGAAGAAACACAGTGTGTAGAAGATTCCGAAAAAAAACCTATTCCCTCCCCTCTCTCTCCTCCCGAAACTGAAGTGAAGTGTCCGAATCGGGAATCACTCTCTCGTAGAAAGCTTGCCGCCATAGTCCCACGGGCAGCTTTTGGGACCTGGGTTGCTATGGGTGAGAAAAGACTCTATGGCTTTAACCAACTCATGATGATGAGGTCAAAAAAACCCCCGGTTGGGGAGTTATGGGCCTTTGGAAGCAACAATTACGGCCAGCTTGGTGTGGGAAATACCATAAACCGGTCAAGTCCAGTGCAAGCTGGGGCTCTAAGCAGCTGGGTTGAGATTAGGGCGGGAGCAAATCACACCGTAGCCCGACACCAAGATGGCACCCTGTGGACCTTTGGGGAAAACGCTTACGGTCAGCTAGGGAGGGGAAACAAATCTCTACGGTCAAGTCCGGTGCAGGTGGGCAATTTAAGCAGCTGGGTAAAGGTTGGTGCAGGAAATGCTCACACCGTTGCCCGGTCTCAGGATGGCACCCTCTGGAGCTTTGGGCGCAACTATAATGGCCAGCTTGGTAGGAGTAACACTTTTGACCGGTCAAGTCCGGTGCAGGTTGGCAATTTAAGCAGCTGGACAGAGGTCGGGGCAGGAGGATTTCACACCTTAGCCTTACGCCAGGACGGCACCATGTGGGCCTGTGGGCGCAACACTCATGGACAGCTCGGTATTGGTATCGCTTCAGCCCGCTCAAGTCCGGTGCAGGTGGGCAATTTAAGTAGCTGGGTGGAAGTTGCAGTAGGATACAATCACACCCTAGCCCGGCGGCAGGACGGTACCCTATGGGCCTTTGGGCGCAACGATGGCGGCCAGCTTGGTCAGGGTACCGCATTAAGCCGCTCAAGTCCGGTTCAGGTAGGCAATTTAAGTAGTTGGGTGGAGGTTGGTGCAGGATACTATCACAGCCTAGCCCGCCGCCAGGACGGCACTCTGTGGGCCTTTGGGGGTAACTCTTACGGCCAGCTTGGTGTGGGTGATGCTTTAAACCGATCTAGTCCGGTGCAGCTGGGGGTTTTAAGTAGCTGGGCGGAGGTGGGAGCAGGTGGGTATTTCACCTTAGCCCGGCGCCAGGATGGCACCCTTTGGTCCTTTGGGAGCAACAATGGCGGCCAGCTTGGTGTGAATAATACTTTAAACCGGTCAAGTCCGATACAGGTGGGCAATTTAAGTAGCTGGTTGGATATTGGGGCAGGAGGCTATCACATCGTAGCCCGCAAGCGGCCGAATTGAGCATGCTGTGCCGTTATTTTTCCTGAGTGCCTGGCCAATCGTATTTATCATCGTCCCCGTTGAAACAGGTCTTAATCTGGCAGCGAATGCCCCCACCAGCACGGCACTTGGTTTCGGCGGCTTGCTCAGCGGTAATCCCCTTCGCCTTGTCTTCGAAGCCAAGCCAAGTACGGTCCGTTTTATCAAAATTTCCTTTTGCCTCTTGAATCACACAGGCTCTGTTACCCATAAGGCCACCATCGACTCGGGTGCCAGGGCCGTTTTTAATAGGTCGCCCTTCCATAGTACAGATACTCCAGGGTTCGGAAGCGCGCCCTCCACAAACATCGAGGGCCTTTTCCTGCGCTTTAGACTCTGGGGTTCCCGTTTGAAGGGACTCAGCTTTGGTGAATCGATCCTTAGCTTTAACGGTGTATTCACCTTTAGGATCTATGTTTTCATCCTGGTATGGGTTGCTTGACACCTCTGATTCTTCTGTTTGGTCTTTGGTGTTCTCTCGGCTACAAAAAGTACTGCTTCCTGCTAAAAAATAGAGTCCGATGATTCTAACTTTTGAAACTCCGAAATTCATAATTGGTCCTATATTTACCTACGTTTTAATTTACAAGTAACCCCTATGGTTACATTTGGCCTTATTGCAAAATCAACGCCGGTCTAAGGGACCTCGCCAAAGTCAAGTCGTAAATTATTGTTACGGGCTAATAATATTAAATTATAAGTTGCTTAAAAATGTGTTTTTGTTTTTAGGAACTGGTCATAGAAAGTGGATAAAGTATCGCTCTATGGACATTTTTTTTACAAAAAATGTCATAAATTAAACGTATTTAGGACGTAAAAGACCTTGCATAATGCAATCTTTATATTTCAAATAACAATGGTCCCCCATACGATTTAAAACTAAGGAACCTCATTGTCAGCGATGATTTGAAACACCTCTAGGGGAGTGCTTGCACTATGCAGATTGCGTCTTACATTGAGATTCTGAAAAAGCTGGATGGCCTTGGTGAGGAAACGCAAGTCAGCTGCCGTGCCTTGGGCGGGAGCTAAAAGCATAAAGACTGCTTCGATAGGGTGTTCGGCTGGGACGCCGGCGACGCCACTTCTGGTCAGGGCAAGGGCCATTTCCGGTTTTTTAAAGGGCTCCATGCGCGCATGGGGGATCGCGACAAAATCATTTAAAAAGGTGGAGCCCTCCGCTTCGCGGTGCTCCAAGGCAACCCGAATACCCTCAATGCTTGGCTTGTCTGATGGACCACCTTGAGGTTTTAGATCAGCAACGATTAGGTTTGCGAGCAGTCCTATGACTTCGTCTTTGGTAACGCTCTGATTAAGTATCACAATGCGCTTTATGGAAAGGTTGTCGACGATGCGGTTGCCGGGGGATTCGGGATGGGCGAAGGGAAGGAATCCAGGAGATCCTTCCTCAATACGGTTATGGGTTGGCAAAGTCCCGTCAGTTTTGCTTTCAGCATCGACCACCACAACCGTAAATCCCTGGGCCTTAAAAACCAAATTTTCTGCGACGCTCCGTCGACCAAGCCACCTTTTCCAAGGGGGCATCCGGCGTGGTCGACCGATCACGATATGTCCCACCCGATACTCCCTCGCAAACCTAAGGATGGTGTCCACGATATCTTCACCCTTAAAGGTGAACACCGTGGCACCGAGCTGGTTGGCAAGGGTTAACGTCTCTCCTAAGAGTCGCTGCGTAGTGACATCTATAACGGTGGGGTCTTCCTTTGGAGTTTGGACGTAAACTGCGTACCATGTGCGGTTGAGGCGACCTGCAAGGCGGGAGGCAAAGCGCAGGAGGCGGGCACTATTGGGTCCCTTGGAGGCGAGGCAAACCATCAGCTGATCGGGAATCCCCTGATCGCTCTCATCAGGAATCTCGCGGCGTTTAAAATCGATCTGGGCGGCGATCTCCCGCATGGTGAGCTCTCTAAGATGCTCCAAATTGGTTTGCTTAAAGAAATTTTCAAGGGAGGCGTCCACCCGTTCCTGTGGATAAATCTTACCCTCGGCAAGGCGGCCCTGCAGATCTTCTGGACTGAGGTCCACGTTGACCACTTGGTCAGCTTCGGCCACGACAGAATCGGGAATTCGTTCGCGCACCTTAACTCCAATAAGCCTTTCTACAGTATTATAGAGACTCTCCAAATGCTGAACATTGAGGGTGGCGATCACATGGATCCCAGCGGCTAGCAACTCGCGCACATCATCGTAGCGTTTGTGGTTGCGGCTACCAGGCAGATTAGTATGAGCTAGCTCATCCACCAAAACCACATGGGGCTGGCGGCTTAAGACCGCATCAAGGTCCATTTCTTCGACCGTGATGCCTCGATACTCTATGGATTTTCGGGGGATCACCTCGAGTCCGACGACCTGCTTAGCGGTTTCCGCTCGACCATGGGTTTCGACGATACCGACCACGATATCAACACCGACTTGTTTGAGTCTCTGGGCCTCCTGGAGCATGAGATAGGTTTTACCGACTCCTGGTCCGTAACCAAGATATATTTTAAGGCGCCCTCTTTGGGCCCGTCGGATGAGCTGTAGAAATGATTTAGCCCGGTCTTCTCTCATGGGATATGAACTCCAGTTACTCAAACAATAATCTTAAGGTTGCAAATGGTCCAAAGCGAGATTCAGTCGCAATACGTTTACCCCTGATTCACCAAGAAAGCCCCAATCTGGTTTTTCCGTGTGCTCTTTGATGAGTTTGTAGACCACATCCACATTCAGGTTGCGCTTTTCAGCCACTCGCAGCGCTTGGAGCTCCGCGTTTTTGGGGCTGATATGGGGATCGAGGCCGCTTGCCGAGGCGGTAACCGCATCGATGGGCACTTTGACTCCTGGGTCGAGCCGATTGATAAGTCGGTAGTTTGCCACCCGCTCAGCGGTTTCCTTGAGTCCTTTGTCGCTGATCGGCCCGAGGTTGCTCCCCCCAGAGCTGGTGGCATCATAACCTTTGCCGGCAGCAGAAGGCCGGGGGTGAAACGACCGGTCCGAGGTAAAGCTTTGGCCAATCAGACTTGAGCCGACAACCTTGCCGCTTTCTACAATCAAAGATCCGTTTGCCTGATTTTTAAAAATCAATTGGGCGCCAGCCCATATCGTAAAGGGATAGATTAAACAGACCACCACCATAAGAATAGCCATGGCAATCACCGCAGTTTGCAGCTCACGAAGGATTTTTGTGCTCATAGGATGACTCCTAAAAATTTGATAATTTCGTCGATGGCTTTGATACCGATAAAGGGAACAATAAGCCCACCAAGCCCGTAGATCAAAAGATTGCGTCGCAGGATCACTGCTGCTCCAAGGGGCTTGAAGGCAACACCTTTGAGAGCTAGGGGAATCAAACAAATGATAATCAGTGCATTAAAGATCACGGCGCTTAGAATGGCACTTTTTTCTCCCAGTCCCATAATATTAAGTGCCCCTATCTCGGGAAAAGCACCGATCAGCATTGCGGGAATAATCGCAAAATATTTGGCCACATCATTGGCGATGCTAAAAGTGGTGAGCGAGCCTCGGGTCATCAAGAGCTGCTTGCCAATTTCGACGATTTCGATCAGCTTGGTGGGATTGCTATCGAGGTCCACCATGTTGCCCGCTTCTTTTGCCGCTTGGGTCCCTGAATTCATAGCGACCCCCACATCAGCTTGGGCCAGAGCTGGGGCATCGTTGGTGCCGTCACCGGTCATGGCGACCAAATGGCCCAAGGACTTTTCTTTGATGATATAGGCTAGCTTTTGCTCAGGGGCTGCTTCAGCAAGAAAATCATCCACACCAGCTTCGGCAGCGATCGCTGCGGCGGTCAGGGGATTGTCTCCCGTGATCATCACGGTTTTTATCCCCATGGCGCGAAAGCGTTTAAAACGGTCGGCTAGCCCACTTTTAACGATATCTTTCAACTGCACAACACCAAGGACCCGCTCCTGATCGGCGACGACCAGCGGGGTGCCACCAGAGTTTGAAACTCTCTTGATATGATCGGTGACTTGGCTGGGATATTTTTTGCCCACGAATTTTTCGATCGCATCGGATGCTCCCTTACGGATCCGTCGACCGCTGACATCGACGCCGCTCATACGGGTTTGGGCGGTAAATGGCACAAAAACCGCATTAGCTAGATCTTTGTTTGCGTTTGAGATCATCTGAAATTTTTTGGCCAAAAGCACGATACTGCGCCCTTCGGGGGTTTCGTCCGCAAGGGAGGCTAACTGGGCCATGGCTGCCAACTCTTCCTCGGTGACTCCTGGTGCGGGTAAAAAAGCGGTTGCTTGGCGATTGCCAAGGGTGATGGTCCCCGTCTTATCGAGCAAAAGCACATCCACATCACCGGCAGCCTCGACGGCACGGCCACTCATGGCGAGGACGTTCTTTTGCACCAAACGGTCAATCCCCGCAATGCCGATGGCACTGAGCAGCCCACCAATGGTGGTTGGAATAAGGCACACAAGAAGGGCCACGAGGTTGGACAGGGAGAGGGATACACCCGAGTATAGGGCCAAGGGCTTCAGAGTCATCACCACCACAAGAAAAATAATCGTCAAGGCCGAGAGTAGAATCGACAGGGCGATCTCATTGGGAGTTTTTTGCCGCTTGGCTCCCTCGATCAGGCCAATCATGCGGTCCATAAAACTTTCACCTGGATCGGCGGTGACCCGCACGACGATTTGATCGGAAAGCACGGTGGTGCCTCCCGTCACGGCACTATGATCGCCGCCCGATTCTCTGATGACGGGAGCGGACTCTCCCGTAATGGCTGCTTCGTTGACGGTGGCAGCCCCTTCGATGATCTCGCCATCGGTTGGAATGATTTGCGGCGCACGCACTAAGACCAAGTCACCTTTGCGGAGGGTTTCGGCGGGAACCTCCACGGTTTTTCGGGCCCCACCAGGAAGTATTTTATGGGCCATGGTTTTGGTGCGAGTTTTGCGCAGGCTACTAGCTTGTGCTTTACCTCGACCTTCGGCCATAGCCTCAGCAAAGTTTGAAAACAACACGGTAAACCACAACCAAAGGGAAATCTGCAGGGGAAAAGCAAGGGGCTGCCCTTGAGTAGCCATGATGGCTAGGTCAATCGTGGTGAGCATAGCTCCCACTTCCGTCACAAACATAACAGGATTTCGAGCCATTTTAAGTGGATTTAGTTTTTTAAAGCTACCTACGACTGCCGGAACTAAGAGCTCCGGATCAAATAAAGAATGAACTTTTGAAGCCATATGATTTTCCTCATCCATAAAAATTTAAAAGACTTTGCTGGAACCCGTCATCAGGAAGTGCTCAACCAGGGGGCCCAGGGCCAAAGCTGGGAGAAAGGTCAGGGCGCCTACAATAAGCACCGTGCCGATCAAAAGCAGGGTAAAGGTCACACCGGATACCGGAAAACTGCCAGCACTCACGGAAACCAGCTGTTTCCGGGCTAGATTCCCTGCTAAGGCCAGTACGGGAATGATGATAAAAAAGCGGCCGATAAGCATCGCTATCCCGAGGGTTGTGTTGTACCAGGGAGTGTTGGCATTAAGACCCGCAAAAGCCGAACCATTGTTTGCTGCAGCTGAGGAGTAGGCATAGAGAATTTCGGAAAGCCCATGGGGCCCCTGGTTATTAAGGCTGGACACCCCCCACGGGCTAACGACGGCCCATGCGGTGAAACCAAGGATACAAAGGGCGACTGCAAGGGTGGCCAGCACGGCTGCTTTTACATCATAGGCTTCGATTTTTTTGCCTAGGTATTCAGGGGTGCGACCTACCATAAGGCCCGCAATAAAAATGGCGAGGATCACAAACAGAATCATCCCGTAGAGGCCAGCTCCAACCCCTCCAAAGATCACTTCTCCAAGCTGCATGTTTAGCAGCGGAATAAGGCCTCCTAAAGCTGTAAAACTATCATGCATAGCATTTACGGCACCGCAGGACGCTGCCGTGGTGATGGTGGCAAAGAGTGCTGAGTTAAAGACCCCAAACCGAACTTCCTTACCTTCCATGTTTCCCATGGACATATCGATCCCGAGGCTCTCTAAACGGGGATTGCCCTTTTGTTCAGCCCACCAACAAACCAGGAACGTCGCTGTAAACAGCAGAGCCATCGCCGACCAAATAGCCCAGCCGTGTCCCTGGTGTTTGACTTTTTTGCCCAAATAATAGGTCAAACCACTAGGAATCAAAAAAATCGAGAGCATCTGGATAAAATTGCTTAGGGGCGTTGGGTTCTCATAAGGATGGGCTGCATTGGCGTTAAAAAAACCACCGCCATTGGTGCCGAGCATCTTGATGGCAACCTGGGAGGCTACGGGGCCTTGTGCCAGAGATTGGGCCGGTGTTTGTGGGGGATTTTCAGCCACCTTTTCCACGACATTCGTATAGTCCGTAAAATTCTGGATCGTACCCTGGGAAACCAGGAACATAGCAAAAACGGTACACAGCGGCAAAAGCAGGTAAAGATGAATACGGACTAAATCCACCCAAAAATGACCGAGGCCCTTTTGTTTGTCCCGAGAAATAGCCCGAACTAGGACGCCGGCAACAGCAAGACCCACGGCTGCAGAAAAAAAATTATGGCTCGCAAAACCGACCATCTGGGAAAAATACGAAGCTGTTGATTCACCTCCATAGGACTGCCAGTTGGTGTTGGTGGTGAAACTCGCCGCGGTATTAAAAGCCAAATCAGTGGTAAACGCCTTTAAATGTTGGGGATTCAGGGGTAAGACATCCTGAAATCTGAGTATCAAGTAAGTCGCAATAAGGGTCACGAGACTGAAAGCAAGCATAGAAATCGTGTAGGATTTCCAGTCTTGCTCGGTTTTTGGGTCGATACCCATCAACCGGTAAACCGTCTTTTCCAGTCGCCCCATCACGGGACTGAGAAAGGTCGGGCCGTCGGTCTCCAATACCTGGTAAAGATATAATCCTATTGGTTTAGTCACCAAAAAAATCAGGCCCAAATAGAGGGCAAACTGTACCCACTCCATTGTATTCATGTTGAAATCCTTTGTTTCTAAAAATGCTCTGGACGTATCAGAGACCAAAATAAATAGATCAAGACTAAAAAGGCGACGCCACCGACAAATAAATCCATGGTTTTTTAAATCCTCTCAAAGAAAGTCATATACCCTAGACTCAAAACAAAAAACCCGACCGTGATTCCCAAAAAAATAAAATCTTCCATCATTGATCCTTTCGTTGGTTATTTATTTAGTTAGTTAGAGTTTATGCTGGCGTTGATATTTTCAGGGTAAAGGCAAACGCGCTTCCTTCCCCAAGCTTGCTGGTCACCGTTAAAGTGCCCCCATGGGCTTCGATGATTTCTCGAGCGATCGCGAGTCCGAGGCCGGCACCTTTAACCTCCGGCGACTGACCGGGTATGCGGTAGAATTTCTCAAAAATCCGCCTTTGCTCCTCGGGAGCAATCCCGACCCCAGTGTCCGCAACCGCAAAAAGCACTTTGTCGTCCTGCTGCTTTGCCGATACCGAGACTTTACCGCCATTTTTGGTATATTTAAGGGCGTTGTCCAGCAGATTAGCAAACACATGGCTAATGCGACTGGTGTCTGCTAGGACCTCTGGAAGAGGTCCTTCTAAAGCACTGGTTAAGCTAACCCCTCGGTCGCGGAAAGTCGCCGAAAACCGCTCTAAAGCTTCTGAAACCAGCAGGTCGGGTAAAATCGGTTTAACCTCCATAAGTGCCCGCCCAGATTCAATCCGACCAATATCAAGGAGTCTTTCGACGATTGAGTTGAGTCGTTCGGCATCATCTCGAGCCGTCACCAACAGCTCCTCCTGTTTTGGGTTTAAGGATCCAATACGTTCGTCAAGCAGGAGATGGGTTGCCATCCGAATTGACGTCAGAGGCGTCTTGAGTTCATGGGAAACAACCGAAAGGAGGTCACTTTTCATCTCATCAATCCTTCTAAGGTCAGTGACATCAGTAAGGACCAGCGTCACACCAGTCAGGTGTTTGTCATCAGATAAGATAGGGACTCCTTGGGGCAGAAAAAAGTGCTCTTTGCCTTCGACAAAGATCTGAATAGAGTTTGCATATGATTTAGGTGTCACTGGCTTTAGATCTCCATTAACCTTTTGAAAAATTTCCCAAAGCTCTAGAAGCTCAACCTTTGCAAGATCTTCGCCAGCAGCTAAGTGAAAATGTCGTTGCGCAGATTCATTAGCGAGTTCTATTTTGCCATCAGTATTCACAATGGCGATGGCATCGGGAAAGGTATTGAGAGCTAATTGGGTTGTTTTTTGGATCCTAAAGAGTTTTGCCCGGGCAGATTTACGAAACTCTCTTAGTTGAGCTGCCATAGCATTAAACGCTTCGGCAAGCTGACCCAACTCGTCTTTTGACTTGATGTTGACTGTCAGATCAAGATGACCTCTTTCGATTTCCCGGACGGACTGGGTGAGTACCTGCAAAGGTCGCAGCACGGACCGAGCGAGGACCATAAAGAGAATCGAGGAAAGAGCGAGTGCCGAGAGAATCAAAACAATCATGACGCTGCGCGCAAAGAGTGTTTTTTGCTTAATCTGCCCATCGATCGAGATGATATTGGCATAATTCATTTCGATAATCTGTGCAGAAAGCCGTTTGATTTCCGAAAAATCAAGACTCGTTTTGGTATAGACTTTTTGAAGCTCGAGTTTAGAGACAGTCGCATCTTTAGTGATCACGAGTAACGAACCCAAATAGCTTTTCCAAGCTTTCTCCAGCTTTTCAACGACCTCGCCTTCGCCAGGTATGGTAATATTTTTTTTCTCTAAATCAAGGCTAGACTGGAATTGTCCCACCAAATCTAGAATAGCACCAGAATCTTGAGTCGCACTTCCCTCGAGATTAGTCCTTACGATGATGTTTTGAAGGTCGCTGATCGTACCTTTAAGATTTTGACCGTAAACCATACTGTCATAGTTTTCGCGAAACAGTTTTTCTAGGGTCGTGCTAAAACCAGTCAGAAACAGCCCGCTGACCGTTCCAACCATGGCCAAAATCAGAAGGACACCTCCGAAAGCTAAAGTGAGTTTTTGCCGAATACCAAACATCATAACCTCAAAAAGCGTGGATAAAACTCCATTAAAGACCGTATTTTTTACGCCTTCGCCAGAGTGTGACCGTGTCGATACCAAGAATTTGTGCCGCTTCTTCCATAGAGCGTGCGACCCCTAGGATTCGCCTGATATGAGCTTCTTCAACCTGTTCAAGAGAGACTGTGTCACCCATTGGATTGATGGGGATTTTGGTCTCGCCCATAAAGGTTAGGTCTCTGGATGCGATCCTGTCCCCGTGGCAAAGAATCACCGCCCGTTCGATCGCATTGCGAAGCTCACGGATATTTCCTGGCCACGGGTGATTTTGCAGCCGGGTCAAAGCATCTTCTTCAAATCCGACGATGTTTTTATTTTTACCAAAAGTCGTGAGAAAACTAATTGCAAGCAGGGGAATATCCTCCATCCGCTCCCTAAGGGGTGGGAGTTCTATTTGAATGACGTTCAATCGGTAAAATAAATCCTCGCGAAATCGTCCCCCATGGACTGCCGTCATAAGATCAATGTTGGTTGCGGCTATCACTCGAACATTTGCATGCCGGGTGGTATGATCACCAACGCTTTCATACTCCCTATCTTGGATAAAACGCAGGAGTTTTGGTTGCAATAGCAGCGGGAGGTCGCCGATTTCATCGAGAAAAAGAGTGCCGCCCTCACACCCGGCGATGCGTCCTTGATTTTGCCTTGTAGCACCGGTAAAAGCCCCCTTGGCGTGACCAAAAAGTTCGCTCTCTAAGATATGGGGCGAAAGAGCCGGACAGGACACCGTGGCAAAATGACTCGCTGATCGCGGGCTCCACTGATGAATGGCCTTTGCGACGACTCCCTTGCCAGTACCGCTCTCACCGGTGATCAACACGGTGGCCTCGCTGGGGGCTACAGCTTTAGCAAGTTCCATGACTCGCTTCATGATAGGGCTGTGGCTTGTGTACAGAGGTTCTTCGGTGCCCGATGCAATTTGGTGTTTAAGGCTTTGAATCTGATGTTCGAGGT
The DNA here is from genome assembly GCA_041736175.1 of Oligoflexales bacterium. Taxonomy (GTDB): domain Bacteria; phylum Bdellovibrionota_B; class Oligoflexia; order Oligoflexales; family CAIYRB01; genus JBGSUI01. Next base: position 47,910 of record JBGSUI010000148.1, on the reverse strand, counting down.
TCTTGATTTCAGTCACTTTGCGCACAGCAGAGAGGACTTGGGGTACCGTGAAGGGTTTGGCAATGTAGTCAAAGGCCCCCCTGCGCATCGCCTCAACCACGGAGTCAATCGTGGCATGTGCGGTGATCATAATAATTTTAGCCCAAGGACAGCCTTCTAAAAGTTTGGGGAGCAGATCAATGCCATTTTCGTTGCCGAGTCTGATATCCAAGAAAACCAGGTCAAAATGAACTCTAGCGGTCTCATTGAAAGCATCTTTAGGGTTAGAAACAGCGTGGACTTTATGCCCTTCGCTCTCCAGGCAGATCCCCAACGTCTTGCGGATGCTGAGTTCGTCATCGATGATAAGAATCGAGAGTTTTGGGTTGGTGCCGACCTTTTCTACCATATATTTCTCCAGTCAATCAGGGACCTTGAAAATACTGCATCTTTCATGCCGCGGTGATCTCGATTTTTACCCCTTAATATAGTTGGCATTTTAGGGGTTAAAGGTGGGAGCGCCACACATTGGACCATGCAAAATGCAATGTAGCATTAAAATCTGAAATGAGGGTTGGTCTCCATCCTCAAATATCCGGTCATCGTTTCGGACCAAGCCTTTAGGAAAGCGGTCCCATGGGTACCGAGAATAAACACGATGGAGTGTTTACAGACGATTAGAGGGGGAAGGCTAGACGACTTCGGAGCCTGGATATTTGCTCACTTCCGCTCACATCCCCCAGACCGTGATGGCACACCCTTGAAAGCTGTGCTCCTCCCGGTAGACCTTGTCGTCCCAAGATGTTTTAGGATCACGATTAAAGATCAAAAGGTGTCCCGATTTGAGCCCCACCTGGTCCAAATACATTTTGGTTTGCTCCAGGCCCTTGGTCAGGGTCTTTTCTTTGGACCCATAGAGGATCTTAAGCTCAAAAACCGCCTTTTGGATCTGCGTATTCGTGACCGTTCCTTTGGCATCTGTCAACTCGGGACCGTAAGGCCAGGTGAGGAGGATGTCCGTGCGGCCTCGACCGAGGCCGTATTCCCGGTCGATCCGGCCTCCACCGTTGATCACCCTTTGCAAATAGGCTTGGAGTAGAAGCTGAGGACCAGCTTCGTGATACTGGTCAAAACGCTGGATCCAAGATTCACTATTTTCCCTAAAAAACTGCTGAAAGTCTTGGAGCAGTTTTTCGACGGCGATCGACCCATCGGCATTGATGTACCACTGGCGGGTGACGACCGAATCGAGTAATGTTTGATTGATATAGGTCAACTGGCGGGGAATGACTTCGTGGTAGATCGGATTGGAAATCATAAGACCAGCGCGAGTCTTCGTCACAAGTCCCAAATCGGTGACATATTCCACATCCTCTTGGAGGACTTCAGGTGGAAGTTCGCCCAATAACATCGGTTCAATAACCCTTCGAACCCGTGGTTCCTTGAGCTTGTCCGCCAGCTGATCTAGGTGGGTGACCCGGCGGATAATCAAAGACTCTTTTGCCGCAAGGATCATCTCGACCGTGATGGTCTGGCTCCGGTCTTTGCCTCTTGGATTTTTAAAACAAGCCTCATAGGCTAATGCATTGACCAACCAGGGTTGGCCATTGGTCAGGTCAAAAGCCAGCTCCATGGCTTCTTTGGCAAATGACTGACCTGTGGCTACGGTGTGCTGCTGGTAAAGCTCCCTGATTTCGTTTCGATCAAAGGCCCCTATACGGAGCGATTCCGAATTGACATTAAAAGCGCTACCGCCCGTTACAGGTTCTATTTCGGACGAAGCATGGATCCTATAATCTCGGACGTCACGGACCCCGCACAAAATGACGCTTTGGGGAAAGTTTTTGGGACGCTCGTTATAACCCCCTCGCAACTGGCGCAATACCGACACCAGCGTGTCGCCTATCAAAGAGTCAATCTCATCAATGATGAGCACTGTGGGCAAGGCACTTTCCCGGGCCCAGGCCCTAAGGATCCTAATAAGCGCCGATGTGGCGCTGTCCGCGAGGATAGCCTTCCCATGGCCACCCATAATGATGTCGTCGGGAAAATGGATCGCCTCTAAATCGACCAGCTCATTGACGATGACCGTCATCGCTTCGGCGACCTTCTCCCGGGAGGTTTGAGCGCTTTCCACATTGACGTACAGGCATTTATAGCGGCCACTGTTGTTGAGGATTTTGCAGAGTTCCAGCAAAGTGGTAGTCTTACCGCTTTGCCTTGGCGCGTGGAGGACAAAGTATTTTTCTTGTTCGATGAGAGTCTGAATCTCCGGCAGGTCGATCCTTTGGGAGACTGGAATAAAATAATGCATTTCTTCGCGGATCGGACCTGCAGTGTTAAAAAATTTAGCCATAGGAATCTCGTCGCTCTTTAGATGGTGGCGGCGTCTCGTCGCTGGTGTCGAGAGGGCGCTGGGGATTGGCTACGCGACCGAGTATTGCCTTGTTTTCCTAATTTAGTCAAGAACTTCAGCAGCTCCCGGGGAGTCCCCCTTACAGTACCAACCGATAAATCGAGGTATGGCGGTATTCCTCCCCTGGGCGCAGCATAATCGAAGGAAAGCCAGGATGGTGGGGAGCATCAGGAAATTTCTGGGGTTCAAGACAAAATCCTGACCGACGTCCATAAACATAACCGCCTTTACCACGGATCGACCCGTCGAGCCAATTGCCGGTGTAACACTGGACTCCTGGTTGGTCCGTCCAAAGCTCTAAGGCACGGCCGTGACTTGGGAGATCCACCCGAGCGAGGGCAGTCCCCACCTGTGATGTGGCGGGGAGGATAAAGTTATGGTCTAAGCCCCGTGCTTTAAGAATCTGATCAAAGGGTTGGTCGACCACCGCACCGATGGGTGTAGGCGTTCGCAGATCGAGGGGGGTGCCGACCACCGAAAGCCGCTGTCCGGTGGGAATCAGCGACTCGTCGATCGCCGTGATCTCTTGGGACTTAATTTGGATCCGGTGATCGGTAATTTCCGGAAGGCGCCGATCTCCACGGGCCCCTGGTCCCGCAGGATCTAGGGACGGCACGGTGCCCGCAAGATTAAAGTAGGGATGCATGGAAAGATTGACCAACGTCGGTCGATCCGTGACGGCGTTAAATTCAAACTTAAGCTCAAACGAGTCGTTATAGGTCACCATAAGGTTTACCAGTAGATGGCCCGGGTAACCGCCATCCATATGAGGACTCTGGAGACCTAAGTGCAACCTCGCTGGATGATCCCCACCTTGGGACTGCACCGTATGATCAAGCACCCTCCATATCCGTCGGTTAAACCCCTCTAGTCCACCGTGGAGATGATTGGCTCCGTCGTTGGCCGCCACAGAATAATGCCTCCCATCAAGCTCAAACTCCGCCTTGCCGATACGGCCAGCCACCCTCCCTAAAGTGGCGCCTAGGTAGGCTGGGCATTGAGCATAGGACTTAAGATCATCGTACCCTAAGAGGATATCAAAGAATCCTCCCTCCCTGTCCCGAGAGATCCAGCTCACCAAAGTCGCCCCTAAATTGGTCATCACGACTCTAGACTGGTGCTTGTTTTCCAGGGTCAGGGTTCGAGGTGTCCTCATGACTTCAATTGATTTTTTTTCCATTGATTTATAACTTTTTTCCATTTTTTCTGGATATATTTTAGTTACATCATTTCCTGATATGACCCGCCCCATACACCTCAAATCGGCTCGTCACCAACTGGGCTGCACCCATTGGGCCATAGGCATGGAGTTTAGAGGTCGAAATCCCAATCTCCGCTCCCAGCCCTAACTCACCCCCATCATTAAACCGGGTGGAAGCATTGACTCCAACACAAGAGGCATCCACACCAATAGTAAACTGCTCGATCACCACCGGATCCACGGCACAGATGACTTCCGTGTGGTGACTTCCATAGGTCGCAATATGGCTGATGGCTTCGTCAACACCAGTCACCTCACCAACGTTGAGGACCAGGGCTAGGTATTCCGTGTTCCAATCCTCAGGGGTTGCCACGAAGATTTTCCCGGTGTTGAGTGAAAAATCCTTAAGATAGTCTTTCAGGGACCCTTCTCTGACCTCAGTAAACAGTTTTTGATCAAGTCGAAGTTCCACCTGGTGTTGGAGGAGTTCTTTAAGGAGCTGACCACGGTGGGGCCAGTCCTTGTGGATGAGCAAAGTCTCCAGTGCGTTGCACACTCCGGGCCTCGCCACCTTGCTATTGAGGACCAGTGGAATGACTTGATCCTTAGGCGCATCCGAGTGAACATAGAGATGACATAAACCCTTGTCATGGGCGATCACTGGAATCTGAGTGTGGGAGCGCACATAGTTGACGAGTTCCGCGCCGCCTCGAGGAATCACGAGATCGATCCACTGGGAGCATCCCAGAACTTGACCCACAAGATTTCTATCGGCCGCCTGTAAGACTGCAAAAGCCCCCTCGACTCCATAATCAATAAGATCCCGCCGCAAACACGCCATCAAGGCCTGATTTGTTCCCTCGGCTTCTCGGCCACCTTTAAGTAGCATTCCATTGCCCGATTTCAGGGCGAGGGCGACGGCATCCACCAGGACGTTGGGTCGGCTTTCGAAAATAAAAAAAATCACCCCCAAAGGCACCGTCACTCGACGGATGGTAAGTCCGTCTGGTCGTGTTGCCTGGTGCAGGGTTTGGTTGAGAACAGGTGCCATCTCGGAGATTGCCAAGACCGCTTGGCTCAAAGACTTCAGGCGGTCTTTGCTTAAGACCAGGCGATCCATCAAAGCAGCCGAGAGTCCTGCGGCCTTTGCAGACTCGAGGTCTTTGGCGTTGGCGGCAAGAATCCCGTCCTGACCAGCCAGGAGACTGTAAGCGATTTTTTGGAGGAGGCTCCTCCGCCCGGCTTCTTCCAAGTGACTGAGGCGCTTTTGTCCGGCCCGCAAGCCACTCAGTTGGTCTATCAGGGGATGAACATCGAGATTGATAGGATTTTCCTGCATGATGACTCCCTTAAATGCCAATTCTACATTCCATGGACTAGATACCTTGGCCTCCCGGTTCTTGTAACCAATAAAGGTTGTTACGATGGAATGCAACTTTTGCGGTGCAAAAACCCAAAATCCCCTCAATTTCATCGCTTTGTTTACCTTTGATCGCTCGGAGATCCTGGGCTGAGTATTCGGCGAGGCCCACGGCTAAGATGGATTTTTGATAAACAATTTTAACGCTATCACCTCTCCGGAATTGGCCTACGACCTTGACGATCCCGCTGGGAAGGAGCGACTTATGTCCCTTGAGAGCCAGGGCTGCCCCCTGATCGACGACCACCTCGGCGTTGAGCTTGGCCATAGTGGTCAACTTTTTCTTACGCTGGTTTGCGGATTCGCCCCGGTTAAGAGGATCAAGAGCGTATGGACTAAAAAAAGTTCCGCAGGGAGTGGTTAGTGCCCGCACAATGGGTTTTAGGGCTCGCGACGTAGCTAAGACCACAGGGATGCCAAAGGGAGTCACCTTACGCACAGCTTCTAGTTTAGTGCTCATGCCGCCACGCCCCGCCGCAGATTTTCCGGCAAGGGAAACTTGGACCAGGGGATCTCCGTAAGCCACGTGGGAAATCCCTTGGGGCGCTTGGCCAACCCCAGCCAACGGATCTTGGGAGTAAAGGCCATCCGGTGTTGTGATCATGACCAGAGCCTCGACTTCGAGGAGCACAGCCACCATCGCCGCGAGCTGGTCGTTGTCGCCTACGGTGATCTCTTCGAAACTGACCGAATCGTTTTCGTTGATCACGGGGACCACGCCAAGCTCGATCAACACGTGGAGCATATTTTTAAGATTGAGGGACCTCTGGTGATTCATAAGATCATCATGGGTCAAGAGCACCTGAGCTGCAGCAACCCCTGCCTTAGCAAAAGCATCAAGATAGGCATTCATCAAAAGAGGCTGCCCGAGGGCACTGGCCGCCTGGAGGGTCGCCACATCCCGGTGAGGCGAAGCTGCCAGCAGGGTTTGCAGGCGGGGGTTTTTACGTCCCGCAAGGATCGCACCAGAACTCACCAAGACCGGACGGTATCCCTGGCTCACCAGATCGGCCAAGTCCTGGGCCATCACCTGGACACGACCGGGGTCAAACTGTCCCGTCGCCTGATCAGCGAGAGCTGCTGAACCAATCTTGACCACGATATTTTGAAGGGACCCTTGGAACTCCGGCCTAGGTGTGATTGTCATGAAATGACCTTTAAATTTTACGACCCGCCCATCGTCCACCAAACCACCAGGGCTAGGACTAACCGATACCAGCCAAACACTGCAAGTCCCTTGCGATTTAGAAACGCCACAAAGCCTTTCACTGCAAAAAACGCCGAAAGAGCGGCCACCAATAGCCCCGTGGCCATGGTTGTGATCCCGATATGTTTGATCAACAGTGGGCCCTCTTTTAGGACCTTAAGAGCCGTCGCGGCTAGAAGTGTTGGCAGACCGAGCACAAAGGAAAACTCAGCTGCGGCTGCCGGATGGAGTCCCATCGCCATTCCACCAATGATCGTCATCATCGAGCGGCTGGTCCCAGGCCACATGGCGACGCACTGGAAAAGACCGATGATCATTGCACCTTTGATGGTCAGAGAGTCGACCCCTAAACCCGCCTCCCTGGCCCGCTTTCCCCAGGGGGTGCGGTCCACAAAGATCATGGCCACGCCACCTGCGGCAAGGGCAAAAATCACGGGTCCCGTAGACTGTAGGTAAGTCTTAATGAGTTTATGAAGGATAAGACCTATGACCGCTGTCGGGACAAAGGCCGCCATCACATTGATCAACATCTTGCGCCCCTCGGGGGAGCGTCCAAAGAGCCCCAAAAGCATCTGCCACAACTTTGCCCCAAAGATAACGATCACCGCCAGGATCGCTCCTGACTGGATCACGATCTCGAAGGCTTGGGTGGCCTCGTACTGCTCAGGGGTGAGCCGCGTGGTATCCCGTAGTCCCATGAGATCATCCGCAAGGATCAAGTGACCGGTCGAAGAAATCGGTAAAAACTCGGTGATCCCTTCCACAAGTCCCAGGATCACGGCCTGGGCTGGACTGATGATCGGCCCCTCAGGGGGCTTAACCCCAACTTCTGGTTGGGAAACCGTCTGCCCAAGGCAGGTATCAGTCCAGAAAGGGATCATAGGACCCAGGCCCGTCATGATCATCAAGGCAAACCTAAACATGGTTTGTCTTAACATCAACTCCTTTGGTTTTATGGCGCACCTCCATTCGTGGCCTTTTACACAAGCGACTCCGTAAACAAGATTAAAATAGGGTGACCGAGTCTTCGACCCTGGTTTCAGTGGGAAGCTCCTTAAAATGCCGGCGCAGGATATCCCGCTCTTCGACCGAAGTGGTTAACTTAGCCAGACCTTGGGCAAACCCCAAAAAATCACACTCGACGGGGCCACCCGCCCCCCCACCAGCGGCCACTGGTTTGCGAAACGTCGTCCAGTAGTGGGTCATTTTAGAGATATTTTCTAATCTCTGCCTTAAGCGATCTTGGTACTGGAGGTTTTCGATGATGGGGTTGATGATTCCGCGAACCTCTTCGTGCTCGCGGGAGAGTCCCTGCAGGGATTTGATCAGACTATTGATGGCAACAGGATTGTATTTTGCGGGGCCTTTATGTTGGTCGAGGGTTCTTTTGGCGGCCTTTAATGCCACAAGCCCCGCGGCAGATATCTTAGAAACCCTTTCGGCTTTAGCCATAAGCTGGTCGATAGCGCTGGACACCGCGCTCGTAGATGCTTCCGACTCAGCGATACACCATTGGAGAGAGGCATGACTAAAGGACTGAAACCGCTCTAAGAGTTCTTGATGGGATAATGGTTGCGTCATCACCTAGGCTCCCCATGGGTTTTAAAAAAGTAACACCGAACCACCGTCGTTGCCCTGCTTGACCTCGTCGGGAACAGGTTCCTGTAACACCAGATTGTAAAAATCCTCAGTTTCCTTAATGGATGATGTCACCTTAGCCAAGGTGCGCATGGCTGCATCGAGGATTTCTCGTGGAGCTTCCTGTGGAACTTCACCCCCCTGGCTGGTAAAGGCCAAGGGGATCAGTTGTTCCCAACCTTTGACCACATGGTCCATCCTTTGGCGCGTGGCATCCTCAAACTGCATGGAGCTAAGGGCGGGGAGGATTTCGCCGCGGATTCCTTGGTCAAGAACGATCAGACCCTCTAACTCTTTTTGGAGGGCCGCCGTGGCCAGTCGCTCCTGTTTAGTCGCTTCGTCTTCGGTCAGCACACCTTCTTTTTCGATATCAAGGCCCTCGGCCAGCCCTGCCACAGCAGCTTCGAAGAGAGTGTCGACATTATCGTTGATTTCTTGTTTTTTTTGTTCGAGTCCGACAGACTTTGAAAAGTAGAGGTCATAGAATTTTTTGAGGGTATCAAAGGCGTCCCTCTGGACATAGGCCGAGGACAGCTTAAAAATAGACTCCGTGCATTGGGAGGCTCCCTGGATCGCGTCGGTGACAAGCTCCTTGAGTACCGCAAGATAACGGTGATCAAGCTGTTCTAGATTATTTACTGCTGGCTCCAAAATACGCGCCGTGCTATCACCCACGATGATTCCCCTCAGCGACCTAAAAACAATTTAGTAAGAACTCTCCCATGGTACCACCGCCATCCCATGAAGCTCAAGGGATGATCTTACTCACACCACCTGAGCAGGGCACTCCCCCAGGTAAACCCAGCGCCAAAGGCGGCCATCATCACCAGGTCCCCTGGCTTTAGCCGTCCACTGCGAACGCTCTCATCGAGGAGCATGGGGATGGAAGCTGCAGAACAGTTTCCGTAGTTCATAATATTGTTGTAGGCCCGGTCCATGGGCTGGTTGAGCTGTTTCATCACCGCTTCGTTGATCCTGAGGTTAGCCTGGTGAAACAGATAGAGGTTGATATCGTCGGGGGTGAGATGGTTACGGGTGAGGTTGTCTATGACCACCTCGGAGAGGCGGGTGACGGCATGTTTAAACACATGTTTTCCGTCCATAGACGGAAAATGCAGCCCTTGGGCCACATGCTCTGCCGTCAGATAAGGCCAGCGTCTGGCACTGGGATATTCGATTTTCAAGTGATCTCGGTGGGAACCATCCGCGTGGATTTGCACGCTGATAAGCCCCGACTCAGGACTGGCACAAGGGCCTAGGATGACGGCTCCTGCCCCATCTCCAAACAATACTGCCATATCCCGACCTTCGGTGGTCATGTTTAGGGCTCGCGAATGGGTCTCAGAGCCCACCAGCAGAACCCGTCGGTAACGACCGGTTTCGATATAGGCTTGGGCTACGGACAGCCCATAAACAAACCCAGAACACTGATTTCTAATGTCTAAAGCTGGGATATTGCCGCACTTAAGGCGATCTTGGAGGAAAACTCCTGGACCCGGAAAATAATAGTCTGGAGACAACGTCGCAAAGATGATCAGGTCGAGTTCGTGTGGTTTGAGTCCTGCCATATCGAGAGCTTGTAGGGAAGCTTCGTAAGCTAGATCAGAGACCCCGATTCCGTCCTTAGCAAAACGGCGCTCTTTAATTCCGGTCCGTTGTTGGATCCATTCGTCGGAAGTATCCATCAGCTTTGCCAGGTCATCATTGGTGTAGATATCAGGGGGCACGTAGAGGCCCGTCCCTAAGACTCTCGCGCGGCAGGGGGTCGTCAAAGTGTTGACTCCTTATAGGATCAATGTTGATTTCAATCTATCTAGAAACTTTAGGATGATCCTAAATTCCTGACTCAGACACTAAAACTTCTTGACCGTTAATCCCCGACTCTATCATAAAAACATGGGGATTCAAGACCTAAACTATGGCCTCCCCCCAGAAACCCAAGAGGAGACTGTGAGATGCCACTGCTGCAAACGCCGGAATTCCCCGAATCTTGGAAAGCCCTACTAGGGTCTCAAGTCCTCGGACTCTTAGAGCCTCCCCTCAGAGATCTCTTAGAATCAGACTTTTACCCTGCACTAACCGAGATCTTCCTTGCCTTTCACAAAACTCCCCCGACTCAGGTCAAAGTGGTCCTATTGGGACAAGACCCATACCATGGACCTGGTCAAGCCCATGGACTGGCTTTTTCCGTACCTGATCAAGTGGCTCTACCGCCTTCCTTGCGAAATATTTTTAAAGAACTCATTCAAGACCTCGGTTCCCCCCACACCCCGACCTCAGGTGACCTCACCCCATGGGCCGAACAGGGGGTTCTTCTGCTTAATACCGTACTCAGCGTCGCTCCAGGGGAGCCGGGATCCCATCAAGGGAAAGGGTGGCAAACCTTTACCGATGGCGTGATCCAAAAGATCAGCGAACATCTAGACCATGTGGTTTTTATCCTTTGGGGAGCTTACGCCCAAAAAAAAATCCCCCTGATCGACGTAACGAAACACTGTGTGCTCACTTCCGTGCATCCATCGCCTCTTGCAGCCCACCGGGGATTTTTCGGAAGCCGGCCTTTTTCTAAAACCAATGCCTATCTTGTCTCTATGGGCAAAGCCCCTATCGATTGGTTACCCGCAACGCCAGGCTGAGACGGTAGCGTCTGGATAAACTGGGCAATGCCCTGGGCCATGGCAGATCCTAGTCCCCGCAGATCCTCAGGCCGCATCCATCTCCCACCGGAAGGGATCTTCCCGTAGGTGGATTCGATGGTAAGGGCCATGACCTGGTCTCCAAAGTGGGTCCACCACCATGTCTCGGGGAGGTTTTTAGCTGTAAAAAACCGGAAGCCGTCTTTAGGGATCGGTAAAAACCACCTTTTGTTTTTCATAGATTTTTGAAAAAATTCCATAAACTTGACCTGATTTTCATAAAGCCGGGCCTCCTTTGGGCTATAGCCAGCCTCGCGGGGACCAAAATGAGGAAACGAGAAAAGCCCTTCATGGGGCTCGACACTCGACGAGTGGAGGTTAAGGGCGATGACGGGAAGGCCTCCATCCTTAAGACTGTTCAGAATCCAGCGGTGCCAGACCATCACCTCCCGGGGAGTTTTCGCAGGATCCAGAGATCGAGACCCGGAAGGAGCGGACTTAATGGGATACCACTTACCTTCGAGGTTGATGCCGCTGGGAGTCACTCGATTGTTGCCATGGTAAACACCATCCACATTGAGGATAGGCATGATATCAAAGGTGACATCCTCCCTTATTCGCCGCATCTCTGCCCCTGGACCGAGCAGTTTGAGGAGAAATCCCTCTAGTAAAAAAGAGCTTCCGATCTCACCGGGATGGGTCCGGCTATGGATAAATATTTTTTTGTTTATTAACTTCCCCTGCCCCACTCTGATCACGGGCATAGGTCGACCTTCAGGAGAGAACCCAGCCACATGGAGCGACACAGCCTCGTGGTGGGAGATTTTCTTGAGAAACATCAGCATCCGTGTCAAGGTATAGGGCACAAAACGGGCAATGGCCACTGGGGACTTGCGAAATTGGTAACGGATCCTGAGCGTCAAAGGATCCGGTTGGTCCACAGCACTTTCGGGCAAATGCTCCCAAGCATCATCCCTGAGATTTCTGTCAGACCCCTCGTAGGAAAACAAAGGGAGGTAGTATGCCCATTGCCCAGCCCCCGTAATGGTCAGCGTCACAGGGCGATCCGTCGGTACATCTAGGACCAGCGACCACCAGCGTCGCCAAAACTCCGGAAGCGCATCGTCATTATCGCTGCGGAGTTGGATGCTAAAATCATAGGGCCCGAGCCGTTTGATAGCGCCGATATTTCCACCTTCAAAGTCCGTCTCATTGCGGGAATAGACCCCTGCCATCTCAGCGCCGCTCTTCCAAAGCCCCTCCAACAGGTCCGTATCGTGGGAGTTGGAGGACTTGGGGGGAGTCGTCCCAGAGCCGTCTACCTGGGGACCAAAAGCGAGCCCCCAACCCATCAGAGTAACTGTTGCTAGGATTATGTGGATTTTGGCATTTTGATTTCCCATACCATCTCATCTGTATAGCGTTTCTACGCAGATCGGCAAAAAACGCCCACTCCTAAACACAAAATCATTGGACAAATCCAGATCAAACATCGGGCATAAACTTTGCAAAGAGATTGGTCCGATCACAAGTAACCGAATCCTTGCCGGAGAAGCCAATAAATATGCAAAAGATCAAAATCGCTAAATTTTGGAGTGTTCCTGTCGCCGTCCTGGGGATTCTGACCCTGGTCGGAGGCCTTGGATGCAATCGTCTGCTCGGAGGACTCAACCCCAAGGGCCCTTCCGACCAATCGTCAGGTCTAGCGGGTCTGCAGGGGATCAAACCTCCTGCTCGCTCTAAAGAGATCTTGGCAGCCATGAAAAAATCATTTTTGGGTTTTTGCCAGTCGACTTCGGTCCAAAAGACGACAACGGCTCCAAAACGCCAACTCCAAGATTTTACGGTGGCACAGGTTTTAAGGTATCAAGGGGTCCCACGGGGACAAATCCAACGGGTGTTTAGTGAAGTGATCACCTTTCCCACGAGTTATTGCGCCCAGGAGCTATGTGCCGAAGTGTTTCGTATGAAAGACGAGCTGGCCATCAGCCGGTTTTTAGATGAGACCTATGAATACTCAAAGACCGCTCCACAGCTTGCCGAGGTCGGGAGTAAGAACATAGTCCTAGGGTCTTTGCTTCCCGAAGATTCTGCGGCAAATTCCTTTCATGAACCCTACCGGCCTCAGTTTCATTTTAGCCCTAAAGCCCATTGGATGAACGATCCCAACGGGATGTTTTACTATAACGGGACCTACCACCTTTTTTATCAGTATTACCCTCAGGGCACTGTATGGGGACCAATGCATTGGGGCCACGCCGTGAGCCCAGATTTGATCAATTGGCAAGAAAAACCCATCGCCCTCAAACCCGATGCCATAGGTCAGATCTACTCGGGCAGCGTCGTAGTCGACTTGGCCAACACCAGCGGCCTTAAATCAGGGCCCCACCCTCCCATCGTGGCTATCTTTTCCCATAACACGTCGGACGATATCCAACACCAGAGCCTTGCCTATAGCAACGACTTGGGCGAAACCTGGGTTAAATACCAAGCCAATCCCGTGATCGTTAACCCTGGTCTCAAAGCCTTTAGGGATCCTAAGGTTTTTTGGCACGACGCAACCGGTAAGTGGGTCATGGTCCTTGCCGCAGATGATCAGTTGATGATTTATAGCTCGTCGGATTTGAAAGATTGGAAACATGAAAGTTCGTTTGGCAAAGGACTCGGTGCCCATGGCGGCGTTTGGGAATGCCCCGACTTGGTGCCCTTTAAAGTCAAAGGCACCCATGAAACACGCTGGGTGATGTTTGTAAGCCTCAATCCTGGAGGTATCGCCGGAGGCTCAGGGACCCAATACTTCGTGGGTCAGTTTGATGGTCGATCCTTTAAAGCCGATCCCAATCCTTCCAAAGTCCGCTGGCTGGACTATGGAGCCGACAACTACGCTGGTGTGACTTTTTTTGAAACCAAAGGCAACCCCGAAAAGAAAACTTTTCTGGCTTGGATGAGCAATTGGCAATACGCTCCCAAGGTCCCCACCCAAGGCTGGCGGGGCGCGATGACCGTACCCCGCGAAATGTCTCTGATCAAAAACCAAGGGGGATATGAACTCCTCCAGGTCCCCGTCCCTGCTACTAAAAATCTTCGCGACCAAGAGAACGCCAAAATCTGGGGTGGGCAAACCCTACGCCCTGGACAAAATATCTTGTCTGGTTACAACAACCGCCAGGTCGAATTGATTGCCGATTTTGACGTCCATAAATCATCAGCAACGACTTTTGGCTTTAAGGTCCGAAAGGGCAACGGCCAATTCACTTCAATCTCTTACGACCGAAACCAAGGTCGCATCGTTGTGGATCGCACCCATTCAGGAAAAATCGATTTTGCTAGGGAATTCTCTGCGGTTCATTCAGCTCCTATCACGCCCATCGAGGGCAAGCTGCGGATCCATCTCCTGGTCGATTGGTCATCGATCGAGGTCTTTGTTAATGATGGACGAGTGGTGATCACCGACCTTATCTTTCCCGACCATCAAAGTGGAGGTCTTGAGGTGTTTGGCACCAATGGGCAAGTCCAGATCGTTCGCCTAGAGATGTACCCGCTTCTTTCAACGAAACACTAAGGTTTATTTAAAAACTTGTCTTTTTAGCTGTCTCGGAGTAGTCCAAGACTTAGGACTATCTCACTGTTTCGCTCGGCGTTAGATCTTATGTGGGGTTCGCCTTAAGGAAAAAAACTGGGGTGGTCTTTAAAAAAGGAGAACTTTGATGCTGCGTGAAGCTAAACAATGGTTTTTTGCGATGGCCGTATTGGCCTTGGGTTTTAGCCTGCAATGCTCTCGACCTCCCCTAGGTCCGGTAGCAGGGGACAGCGCCGTCGACAATGTTTTTGGCGAAGACAACCGGGTGACCATCGACCAACCCTACTTTCCTTTTACGGCGATTGGTCGATTAGACAACGGATGTTCGGGGACTTTGTTGTCGTCCCAGCTGGTGCTGACCGCCGCCCATTGCCTGGTAAACAACAAATCTGGCCGCCTCAACCCAGGAGTCTCCTATTTCCGTCCGGCCTATAGCAGCGCCAATCACAACAACAAGATTTGGATCCGCGACTTTTGGATCGGTACCTATACCCCCGAGGACAAGCGCCCCTTGGATTTTGCCGTGATAAGGCTCGCAACCCCGGTGGAAGGATTTGGAACCATGTCGGTTTTAGAGACCGCCCGTACGCCCAATCTCCCTGTGACCGTTTCCCTCGGTGGATTCTCCACGGACAAAGCTAAAGGTGAGGTGCTGAGCCACCATGGAGCCTGCAGTCTTGTCAGCATGGATGGGGCAGGAAGGCTACTTCATGATTGTGATGCTGCAGCAGGGATATCAGGTGCGCCGCTTTTCTGGTATAATAGCCAGGCCAATCGGTACGAAATCGTCGCCATGAGCGTGAGCGAATTTCGCAACGGAGCAGGAGACTCCGTGTATCGAGATACCTATAGCAGCGAGTACGCAAATGTTGCCGTCCCTGCCAAAAACTTTGCACCTCTTGCGGCGCAGCTCTTGTCACAGGAAGGGAGCCTTTCCTCCCAAACTTGGATTGAAGGGGCCTTTTATATGAGCAACACCAATCCCGCTCCCAACGGCGAGCAACCCAGACCAAATCAGCCACCAGCACCGACGGACAGCCCACTGATCACATGCCCTCCTGGATCAGTCACCATCCATGCGGAGGTGCTGACCAAAGAGACTTTTCAAATGGAAAGTGATGCCTGTGGTGTAGCCCGTGAGGCCCCTTTCTGGGCGCAAATCGCGGCCGGCAGACCCCACCAGCAGCTCTACGACCAAGGGAGTTCTCTGGCTAACAGCAGTGTCCAGCTCTGCAGCATTCTTAATCAATTTCGAAACGGCGGCATGGACTATGCCACGGCCTCCCAACAGCTCGCACCCCACCTTTGCTCGGTTCTTTCAAGCAGTGCTGGGGTCCACCAATATGTGACCTCCCACCTTCAGGAACTCTCGAGCATCGATTCGAGTGTGCCTAACCGGGTGGCTCAGACAGTGTCCAAGACCCAAGATTTGGGTCGTCTCGTTTTTAATGTGCAGTAGGTTTTGTTTCCAAATTTTTAGGAAAGGAGTCAGTCATGAAAAGGCGTATGATTTCGACAGGGATTTGGGGTTTATTAACTTTTATGGCACCGTTAGGGAGCATCGGCTACGGCGCCGATGATACCAGTGCCGATGCCAAAGGTTTTGCTTCGTTGCTGGATGAATCACCGGGCTTGGTGATCCGCGTCGCGATCGACTCCCAGGGACGGGAAAATTCCACGTCTGCCCAGATGCGTGTGGCGACCGAAGCTATCACTCACGAGGGGCAAGTCCAAGCCGCTTTTGAGCAAGGCTTCGATGCCTCCACCCAAGCACAGGTCAGCTCCCAAGATATTGCGGCTGATTCGTCGACCTGCGGTTTTTACCCCTATACCTACTCGTACGGCTGGATGCCGGCTTACTACTACAATATTTACAATCCAGTGTATTACTACAGCGGCTATAACTACACTTATAGCGCCCCTGTTTACTACAGTAACTGGAACTATAGCTATCGTTACTACTATTATCCCCGTTACTACTGAGTGAGGGAGATATCTGTTTCTGTAGGTTCGATCATTTAAAATAGCCCCCAACGGTCACCGTGCTCGGAGGGGGCCTATCTTTGCTTAAGTCCCCCTATACACTCCAAGATAGATATCCTATTTTTTGACGAGACTCCTACTATGCGGGCAAAATCCATAAAAGTCTCAAAACAGGATTTAAATTTTGATTTTTAAGGGAAGAGTGCTGCGCGATCCTTGGGTATTTTGACACAGTTTCCTTTTGGAAGCCCCCACACAACCGTCGTGGTTTTGATATAGGAGACAAAGTCAAAACACTCGGTTTCTCCGGCACCAAGACCTTTTACATTGTTCAAATAATAGTTTCCATCTTCGGAGGTTTTTCCGGCGAGTCGTCCCCGGTTATTAAAGAAGAAGTTAAAGACATCCCCAAGGGGGCCTATGTTGGAATTTTCTTGAATCATCGAGGTGCTCTCATCCCGGTCTCCAAAGGCACTAGCCGTGATATCGATATGGAGTGCGTCTTTGAGGCATGACCCACAAAGATCCAAGACCACGAGCTTGATCTGGCGATTGCCGCTAAAACGACTATCGATAGGGTGGTGACCGTTGGGACTAAGGCATGTGGTGCTATGGTTTTCATAGCATGCACCAGCTATGGTGGCGGAGATCACCTTGCCGCAGGCCTGTCCACCTTGAAAGTATTTTTCGGGAACTGCCGCATAATAGTATCCTTTCTTATGAATCTCTGCGATTTCTCCTTGGGTCAGGCGGCAGGCTGTTGCCACGTCTCGTGTTTGTCCCACACCAGCCAAAGGATGTAAGGTCGTCAAGGCTTGGTTTGTTGGCCCGAAGGATAGGAAATTCCCCAGGGATATTTGGTTTGGCTCTGAATCATGATCGACATCTGATCTTTTGCATGAAGTCGACATGGTTACTGAACCGATTAAAAGGACTAGGGATACTGTTACGGCAAAATTTTTCATGGTGGCACATCTTTCGTTGTTTGGTCCTTTGGGTGATTTGACCCAATAGATTGATGGATGGTGGATAAATCGATCATGAGGTTTCTGTCAGAGGGTTTTTAGAGAGTTACTTATAGGTAAAGCAGGATTGATGCCATACCCAAGCCTTAAGCCAAGAGCGGCATGGCGCAGCGGGAATTTATTCTGCTGGATCATTAAAATAATTCATGATATTAGGAGGTTTTGATGGTCTAGTGACCCCTCCACTCTAGTTCAAACTCAATCTAAGGATTGGTGCGGGGAAATGTTGGAGGTGCCTCATAGTGCAACACCTGTTTAAATTGTTTACTAAGTTAAGCGATCATACAATCAAGAGAATCTACAAAAAAAAGAAAGCATGGATCACCATGCTTTCCTATGTATGCAATAAGTTCGAAACGCAATACAAACAGAAATGAAAACCTACTTTCCTTGCACAAAACTAACTGATGAGGACTCCGTGCCGTGGGCGGAAGCAGTTTGAATCGCGGCACTGTTCCCCTGAGCTAAATACACCTCCTTTTCGTGTATAAATTCCGCCTCTGTCATTTGAATTACTGAATTAAGTTGTTCAAGTCTTGCTAAAATCTCGCCATAGTTTCCCATATATGCCGGCCCACCTTCAGAGGGAGATGCTGACGCTGGGATTGACGGGGACTTAACATCGAAATCGCTGGTTGCTAAATAGCTTAGCATTTGGTTGACAAGAGCCTTTTGGGCATCGTAAGTTTTTTGTAAGTCTCCCCGCAACTTTACGAGGGATTCTGGTGCATGGGGTGGGAGAGCATAGGGATCCGGATCAGGTTTGGGCGCGGAGGCGTTGATCTCAATCGCGGTACCTTGGAAGGTAGCCGTGGGAGCTTGGGAAACCGGACCAGCTTGTGCGACTTGGCCGCCTTGGACTCCGGGGACTCCTGGGTCGGCTGCGTAGGACGAGGCACCCCAAGGACTGACGAAAAGAGTCCCGCCTAAGATCAAAATGCTTGTTAAAGGAATCCGACTTAAGAAGTTTGGTTTTTTGTTGTTGTTGTTCATGTTAGCCCTCCGTTTATTTGTGACCGTCAACCAACCCGATATACACAAGCTCGGGGTTTTGAGTTTTTCCTTGAGTAAAACTTGCAACACTCTAAATCAATTATAATATACCCAGCGAAATAAAGGCGTCACAATCAGGCCATTTGCTAGAAAATCACTGGAACGATTTTTTTAACACTTCCATAAAGACCTTAATTTTGAACCATATTATGCCGATAGAAGTGGGAGGTCTATAGATTGTTATAAACCCCAAAAAGTTAAAAAATCAAGTGGCAGCGTGGAGCAAGGATGTCCCTAAGGTTTTCCATAGCTAAGTTGACCTGGTTGGCTGTTGCCACCACCTCGACGGCTATGCCCCTCGGGAGTTGTATGACCAGCGACCGAAGCCTGGAGCCAACGACTGTTGAACCAGCCACCGCACCTCGATACCAAAAATCAATGAACCCCTCCCCCGCCACTTCTGTCTCCATCGCCTCCCCCGTCGCCAGAATTGGCGCTTGCCTCGGAGCAAAAGTCGCAGACCATCTATTTCTGTTTGCGGCTCCATGCCTTTTTGCTGGTGCGACCCATAAGCTTCATATGGACTTTGTTTCAGGTACCAAGACCACCCTGCATACAAGCGGTGGTCTTGCCTACAGGATCACCATAGTTTATACAGCTCCCCTTAAGGGATTTGACCCAGTCGTGAGTCGCGACGAACTCCGCTACCTTGCAAATCCGCGAGCGATTTTTGGGAAAAGTCCCCGCCTCGACCAAGATCTCGTGGCCCACCTTGATCTCAAAGACCGCGACCAACCCCAAATGGTCAATCTCGCTGTGGTTAAGATTC
The DNA here is from genome assembly GCA_041736175.1 of Oligoflexales bacterium. GTDB lineage: Bacteria > Bdellovibrionota_B > Oligoflexia > Oligoflexales > CAIYRB01 > JBGSUI01. Next base: position 29,003 of record JBGSUI010000148.1, on the reverse strand, counting down.
TCGAAAAAACTCGCGATATCCCGACAGCCCTGCTCCTCCCTGGCCCTCACGACCCGGTCCAAATGGTCACCGTAAGCGGGTTTCGGTGCCAGCATGCTGGATCGACCCATAGCCTCGCCTCCGATAAAATCCCTCCAGACCACCGAGAATGGGGAGCTACGGACACGGTAACCAACGATCCTGCCCGGATGCTGAGCCCGCTTAACACCCTTGTCCTAGTAGACGGTGCCGAAGCTGCTTTTCCCAGTGTCCCCACTGTCGAGCCTCTTTGTTTAGGACAGAATGGTAGCCCGATTATGACCATGACCAGCAGAGGATATCGACTCCTCGGATTGGGGTTTGCTCGGATTCGGGGCATTTTAGTGGGAGCAAGGGTCGATGGACCAATGTACCCAAGGATCCTTGATGCGGTGAATATAGCAAATTCAATAACACCATCCCTTCAGAGTGGGACTGCCATGTCTCTATCTTGTACGCAGGTCTCAAGCCTCCTCGCTGATGCTAGCTCCCGGGAGTATCAGTTTAACTCTTTAACGTTTAGTCTCCGGGATGACGACACCATCATAGGAGCCGATGATGGATTTGTCCTAAAAGTCGATCCCCACGATCGCCCCCACTTCAAAGTGACCCTCAATTTGGTGGACTACTGCACTGCCCAGCGAAACCTCTGCTACGTAGGCATCTACCGAGATCCTGTTAACGGAGGAGTCCAGGTTTTTAAGCTTGAGATCCAAGGAACAACACCTTCCCTAGCCCATTGGGTCTCTGCGGAAGGGGGCGCCAAGACGACTCCCTTTGAGTCCACATCATGTACGATCACGCCGGGTCCCGAGCGCAGACCATAGGTCGCGTTAAAACGATGGGAATCAGACAAATAAACTAAATTCATTTAATGAACATTTGCTTTTTCCATGATTTAGGGATAGAATCCTGGTTTTGGAACGGAAAGCATAAACAAATAACCAATTTATTTCGCAGGGATCGGAGTTTTTATGAAAAAAATCAAATTTTTAGCCCCTTTAGTTTGGATAAACCTCGCCGCCACCTCAGGCAGCCTTGCAGCTCCCCTTAACGACGATCCGATCAACGCGACACAAGACTCCTGCCTCAAAGCTGCGGCACAGCGTCACGAGGCCCAACTCGACAGCGTTGAATCCGCCTATTTAACGAATCTCAATGCCTGCGATGGACCAGGACCCAGTGGTTTTGCAGACCGTTGTGCCTTAATTGCCAGCCGTCGTTTTAAGCTGGCGACCCAAAAGGCCCACGATTCCTACCTCGCAGAGCAGGAAGCCTGTCTGACTCCCTAAAGCTAGTTGATTCCTGAGAACAGACAGATACAATCAGTCATCTCAAGGAGTCGACTTGGGAGTCTCAGGGAGTGTCGATCATGGGTGATCACCATCGCTTTCCAAAGAGAGGTCGAGGTCATACGAGGCCCTTTGTACCTCTGCGAGGGTTTGGTGGAGCCCATATGCAAACCATCTTAGGAACCCTAGGAGCTCCCCATCCAGGTGATTTTCCCCACGAGATTCTGAAGGTACCCCTTTTTGACGGCGACCAGCTCGTCCTGCGGGTCAATCGACCCGCTCGTGACCGCCCAACCGGCCCCCTAGACAAACCTCTGGTGCTCTTGCTCCATGGTCTGGCTGGTAGCTCAGAGTCTTCCTATATCTTGCGGCTCACGGCCAAACTCAACCGCCAGGGATTCACGGTCATCCGCTTTAACCACCGTGGCTGTGCACCCGAGGGCCGCGCTCTCGCAAAGGGGATCTACCATGCCGGACGCATCGAGGATATCGATGGGACTGTGCAGTTTTTAAAGGGGCATTTTCCCCACAAAAAACTCCTTGTGGCGGGATTTTCCCTCTCTGCCAATATGCTGCTCAGGTTTTTAGGAGAACGTTTTGAGCAAGTAACCCATAGCAATCTCCTCGGGGCGCTCGCGGTTAACCCCCCTATCGACCTGGAAGCTTGCTCCCAGGCACTCTGTCGCAAAGATAATTTTTATATCGACCGGTTTTTTACCCGACTGATGCTCCAGACGGTGCAGGCAAGGTGTCAGATTTTTCCCGATGAACCTACTCTTGTTTGGCCCACTACGTTAAATCTGCGGATTTTTGACGAGCTATTTACAGCACCCCGGGCCGGGTTTAAATCCCGAGAGGATTACTACCACCTTTCGTCCGCAAAACACAGTCTCCATAAAATCCGGCTTCCGACCGAAATCCTAGGGGCCCTAGACGACCCCATCATCCCGCCTTCCACCTTCGAAAACATCACTCTTTCGCCCGAGACATCCCTTAGGATCGAGTCCCACGGCGGCCATCTCGGCTATATCGGGCGCCACAAAACCGTCCATGGGGACCGGCGCTGGATGGACGAGTTTGTCCTCAACTGGATTCAAAGCTTTGACTTGCCTCGATAAGACTACCGCTTTTAGCGGTAGGTCCCACGGGGGAAAGCACACACCAACTAGGGTGTCGTCGGAACTGAAACGAAAACAGACGGCGAGCTGGTAAACTGGTTGACTCCGACCTGGGTCCCTGAGGGATCGGCGCCGACGACGGGACTTGCGCTACCCGCTGGGTTCACCGGGGCAGGGTTAACCGGAGGATTGGTTCCTGGTGACGGCAGCGGGTCTGGAGTGGCTAATGCGGGATCAGTTCCCACTGTTGGTAGCGTTGGAGTAGGCGTTGGTTGTGATGAAGGTATAGGATCCACGCTAGGTGTGACAGGAGCTGTGGGAGTAGTGGTACCTACCGTTGGACTTGGGGGAACAATCACATTTGAGCCTCCGCCAAAAGGAAAGTTAAAGGTTAACACCGAGCCTTGTCCAGCAGTGCTGCTCAGGGCATCATTTGTGGTTTGAGTCGAAAATAGAAAACTCAGAATTCCACAGCTTGCTACAAGTGTGCGAGGCTTTTGGGCAGTATCCGTCCAGAGGAGGTTAGGGCGAGAAAGATCTTCTGTCGTTTTCAGAGAGTCTAGAGTTCGGGTATTGGTGATCTCAAACAAAGCTTCCTCGGGAACGGGTTGATAGCTTTGGGCGTTGAGCATTCCTCGATAGTATTCAAAGAGGGCAATCACTCGGGGATGACTCATTTGAGCAAAGTAATTGTCAACTTTGCCTCCATTTTGCTGAATCTCATAGGATGAGATAATGCCAAAAACCTTAGTCCCGTCTTGGCTTAACATGGGACCTCCAGAGTCCCCGCGACTAATAAGAGCGCTGCTGGTCGATGGTGCAGGATTTTGGTTGTTTTGAAGTCCAGACACTACAATAGATCCAATTTTGTTTTGTACCGTCACGACTTGGTTGGTACCATAATATTTTTCACCTAGGCTTACATTTGTATGATCAGTCGCCCCAAATCCAACTAGAATGACGCTATCTCCTGGTTTTGCAACACCAATTTTTGGGAATGGCGCAAAATTGCTAAAGGGACCTTTCCCTGTCGTTTGGTCTACTGCAAAATCCAAAATACTGAAATCTAAACCAACTTCATGTTCGTTGATACTGGTCGCTGCCAAGTTTTTTGTAAAAGTATAAACATGCTTTGAATTGACATAACGGTCGCCGGTAACCGATGGAATGCGCACAAGAGGATTGTTATAGGCATTAGCATTAGTTCCACTGGCCTTTTTAATACAATGAGAAGCTGAGACGATCGTGCGAGGACCTATGATCAGTCCCGAACAGATTTCTTTGCTTTTAGGGTCTAAATCTGGAAAGAGCATCACAACATGTGCAAACTTTTCGTTCTCAGCTTTTTGCCCGCCTACGATTTTTACCTCCGAATCATAAGTCTTGATTTTGCAGGCTACAAGAGTCACGCTTCCTATACTCACGCAGATCACTAAAGTCCTAGCAGTCGTAAAGATACTCATTGGTTAAACTCCAAATGGATCAACTATTTATTATGCTCACTTCGGGGAAGTTTATCGGCATATTTTAAGTAAAACTTAATCTTTTTTTATGAACTAAAGTTTTATATTAACATTCACATAGATGAGTAGGCGCAGGGGTTTAATTGGCCCTAAATTTATCTCGGGCCTAAAAGTTGCAACAGAGCCGATTTTTGCTACTTGCGAGCTTTCGCTGAAAATCGACCTTGCCAAAGCTGCGTTAAAAATACCTGCCAAGGCAGCACTTCAATACCTTCTTCCAGTCTAGGCCGGTCTTCGGCACAGACTATCATGTACCTTAAACAGATTTTCTCTTCCTGCAAGGCTTTTAGTCCCTTCAGGTGCTTAGGCGAAATTCTATCAGTCGACTTTACTTCGATTGCGTTGGTCCCGTTAAGAATGAAATCAACTTCGAATTGGGATGTAGAACGCCAGTAATGCAGACTCCCAAGTGGCTCAAAATAGTCAATCCACGTCTTCATTTCCATCATCATAAACTGCTCAAAGAATTCACCCCACTCCGTCTGCTGAGGCACTATTCGCGGTAAGCGCCGCAGTGCACGAACGACCCCTGTATCGAAAAAATAGAACTTCGCTGTCTCAATTGCCTTGCGCTTTACCGTCTTTGTAAAAGGCGGCACTTCCCAGGCCAGCAAAGTATCATAGAGAACCTGAAACCAGTTTTGCACTGTGGCTCGTGATATCTGAGTATCGCTTGCCACCGCAGTATAGTTGATCATTTGACCGTTTACGGTTGAAGCAATTTGTAGAAACCTACTAAAAGCTGGGAGGTTTCTTGATACACCTTCACCAGCAATTTCCTCAGTTAAATATCGCCCGACGTATGATGCCAGATCTTCGTCTGGATCATCGGCCAAATAATGTGCAGGAATCAGTCCATGATTGAGTGCCCTTTCAAGGTCAAACGGTACGGCCATGAGTTCGGGATAAACCAGTGGATGAAACACGCGATCGCGTCCACGACCACCCAGTAGATTGGCCCCTGATTTCTTGAGTTTCCGAGCGCTTGATCCCGTGAGTAAAAAGCGAATGCCTCGTTCTTCAATCATCAGATGGATTTCATCCATAAGCGCGGGACACTTCTGAATTTCGTCAATGAAAACTGTGACGTCGCGAAGGTTCTTAAGCTCTATTTCCTTGCGTATGAGTGTAGGATCAGCTAATAGCCGAAGGAGAAATCCCTGATCCAAGAGGTTATAGGAAAGCGAAATCACATCGGATAATTGATTTCGAACAAAACTAGACTTACCTGTTTGGCGCGGTCCAAATAGGAGCACCGTTTTGGACTGGAGCAGCTCCTCTACAGGTATAATACGCTGAATATAATGCATAAAATTCCAAAAGGTTATCATTGATAGCTACAGTAACGCTTATCATGATAAGCGCCAATATAGCTATCATAGCCACATTTGACAGTGAATTCAATGATATTTCTGGTCATGTTACACCGCAGCGTGAACGCCTGACCTCGATAGACGGTGCTACGGTCACTGCCTCTGGGTCAACGAACATCGCGACCGTGCTGACGAATATTCACCTTGGAGAGGACAAAGTGCTTGGGATCCTTCTCCTGATTGACCGTGACCCTCGCAATTGATAGATAGGTGGGACCTATTTACCACATCACGGTCAAGGGAAAGGGTTTGCTATGTCCCCAGGGTCCTCCGGACAGTATGGTTACTTTAGCGACGAGCACTGCGAATACCGTATCACCACGCCCTATACACCCATCAAATGGTGTAATTATGTGGGCACCCTCGCTTTTGGGGGTATTGTCGATCACACAGGAGGTGCCCTCCTCTGCAAAGGTGACCCCGCCCTTAACCGGATCACCAAATACCTTACCCAACTCCCCGCTGCGGATTTCAGAGGGACCACCCTCTACGTCCGGATTAAAAAGGCTGATGGCACCTGGGATGTTTTTTCGCCCCTTTTGACACCAACCCTTAAAAAGCTCGACCGCTTTGAATGCCACGTGGGCCTTTCCTACTCCCGGTTTATCAGCGAATACCGAGGACTCAAGGTGGAGATCACAGTCTTTGTGCCACGCCACGATCAGGTTTACCTGCAAGATATCAAAATCCAAAACACCGGACCCGCAGCGGAAATCGACTTGATTCCCGTGGTGGAGTTTAGCCATTTTGATGCCCTTAAACAGCTGACCAATGCCGACTGGGTTCCCCAGACTATGACCGTGAGGGCCCACCGCCAAGGCACCTCTTGTGTCTTGGAACAATATGCTTTTATGAAACGAGACACTGCTGTCAACTATGTTACGGCCAATCATCCGGTCAGCTCCTTTGACGGCGATCGCCGGTGTTTTCTCGGACACAACGAATACGGCTCGTGGCAAAACCCCGCCACCCTCCACCAGGGGGAACTCACGGGTAGTCAGCCCCTACGGGGCGACAATATCGGCGCCTTGATGCTGCACCTCGGAAAAATCGCTCCAGGAGACACAAAGCGGGTGGTGGTGCAGCTGGGCCAGGCCCCGTCCATCGCCGACGCTCAGCCATCGATTGATAAATACCGAAAAGCCCCAGAGGTCGACCAAGCTTTCTTGGAGCTAGGAGCCTTTTGGCAGGATTATCTGGGTCTGCTTAAAGTCACCACGCCAAGCGCGTCGTTTAACACCATGGTCAATATCCATAACCCGCGGCAATGCCACACGACCAAAAACTGGTCCCGTTACCTTTCCCTCTACCAACTCGGCTATGGAGCCCGCGGCATCGGCTTTCGTGACTCCTCCCAAGACCTCTTAGGAGTGATGAGCCATATGCCCGAAGAGGCCCTGGAGCTTGCCGTAAAGCTGCTGTCCATGCAAAAGCGCAACGGATCGGCGATGCACCAGTTTAATCCTCTCACGATGGAAGCCAGCCAAGGAGACTCCCTCGAGGATCTCGATCGGCCTAACTACTACGGGGACGACCATCTATGGATTGTTTACACCATGGCGGCTTACATCAAAGAGACTGGGGACGTCGATGTCCTTAATCGACAGGTGCCCTTTTACGACAAAGACCCGCAGGGACGCCCCGTCGAGACAGGCAGCATTTGGGAGCATTTGGTGCGGGCCATCGAATTTACCTGGTCTGACCGGGGCCGCCATGGTTTGCCACTCCTTGGATTTGCCGACTGGAATGATACGGTCAACCTACCAAAGGGGGCCGAGTCCTTGATGGTGGCCAACCAATTCGGCAAGGCCATCTTAGAGATGATTCCCCTTTGCGAAGCCTATGGCCAAGGGGCCTTTAAAGAGAAAATTCTTGGATACTATGAAGCCATGAAAAAAATCGTCAACGACCAGGCATGGGACGGGTCCTGGTATCTGCGGTATTTTGATCATAACGGTGCCAAGATCGGCAGCTGCGCCAACAAGACGGGAAAAATCTGGGCCAACGGCCAGTCATGGCCAATCCTCTCGGGTTTTGCCAGCCCCGATCGCCGGGACCAAGCTCTCGAATCGGTTTATAAACATCTTAACACCAAGTATGGGATTAAACTCTCGAGCCCTGGCTACCAGGGATTTGACCCAGAGATCGGTGGAGTCACCACCTATCCGCCGGGAGCTAAAGAAAACGGTGGTATTTTTCTCCATGCTAACCCGTGGGTGATCATCGCCGAAACCATGGCCGGCCATGGGGACCGGGCCTTTGAGTATTACAATCAAATCAATCCTGCCGAAAAAAACCAGATCATCGACATCTTCGAATCTGAGCCCTATTGTTACCCCCAAAACATCCTAGGGGACGAGCATCCTCAGTTTGGTTTGGGACGCAATGCCTGGCTTTCGGGGACCGCCTCCTGGACCTATGTGGCTGCGACCCAATATATTTTGGGAATCCGCCCCGAGCTGGACGGCCTCACGGTCGATCCATGCCTTCCTAAACACTGGCAAGAAGTCACCGTCGAACGGCGGTATCGGGGTGCCCGCTACACCATCCGTATTCTAAACCCCCACGGACAATCAAAAGGCATTTCCAGTCTTTGGATCGACGGTCAAAGGATTGAGGGGGCAAAAATCCCGGTGATGCCAGCAGGGCACTACCGAGTGGAAGCTACCCTTGGTCTCTAAACAAAATATCTATAAACTCCAAGAGAGGAACATAAGCCATGACATCCCCATCAGCCACCCCCTATGGTTTCTTTGACGACAAATCCCGCGAGTATGTCATCACCCGTCCTGACACTCCCCTGCCCTGGCTCAACTATCTCGGCTCCGAGGAGTTTTTTGGACTTTGCACCAACACGGCCGGTGGCTACACTTTTTGGAAAGACGCTAAACTCCGTCGCTTGACCCGCTACCGCTATAACAACGTCCCTATGGACCTCGGGGGGCGGTATCTATATATCAAAGACGGCGACGACGTCTGGAATCCTGGCTGGAAACCCATCAAGACTCCCCTCGACTCTTACGAATGCCGCCATGGTCTCGGTTATACCAAGATCACCAGCAAAAAAAAGGACGTCTCCGTCGAAATGCTGATGTTTATCCCGCCGGGAGAGACCACCGAAGTCTGGCAGGTGAAAATCCAAAACAACTCGTCGCGGGAAAAAGCACTAACCGTTTTTTCTTTTGTTGAGTTTTGCCTCTTCGAAGCTCTCAACGATATGACCAACTACCAGCGCACCTACAGCATCGGCGAGGTTGAGGTCGAGGGCTCCGCCATCTACCACAAGACGGAATACCGCGAGCGGCGCAGCCATTACACTGTTTTTGCGACCAATCGGCCTATCAACGGCTTTGATACCAGCCGCGACAGCTTTGTGGGCGTCCACAACGGACTTCACGAACCTGACAGCGTCCTCAAGGGCCAATGTAAAAACAGCATCGCCCACGGCTGGAATCCTATCGGCTCCCACCAGATCAACCTCAACCTCAAGCCTGGGGAGGAAACCTCCTTTGCCTTCCTCCTCGCCTATGTGGATCAGGGTGATTTGCCAAAATTCGACCAACACCATCGACTCAACAAAACCAAGGCACACGATCTCCTCTCCAAGTTTGCCACCACCGAGGCGGTAGAAAAAAGTTTTACCCTGCTAAAATCCAACTGGGAAACCACATTGGGGCGGTTTCAAATCAAAAGTCCCGACCACCATGCCAACCGCATGATGAACACCTGGAACCAGTACCAATGCATGGTCACTTTTAACCTCTCCCGCTCAGCAAGTGGCTATGAAACAGGAATCGGCCGGGGCATGGGCTACCGGGACAGCAATCAAGATATCCTCGGGTTTGTTCACATGATCCCCGAGCGGGCTAGGCAGCGGATCCTCGATATTGCTGCGACCCAACTTAGCGACGGCACCTGCTACCACCAGTACCAGCCTTTGACCAAAAAAGGCAACGCCGAGATCGGTGGCGACTTTTATGACGACCATCTTTGGCTGATCCTTAGCACGGTGGCCTATATCAAAGAGACGGGGGACAAGGGAATCTTGCAGGCGCCCGTCGGCTATGCGGACCGACCAGGATCCACCGACAATCTGCTCCACCACCTTGAAACGAGCATAGAATACACCCTTAAAAACCGTGGACCCCACCGCCTGCCGCTGATTGGCCATGCGGATTGGAACGACTGTCTAAATCTAAACTGCTTTAGCACAGAGCCTAATGAATCCTTTCAAACCGCCGGCGACGTCAAGGGGTCGGTGGCGGAATCGGTGATGATTGCAGGTCTCTTCCTCTATGCAAGCCGCGATATGAAAAACCTCTACCTTTGGTTAGGTCGGACAGAGGACGCCCGGCGTATGGAGTTGGCCTACCAGGATATGAAGGAAGTGGTGGAGACCAGCGCCTGGGACGGCGAGTGGTTTATCCGGGCTTTTGACGCCAAGAGCCAACCCGTGGGCTCTAAACAAAACCCTGAAGGCAAAATTTTTATTGAATCCCAAGCTTGGTGTATTTTAGGAGGTGCGGGACTTAGCGACGGCAAGGCCAAGAAAGCTCTGGAAAGCGTCCACGAACGGCTGTTTACCAAAAACGGCATCATCCTCCAGCAGCCGGCCTATAGCCAGTATCATCTGGAGCTTGGTGAAGTCTCCAGTTATCCCCCGGGATACAAGGAAAACGCGGGGATTTTCTGCCATAACAACACGTGGATTCATCTCGCTTGGTGTCTCTTTGGGGACGGCGACCGGGCTTTTGAATACTATCTCAGTATCTGCCCCTCGGCTAAGGCTGAGCAAATCGAAACCTACCGTGCCGAGCCCTATGTCTATGCCCAGATGATCGCAGGGCGGGATGCTCCTACCCCCGGAGAGGCTAAAAACTCCTGGTTGACCGGCACTGCTGCATGGACCCTGGTAAGCCTTTCCCAAGGGATTCTCGGTATCCAGCCGGACTTTGACGGACTCAGGATCAATCCCTGTATTCCTCGGGACTGGCCGTCTTTTACTGTGCAGCGGCATTTTCGGGGCGTTCACTACGATATCGTCGTCGATAACCCCAAGGGTGTCTGCCGGGGGATTGCCACCATACGGGTCGATGGCAAGGTCCATGCAACCGATAAACCCCTGCCCCTGGGCACTCCCGGCAGCACGATGCGGGTGAAGATCACCATGGGATAGAAGCAAACTCTAAAATGATTTGTGGAAAGTTAGATCTGTCATCCAGCTTGGATTTGATAACGGATTTAGCAAAAATTTTCACGGAACGTTCCATAAGTTTGAAATCAAAGCAAAGCCAAGGTCTCAAGTCAAACCCCAGAAAATGTGTCAAAAACATCGAAACTGTCAAAACAAGTGGCTCCTCACTGGGTCGGGAGATAGTTAATTTCCCTGAAAATGCGGGGGTTTTTAAAAAAACTCTTCTTGGCATCAATATTGCTCAATGATTGCAGTTAGGTAAATTTTCCTAAAGGGGAGTTTTCAAATGAAGAACATCAATTTAATGTCGAAGATTTCGTTAGTTTTCTCGGTCTTACCCATTTTTTTTGGAGTCAGCTCTTGTCGCGAGGGAAAGGAATCGGCAAACAGTCTGAATGTAGCGAATGGATTAGAAGCTTTACAACCCAAACAAGGAAGTCCAGTAGAAAGACATGGTGCCTTAAGAGTGGCAGGTAACAAAATTGTTGATAAAAACAATAACCCAGTTCAGTTAAAAGGAATGAGTTTATTTTGGAGCCAATGGGCACCTGAGTTTTGGAACTCAGGGGTGATTGCGACCCTAGCCAATGATTGGCAATCCACTGTCGTCAGAGCAGCTATGGGAGTCAACGAACAGGGTAGTGGTTACCTGTTTAACAAAAACGATGAAAAAAATAAGGTAAAGAGTGTCGTTGAGTCAGCTATTAGAGAGGGTATTTACGTGATCATAGACTGGCATGATCATAATGCTGAAAGTCGTAGTGAAGATGCAGTGGCTTTTTTTTCCGAAATGGCTGAACTCTATGGTAAACATCCTAATGTTATCTTTGAAATCTATAACGAACCACTTGGAATCCAATGGAAAACCATCAAGTCCTATGCCATACCCGTGATCAACGCCATCAGGGCAAAAGGCGCTCGAAACCTCATCATCGTGGGGACACCTATGTGGTCCCAAGATGTGGACATCGCTGCGGAGGACCCTTTAAAGTTTGAAAATATTGCTTATACCTTGCACTTTTATGCGGCCAGTCATCGCCAAGAATTGAGAGATAAAGCCGTCAAAGCACTCAACAAGGGAATCGCACTGTTTGTGACCGAATGGGGTACCTGTGATTTTTCAGGTAACGGTTATATTGACCTCGGAGAAAGTCGGAAATGGATCGAGTTTATGGACCAACACCAAATCAGCTGGGCAAACTGGTCTCTACACGATAAAAAGGAATCTGCTTCTGCAATCAAAGAGACCTCTCCACGGAAAACCCAAGGGGGATGGGGCGAGGGAGATCTCACCGAATCTGGCAAATTTATCAGAAATGCCATAAGATCTAGGCCATAAACTGTCTACCTTTGATCAAATTCATAGAGTCTAAAGGCAAAAGCTTTGTTAAGGACAGTAATCTCATCTAGTTTTTTGTTTTTATAAAATTCATAAAGCCGTCGTCGCGTGGTCGCCAAGGCGGCTGAGGGGGTCTTGCCTTGGTTTATTTCTTCGAAAAACCAGGTCACGGTACGGGTCGAAGAATCGCCAGCATCGTTGCTGATGATTGGCGCGGTATAATAAATCGAAGTTTGATTGTCCCGGAATTCTTTGACAAAGTCCCAGGCTGCGCCCATCTGGCAGGAGTCAAAATAGGTAAGGTTAACATCTAGTTTTTTGATAAAATCCGAGTCAAGCTCTTCTTTGTTGATGGAAATGCCTCCGGAGTTTTTTTTGTCGATTTCCCCGTGGGCACTTATAACGAGAATATCGGCTTTTTTGGCAGCCTTTTTGATTGTTTTAAGGCTGGCATCCTTCATCTCGATATAGGTGGCCTTTGGCAAAGTTTTCGCGACCGCCTTGAGGCCGAATTCAGGATCACAGGTACGATCAGCCATAAGATAACCAGACTCGATCTTGGGCATCGATTTTTGTAACTTAAACTTTGACACTACATAGGTCACGTCGTGGGTTAAAAAAACCGGTTTGCCATCCACTTCGAGGAGATCTAAGGGTGCACGGACAAAATCTTTATCAATCTGAAAGACCACATGCTTGGACTTGGCAAAGAGCTTTGCGAGTGGTCCGCTGATCTTTTGACTCAGATAATCTATATCTGACCGAAAAACCGGCAGGTCTTTTTTTACTTTTTCCTGCAGGATATCATATAGCTTGTCAAACCGGCCCTTCACATCCTTCAGGCCACCCTGGATCTTAAACTCTTGCACCTCCGATCCCACCTGGGCATGGATCGAGACATCTCCCCCCTTCCCTCCGATTTCTATCCAGAGATCGTCCGTCCCTTCAGCAGCGATCACAGGACCCATAAAGGTCAACACAAAGAACAACGAAATCAATTGATGTAAGATCAAGGACTCACCCCTCCATAGACGTGGACTCCTTTCCATTATCAGTGGTTTTCAGTCCGCAAGCAACATGGGGGGATAAACATTGAGAGGGCGTTCTCCTCATCATCAACCGATTGAGCATACCCTTAAGAAGGGCGGGTTCAAATGGCTTTGAGATATAACCATCAAAACCTGCCTCCATACACCGAGATTGGTCCTCTGCCATTGCCTGGGCAGTTACCGCAATGACCGGAAGATGATCACCAGATTCTTGTTCTTTACGACGCAATCGATCAAGGGTTGCAAATCCATCGAGACCAGGCATACAGAGATCGAGGAGCATGACATCAAACCGATGTTTTTCTAACAATACAAGAGCCTCCTCGCCATCTTCAGCCAAGCTCACTCGATGGCCCCAACTGCATAAAAATCCTTCGGCAACCATCTGGTTTACGGGATTATCATCGGTGACGAGTATGGAAAGACTCGGCTCCCCGCTGTTTTTAAGGTTGGGATCGTGGGTCGTTTTATAGGAAAAATCGTGGTTTGAGCTGAAAATGACCTGTACCACATCAGCTTCCATAATGGGTTTATCCATCACCACAGTCACCCCTAAACTTTCATAGGCCCATACCTGCCTCATACGGTCGTTAAAAGTAAGCATGGCAATCACATTTGCCATATCGATCCCACAGGAATGCAGAACCTTTTGTAGGTCAGCTCCAAAGTCAACAATTTCGCTGCCGCCGATAAAAACACGATCCATCTGTATCTTTGCACAAAGACCTCGAAGCTCCTCAAGAGATCCTGTGATATAGACTTTGGCTCCCCAATGTTTAAGGATTTTTGAAAGATTCTTTGCTGAAGTGGTCTGAGCATCAAAGATGGCCACCTTGTATCCCTTCAGTTCAAATGAATGAGGACTATTGGTTTCGGTGGTATCGGACTGCATCCTGACGGTAAACTCAAAGGTGCTACCTCCACCTATTTGGCTTTTCACGTTAATGTGTCCCCCCATCCTTTCGACAAGTTGGCGCGAAATCGCTAGGCCAAGGCCAGTTCCTCCAAATTTCCGTATAGTCGATCGATCAGCCTGTACAAAGGGATTAAAAACCTCCTCTAAACGACTCTCCGGGATCCCAATTCCGGTATCTCTCACCGAAAATCTAAGGATAAATAGCTGATCTTCCTTTGAATCAGTTGACTCTGGGTGTAAATCACCACAAGCGGCATGGGATTCGACGCCACAGCTGACTTCGATCTCAACCAAGCCATGGTCGGTAAACTTTATAGCATTTGACATCAAGTTGTTTAAAACCTGGGCTAGACGCCCCACATCACCCACTAACCACTGTGGCACCTGAGGAGAGAGATGGCAGACCAATTCCAAACCTTTGTGATGGGCTTTGGGGGCCATGCTTTTGATGAGCACCCCTATAGAGGGGCCAAACTCAAAGGATATCGGCTCTAAGTCAACATGACCTGCCTCTATTTTAGAAAAATCTAAAATATCATTGATAATGGTCAGCAGGGAGGCGCCTGAAACTTTCACAATACTCAAATAATCCCGTTGCTGGCGGTTTAAATCGGTTCCCAGGACCAGGTCTGTCATCCCCAGGATTCCATTCATGGGTGTACGGATCTCATGACTCATGTTTGCTAAAAACTCGCTTTTGAGTCGATTGCTGGACTCGGCAATCTGTCTAGCCATACGATCGATTTCATTTTGCTTTTGTTCGCTAATATCGCGGGTCACACCCACAAAGATCATCTTTTCATGAACCTTAATGACCCCTAAACTAATCTCTAGAGGTACATTCGATCCATCCGCTCGCAGACCGACGATTTCACGAGGTTTGCCCATGGTCGTACTGTATCCCGTGCGTAAATAGTCTTTTACATATCCATCATGATTTAGACAATGATCTGAATGTAAAAGGATTTTTAGATTTTGGCCGATCACTTGGTGGCTTTCGTAACCAAAAATCCGCTTGGCGGCACTATTCCAAGAAAGTATCGTCCCCTGATCATCAGCAGTAATCACACCATCGACAACCCCTTCAATCACGCTTCGAGTTGTTAATTCGCTTTCCAGTAAATGCTCTTCGGTGGCCTTTTGCTGGTCGATGTCCGTAAGGGTGCCGTACCACATGGCGACGTACCCATCGGGACCTTTTTCTGCCACCGCCTGGGCAAGATACCAATGAAAGCTGCCGTCTCGTACATCTTGTAAGCGAAATTCTCTACGAAATATTTTGCCAGTGGCGACCGACTCGTTCCAAGCAAGTGTCGTCTTATGTTTATCACCTTCATGCACTAAGTCGATCCAAGGAGTCTTCTGGTTATCCCTTGAGGGAAAAGTCCCTGTCACGGCATACCAACGATCGTTATAGTAATCGGGTTGTCCATCTGCGGTGCAGGTCCAAACGATTTGCGGCATCGAATTAGCTAAGGCTCGAAAGCGCTCCTCGCTGGCCCTTAAACTTTCCTCAGCCTCTTTAGTCGTCGTGATATCTTCGCTAAAAATCATCGTTCCACCGACATTTCCATCGGCATCGCACCAAGGTCTGACTTCCCACTTAATCCATTGAAACGCACCATTGATATGGTGAAATTTCTCACCCTTCGACGATTCTATTTTTCCCTCAAGACACCGCAGATGGATATCCCACCAAGCTGGCCCAATCTCAGGGAACAATTCCCGATGAGACCGACCCTTTAGGTCATCAATATGGATTCCATAATCAGCGATCCACCGTTTACTGGCCATCAAGTAGCGCATCTCTCGATCAAAAACCGCAACAGCGATAGGCCCGTGTTCTACGACGATCCGCAATCGTTCTTCCGCACTTCGTTGTTGTCGTTCTGCGAGGAGTTCCCGCTCTAGATTTTTATGCCACTTAACATTGCTTGCCTTTAATAAATAAAATATAAGCGTCACCCCAACTGTCGTCACCAAAACCAAGAGAATGCTTGACTGCTGAAAGCCCTCCAAACGATCTTTAAGGAGGCTTTCTTCCTCACCATTCATTTTTTCGATGATAGGTTTGAGAGACAATGCTACTGAGCGATGTCCTCGATATTCAATCAATTTTGCGGCTGCTTCCAGGCCTTCTTCCTGCCTGATTTTTATCAGTTGATCCATATGTTTCAAGAATTTCTGGATCGCTAAATCAAGATCTATTAGATTAGTCTGCTGTACAGGATCATCGACGGTTAACTCGCTAATGCGTCGATAGTCAGTGTAAATTTCCCCTTTGATTCGGCCTATCGATTCGAGAAAGAGAGGGTTAATGGTCACAATATATGATTTTAAATCCGATTCGATTTCGACTGTTTTTACCAAGAGCTCGTTGATAAGGACTTGAATATCCTCGGCCTGGTGGGCAAACTTATTAGCAAGCATCGCATTGACAAAGAACCAAATAGAAAGAGATATCGAAATGAATATCGTGACTCCGCTGACAAGACTGCGTACATGACCAAGGCCAGTCTTTAAACGGTTTAAAATCTGCTGATTTTTTGCCTTTAATTTTTGCAAGTTCGCCTCAATTTTGACCCACCCGTCTATGAGTAGGGGCCCCATTACATTTGGACTTATAATGAATCTTTTCTACACTTACTACGAAAACTATGAAAAATCGATGAAGATGGATCGTAAATCACTTTGATTATCTCTTTACTTCGGGTAAACTCATTTCATGTTTATTGATCATTTATTAATACAAATCTTTAGGCGGCCCTTATGGTAAAACGGATCCTACTTGGACTGATCGCAGCTGCTGTTCTTTTTCTAGTCGTCGTCGCCCTACAACCTCCAGATTTTCGGATTGAGAGATCTCTCACCCTTCAAGCCCCACCAGCCATGGTTTTCGAACAGGTGAACGACCTCCATCTATGGGAAAAATGGTCCCCCTGGGCCAAGCTTGACCCCACTATGAAGACCGTCTTTGCCGGCCCACAAACCGGAGAAGGCGCCACCTACGGCTGGGTTGGTAACGATGACGTCGGCGAAGGCAAGATGACGATCATTAAAAGCGTCGCCCCCAGCCTTGTCACTCTTAGATTGGAATTCCTCAAGCCCATGGAAGCCACCAACGAAACCACCTTTCGCCTAGACCCCAAAGACCAAGGGACCCTGGTGACTTGGACTATGACCGGGACCAACAACTTTATAGGCAAAATGTTCGCCCTCTTGATGAACGTCGACAAAATGGTTGGCAACGACTTTGAAAAGGGCCTTTCTCAACTTAAAACCATTGTCGAAACCGTAAAACCTAAGACGTAGTATCCTTGTCTTAGGTCTTTGGTGTCGGGTTCTACACCATGGAAGCTGATTCCCTAGATCGGTGAAATCCTAAAGCGGCATGGACAAAGATTTGAATCCCTACCGGGAGAGCCCTATCGTTGAAATCATAAGCAGGGTGATGGAGAGAGGGATGACTGCCCGGCGATCCCTCGTTCATCCCTAAAAAGAAATAACATCCAGGAACTCGCTTGAGGTAAAAGGCAAAATCTTCGCCCCCCATGGAAGGATGGGGCATCCAATGAACCTCTTCGGGCGGCAAAATTTGGCGGGCCACCTGCTCCACAAACAGGGTGGGCCCTCGGTGATTGATGGTGGGTGGATAGTTATCTTCAACAGCGAGGGCAATCGTCACACCATAGGTCTCTTGAAACCCCTTTATATGCTGCCTCATGCCATGGACTACCCGGTCGCGGGTGGCTTCGTCCACGGTCCTAAGGGTCCCGCCCAACTCCACCTGTCTGGGAATCACGTTGGTGGCCGCTCCCCCGTGGAAGGTCGTGATCGAAAGTGCCATCGGCTCAGTGGGTGCGACCAACCGAGACCTCAAACTTTGGAGACTGTCCACGAGTCGAGAGGCGATCAGGATCTGGTCGGTCCCGAGGTGGGGCATAGCCGCATGACAGCCGACTCCTTCCACGGTGATCTGAAATTCTGTGGTCGCCGCCAGCATCGCCCCGGTCCGCAGGTAAACATGGCCGCAGGCCAGCTCGGGCCACCCATGGAGCCCAACGATCATATCGACCTTTGGGTCGGCGAGGACGCCGTCCTCACACATCACCTCGGCCCCCGCTCCGCCCTCTTCTGCCGGCTGAAAGATCAGTTTGACGCGTCCATGGAGTTTAGAACGCATTTCCTTAAGAACCATCGCCGCCCCAAGAAGATTAGCCATATGTCCATCATGGCCACAGGCATGCATCACGCCTTTCACCTGGGACTTATAGGCCTGCTCTGTGATCTCTTGTACCGGCAGAGCGTCCATATCGGCCCGCAAGGCGATGGTGGGTCCTGGGTGCTCGCCTTCGATCAGGGCGGTCACCCCAAGACGGCCCACACCGGTCTTAGGCTTAAGCCCCAAGTTGTTTAGCTCGCGAGCCACCCTCTCGGCTGTTTGGTGTTCCTGCCAACTAAGCTCCGGATGCCTATGGCATTCGTGGCGAAAGGCGACCACCTTTGGGAGTACGGACCCAACCCGTTGGGCGACCTCCTTAAGAAGGTCCCGAGATATGGAAAAGTTTGTCATAAGTCCTCCTATGCCCTGGGATTGGCGAGTTAAAAAATCTTGGCCGCAGCCGCTTCAAATTGATCCACCCGGCCTTTCACGATCTCAAGTGCCTTTTGCCAAAACTTGGGATCCGCCAAGTCTTCACCCAAGTGTTTGTGAGCCACCTGCTCCGCCGTCATTCGACCCGTGTCCCGCAGCAGAGCACGGTAGCGGTTGTAAAAATCCTTGCCAAACTCAGCGCGACGGGAAAACACACTTAGGCTAAACAAATATCCAAAAGTATAGGGGAAATTATAAAAGCTCATACTGCCAATGGAGAAGTGCAGCTTTGTGGCCCAAAACATAGTATTGGGCTGGGAGAGGCTTGGTCCATACCAGTGACGCCAGGTCCGGTCGGTGATTTGGCGCAAGTCTTCGGGCGTCAACAGGGATTTCTGACGGTGTTCGTGAAACTGCGACTCCATAGCAAAACGCGCCGGGATATTAAGCAAAAAGGTGGCTGCATCGCCCGCCCCTTCCCAAAGCAGGGAAAGCAGCTGGCGGGGACGGTCTTGGTAGTTGCGGACCAGATCGTCAAACAGCAACGACTCCGCAAAAATACTCGCCGTCTCAGCTAAGGTCATGGGGTAGTCAAGCTCGATCCAAGGCAAATCGCGCATCAACCAAAAATGCATTGCGTGGCCTAGCTCGTGGGCGAGCGTGCTTAAATTGGTAAGGCTCCCACTATAGGTCATATAAACCCTGGGTTCACGGGATCCCATAAATTGGGTGCAATAGGCCCCAGGACGTTTATTTGGTCCTACGCTGGCGTCAATCCATTTTTTTTCGACCATCATAGTGACAAAGGCTTTCATGGAAGGCGAAAGCTGGCCAAAGGAATCTTCGATTTTACGAATGCCCTCTGCAAAACCAATCTCCACGTCATCGGTGCCACCCCCCGGACAAGGTGCCATTAGATCCCAGGGATCTAATACTTTTTTGTTGAGCAGTTTGGCCTGGAGTCGCAAAGCCTTTTGGCCTAGGGGTCGCGCCGCTTCTACAGCATGGAGCATCGCCTCGAGAGTCTTGGGGGAAATCTGGGCTTGGTGCAAAGCTGGGTCGAGGTAGTGTTGGGTTTTTTTAGTCGACCGAGCTTTAAGGACAGATTGTCGCCAGCCGGTGATGTGATTGATAATCGCCGCAAAGGATTGCTCATGGGCACGAAAGGTTTTGTCGATGGCTTGGTAGGTCTGACGGCGTTGCCCCTCATCAGGGCCCATCAGACGGTTTGCAGCCTCGGCAAGGCCGATGGTCTCGGGTGTCCCGTCGTGGTTTTCTACCTGACAAGAGAGCACGCCGGTGAGGTCATCATACAAACGGCCAAAGGCAAGGGGACCGTGGATTTCAAGCTCTTCGAGGAGGGCCTCCTGATCCAAAGAGAGGGTCTGGTGCTGGCGTTTGCGGAGTTTCTCGATGGCAAAAGATTCTGCCTGGGTTGCATGATTCTCCTTGAGCACCTTGATGTCCGACTCGTCGCCAAGGGTCAACCATAACACGAGAGGTTTGAGAGCAATATTGAGTTGGGCATCGAGGGCGTCCCATTCTCCAAGCCCCTTTTTAGGAGCTTCCAAGGTCCCGTCTACACTTAGCAGACAGGAACAATAGGTGACGATATCGTGGATGATCGTTTTGGTCTCATCCCGTTTTTTAAGGATTGCAGCCACAAGGTCCACGAGATCTGAACTGAGATCTGGAATGGTCAAGCCAATCGGTCTGCCGGTTCCTTTTTCTGACCTAAGCCACTGGGCAAAGGGGACAACCTCCGTCTTAATCTCGGCAAGAAGCAGCTGAAACCGATCTTTAAGAACTCTGATCTTTGAGTCCTCAAGATCCCTAAACTCACTGGTAAGATCCCAGGTTGGTCCGGCATTCTGGCTCATCAATACTCCCCCCACGGTCAATGGACTTTCAGGCTCAAGGCCTGCGGAGAGGGATTGTAGGCTAAGGGTTTCCTCGGGTGCAAGAGGTATGGTGGAATCCATTGGACTTTCCCAAAGCAGAGGCCCCTAGGAGTCCCAGGACTTACTTTTCTGGCGGCCTTTTTTTACGTCGGACCTCTGGCTTTTTTCGGAGAGTCGACGTTCTTTAGAGCCCTTGGTGGGACGGGTTGGTCGCCTCTTTTTAGGCGGCGTCCAAACCGCTTCGATCATAGCCTCCAGCTTTTCTAAACAATCACCGCGGTTTTGTTCCTGGTCCCGGGCCGCTTGGCTGGAGATCACCACATAGCCGTCGGTGTCGATTTTAGTGCGAAAGCTATCGATAAACCTTAGTTTGACGTCGCTGGGTAGTGACGACTCTAAGACATGCCATTTAAGGTGGACCTTGGTGTTGGTTTTATTGACATTCTGCCCCCCAGGACCGCTGCTGCGGGCGTAGCTAAACTCCACTTCTTTAAGGAGTGCAGCCAAGGCTTGTTTTATTTTGGACACTGTGACCATGGGTCGCATCCTAGTTAGACGACATGGAAGAGATTATGATAGATTAAAGTAAGTTCTCTTGGAAAAAGCAACCGAAAAGGATCCTATGGCTCCCCACCCGCCAACCGCAAAAAATCCGACCAGTCTGCCGGAGTGGTCGATCGTCGGGAAAATCGTGGTCATCACTGGTAGCTCCGATGGTATCGGCAAGGAAACGGCACGCCAACTCATTCTAAAGGGCGCCCATATCGGACTCGTGGGCCGTAGCCCCGATAAAACCAGCCGCGTCGCCGATGAGCTGTTCCAGTTGGCGACGGAAACCAGGTCAACCCCCACGGATCTTGACCACCTATCTAAGGTCCGTCCAGAGGTTTTTATCGCCGACCTCTCCAAATGCACCGAGGTCAAACGTCTAGCCGCAGAAATCAAATCTCGGTTTCCCCGAATCGACGTCTTGATCAACAACGCAGGTGGATATTTTGAGCAGCGGCAGATTTCTGAAGATGGGTTTGAACAAACCTTTGCCCTAAACCACCTGAGCTATTTCCTCATGACCCATCACCTTCTAAGCCACCTCCAAGGTAAGGACCAAAGCCAACCCGAAGCTCGGATTATCAACGTCTCCAGCGAAGCCCATCGCCGGATCTCAATGGCATGGGATGACCTCCAGGCCGAAACTGGTTACAATAGCTTTCGCGCCTACCAACGTTCAAAGCTGGCAAACATTCTCTTTACCAATGCCCTTGCCCGACGGCTGAGCGGCAGCAGCGTTTCGGTCAATAGTCTCCATCCGGGGTTTGTGGCCAGCAAATTTGGGCACAACAATTCGGGCTTAAGCGGCTCGATCTTTCGGACCCTTCAGATGTTTGCCCGTTCGGAATCAAAGGGCGCCGAAACCTCGGTCTACCTCGCCTCGTCGCCCACGGTGTCTCGCATCTCGGGCCAGTATTTTATCGACTGCAAACCTAAGGCCCCGGCCGAATCAGCGCTCGACCATGAAGATCAGGAAAAGCTTTGGCAAATCACCGAAAAACTCTTGGCGCCTTTTCTATAGTAAGCCGTCGTTGGCAAGTCTCCTTTCCTATGCCATTCTAAGTCCACGCAAGGGCCCCGACTGCGGCAGTGACTGCGGAATGCCCCCCCACAATGAGAGACTAGGAGATCCAGGCCAGGGATGACCGAAGAGTTTGAAAATCTAGAGGACAGCGAAGCGCCCAGACCTGTAAAAAAAGGCTTGGTTCGATATTTTTTTCGCAAAAAAGTCTGGCTGGTCCTCCTCCTATCTCTTGGGTTGATTGGCACTGCCTGGTTTATTCCCCCAGTCTATTGGCTTATCGATGGCCCCGTGATCGTCACCCGGTACACAAAGAAAGAAGGGGAGATCAGGGTCCTGGTTGGACCTCAGGAAAAAGGCTGGACTCCCTATGCGAAGATCTCCCGGCATTTTGTAAATGCCGTCGTGGCTTCGGAGGACGGTAAGTTTTTCCAACACCGGGGTTTAGACCTGGGAGAGATCCAACGCTCTTACGAACTCAACAAAAAGAAAAACCGCTATGTCCGCGGCGGTTCCACCATCACCCAGCAGGTCGTCAAGATGGCTTTTTTGGACCGAGAAAAAACCATCATCCGCAAAGCCCGTGAGGCCATCGGTGCTTTGCTCCTTGAAACCCTAATATCTAAAGAAGCCATTTTAGAATGGTATCTTAATCTGGTCGAACTCGGCGACGGGGTCTACGGCATCGCAGCTGGCAGCCAACACTATTTTCGCACAAGACCCGAGCTCCTCTCCATCGAACAGTCCATAAACCTCGCCCTGGTCCTACCCAGTCCCAACGCTTGGTCCAAGGGCCTACGACAAAAAAACCTCACTAACTTTGGCAACCGACGTTACGGGTTGATCCTTAAGCGCATGCGTCAGTCGGGATATGTCACGTCGGCCCAATGGACGGCGGCTATTACGAGGGGCAATTTTGGTCGACCCATCGCTGGGTATGCCTCCCTTCTGGCAGTGGAAGATGCCAGTCAAAAAAATCAGGATGAGGACGAGAGTTGCAATAACCCTGAATCCTGTGATGAGGATGAGGAAGGATTTGATGTGCCTCCCACTCAAGGAGTGAATGCGCTGCCGCAGGTGAACGCACCTCCAGCTCCCACGTCACCTCCAGCTCCCACGTCCACTGCGGCACCCGAGCCAACGAAAAACCTTGCAGATCCTAAACCAGCGCTTTTTAAGGAGACTCTCTACAAAGAACCTCCCTCAACAATCCCCCAGCCCACACCAACCACCCCAGAACCCAGTCTTGAGACACCCCCACTGAATGCCCCAGGGAAAGATTCCTTTTGATGACGAGTCCCGAACCCCCTATTTCAAAGCTCGACCTCAAAACAAAGTTTTTCTGTTGGATTCTGTACCTGGTGGTGCGAGCCCTGCTTTTGACTTACCGCTTTAAGGTCCATCAGCTAAACTTTCAAACCCAAGCCGCTAGCCACCACCCCCAAAACAGCTTTTGTTTAGCTCTCTGGCACGAGCATCTTTTTGCATCGATCCTCGCTCACCGCCACCTCCCCGTCGCTCCCCTGGCAAGTCTGTCCAAAGACGGAGAGCTGGTGACCTTTGTGATGGACCGCCTGGGGTTTCGGACCATCCGAGGATCCAGCAGCCGTCGGGGACCCGAAGCCCGTATGGACCTGGCCGAAGCTGCTCAAACAGGACTGATCACGGCGATCACCGTCGACGGGCCTAAGGGACCTCGGCATAGGGTTAAGGGCGGGGTCATCGACGTGGCCCGGAAGACCGGTGTGGCCATTTTACCGGTTCACGCCGCTGCGGCCCAAACCTGGGTCTTTAAAAAATCCTGGGACCAATTTAAGATCCCCAAACCCTTTAGCACCATTCACGTGGTCTACGGGGAACCAATCATGATCCCGGAGGAGACCCAAGGCCTAGCGTTTGGCGATGCAAAGTCAAAAGTGAAAAAAGCACTCGTCGACCTAGAGTCCCAGTGGCATTCCGTGACCCGGCACCATTAACACCACCTAGGTCTCTCCTATGACTGAGTTTTCTAAACATGATTCCTTTAAGGTCGGCAAATTTTTTGAGGGCGAAGGCCCCCTTGTGGGCTGGCAAGTCACTTTCAAATCTCAGGAGGAAGACCCACCCCAAGAGACTAAAAATTTTTTAGTGGTCGATGCCCACCAGCAAACTTTTGGAATCCGGCTGGAACCCCAGAGGATTTTCACCCCCAAGCCGTCGGGCGTGCTGGTGGCGACCCTTAGAAAACAGGCGCCCACAAGCCATATTCCGTTGGTTTTAAAAGTAAACGGCGATTTTTGGATACCGCTCCAAAAAACCCGAACGCTTCCACCGCAACTCTGGGTCCTACTGCGGTGGAGCTCTCCCCCCGAATGCCATGTGGTGGCAGCCGATGGCGTCAGTCTGGTGCGTAAGAGCCAGCAGGGGACCTATACCAAAAAAAAGCCACTAGACACACCCATCCCGTCATGGCCCCCTTCTTCCGGCGAGGTCGAGATCTTAGCTCTTAGGGATTTTTTGAAATCCTCCCCAAGACCAGATAAGTCTGCAAAACATTCTGCCACTGATGCCCCCTCCCCTGCACGAGCCACGCCTGCTTCCCTCTCCCCCGAACAAAAAGAGGCCCGTGACCGGGTGGCTCGCAGGCTTAAAACCCTTAAGAAATCCCTTTCCCGCTACCTAGAAGCCCCAGAGATGGATCTCCCTCTCCTAGAGCGCCAAGCCCATGCTCTCAAGGCCAACTTCCATCTCCTTTCTCCACTGACCTTGGTTGCCAATCCTATCCTAGAAGTGGAAGACCAAGAGGGTGCTTTGAGGATTCCCCTCAAGTCCTTCGAAACCCCTGCCATGTGGTTACAAGAGGCTTTTGATGAGTTACGCCGCAGCCAAAAAAGGCAGCTTATCCACACCGAGGAACGGACCAACTTAGAAACTTCCCTCACAGCTTTAGCCCAGGCTCTCGAAACCCTCAGGACCGAGACTCTGGCACCCAGTCAGATACAACAGATCCTAGGAACCCTCCAGCTAGCTCCTAAACAAAAGACGATCAATAGCCTCACAAAACCCCATGCTCACCAACCTTTCAGGGTCTTCAAGCTCCCTGTCCTCACTGACCCGTCTAAACCACCCAGGGATTTTTTAATCCATGTGGGCAAATCCGCCATGGATAGCGACCAGCTGGTGAAACACGCCAAAGGCAACGACCTGTGGCTCCATGCGGTCGGTGCCACGGGCAGTCACGTCATCATCCCCTCGGCACCCTTTAGCGAGGGAGCCAAACAAGGACGGGTAGACGATCCCCTTATTTTTGCGGCCGCGGTCTTAGCTCTTTACTATTCTAAAAACCGCGACCAAAAAAATCAGGATATTTCCAGCGGTGAGGTTTATTTCTCTAGGCGCCATCATATCAAAAAGCGCAAGGGCATGGCCCCAGGGCTCTGGCAGATCGACCAAGCGGCCACCCTTGGCATCCGCTACACCTCTCAGGACCTAGAGCGTATTTTAAATCTGATGAGTCCTTCCTAAACAAAGGTTTCCTTCCATGCCCCCAACTCAAGATCAAATCCCCCCCTCGCTCGTTGAGCTTATGGCCACCGAACTCCACGCCCATCTCTACGGGTGTATAGACGCTGCGAGCCTTTGGGAGTGGGGCCGCGACCTCTGGAAGACCCAAGAGCCGCGCCTTGTTTGGTACGCCCAAGAATACCAAAAGCTCTGTGGCAAAACTCCTCTGTGGGAGACCTATTGGAAAGATTCCCAGGGATTTGACAGGCTGAAGGAGGATTTTGAGATGCGGGGGCCAGGGACCTTTGCCCGATTTCAGGCGGGCTTTAACCTGGCCATAGCGCTCTTTCCCTTAAATCCAGACAACACCGACTTCTTTCGCAAGATTCTCCTAGCCCAGCGCCAATCTGGGACTGAATATGGGGAATATCGCATCGTGATCCCACCCCATTTTTCGGACGACGCCGTCCACCGCTATATCCTAAGTATCGTCCGCACCCTTACTTCTATCAAACAGGATCATGATTGGATATCTCCCATCGTCTTAAGCCTTAACCGCGACCCCACCCTCTTTTGCCGCCAGCACCGAATCCTCAGGCAGACCCTCGCCAGTCTCGCTGGATCGACGACGGACCTGGGGATCGCGGGTATCGTCGGAATCGATCTGTGTGGGACCGAAGAAAGAAACCCTCCACGGGCCATCGCTCAGGCCCTCAAAGAAGTCCTCCTTGAAAACAAGCGGCGTCCCCACCAGCGGCTTTCCCTGCTCTATCATGTGGGAGAAAGCTTTACCGACAAATCCCTCCCCAGTGCGATCAGGTGGGTCCACGAAGCCGCCTGTCTCGGGGCCCACCGCTTAGGCCACTGTATTGCTCTGGGGGTCGACCCCGGTGTTTATCTCGATGAAACAAGGCCTGACCAGTTACGCCTCTCTGAATCAAAAGGGGAGCATCTTGATCACCTGCGCTGGCTGTTACGGTATGGCGACTCTCTCCAGGCAGGTGGCTACTCTTTCAATCAGGGAGCCGTTAAAAAAATGGTTGCTGCGCTCTCCACTCTAAACACGAACCAGCTTATGGAAACCATGGCGGTCCCCGAAGCATCCATGCCCTTTAAGGAAAGGGTGGAGTCTGTCCGCAGCCTACAACAAGCGGTGCTCCAGATGATTGCCGACACCGGGGCAGCCATCGAAGTCTGCCCGACCTCAAATCATAGGATCGGCCAGATACCAAGCTGGGGACAACACTCCCTTGCTGGGTTTTGCCGCTATAACGACTCCTATCCCCAAAAGCCTGTAGCCTTGGTGATCGGTGCGGATGATCCAGGTCTATTTAACCAAACCCTTCGCCAAGAATGGAGTCTTATCCAAACCGAGTTTCCTCAGCTGTTAAAGTGGCTCCCTGATTTGGCCCGGTGGAGTCAGCAGTTAAAGTCTCCTTGCAAAGCGGAGGAAGGGACCTAAAGTCCTCCTCCTCCCATGAGTTAGATTCTAACAACCGCTAAATTTAGAGGACACTCACCAGCCGGTCGATTAAAACCTGGGCTGGGTCCCATCGTCCTGGCTTGGACTGGGGCGATTAGATCCCATTAAAGTTTCTGATCGACTTAGAGGCAGCGTCTGAGTGGCAAGCTGTTTACTTGTGTCACTCCTTGCTTCGCCGGCTGATGCTATTCCTTCGCCGCCCATAGATTCAAGAATCTTTTTGGCCCGATCCTTGGCTTCATCAGTCGAACAGTGGACAGAAAGGAGTATTCCCCCATTTTTAACGACTCCCTCATAGCGCTTAGCCTCGTACTCGGGCATCCCCATACCCACAAGGGCCCCTGTCAGACCACCCACTGCTGTGCCAATTCCTACACCGGCAAGGGCCGCCATAATGGGACCCGCTGCAATAAAGGGGCCCACTCCAGGAATCGCGAGGCTCCCGATTCCAACCAACCAGCCAAAAGCCCCTCCAAGGACTGCTCCGGTCGCACCTCCGGTGGTCGCACCTTCAGGGGCTTTTGTTGCCTTTTCGTGGGCGAAGTCTTTAGTCCCTTCTTTGTCTGGAAGGAGGACAGAAATATCAGAGCTTTTGAAATTTGCCATTTTGAGAGCATCCACAGCTCTTTCCACATTGACCAGATTTTTAAAAATGCCGAATGTAGCTACTTTTTTGTCATTCATAGGAATTCCTTTCTGCTGAAATTTTAAAGTCATTGCGGCTTCACACCTAAGATTTCTAGTGTGCTCGAGAACTCGTCTCGCCCTCAGAAACCTTTAATTTCTTGGGCATGTGAGGTTCTTTCTGATTCATTTTTTTCTCTATCTCCTGCCCGAGGGCCTGCATTTTTTCTCGACCGAGAGCCTTTTCGCATTTTGGAAAGAGATCTTTTTCTTCTTCTTCCACATGGTGCGAGACTAACTCTTCTAACACCCTGACTTTGGCCTCAAAAGTTTCGTCTTCTGCACCAAGATCGGCCAGCTTTGCAAGCATGCCTTTAATGTTGGCGTGCTCCTCAATAGCCTCCTGGGTGAGGACTGCGTCAGCCTGTTGGGATGCGGGATAAAAGATTTCTTCCTCTAGCTCGGTATGCATTAAGAGTTTTTCGGAGAGCTTTTTAAACCATTTTTCTTTAACCTTAAAGGCTGTGTCCCCAGCTTTCTCAATCTCCGCAAAGAGACCCTCCACCTCGCGGTGCTGACCTTCTAAGATCTTCACAGCGCTTTGCTGGCTGTTTACAGCCCTAGCCATGGGCATAGATTTTGCGGATGTCTTATAACTGTTGTTGGATGTTTCTTTCGACGGCATGATGATCTCCTTAGATCGGTTAATGTAAATATTTGTATCTGTCTACCCATCCCTACTCGGGTGTCACTTCTAGTTCGCTCTTAACGCGGTCTCCACCTGCAATCTGGGTGGCAGCCGCCTCGACAACTCTTTTTTCTTCTGCGTTCCGTACTGGGCCTTTGAGGAGAACCTGCCCTTTTTGTGTGATGATCTTAACATTATGGGCGTAAGTCGAGAGAGCGTCGTTGCCCGTCAAGGCGCTCCTAATTTTGCGGGTAGTTTCCACATCTTGTTTATCGTTGTCTTGTTGGTCTGCGGTTGGACTCGTCACCGCATCGTCACGTTTATTGATCTTAGAGTTGTCTTTCTCTGGACTTTCCGCCGCACTGTTGCCCATTTTTTTGGTGCTATCGACAGCCCTTAAACTTGGTCCAACCAAAAATTGACCGACGACGATGACAGCCACACTTTTAAGTGACGAACCCATATGATCTCCTATCTTGTTTGTAAGGCACAGGACTCCTATGCCGACGTCCTAATCTTCGTACCGCTTTCAGCAGTGAAAACATGGGTGCAAGTAATATGCCAAGAATTAAGTGTTAGATGGAGCACAATGTGGCATCTAAATCTCGAGATTACCCATTTTTTGTAGAATTTGGCTGATTTTTAGGTGTTTTTGGCGCTAAGGGTCAATCTAAAAGGGGATTTTTTGGGGATAACTTTGTTGCCTTGTCGAATAGAAGGGTTCGCTTTGATCCAAGGGAAAATGGAAAAAGTAGGTTCCGATCGATTGATCTCTTACAATCGCCCGCGCTGAGAAAACTGGAATGCAGGTTCCGCCGGACCAACGAGCCGAAGGTGC
>JBGSUI010000134.1:0-50272 GCA_041736175.1 Oligoflexales bacterium | reverse complement strand
CATTTGGCATAGCAATCCTCCGATACAGGCAACACTTTAAATAAGTCCGGCTAACTTCGGGAGTATTCTATGCGAAGATTATATTTATATTCCTATAATTACAAGGAATATGCTTGTAAAAAATCTACTGCACCCAAATGAATTTATTCATTTGTAGATTTTCCCCTGTGCAGTACCAAAAAGTTTGGTTGTAGATATCCAAACAAGCTGCAAATCTTGTGCCGCAATTGTCCGAATGTTAAGTTGGCCTGGCAAGAAGACAAACCAGTGAAGATCTCTTTTTCATCAACACAGTTAATGGTACATTGTGTAGCTGTAGGCCAATCGTCTCATAAAGGGCCTAAATGACTTTCTGGGACTTCTCTCTGATGCACCATTCCGCAAAACTGTATAAGAAATGGACAGAGTCCATCAAACAAGCTGTATCGAGGCTTCAGCAATCTCTTAAAAAACGCCAATCTTTGGTCCCCGCAGTGGCTTTTTTGGGTGGGATCTTATGGGATACCCTCACGATTGGGCGGATTGACCAATGGTCAAATATCATCCAACTAGGATTTTACGTCTTTATGGCGATGATGTTGGTGATGCTTGAATTTGTCGAAACCGCCGGCAAGTCCTTGGTTAATCCTATGGCAAAGGGACTCCTGGTAAGGGTGTGGAGTTTTAGAACCGACCTAGTCCATTTTCTCCTGGGAAGCCTGCTCAGTGCTTTTACCATCTTTTTTATCAAGAGTTCGTCCTTGTGGGGATCTCTTAGTTTTATTTTAGTGATTGGAGCGGCCCTCGTAGCCAACGAGTTTCAGGGATTTCGCCAGATCGGGCTGCAAATCAGGATCTGCCTCGTGACCCTTTGTGCGGCGTGTTATTTTGCCTGTATCGTCCCTGTAATGATGAAACAAGTTAACTTGGGGGCTTTTTTGGGGTCCCTGGTGGCGACCGTGCTCTTTATCGCCGTAGGGCTCGTCGTTATTTACTATTTCGATCGTCACAGGGGCGTGGTTTCCAAAAGTTTTGAGATTTTTATCGCTCCTGCCCTGTTGACCATCGGAGTCTTTGGCGCTTTTTATGCTTCGGGATTGATACCGCCCGTCCCCTTGGCGTTGACTAAAGTGGGTATTTACCGAAAGGTCGAGCGCCACCAGCAAAAATACGAGCTGACCTATGGGTATAATCCCTGGAGGTTTTGGGAAAAGGGCGAACAAACCTTTGCTGCTCGTCCAGGGGATAAAGTCTTCGTGTTTTTCAGCGTGTTTTCTCCCGAGGGATTCCGTGAATCGATCGAAGTGCGGTGGTATTTTGCTGATCCTCGCAAACAAAACAGCTACGAGCTTATGGATACGACCCAAGTCAAAGTTCTCGGCGGAAGAGTCGCCGGCTACCGTGGTTTTGCCTTCAAGAGCCGCTACCAACCTGGAGACTGGCAGGTGCGGATCGGCACCGGCGATGGCCGTGAGATTGGAAGGATTCATCTGGAGATTTTAACGGATGGCGAGGAGACTCCTAGGGCCTTTTTTGCGGAGTACTTCTGATATTGACCAGGCGCTCAGGGCCTTTTTTGTGGACTACGACAGGTAAGCTAAACGAAGGGCCACATACTCGATTGCCGTTGAGAGGGCCTGGTTGATAGGCATGCTGACGCCGAGGGACGGGTGGGCCGCAAAGATTCCGTCGATTTTTCCCTGAAACTCATGGCAAGATGGTGCCTCTTCAGGACTTAAATCAAGGGGGGAAGTAAAGATCTCTGAATGGTGGTCCTTGATGGGACGACAGGTCAGAAGCTCCCGCAGGTTGCGCTTGTTTTTGATGGTCGAAAAGCCAAACAGTCTACAGATACCCGGACGATGGTGATAAACGCTACAAAACCCTTTACCAGAGTCCTCTGGGTTTGGCTTGTACATGCTACAGATTGGGTCAGAGGTTTCTTGGAGTTTGCTGTGAACTGCTTCCAGCTGGTTGGTTTTTGCCAGCTCAAGGGCATAGGGCAGCCATTCTCCAGGGGTGGTTTCCACTTGATTGGAAAGACAGCAACGACCGCACCCCTTGAGGCAGTTGAGTCCTGAGGATTTTTGAAAAGAGTTGGTTTTTTCGTCCACCTCTTTAAAGATAGCCATAACCTCTTGGGCAAGATTGTGGTCGCGGTTCACGGGATGTGGCGTCATTTATGGGCACTCCTTTACTCAGCGGTGATGGGCAAGTAGGTGGGAGTGACCCCCGGTTGGAAGGGAACCACCAGGACGGGTAGGGGAGGACCTACAATTTTTTGGACGAGTTGGACCTGTTCAAGCGACTGCGAGAGGCTGCTTCCAGGGTCGCCGGTGATTCCAGGGGCCGGGGTGGCGACGGAGAGTTGTTTTTTTTTACTTGATCGATCCATTGAAGGACCCGCTCCACATCTGCAAACCGCGTGAAGCGCCCTTCGGCCCCTAGGAAAACCATGCCAAGGCGCCGGTTGTCTTCGGTCTCCACTAAGATCGCTAAACAGTAGCGAGCTAGATCGGTATAGCCAGTCTTACCTGCGAGAACGCGGACGATGTTTTTGTTAAGCAGCCGGTCCGTGGAGTGGATTTTGATGATTTTAGGAGGTTTGTTTTCTTTATAGCCGGTCAGATAGTACTCTCGTTTGGTCATGATCTCCGAGAGGGCTTTGATTTTTGAGGTTTCTTCAAGGACCGCCATAAATTCTCGGGCCGTTGACATATTTTCTCTAGAGAGACCGGTTGGCTCTGTAAACTGGGTTGACTTAAGTCCGATTTGTTTAGCCCGCTCGTTCATAAGGGTGGCAAAGCTGGTTCGATCCAATTTACACGCCTCTCCAAGGGCCGGTAGGGCTCGGTTGTCGGAGCGCATCAAGGCGGCATGGAGGAGATCGCGATAACTAAATTGCCAACCAGTGATCAGTTTAGATTTATCGCCTCCCTTGGCGGCTTCTCGGTTTTCGATGCTCATCTCATGGAGGGAGTCCAGATTGCCACTTTTAAAAAACGGGCATTGTTCGTAGAGGACGAGGGCCGCCATCATTTTGGAAAGGCTTGCGATCGGCCGGACCGTGTCTGCTTCACGCTCAAAGAGCACCTCTCGTGTCTTAAGGTCCATGACCAAGGTGGACGGTGATTTTATGGTGAGTTTAGCTTGGGCCCAAAGATCGGGAGCGGTTGATAGCAAAAAAAATGAGAGGCCTCTTACAAGAGAAAGCTTATGCATCGTTCCTAAATCCCAGTTCGTAGTTTCTCGTTCTTGACTAATTTAGCCTATCAAACGGCCGTTGACTAGGAAAATGGAGCGCCCCTAAGTGACCATGTTTAGGCGATTTGGCTGGAAATCCTCTGATGGGAATCAAAGGGCTTGTTGTGAGTGGCCCAGCAGTTTGGACAGAGCACATCGATAAAGCCGTCGTGGGTTCTCACAATCGACAAGGGTGCCTCGCAAACCGTGCAGTGGCTTTTCTTGCCGCTTGCCATCCGCGGTAGGATATGGACGGCTCTCACCGAGTGATCAAAGCCTTTGAGGTCATCGTACATCACTTCTTTGGTCACCCAACCTACCATGGTATGTTTGAGGACGTCCCATACCCGGTACCCTACCACGATTTCATTAGAATTGGCTTTAGCACATAGTCTCGCGGCGAGGTTTACAGTCGGCCCGATCACGGTAAAATAGGATTGATCATCCCCGATAAACCCTACGACGGCGGGTCCCATGGCGACAGCACATTTGATTCCGGTCTCAATCCCAGCGATACGGTCGGTTAGGTTCCGTCGCAGTCGGTCAAAATCCAGCTGCAGACCCTCATAGAAAGCAATCAAGCTATAGGGCCATTCCCCGTCGCCAAAATAATTGGCTAAGAACATAAATCCATCACCCGTATGGGTTAACACCACGAGACCACATTCCGTGGCTCTCTTGGTGGCGATATTAAGAAAATCTTCTTTCATCTGCCAGTCCGTCATAAGGTCGATCTGGTTGGCGATGGCGGTCGAAGCTGTGATGTCGGCAAACCCGACAACGGCGGTTCCTAGCATTTTGCGCTGGCGGAGGTTGATTTCACCATTTTCGATTTTACGGCGAAAATTAGCGGGAAAATGCCGCTTGAGAAACTCGGTCCGGCGCATCATTTTGACTTCTTGGTCCAGGCTAAGCCGGGATGCAGCCCATATACCCTCAGTCCAATTGTCAGCTTCGCGGAAAAACAGGGAGAGAAGCATCATGCCCACCAGGAGACTGGATTCGACAAACTTTTGTGACCACAAGACCCCTTGGGAGGCCATAATGACATAAATACAAGGTGCATAGCATAAGACATTGAGGAGGGTGGCATGTTTCCAGTCAAATCTAAAAAGAGCGACACAGGTGACTGTGACCAGGATCACACCTGGAATATATGCCGAACTCGCCCCCCCCGACATGGCAATCATAATGTTAAGGGCGTTTGCGACAAAAGCCGAGGCGATGACTCCAACGATGGGAAAATGGCGTCGCTTGACGATTTTTCGACCGATCAACCAAGGCACAAGCATCCAGATCAGACTAGAAAAGAGTCGCAGCAAAAACCATAGACCCCATAGATCAGGTCTATAGATAAAATCGACGACCGAAAAAGCGAGCCAGAGGGGGACGACTGTTCTTTTGGCATTATGGCGAAAGACCCGAAAGATATGTCTTTGGTTGTGGCTTGTTAAAATTTTGTTGATATCTTTGTTGGGCATTCTTATTTTCTTATATCGAGGAATAACTCTATTCCGAGATCGTCTTTAAAGATCTTGATCTCTTGGAAGGATTCGTTTTCTGCAAGATCGACCATTTCTTTTTCGGATCTTAGGACCAGTGACCAATCACCAGCAAAATCGCCGATGGCATGGGAAGGGTTGCTATAGTTGAAGTTTCCAATGATAAGATGGCCGTTGGGTTTGATCCATTCGAGGAGATCGGATAGGAGGAGTTTTGCAAAAGACTGTTTGAGATAGTCAAAGAGACCGACTGAATAGATAAAATCAAATTTCTTTTTCTTAAGACTCTCGGCGATCTGGTCGCCTTCGACGATTTGGCTGACGGCCAAGGGAATATAGCTGATCTTAGGTTTGGTGTTGTGCTTGAGGCTTGATTCAGTGACATGTCGTTTGACATTGAGCAAGGCATCTTTGTCTTGATCGATAAGGTAGAAATGAAATCGACCGATATCCTGTGGCGAAAGCTCCTCAATAAGGTCGATGATTTCTTTAGCAGGTCCACAGGCGATGCTGGCTATATGCAGGACCTTTTCAGGGTCTGGGTTGGGTTGATGTTGTAAAAGGCTCATCAAGCGGTTTTTAAAGTAATGGCGACGAGCCCTGACCGAACAACTTGAAGGCTCATTGATTCCCCATTTGTGCATCAGGCCCGCAAAAAACGAGCTGCCTTCGGTATTGTTGCGATAGATCTGGTTCATCATCTCGAAATCCCCGGCATAGCCCAATGGTTTGAGCCAGGCTCTTTCCACAAAGGGTGCGCATCTAAAAAACTTATGGAGTTCTTTGCGAAAATAGATCTTTGCGAGCTTATAGGTCGGTTGGTTTTTGAGAGGTTCGACGATGGTATTCAGTTTTTTGCCGTATTCTAGCAGGAGTGGAACGACATAAGGAGCTAAAACCACATCCACTGCTTTGGAGTAAGCCTGGGTACCCGGATTGCTGAGGATCTGGGTCGTATTTTCCATGGCATCTACGCGGGACTTAAGATCAGCTAGAAAAGATTTGACTTCGCTGACCCATAAGATAAATTCTGAAGGGAGTAGCGAGAAATTCTCCCGTTCGCAGATGAGTTCCTGTCTCATAGCAGATGCTGCCTTCATAGCGTTAAGGAGATGTTCGCTGAGAGGACCTGACATGAGAAAAACGCCATGGGAATAACTTTCATGATCGACTTTTTTTTGCCAGACGATCTTTACAGGACCCCGATAGATCTCTTCGCCGAATTTATAGCTTATGGAGAGATCGTCGATGACGCTTCCTTCAGAAAGAGGTGTTTGGTCACTAAAGCTAAAGCCCGTATCTGATGCGTTAGAAACTTCGATGACTTTGCCCTGAATTTTGGCGATGAGGGGGCCCATATGCTCTGGATTAAACCGTTCTGATCGAATTTCAAAATCCGAACTCATCTTTTTGATTTCTGAACCAGATGACATAGGCGTTCTCCAAAGCCGTTGGTTTTTTCATGAATTGGGTTCGGAACATTAAACTTAGGACTTTAGTAAGCCCATGGGAAAATGTCCTTCTGGGTCAAAAGACCAGGAATTGTAGTTTTAGCTAAAATGAACCTTTTGTGTTTGTTAAAATAGCCTGATGGGAAGCATCTTTGGTTTTTACAATGAAAAATAAATTGTAGGATTATGCTGGCAATATGTTTATAAACAGCGATAGAGTTTTCTAAATTTTTGGATGCTAGGTGAATTGTAGAAGCCACACTATGGGGGTGAAAATGATTTTGAGAAAAATCCTGGGAATTTTGAGCACGATTGGGTTGCTCTCAGCGGGGTTTATAGGTCTACAGGATGTAGCCATGGCCCAGCCCGGAGCTGTTGCGACTGATTTTGGTTCAGGCGGGATTGGTTTTGAGGCCAAAAACCTATCACGGCCTAAAGTGGGAGGGGATCTACCCGTGGTCTCGGGATCGCGGGAGCAGTTTAAGATCAGCTTTAGCGATGGTCGGACCTTGGAAGTCCCCACTGGCAATCTGGCTATGGATCGATTTTATGCCCTATGGTACGACCTCCATGCTCCGACCAATGGGTATTTTAGTCAGAATGATATTCCCTATCATTCGATCGAGACTTTTATGGTGGAGGCGCCTGATTATGGGCATTTGACCACCAGTGAGGCTTTTAGCTACTGGATCTGGTTAGAGGCGATGTTTGCGGAAAAAACCGGGGATCTTTCGACCATCAATTATGCCTTTGAAGTGATGGAGCGGTTTGCGATCCCGAAGGTTCAATCCAATATTCAAAGCTACCAAGCCTATAAGCCAGCATCCTATGCTCCGGAAAAGCCGGAACCCACCTTGTATCCCGTGCGTCTGGATCCCAATGTCCAAGTGGGAAGGGACCCCATCGGAGAAGAGCTACGCAACGCCTATGGTCCTGAAATCTACGGGATGCACTGGTTGATCGACGTAGACAACTGGTATGGGTTTGGTCAGGGGCGTCAGCCGACTTTTATCAACACCTTCCAACGGGGGGTCCAAGAGTCAGTGTGGGAAGCGGTTCCCCATCCTTCCATCGAAGAGTTTGCTTTTGGGTCGGAGCGGTCTGGGTACCTCAGTCTTTTTACGCTAGATCCTAACGACTATAGCCGCCAATGGCGCTATACAAACGCCCCTGATGCTGACGCAAGGGTGATTCAAGCGGTCTATGGCTTGGTCCGTCATAACCCAGATCTTATAAACGATCCAAAATTTAAAAATGTGCTTCTTAAATCACAAAAGCTTGGGGACTTTTTGCGTTATGCCACCTACGACAAATACTTTAAGGAGATCGGTTGCCAGTCTCCCCAATGCGCTCCTGGCAGTGATCAGTCCAGCCGTCACGATCTATTAGGCTGGTATTATGCCTGGGGAGGAGCCACTCCCAGCAGCTATGGCCAGTGGTCCTGGCGCATTGGCGGCAGTCACGTGCATTTTGGTTACCAAAATCCTGTGACAGCTTTAGCCTTGAGCAACTTCCCACCGCTGGCGTCTAAGACCCCTTCCGGAGTCTCCGCTTGGAAGAGCAGTCTCCAGAAACAAAAAGAATTTTACCAGTGGTTGCAATCCTCAGACGGGGCCATTGCAGGGGGAGCGACCAACAGCCTAGGTGGTTCCTACGAAGCGGCTGAGCCAGGACGGGCCCAGTTTTATGGCCTCTCCTATGAAGAACATCCTGTTTATGCCGATCCTGGTTCTAATTCGTGGTTTGGGTGGCAGGCCTGGTCCGTGCAAAGACTTGCCGAGTACCAACTCTTTACCAACGATCCTGCCGTGGAGACGACCCTAGATCGTTGGGTGGCTTGGGTTTTGGATCAGGTGACCTTAGGGACGGGGCCAGATTTTTCGATTCCTGCAACGTTAGCCTGGGAAGGACAGCCAGAGACGTGGGCAGGTCAAAAACTTGGTGGGAGTCTTGAGCAGCCTCGCAACTCCCGTCTTAAAGTCAGAGTTCTCGACTCCACCAAGGATGTGGGAATCACCTCAGCCTTAGCAAAAACCTTGATCCAATACGCGGTGGCAAATCCCCAAAAGGCACTCGCTCCCCGTGCCCGCCAGACTGGCGAGGCTCTATTGGACAGGCTTTGGGCTGCCTATCGTGACGACCAAGGCCTTAGCGTCCCTGAGGCCAGGGCGGACTATAAACGAATTAATGATTTGGTCCCAATTCCGGATTCTTATAGCGGTAAAATGCCCAGTGGTGCAGCCATTAATTCTCAGTCGACCTTTATCAGTCTGAGGCCCCAGTATCTCAAGGATCCCGGATTCCAATATGTGATGGAGACCGTCAATCGCGGGGAAACCCCCACTTTCCGGTACCACCGCTTTTGGGCTCAGGTCGAAGCAGCCCTTGCCTATGCAGCGTTGGATCAGGGAAGGTAAAAAACACGGGGACCGATAGGTCCACCCCACTGACGCCACCTTCTGGTGGCGTTTTTTTTGTGAAAATTTGGATCTGCTTGGGGGTCGTTCGTCCCGGGACGAACCATCTTGCTTTTAATGATACCCATTGGTACGATAGTGCTTGATTTGAGCACTATTGTCTGATAGGATTTAAAATGGCAGATATCGTAGTGTTAATTGATGAGGACCTGACGTTGTCTGAACGTTTCCGTGTGGAGTTGAGGGCCTATAAGGTTAAACCGAGTGGTAGATACCCCGAGGGTGTCAAAGTGAGATATGTGTTGATAGATGTTATTAAAAGTAAACCTCGAATTTTGGTTGATAATCATTCGCCGTACGGCTTTCACGTTCATACGCGCTTACCAGCTGATAAAACTCATAGGTTACCTTTGGCGACCACCGATTATCTTGAAGCTCTGAGCGAGTTTCAGCGTTATGTTGTGGAGGTTTTGGCGGAATGAAAATCAAACCCCTTAATATCGTTTTCGAATCCTTCGATGATTTTATGAAACGCGCCGAAAAAAAACTAAAGAAGGCAATCCAAACGGGTCATCCTCAGACTCAGCCTCTAAACGAACTCCGTTTTGCCACAGTTGGGGCATATCAGCAGGTTATGAGTGATCAAAAATACGCGATTCTAGCAACAATCTATAAGCATAAACCTCAATCGATCTATAAACTTGCGAAAATCTTGGGCCGGACAACTCAAAATGTCCTCCGTGACTGCAGGGTTTTAGAGGGGCATGGCTTTATAAAGTTGGAAAAAATTGGTGATGGACGGAAAACTATGGCTCCTAGGCTTGCCTTTGATTACAACGCCATTGTGATCCATATGCCCAGCACCACTTACCGGGTGGAATTTGAAAGCGATGCTGCATAGTCATGAGCGGGGACGCCCAAAGATCCGATGATATTTTTTAGCTGTAGTGTGTGAATGTTCGTATGGCGGCCGAGGAGCCAAAACCAATCTTTGGCCGTCATGGGCCCGAACCAAGGATGATCGTGGGTCAGGGGAGCATTGCGATCGCCTACAGAGGCTTCAATCCGCTTGACGACACTTTGGGCAAATACGGCGTAGACCTTAAGAGCGTCGATGTCATTTTTTTCCACTTCTGGTTTAACCTTTGCTGTATCAGCGACTACGGGAAACCTTTGACCATGGGACAGAGAAAGGATGATTTTTTCTATATTCTCACCAACGATCACCAAGTGGCGAGCAGTCATAGCCGCTGACCAATACCGTGAGCTATCTTCAAGTCCAGCTTGTTTAGGAACCAGCACTCGTTTGATTGCTAAATCTGGCGGCACACGGTCTAGCTCCGCAAGAAATTTGCCGCTGGCTTTGTCTGCTAAAACGGCGCAGGTTTGCCACGGGACCTTTCTGATGACTAAAGGCTTAAGCAAGTAGCGTATGGCTAGACGCGCGGGTAAAGGTATGCCGGCACCCGGTTTGCCAAGGGACCTCTCAATTTCTTCGTCAGATAGGTTCAACTGATAGGCGCGTTTCGCCGGTATTGGACTTGGCTGGGACATAAAGTGACTCCAATCTTTGGCAAAATGCCAGGAAATACCTCAACAAAAATATATCATTTGAAGTAGGTTTTGGAAAGTATGTATAAAACAAGATATTGTTGTGACGCAAAAAATATCTACAAAAATAAATAGATTTAAAAAAAGTCACTTCACGCAATCAGATCACTCCAGTTGGCGAGATTTCTGGAAATTTGAAAATCATTATAAAGTTAATAATAACAGAGTATTGTATTTGCAGCAATAAGGAGATCGTGCATGTTTGCATATACAAAAAATTTCAAATTAAAGGATCAGCAAAAATCTAAATAATTTTGACTTACGATCTTTTTTGGTTTAGGAAGCAATGAAAGCGCTCTTTGCGCGATAGAAACATATTTATGGACTTGGTACGAACGCTTTAATGAAATTGTCAGTTAAACACTAAAGGAGACATTCCATGTTTGGATTTATCTTGAAGAAGACGCAATTAAATGGGCGTCAGGCAATGTCATGGTGCAAGTTACCCCTAATGATTGCAGTGATGGCCACTGTGCAGTCCTGTGGTTCTGTTGCTCCAGAATCTCAGGTTCAGGGTTATACGGTGCCAATGTCAAAGGTTTGGCCGGGAGGCGTTGTGCCGGTTTGCTGGGAGAATCCCACCCCGGAAAATGCTGATTGGCGAGGAGATATCGTTGCCACGATTGAAAAAGCATACGCTCCTATTTCGACGATTCATTTTGAGGGATGGGATGCATGTAAGCCATCTGAGCCAGGACTTCATATTCAGATCTATGATGGAGACCGCAGTCAGAACGGTGGCAATATATTTAGCAGGCTGTTCGGAGGTTCAGGAGCAGGGCATCCGCGGGTCCGGGCCCTCGGAACGGCGGTGAGTGGTTTGTCAAATGGTATGATCCTAAATCCAACCTTGAAAGATATAGCACCAGGGTTAGCAAAAATGGCTGCAAACCTTACACCAGATGCTCTCATAAACATGGGCCATGCCATAGCAATCCACGAGATGGGTCACGTCCTAGGCCTTATGCATGAGCAGGGACGTTCCGATAGCCTATGTCCAGTTTCGCTCCTTTCAAGGGTTGTCCCCGGTGTGCCTGTCGGTCCTTATGATGCAGACTCCATCATGAACTACTGTAAAGCTCGTTCGCAGAACTATTCGATCCCGATGACCCTTAGCCCAGGTGATATTGCAACTTTGCAATCACTTTATCCAGAAACGTCCCGTTAGACCAATTTAGAGGTCCCTGCAACAACAGGGATTTCTAACTATTCATGACTCGCGCTGCGAATCCCTGCTCAATAAATTTGTGCGCCAACCTCGGCAAAAAAAAGGCTGTCTTACGCCACATCTAAACGGACTGTTACACCTTTTAGACCGTCTTTTTCCAGCATGTCTTGCAATGCAAGTTCAGCCCATTGTTTAGGATGATATCCAAGTTTTTTCGCCCATGCCCAAGCACGAGCTGGACTCAATACCTTGCGACCCTTTTCTATGTCGCAAAGGTGTTGCTTAGAAATGCCGAGCTTTGCAGCAAAAGCTTTCTGGCTCAGTTCATTTGCTTTTCGTGTCGCTACGATCACCTTTGCAATCGTTAGCTTTCCAATCAGACCATCTAGAAACTCATTAGCTTCAACATTAGATTTGTTACGTTCACT
Source organism: Oligoflexales bacterium (assembly GCA_041736175.1). Taxonomy (GTDB): domain Bacteria; phylum Bdellovibrionota_B; class Oligoflexia; order Oligoflexales; family CAIYRB01; genus JBGSUI01. The sequence continues at coordinate 38,473 of JBGSUI010000134.1, read as the reverse complement.
TCTGCGAATGGCCACGGTCCCTCCTTACTGGAGAGGAGGGTAAACCATATAGGTGTACAATTCTACAAAATATTGGTTGCCCCCCCGTTACTAAAATCATACTACGCTTTCCAAAGCCCGAGGCCAGACCTAGGCTGCCAATCTTGGAACAATGCATCTGGTTTAGATCTGCTAACGACGACGCCCAAAGATAATCTCACTCAGAAGATCGTCGATCACAGGCTCGTAGAGTTGCCGGGGTACTAAACCACCTTCGGCCAAGAGGGGGCTGAGTTGGTTTTGGATGTCTCGGGAGACCCTTTCTTCGACAAGGTTTTTAAAGGCTGCGGGCGTCAGCCCTAGCTCGGCAGCGGCAGCAGCTGCGGTGACAAATCCCTCGTAGCTTTCTGCCAGACTGAGGATCGACGGGGAGGCGAGAGTCGGGTGGAGGCTCGCTGCGGTGATGGCGGTTCGGTAGCGATTGTTGTCACGGGCCATAGCATTCGACAACACATCAGATGGGGGATAAAGATTTTGGATTTGAATCCGCTGGTCCCGGCTCAGACCAGTCATGCGGTCGATATTGGCGCGGATCTCGTCTTTTTTAGGGAGGAGTCCCTTGGCATGACAGTTCATGCAGGAATGTCCATTGATGATTCCTTCGGGCCTGGTGGGATCGGCCACGATATTGGTGGGGGCTATATCGACGCGATTGCCCTGGTTGTTGACGAGGAGAAACCAAAAGAGTCCATTAGGCAGGGTGGAGATCACTTCACCAGCGGTGTGTTCAAACCCAAACTCTCCTGAGCCGCGGATGGGGTTTCGACCGGCGATCTTAGGTCCGAGGGGGGCGGCAAAGATATTGGATTTGCGGACCGACTGGTCCTTGTTGGCGATCAGTTCGATCTTTTGAAAGTCATAGGAGATCCAAAAAGCCCCGTTGTTTATTTGGTGTCTTTCGATCACGCGGTTGCTAAGGGCCACTCCAGATTTAAGGAATCCCGCTCGCATCACGGTCCCCTGGCCTGAGCCTTGGGCTTCTCGGGAGATATTGCCAAAGAGGTCAAACCGAAAGATTTTTTCGGCTCCATCGAGATTTTTGGGCATATTGAGCAGGAGATTGTAAAACTCGGGTTGGGTGGCATGGAGGGCAAACCAGTCAGCTCTTACCAACGTCGAGGTTTCACCTGTGATCTGTTGGAACTGCCGCCTTACGTCTCTATCGGGAAAGAGTTCGCGGTAGGGATAATTGCGGGTGATCTGATTCCAGTCGTCTGCTGACCAGTTGTAGTCCCGAAGGTTGATCCGAAAGATCGTCTGGTCGCTGTTAATAGGTACCGGTTTGGTGATCTGGGAGCGGTAGGACAGGTGGTTTAAGGTCCGTGACAGGGCGTTAGCGTGTTCCTTAAGCTTTATATCGGACTGTCCTGCGTTGGCGAGGGGCACCATCGAGAGGTAGCGGGCGTTGCGTGCGTCGTTGCGGTTAAGGGATTCCAGCTTTCTGAGATCGCTGAGTACGGATTGGAATTCTTCGCTCAGGGTTATAAACTTACGGATATTGGTAACGGGGGGCGTCGTTGCAGGAGAGCGCTTAAGCTGGGTAATCCAGTCCTTGAGTGTCGTTAGCTCTTGGGACGAGAGGCGGGCTCCAGGGGGAGGAGGCATTGGTTTTGTGGCGTTGTTGGCCCGTAGATAGATAGGCGAGGCGTCGGGTTTACCTGGGACGAGTCTACCGGTATCAATGAGATATTGTTTGTTAGTGATGTCGGCGATTCCACCCGAAGTGGTCCCACCAGCACCGTGGCAGGAGTAGCAACGCTGCTGCAGGATCTGGGTCGCCGATAACGTCGCCGCTGGTTGCGGCGCTGGTGAGCCTAGGGAAAGAACCCAGTCTTCGAGGATCTTGATTTGGACTGCGGTGAGATGGGCAGCAGGAGCAGGCGGCATAGGATTCACCGTATCCTTGGAGCGGATGATTAACCGCGACTGCGCCGGATTGCCAGGCTTGATATGGCCGTTGATGATAAGATAAGTGGCATCGGTAATGGTGGTTAGACCCCCGAGGCCCAGTCCACCGGGACCATGGCAGGAACCACATTCTTGTTTAAGGATTTGAATCGCATCTGCGGAGACAGTGGATGGGGCCGTAGCTGGAGCAGGGGGTGCTGGTGTTATAGGTGTTGAAGGTGGTGTAGGTAGTGACGGATTGGGTGACGTCGGAGCTGGTGGAGGCGTTGATGCAAGAGCCACCACCCAGTTGCGCAGAGCCTGGATTTGTTGGTTGCTTAAGGGAGGTGCGGGACGGGGAGGCATGGGGTTCCCTTGGTCCGAGAGACGACGAAGGAGTGGAGACTGGTCGGGTTGTCCGGGGATAATCATTCCTGAGTTTATTAGGAGATTTTTATCGGTGATGTTCGAGAGACCCCCTAGGGCGACCCCGTTGGCCCCGTGGCAGCCAAAACAGTTCTCCTCAAGGATCTTAAGGGCATTGGTCGTTGCCGGGCTATCCGTCAGCGCGATCGTCATCCTATGGGAGTCGGGGTGGGGATTTTTAGTCCATAGATCTTTGAGTTTTTGATCGTAAACCACATCGACCTCCGAAGATCTCTGGTCGATGCGGTGGGTCTTGAGGGGAGCGCAGCTGAGGACGAGAAAGCTTAGCAGGATTTGGACTGCGGTCCTAACGGTGGGATCGCTTTTTTTCGGTGATGTCTTCAAGTGGATCATCTCCCAATGGGGCAAAAAGTTAAAGCACGGCAACCAGCTCGATAGGCGGTGCCCTGCAAGATGTGGACCCTAGGGAGCTAAGGTCCCTGAGATCCGGGGGGACTCAAGGGAGAGTTTTGGGATCTTGTGGGAGTTTTGAACGGTTGGTTTAGATTGCGGAAATCAGACAAAACCTCCAAAAGTTTGGGAACTTAAGGGGGTGTCTGACTTAAATGATTGATGTTATTTGTTTGGCCTCAGAAGACGTGCTGCTAAAGGGTAATGATGCGTTCTTTGATAAAGTGGATAAAGTTTATTCTGTGGCTAGGGAGTGATCAAGCCCTGCTGCGACGTTGGACCAGGTTGAGTTGGTCCCGACTTGGACGGGGATCGATCGACTTATTGTGTCTCCTAAACCTAATTGGCCGACGTTTTGTCCCCATGCCCAGAGTTTTCCGTCTTGTTTGGTTGCCAAGGTATGGGAGTGGCCACAGGCGATTTGAGCCCAGGTGGTGAGTGAGCCCAACTGTTGGGGCGTGGAGCGATTGGCCGTATCACCCAGGCCCAGCTGACCGATGGTGTTTATGCCGGTCACCCATAAGAGATTAGCGCTGTTTTGAGCTATGCTAAAGTGTGTGCCAGCGATTACTTTGAGCCAATTCGAAAGAGACCCAACCCGCATCGGAGATGATAAGTTCAAGGTATGGCCTTGACCAAGCTGTCCAAATTGATTCGAACCCCAGGCCCACAGGGTGCCATCGCTTTTAATAGCCAGAGCATGGTCGCTGGCGGCTGTTATTTGAACCCAGTCTGTAGATCCGATTTGGACAGGGGATGATTTGGAGGTCGTATTTCCCTGTCCAAGCTGGCCATAGTTGTTATAGCCCCATGCCCAGAGAGTACCGTCGCTTCTTAGTCCGACGGAAAAGCTGTTGGCTGCCACAGCGTGGACCCAGTTTGTAGCGGAACCGACTTGGACTGGAGTGCTGGTGTCAACGACCGCGTTATTTCCCAGTTGTCCAGTGTTTCCCTGGCCCCAGGCCCAAAGGGTCCCGTCTCTTTTTACGGCGACGACATGGGATGAGCCAGCGGAGATGGTCTTGCCATTGAAGTTAGCCCCTACTAGGGTCGGGGAAGATCGGCCATTGGTGTCACCCAGACCCAACCTCCCAAAATTGTTGAAACCCCAGCTCCACAGGGTTCCATCGTCCTTAAGGCCTAGGGAATAGGAATTGCCTGCAGTGAGTTCGGCCCAATTGGTGTCCGCACCAGTGGCTGCAATGGGGGTGTCTCGGGGAGTCAAGGTTCCATCCCCAAGCTGACCATTGGTATTGACTCCAAAAGCACGCAGCCGTTTTAAGCGTGGAGCTTTCCAAAAACCGATGTTGGTTTGGGGTCCGGCGTTTCCTGATGCGCTTTTGAATAGGAGGGCCAAGCCGGATGATAATTTAGCAATTTGTGCCAAAAGTCCTCGGCGGGTAAGCTGGTTCAAGCGGCTAAAGAGGGATGGTTTGTGGGGCATAGAGGATTCCTATTGTGTTTTTTAGTTTATGATACCAAAAATCACAACAGGAGTCTCGGTAAGAGGTATTAGAGTCCGGTGATCCAACTGATATAACAGGTGTCAGTTCCACTTATATTGAACTTTTGAATAGAGTATATCGTATCGGAGCCGGGGTTCGTGTTACCGTTTGCTGGGCTAAATTTAAGCGTAGCGCAGCTTGCGGTAAAATCGAAGGAGTATGATGATGATGACCGAATCACAAGGGTATAGGCCCCGCCGGGCATCATGTTGCTTAATGTGATAGCCGCTCCTGGCGGGTTTAGGAGGAACTGGGCGTTGCCATTGTTGAAGTCTACGGTGTCGACGCTGGAGACAATGTGTTGTCTTGCCACCATCTGGCCTTCAACTTGGAGCTTTGCTTGGGGGGTGGCGGTGCCGATACCGACGTTGCCAGTGGTTGTTGTAATTGAAGTTACAGCAAGATCTCCAGTAATGGCACTTCCATTCACTTTGGCAGCTGTCGTAATTTGTGTTAACTTCGAGTCCGAAATGGCTCCATTTGCAATATCTGCGTTGGTAATCGTACCATCGAAGATTTCGGCGGAGGTAATGCTGTTGCTAGGGGGGACAGCTGAGGCCCAAGATAAGAAACCAGAACTATCTGTCGTGAGAACTTGACCGTTCGTTCCACCATTTGAGGGAAGAGTCCAAATCAGGTTGCTACTTACTGTGCTTGGAGCTTTAAAACCTACATAGTGGCTATTGTTGTCGTCGTTAAAGCGGAGTTCATTCGCGAAGGAACCACTATTGACAATCATGCCTTGACCTGTGATCGCTCCCGAGGTGGTGATAGTTCCAGAGGTGTTAAAGTTCGTAGTGCCTGCGATTGTTCCTGAGGTGATGGCAGAGCCTGAAACTTTGCCAGCCGTGGAAATTGTAGCAAGTTTGGTGTCAGCGATGGCTGCCGAGGCGTTGATATCAGCGTCCATGATGGAATCGTTGGTGATCTCTGAGCTGCCCACAGCATTTGAGGTAGCAAGGGAGCCTAAACCAAGGGTTGTTCGCTGGGCGGTGCTATCGTCATCGTCGAGAATCGCTTTACCAGCAGCCGTGACGCTGTAGGTGCCCCAGGTATTGGCACCGGTGCGTTCCACTCCACCGGTGGTAGCAAGAGCTTCTACGGCGGCGAGGTCGTCTTCTAAAGCGAGGGTTATTGAGCCTGATGATGTAATGGGGCCACCACTGACCGTGATCCCTGCGGCAGGGGCGGTGAGGTTGACGCTGGTGACGGATCCTGCGCCACCTGTGACCCAACCGAGGGCACCAGAGCCGTCGGTTTTAAGGAGTTGGCCGCTGGTACCGTCTGCTGCGGGAAGGGTCCAGATCTTATTGCTTGCAAGGACGTCAGGAGCTTTAAACCCAACATAATTGGTACCGTTGGCTGCAAGCTCGTCAAAGCGTAGCTCGCCAGTGTTGCCCGCGGCGCTGTTATAGGGCTTAATTTCAACCCCATTTTGCTGAGCTGTCGTCACGGTCCCAGCGTCGACCGTGGTCGCAGTGGTAATCGCGGCTTGTTTATTATTAAACACTGTAAAATCTGAGGAAGATAAGTAACCATTGGCCACCCCGCTGGCTTGGCCTAAACCAAAAACCCCAGTACTGGAGTTGTAAGTCAAGGGAGCCGTGATGCTTACGGCACCGCGGGCTGCGGTGTTAAAATCTTGCCATGATTTGTCGCCTCGGTAAAAATCGCTTATGGTCCCCGTAATGATTGTAGGCTCTTTGCCTGAGAGAGCGGTAGTCAGTCCCGAGATTTTCGACTGTGCGATGGCCGCAGTAGAGTTAATGTCTGCGTCGACAATGGAGTCGTTGGTAATGTCTGTACTGCCCACAGTGCTAAGGATGGCCAAGGATCCAAGGCCATGGCTGGCGATAGAGGTGACTGCGCCAGAGAGTTTGGAGGTGGCGATGGCTGCTGAGGCGTTGATGTCGGCGTTCATAATGGAGTCGTTGGTGATCTCGGTGCTGCCTACGGCAGCTAGGGTGGCAAGGGTGTTTAAACCAAGGTTTGTGCGGGCGGTACCGGCGTTAGCGAGATCACCGAGGTTGTTGGCAGCTAGCAAGTCACCACCACCAGGAATACTGTGCCAACTTAAGGTACCAGAGCCATCAGTTTTAAGAAATTGTCCGCCGGTACCGTCTGCTGCTGGCAGTGTCCAAACGAAGTTTGCTCCCACAACAGATGGGGATTTGAATCCCACATAGTTGGTATTGTCGTTATCATTGAAGCGCAATTCCGTCGTCGCATATCCAGTCCCGTTAACCACCACATTTCCAGTGCCAGTGATAGCGCCGGCAGCCGTGACGGCTCCCGTGGTGGTGATAGCACCAGATGTGTCAATCGCAGTGGCACCACCAATCGTCCCCGCGTTGATCGCTGATCCCGAGACTCTGCCCGCAGTAGAAATCGTAGCGAGTTTAGTATCTGCAATGGCTGCGGAGGCACTGATATCCGCATCGACAATTGTGCCGTTCGTGATGAGGGTAGAGGTCACTTCACTGCTCGTAGCGAGACTTCCTAATTCAAGGTGGGTACGGGCAGCGCTGGGACTTGTAAGATCTGAGAGGTTGTTGGCTTTGAGCATGTCCCCGGTGCCGCCGGCTGCGGGTATATCCCAAACAAGATTTGTCCCATTGTATTTAAGATATTTGTTTGTGGCCGGAGTATCTACTGAAACCCCTTTTATTTTGTTTACAGTCACTTCTGTAGATAAGTATCCCGAAACATCCCCACCCACGGTGGCATTGGAGTTAACCTTGCCATCTAGGACTGATTGAAGCCCCGTTACGTCGGTCATACTGACAGCTCTGGCAGCATTTCTTGTGGCTAAGGCTGCTTCGAGCCCGTTGACTTTAGCCATATCGATCGTCCCGACGGTTAACCGTCCGTCGCCGTCAAAGTTGACGGTTGTCTGATCGACGGGGACTTTAAAGGCATAGGGGACTGCCGTCAGCCGCTGGCGGGGGTAGACGGTTTTGTTGGTAAGGTCGGAAACCTCCACCCAGGTTTCAAAGGTTGGCGAAAAGACTAGGCTCGCTTCGGCGGCTGCGAGTTCGCTTAGGTCCGCTTGGAAGACCCCGTCGGTTAGGAGGACTCCGGTTTTTACCACCGGGGTGACGGGAAGGGGCGTTCCACCGGAGGCTGACCTATAAAATTTGATTTCTAAATTGACTGGTCCCTTCACCGATTCACCGCTGGGGAGGGCAAGCCTGCCACCATAACTAAACACGTAGGGACTGCCTGCAAGGGCGGTGTGGGGTTGTAAGGATATCAGGAGGCCTGACAGAGCCCCGACAAGAGCAAGGAGCGATATTGGTGTCGATCCTCGGTGTGCATTCGATGTCCCGTGAGACTTCGATGGGCCTTTTTTAGCGGCCCTGTTGATTGCTTGAAACGACTTTTTTGTTTTTGTTGATATCTTTCCCATGAACGCCTCCCTTTTTCATTCAGACATTTCCTATCACTTCGGAGGATCTGGTAAAGACTTGATGAAAATCGTTATATATTAGTTATAACAATTGCTTGAGGTGTGGATTAAACCATCACCCCCGAAGGCCACTTTGCGGGTTTTGAATGGGACTTGTAAATTTAGAGACTTAGAGATCTACCGCAGGGCTTTTGAGTCGTGAGCCAAATTGGTTTCGCCGCGGGATATCAAATAGACTTTTTCAAGTTTATCTTTGGATCTGAAGTCCAGTCTGCCTTCAAGATCCCAAAATTTGTCTCCGCATCAGCTACTAAATGATTTTGCCTGGTCTACTGCCACTTTATCGGCTTACAAACCAAAATTTCCTTAAGTCACAAGGGGCCACCGACGATAGGGATCCAGGGCTGCGGGTTGGGTGGACTCCATCCGTCTAAGATCAAAGATTAAAATAAGGACCATGGCATTTATGAAAACTTCTCTTAGAACCGTCGTGATCGGGGGTGTGGTCGCGGGTCTGATGATTCCCATGGCTGCAGCCACCTACTATACGTCCAATGCTTTAGTGAAACGGCTGACCGCAAAAAACCAGGCCGACCATGCTCGCACCACAGAGGTCTTAGCCCTCGGTGTTCAAAAAGCCCTTTGGGATCTCTCCCCCGAAAGTGCTGCGCCGCTTGTCGATAGCATCATGGGCGATGAAAGACTATTGAGAACCACCGTTTATGACAATAAGGGCGCAATCTTTTACGAAAAAAAAATTCCGTCCCGCATACCATCTGAGAATAGTTTTATTCTCAAGCACGAAACCCCTATCAAAAATGGCGACGAGCTGATTGGCAAAGTAGAAGTTGATTTTTCCATGGCCAGCTCCGTAGCAGAGGGTGAGGATAAAATCCGTGAAACCTTGGTGGTCTCCCTGATCCAAGCCATGGTTTGTATTGGTCTGGTTGTGTTGCTGGTTGGCAGCAGAGTTCTCAAACGGATCGAAAAGCTTAAGCTCCAGGCCCAAAAAATTGCAGCCAAAGAGCTGGACCATGCCTTCCCGTGGCAGGCGACGGACGAAATCGGCGAACTCGGATGCAGTCTAGAAAGTACCCGGTTGGCCCTTCGAGATCTTTTTGCCGAGATCGAAAAGAAAAATGTAGAGCTCGCAGCTATGAACGACAACCTCGAACAGCTTGTAGCCATGAGAACTGCGACCATCAAAATGATTCTCGAAAACGTCCAAAGCGGATTTTTTTTGGTCGACCGAACCCTGACAGTCCAAGAAGGCTACACCAAGAGCTGTGAAAAGCTGCTCCATCAACCCAAACTTGCGGGTCAAGCTCTTAGTCAGGTGTTAAAGGTAACCCAAAGACAGGCAGATCACCTCAACGCCTGCGTTGATCAGGTCTTTGAAGATATCTTCCCAGAGGACGTCAGTTTAGGCCAGATTCCCCGTCGATTTAATATCGACGGAAATACGGTCTCCCTGGTGGGCTCTGTGGTCAAAAGTGCCGGAGGTCGGACGATTGAGTTTATATTGTTCACCTTAGTGGATGTGACCGATCTCGATAAGACCGAACAAGAAAATCGAAACAACCTGGCGATGATTAGGATTCTCCAAAACTTGGTCTCTTTTAAGGATTTTGTCGGCGAATCCCGTGACCGTATCCAAAGTGCGCGAACTTATTTGGGTCAGAACGATGAAAAAACCGTCCGACGAGAACTCCATACCCTCAAAGGAAATTCGGCGGCTTTTGGTCTCGAACAGATAGCCCATCTCGTCCATGATATCGAAGAAAAACAAAAGATCCAGCCCAATGACCTTCAATGGGTGCAAAACGCTATTACAGAATTTTTAGCCAAAAACTATGAATTTCTCAAAGTATCCTATGAAGGCAACGAACCTTTACCTATTTCCATCGAACCAAAAGACCTACAAGACCTCCGCCGGCAGATCAGCCAAGCGACCCACCTTACCGAGGCTTTAAGACTCGTGGAGCGCTGGACTGAGCAAGTCTCTTTTGAACCAGCAGGACGACTGCTCGGGCCCATCAACGACTACGTGCAGAAAGCCGCAGAAAATCTCGGCAAATCGGTGCAATTAACCATCGAAGGTGCGCATCTAAAGGTCAACCCAGCTCAGGTCAAACCTGTAGCCCAAAACCTGATCCATGCCCTTCGCAATTCCATCGACCACGGCTTGGAGCTGCCTGAACACCGGGAAAACAAACCACCCCAAGGACAGCTTAAACTTAAGTTTAGCGAACTACCCCAGGAATACCAAATCATCCTCAGCGATGACGGGCAGGGTATCGATACGGAAAAAGTCCTCAAAAAGGCGATCCAACTCGGTCACGTTGATCCAGGGAAGGTGCAGCACATCCCTCGCGAAAAAATCCTCGATCTAATCTTTTTGGACGGGCTTTCCACAGCCGAGACCATTTCGGAGACCTCAGGACGGGGCGTCGGAATGAGCGCGCTGCGCCAGGCGGTCATCAGCGTCGGTGGGACCCTCAATATCACGAGCCAACCCAAAATGGGCACGACGATCTCCATTTCTATCCCTAAAAAAGCTGTTGAAAACCAATTGAAGGGCGTTTCTTCTGCAAAAGCTGCCTAAAGCAGCGGGGCCATGCTAGTGAAAAAAATCATCGATATGGAGACTGTGATGGAAATATCCAGCGGCTTTAAGGGACCGGCTAGGGCCAAATTGTGAAATCAGACACCTTTCCAGGGTGTAGCCGCGGGGAATGGTCAGGAGAGCACACTTTTTTTCTACTTCGGTGATGATGCTGGGCTCGATCTCTTTATCATAGTATTTGATTTCGCATAGTTTATGCAAGCTATCCAGCTCGTAGCTTCTACCAATAAATCTCATAACATCACCACCAGAGTAAGTTATCCGCACATAGAGTGTAACAAACTTTGTGTGCGGATAAAACAACTTAAGAGCTTATCCGCACATAGAGGGAAACTCACTTTGTGTGCGGATAAGGTCGATGGGGTCCATGGAGACTATTTGACCCAGTCTTTGATACCGTATTGGGCAAGAATCTTGCTAAAACTGCCATCCTTCCGCATCACATCGAGCTTACTGCTAAGGGCCTTGGCATACTCAGTACTTTTGGGATTTTTGGGCGAAAAACCAATAAAAATGTCGCTCTCTTTGACGCACCCGAGGTTTTTGATGCTATCGTCAGGGAGTTTGTTGCGGAAAAAGTAATTACGAAGCACGCTGTCTTCTTCGATAAAGGCGGTAATCCGCCCGGCGTTGACTTTTTTGAGATTGAGTTCGAGGGGGTTATCTCCGGCCACCACGTCGATCTTTTTAGGGTCTTTTATATTGGTTTTAATATATTCATCGACTTCGTCTTCGTAGGTGTAGTCCTTGACCACACCAAAGGTGATGTCTTTGAGGGAGGCGACTCCTTGAAACGACCAGGTGGCATCTTTTTTGCCGTAAAAGCAATTTCGAGCAAACCCTAAAGCCGTCGTGGGGAAGACAAAATCGGGTGCATCGCTTTTTGCCGCACCGACGATCGCCGTATACTTGCCGTCACGGGTGTCGACGATCGCCCTCGCCCAATTCAAGGTGCTGTATTCTACCTTATGCCCTAGGGGTTCAAGGGCCGCTTTGGCTAGGTCTATCAAATACCCCTGCTGTTCCCCCTTAGGTTCGCAGTTAAACGGGCACCACACATCCGCTTTAAACGTCAAAGTCTCGCTAAAAGCATCAGTCGCTAAACCTAACAGAAGTATCTTCCAAAAAAGTTTGATCTTGACCTTCATAAATATCCCCTTGTCTCATAGATTGACTCTATTATAGCCCAGTTGCTTTCCAACGCCGAGCCCCCCACCCTCAAATGTAAAAGAAAGTCTACCCAATCTTGAGGTGGGTCGCCGCCTTAAGGATAGCGCCAATCGACAGGGCATCCGTGATCTCCCCCCTAAGAACCATCTGGTAGACTTCTTTAAAGGGAAGCTTCCGGACCCTTAACTCCTCCGTGCTGTCGGGATCTGAGGGACCTACGGTCAAGCCACGGGCCAAAAAAGCAAGAGCCTTTTCGTCAGAGGTGGAGTTAGAGAGATACATGGTCAAGATGGGTTCGACCGAAGTCGCCACCAGCCCCGTCTCTTCCCTAAGCTCCCGGAGTGCCGCCGCCTCGGGAGCCTCCCCAGCATGGGCTCCCCCCTCTGGTATCTCCCAGGAATAAAACTTAAGGGGAAACCGGTACTGACCCACTAACCAGGTTTCGAGCTGGTCATTGATGGGAATCACTCCAATCGCGATATGTTTATAGTGAATGGTGCCGTAGATGCCGGGTTTGCCGTGGGGATCGATCACGTCATGGTGCTCGATTTTGATCCACGGGTTTTCGTAGATGGGGCTTGTTTGACAGATGGTCCAGGGGTTGCGTTGCTCCAGGGAGGGGGTCCTGCTGTCGGTCATGGCTTTTCCTTTTGGCGGATGACCATCGGTAAGGAGTTTGATTTTTTTTCTTGATAGGCGATGACAAGGATGGCGATTTCGTACAGGAGTCCCATGGGGACGGCCATGGCGATCTGGCTAAAGGGGTCTGGGGTCGGTGTGAGGATAGCGGCAACGGCAAGATTGATCACCAGGGCGAATTTGCGGTTTTCTCGCAGGAATGCGGCGGACAAAAGTCCGACCTCACCCAGGAGGATCAGGACGATGGGGAGTTGGAACACTAGCCCAAACCCAAAGAGCATCCATCCTAGGACCGAAATATAATCTTCGATCATAAGGAGAGGCTCAGCAATATCAGCTCCCATTTCTACCAAAAAACTAAGGGCTGATGGAAGGATAGCTGCAAAACAAAAGCCAGAACCTAAACAAAAGAGAAACAGTGAACTCAAAAAATAAGGTTTTAACAGCTTACGATGCTCTTGGGGAACAATAGGCTCGATAAATTTCATGATCTGCCATAAGGCATAAGGCAAGACTAAAGTCAAAGCACCTAACAGCGATGTTTTAAACATCACTGAAAAACCTTCGAGAGGATCCTTAAAGTAGAGCTTGGATTGGGATGGGGGTAAGTTTTGGATAAGAGGACCTTTGAGAAATTCAACCATCTCTTTAGAGAAGTAAAAAAATGCCACAAAAAAAACTACAAGAAGGCAAAAGACTTTGATCAGGCGACGTCTAAACTCCTCGCCTTTTTCAAAGAGTATCGCTACAGGGCTATCTTTGATGTCTTGGAGAAACTGGTTAAACATGTCGAAGGGCATCGGCGATTCCCATTTTTACGGCGCGACGGGCACTGTAGAGAGCCGTGCCAGTGGCAAGTAAAGTGAGCACGATACAGCTGATAGCCCAAGCAACCGGAACATAAAGAATATTGAGATTAATGGGGATTGCCATAATCCCACCTTTAAAGCTGATCCCTGAGAGTTGAACCGCAAAGGTTATGGCTAGGGTCAGTAAAAACCCTATAAAACAGGCGATCAGACTTAGGTAAAAGCCTTCGAATCCAAAGATAGCCAGCAAATGGGAGCGGCGAAACCCCAGACTCCTCAGGGTCCCGATCTCTCGGATCCGCTCGTTGACGGCTTTCATCATGGTGTTGGCGACGGCCATCACCCCGATGGCGACAATCACGGTCATAAAGAGGTTTCTAAAGACATCCAGGATTTGCAGGCCTCCAGCGATAAAGGCGACGGAGTGGTGCTTAAGCCAAGGCATCACGGCGATGGAGAGTCCGGCCTTTTTAAGGGCTTCCTGAATTCTTGCAATAAACTCCCCGCTCATCTTTTGGTCTTTGAGGAGGATAGAATACAAGGTGATTTTGTCGGTATCAAAGAGTCGATGGGCATCCTTAAGGGACATCAATACTGATCTTTTATCAGTCTCTCGAAATCCTGCATCGTAAATACCCGCTACCTTTAAGTCGATGACGTTGACCTGGGCAGCTTCGGTTGTGACGGTGAGATAAACTCGCGGTTGTTCACAACGGAAGGGTCTCTCTGCCGGAATATAATTGCCATAGGGCAGGAAAATCGACGGGCCTTGGTAGGTGGATTCGCAGCCAAGGGTCTTTCCCATCAAGACGCCGGTATTTAGGGACATGGGGGGAGCAAGGTGGGCCGGCTTTCCAGCCATAGTATTCCAGACCCAATGGGGCTTGCGAATCTCCGCACCGCTTTCTAAATCAATCGCTAGGCCCTGAAAAAAGCCGGACTGTTCCCCAGCGGACGCTAGGCCCGTGATCGATAGAAAGCGCATTTTTTGGGCCACAGCGGGATCTTGGGCGAGGAAGGCATCGATAAAGTTTTGTTCTTCTTTATTGATGGCGTATTTCCAGGGATTTTCCTGGCTCATCGTCGCAGCGTCGGGTTTTTCCAAAACCACATGTCCCAGCATCGCTCGATGGATATATCCGTCTTCGTTGCGACTCTTAAGGTCTTCGATAAATCCGTCGAAGACGGAGACAGAGGCAAACCCGAGGGCAATCGCCAGAATCGTGGCCAAGCTGTGCCGCCAGTTTCGGATCACATTGCGCCAGGCGATTGCCGAGACTCGAGCTAAAAAAGGTAGATTAAGGGACTGTTTCATGTGGTTTTGGTTTTACCGTGAAATGTTGTTGATATTGAAGATTTTATCCGGCTGGTCCTCAAGGACGAGTGACTCGTAGAGGATCGTGGTTTGGTTTTTGGGGTTTAGAGCATCTACAATGACCATCTTGCTGATAAAGGTTTGTTCTTTGCCCTGTTTATTTTTGATTTTATTATTGTATTCCATAGTGGCGAATTTAAAGGTTTCGCCGCTGAGGGTGAGGAAGTCGGCTTTTATTCCGAGGCGAGTATCCTTTGTGATCCAGTAGCGAATCCCGTCATAAGTGACGTTTTTAGCCTTTGCTTTCAACTCAAGTTTGTAGCAGGGTTGGCCATTCACGGTTTCTTCGCCGACCAGCTTACCCACATAGTCTCGGTAATAGTTTGTGGATGCAATATCGCCGTTTGCTGCTTGGCCCATCAGCTTTTGCCGAGGGCTGATGGCCATAGGTTTTTTAAGTCCTGGTCTGAAAAACCAAAGGTTACGGTCGTTAAAAAGCATCGTTTCGCCCTTGCTGCGGGCAGGTTCGAGGGCTTCTGCCAGGGCATCGACGCCTTTCACTTTGACCTCATAGCGAACTTTTTTTTCCCCTTCGCTGTCAAGGGTGATCACCTGGCTTTGCCAACGGACCCCTGATTCGACGGTACCGCGGGCTTGGTCGGAATCCTTGAGCAGATCCTCTGCCTCGGCAGTCTGTCCAAGGAGGGTGGTTGGCATCCACAACATAAGGCTTAAGAACCATGTTGGTCCATGGGATTTTATCTTTGCAAGCATAAGGTCCTCTTATCGGTTAGTACCC
This sequence comes from Oligoflexales bacterium, assembly GCA_041736175.1. Classification (GTDB taxonomy): domain Bacteria; phylum Bdellovibrionota_B; class Oligoflexia; order Oligoflexales; family CAIYRB01; genus JBGSUI01. The sequence goes on along the minus strand of JBGSUI010000134.1, from coordinate 23,438 downwards.
ATTAACAGGTCAACAATCCTCTTTTTTACATGGCTTCGAATAGCAAGCATGGTCGCGACTAAAGCGAGTGAAAAGATAAGCGAAGCAGAAATCATACAGGTTTCTAAACTAGGTTTGAGTTCTAAACGAAGGCCTCCCGAGATGCCGGGGGGAAAGAGTATAATCTCTGCATGGTTCACGATCAGAGTTATGGTGGCCCCAATAAGGCCACCGGCAAAGAGAGAAAGCAAGGTCAGAAGAGCTGCTTCCTGTAAAAAGAGTCTACTGATTTGGTGTTTTTTGTATCCAAGAGAGCGCATCATACCGATCTCAGCGCTGCGCTCAATCACGGTCATCGTCGCGGAGTTAAAAATCGAAAAGATCACAACCACAGCGAGCACCGAGGTTAAAAAGTTAACCAATGTATGCAGAAACTGCATAGTGCCGGTATACAAAGGGCTCACGCCTTCGTGGTTCCATGGATACAGATCCAGCTGTACACCCTTTGCTGCCAAGCCGGACTTGATCTCTTCCATGTTTTGAGCCAACTGGCTTGGGTTGCGAAGCCAAATAGAAAAATGAGTGATACGATCAGTGTCAAAGAGTTTTTGCATAAAAGACAAGGGAGCTAGAATCGCAGTATTGGCAAGCTCCGTCACCCCAGGATCGTAATGGGAGATGACCTCAGCATCTAGGGCCGACATGGAACCGTTCCAGGAAGATGTGGCGATTTGGACATTCGCATCTTCAGCGACGAGTTTTTCAGCGTCAGGACTCAAGCAGTCGGTGATGATGGGCGACGTATAACCATTGGGGATTTCATCGTAGGTCTTGGGTTTATGGAGGATGCGCGCTAGACCTTTGGCGACCATGATTCCGCCCAGGGATTCATGATAGTCACTGAGTGGCTTGCCTTTGGCGATCTTGGAACGGTTTTGAGCCCATTCTTTCAACTGAGGGTGGTCTCGGAGGAGTTTTTCGAGATTAGGGTCGATGCCGTTCCCTATAAAGGGCACCGATCGACATCCGTTGCCGATAAGTCCGGTCCCAAAAAACTGACCGCCCGTAAGCTGGACGTTTGGGATCGTGTTTAAAACGGCCTTGAGCACATTCTGGTCCGCAAGGCTGAGGCTATAAGGTTTGGGTTTGGAGGTGTAATTTTCTAGACCCTTTGGTGCATAAACCACAATATGCCCTGTCTTATTAGCATAGATGGTATACACCTGAAGGTATTTTTCGACGCGATTGATATAGCCACCTAGGGCTAACATCGCGGCAAAGCCTAGAGCAATCGCAGAACCTGTTGCAAGATTGCGTTTGCGGTTGCGGAGCAGATTGCGAGCAGCGATGACCCAGGTTCCAAACAAAGTATTCTCATCCTTATATACTTCTCAAAGTTTCGTTGATGCCAATGTCATTTAAGGAGCGGGATTTTCCAGCACTCCATCTTTAATATGAACGATCCTGGAAACTCGATCCATCAATCTTTCATCATGGGTCGAAAAAATAAAAGTCACCTTTCTCTGGGCATTGAGTTGTAACATAAGATCGATAATCAGGTGGGAGGTTGTGGAGTCGAGATTAGCCGTGGGTTCGTCTGCAAGGACCAGGTCGGGGCCCGATGCGAGGGCCCGTGCAATGGCGACTCTCTGCCGCTGGCCGCCAGAAAGCTGGTCAGGGAGATTTGACTTGAGGTCTTTGAGTCCCACATCTTCGATGGCCATCAAGATGCGGCTGCGACGATCCGCGGCACTGATCTTAGGGTTGATCAGCAGCGGTAGCTCGACATTTTCGTAGACGGAGAGGACTGGTACTAGGTTAAATGATTGAAAGATAAACCCGATTTTTTGATTTCGTAGCAGACTTTTTCGGTCGTCATCGAGAGAGGTTACTTCGTGGTTATCCAGTAATATGCTCCCCCCGTCGGGATCATCAATGAGTCCAATCAGATTAAGGAGGGTACTCTTGCCGGACCCGGAAGCGCCGATGATGGCCGTAAATTCACCTTTTTTAATTTCTAGGTTTATCCCCCGAAGGGCTGGGACGAGGGTTTGGCCGAGATGATATGATTTGGTCACATTTTTGAGTTGTATGATTGCTTGTGAGGACATTGGTATGGGGGCTCCGCCGTAGGTTGTGACAATCGTGGTCTATGGAAATCATCCTTGGTCGGTTTGCGACCTTTACCAGTCGTGGCGGTAGGCCACAGTATGTGAGGGCGACGCGACTCCCCTCAAGGGCTGATCCAAGCTTGACCCAGTGGTTAAGATACCACCATAGCTCAAAGTCCCTGAATCACCAATTCGGTATTGAGCCGACAGGTAGCCCCAGGTGGAGTGATCAAAGGGTTCGTAAATCCACCGAACCAGACCACTAAGGTCCTTTATGCTGGCGATATCAGGTGTATAAAATGAAAGATAGATCACCTCGGGAGTTTTTAGATCGATACCCGGATTCCAGTATTTACGGTAGTTGTCCGGCAAAGCTGCAAGCCCTTCTTGGTTTCGAGGTTGTACGGACTGGAGGCTTAGGGCCCTTTCGGTCCGAGAGTAGCTATGTTCATCAAAGGCATATTCAAACCGAACTATTTCACCCTCCACAAAATCATAACGGATGCCTAGCACACCTGTGGTGTAAATCCGGCTAGATTCTAAGCGGGATTGATCGTAGTCCAGCCAAGGGCCGTTGGTCGGAGAGGTTACAGGTGGATTGGTCTGGGGATACCATGCTGCCGATCCTATTTGATGGCCCAGATCCCCATACCAAGAAAGACCATCCCACCAAGGCACTTGGAGACTGAAGGATTCGCCCCAGCGCAGCCGCGTAAAGGTTTTTTGGGGGGCAGCGGTCTGGCTGATCCCTAAAACAAAACCAAAATACTCCGCTCCCCCTCCAGGGCCCTGGGCCCAAGAATATTCGTTTTTAACAAGAAACGATGGTTTAAACTTTTGATCATCACCAAAAGGTGTCAGATCCTTATTTTCAGCCCATTCCAGCAGCGATACGGTGCTCCAGGTTTTTGTCGGAGAACCATTGATCCGCAAAAGGTGACGACCCCTTGTTTCGGCAAAGTTCTTCCGATCGGCGATGGTCTCATGAAAGATAAAATTGCTGGGGCTTAACAGTTCAGCCGGTCCCCATTGGTAGTTTTGTAGCCCTAAAGTGGTTGTGATCTGTTGGTTTAGGTCATGGGATATAAAGCCCTCGGTCACAAAAACATCGGTTTTCTGTGTGGTCTCCTTTTTGTCAGAGGTTGGGCCGCCTGGAATTCCCGATGAGGTTTGATACTTCACATGATTTTGTTCTAGGACTCCTCGGGGCCTAAAGACGAGTTCATACCGATCTTGAGTCCATTTAATGTTTGGACGTACCTCGATATACTCTTTTGAATCTGGAATCTTGAGGACCTGATTCTTAGGGTTGCCGAGACTGTCTAAAACCTGAGAGTTTTCATAGCCACCGATCACTCCGACTGATGTTTTGAGCGATCCAGCGCCGAGAGCAGGTGCAAAAGGAAGTGCTAGGAACGAAAGCGCTAGGGCTAACACCAAGGGGATTACCCAGTCCCACATACGATGAGATACTATCCAGATCGAGTTCACTGGTCACTCCTTAAACAGTTTTTGACCCGACAAATCCTAGCTATGATAAGCCATGAGATCGACACGAGAGTCTGTAACCTGGCATCTTTGTTATACCATCGGCGACAATATCAGACTGGAATCTTTGAGTAAACAGTCACCGTCTTTGGATCTAATTTTGCAATGTAAATATCTCAGTTACAAGTTGCGACGTAGCAAAAATTCGAATCAATGGAAAATTTTCTTCGGAGGATGTTCAGTATGAGCAGCAATCAGAGATCCCATTTAGGTATCTTGTTTTTCGTGACCACCACCCTAGCCATCAGTTCTTGTGGCCGTGTCGAGCTAGGAGGCGTTTCCAATACCACCAAAGATCGACGTTCGGACCGTAATGGGAGCGAAGGTTCAGCAGATGCTATCCAACTGTCGGGGCATGGATCGTCCAAAAAAATCCCTGTGGACCAATGCAATGTGGATGCTTCGCAAGGCCATGGTGACAAAGATCACAAGGGCTACGGCAACGCATCCTGCCCTGCTAAACCAACTCCTCCTCCTGCTCCTACGCCTACTCCGACTCCAACGCCCGCTCCAACTCCGACCCCTACTCCTGGCAAAGAACCTCCTTTGCCAGCTCCGACTCCGTCCCCTTCTCCCGGTAAAGGACCTTTGGTCGAGATCCTGACGGGGCTCGTCTGTCAACGAACTCCAGACTCCCTCTTTCAGCTAGCTCAATATGTGGGCTCCCAGTCTAAAGACCAACTCCAGTATCTGGTCAATGCTGAAGTCACGGGTAACTTGACGATCGATATGTTGGTCGAATACGGAAAAATTGCTAAATCCCTGACCGTAGACCAACTCGCTGCATGGAAAACCAGAGTCTGTGTGACCACCACTCCTGTGCCCCCTGAGGAGCCAAAGGTGGTGGTCCAAGACCCAACTGGTCTCGAGCCACCTCCCGTGGTGGATGATGCAGGAAAAGATCAAATCTAAGCTCAGAAATAGCTGCATTCAAAAAAGAGCAATTGAGGCAGCTTCATAAACTAGGTGATCCCCATTGGTTTTTTTCACTCTGATTTAGGATTTTTGCAGGTTTGACCTATCGACTGCACAACGTCAGGCCCACAGACTTTGATTCCTGAATTGGGGTTGTCCATCTTTGACTTTGAGCATAGCAGCGCAGGTTTTTGTTTTGAGGATTGATCGTTTAGATTGACGAGCTTTTCGAGCTCTCCTCTGGCCTGACAGAAAGCAACCTCAAGGTCCTCCCGAGCGCAATTAGGCTTTTCCATATACTCGCTCACCTTATCCGAGGCACGCTCGAGCGCTAGGCTGTCCAAGTAATTTGGGTCAAGTTTGCAAGCCCAATAGTCATTTTGTGACATATACCAGCGACGAGAATATTGGCCATAGACGGGAATTTCTTTGCCTGAAAAGATGATACCATTGCCACGATAATCTGGAGCGAAGGCGTAGCGGATGTAGGCCTTTAGCCGGTCATCGTGGATGCTGGTAATTTCGAGGTTTTCAGGATTAAAGCCTTTTTCGACGGGATCGTAGGCGGTGATGATTCCATAGAAATTTCCCTCAGAGTCATATGCATTGGCATACTTTATACATTCGGCGTCGCGCCCAGCGATAACCGGATCTATGTAGGCTTTGACTTTGACTGCTTTTTGCCCGTCTTTTGTCGTGGTGGTCATGACTTTTTTCACCTCAACAGAGGCAAAGATGCCGCGGGTCAAGTTTTCAGAACAGCTGGCCCGTATAAAAATGTTTGGCTGATCAAGTGCTGTAGGAAACGGGGTTGACTTGATTGGTCGGTCGGCTACTTGGTAGAACATACCAGAAAACAATTGCTGATCGAGACGCATTCCTTCGCCGTTATTGAGTGACATTCTTGCCACTTCCCCTGTTTTCAAATTAAAGCGTATATCTACGAGACCATTCATCGAACCGTAAGTTTTCCTAAATTTTTCGGCATTGAAGCCATGGGTATAAAACCGGTAAGAATCCATAGTCTGATCGAATCGCTTTGCCTCATGCTCGTGAACGATGCTCAAGTTTGAAACCATCCATTCGCCGGTTGCGAAATGGTTTTGAAAGTCGAGGGGAGTAACTGTGCGGTCCTGATAGGCAACCTGGTATCTGCCGAGTTTTTCAGGACGCAAATCAGGCATGATGACGGCCTCTCTTTTTTGTCCTTTATTTGATTTGACGTAAAACATGCGAAAAGGAGGCTGTTGGTCCACCGAAAAACGGGATATCTGTCGTTTGCAGTCAATAAGGTTTCCAAAACCGTTAGTAGAGCTAAGAGGGGATCCTATGGTCCCCTTAAGATCCGAGACTCGATCTCCCATACCTTCTGGAGGGGTTCGAAGACACCCCGACTGCAACAAAAGTAGGGATGAAATCATGAATGTGCATGCGTTTTTCGGTAACGCATTCAAAGTTTTTTGGCAGTTTGGGCTTAAAGTTCTGAGGTGCATCGCTGGATTCCTATTTGTAGTGATAGAGGCTTTGGAAGTACCAAGTAATTCTTGTTCGAGTGCAATTTCTGGTCCAGCGGTGTGAGAATTAGAAGCGGCAGTAAGATCCTGAATTTTTAGCGATCCAAGGCGCCGGCATTGCAATGACACCTGAAAATGGTGTTGAGTCCTAGGACAGTCGTCGAAGGTATAAGGCCGGGGACTTAATCTTTTAAGTTAGTAGTGGCGTTTTAAACCTTCTGTCGGCTCGCGCTGGCAGATTTTCTTTTGATGATAAACTTAAGGGAAACCATTGGAGCAGGAGCGAGTTTATGGATGAGTTTATGGACGGTATCAAAGCTGGGTTTTGTGATGCCATCGGATCGACGCCATTGTTGGAGGTAAGGTCCCTATCCCAAGCGACCGGATGTCGGATTTTAGGTAAAGCGGAGTTTATGAACCCAGGGAGTTCGGTGAAAGATCGCGCTGCCCTTGGGATCGTCCTTGATGCAGAACGACAGGGGCTTCTCAAACCCGGCGGTCTGATCGTCGAGGGATCCGCAGGAAATACAGGAATTGGACTGGCCCATGTGGCCAAAGCCCGGGGCTACCGATGTACCATCGTGATTCCAGAGACCCAGTCCCCAGAAAAGTTTGACCTGCTTCGAGCTTTAGGGGCAACTGTTGTCAAAGTAAAGCCAGCTCCCTACAAAGATCCTCAAAACTATAATCATATAGCCCGTCGATTGGCCGAGGAAACCCCCGGAGGTTTCTGGGCAAACCAATTCGACAATACTGCTAACCGAGATCAGCATATCAAGACCACTGGCCCCGAAATCTATCAGCAGACAGCCGGGAAACTCCATGGATTTGTTTCTGTCGTTGGTACAGGTGGAACCCTTGCGGGGGTGGCGACCTATCTTAAGAGCGAGGATCCCAACATTGTCACAGCCTGCGCCGACCCCCACGGTGCAGGAATTTGGTCGTGGGTCATGCGAAAGACTCTGGAATTCAATGGCGGGACCTCCATCACCGAGGGGATTGGCCAAAACCGGGTCACCAAAAATCTAGAAGGAGCACCGATTGATTTTGCGTTTCGTGTCGCGGACCGCCCTATCGTCGAAATGGTCTATTTTCTACGGGAAAAAGAGGGGCTTTGTGTGGGCACGTCCAGCGCCCTCAATATGATAGGAGCCTATCTTTTAGCTAAAAAACTGGGACCGGGGCACACGGTCGTGAGCATTTTGTGTGATAGTGGGACTAAATATCTGTCACGGCTTTTTAATGATGCTTGGTTGGATGAGAAACAGCTTAGACCAGTGTGCCAGGATCTGGAGTTTCTGATGGGATTAGAAGAATCAGCTCAAGCCTACCTTATCAATTAACTTTTTAAGTATTGGGTGCATGTTCTGAACAAACACGGCAAACCTCTTTTGCCGTGCTCAACTGGTAAAGCCAGAAGGCATTTAAAAGAGAGAAAAGCCAAGGTCCTTGGCCGCGAACCTTTTACAATCAAGCTTCTCTACGTTTCGTCCGGCTACCCGCCTTCATCGCTGGCTCACAGGAGTTTTTCGGAAAAACCCGAAAATTACCCCCCATAAAAATCTGTAAAACCAGAAAATTACCCCCCATAAAAATCTGGTTTAAGACTTGATTTTTGACTTAATAATCAGATATCATTAAATTATTGGCTGGTTCTTAGCTTCCTCGAATTAAAATCCTCAGGGATCGACAAGACCTATTCATGGCAGTCCTCAGGCGATGCTGAAATCGAATTCTTAATCCCCAGTTCAGGTGCTGTAGCGATTCCTCTTGAAGTGAAATCCGGGAAAAACACCAGGTCCAAAAGCCTCGCAACTTATCACACTCGTTATGCGCCAGATTGTGTTGTAAAACTCATTGGATCGCCTGGAGGACGCCACAACCACATTGTAAGCCTTCCTCTCTACTATGCGGGCAAAATCCAAGAAAGCCTTAAAACGAGTTAGCTGTGGCTAGGGCCGCAGCTACGGGTTATCTTAGCCCTATCAAAATTCTCTTGAGAGGGAGATCATGACAGCAGCGGATCACAAATTAGCCAAGGGTGGGAATGCATGGGAAATTCTAAAAAAATAGCTCTTTTTTTTGCTCTAGCGGTGAGCCTAGTCGGATTGCCAACTTTGATTATACGCTTGATCTCTCGTAAAACTCTTGAATCTCCCGAACTCAAACAAACAGCTGAGAGATATGCCAACATAGCCTTAGGCGGGCTTGGCTTGAGGGTTGAACTGCCTCAAGTGAACACCACTGGATTTATGGATGTGGACCTGGAGCCCATCAAACTCTTTTCGCTCAAACAGGTCCCGTTAGGCAGTCTCGGTCTACGGGTCCAGGTCGACGGATTTCCTGGTGCCTTGCTGGGTCGTAACCTATCGCTTGTGGGGCGACTCAGTGAAAATCTGAGAGATACGGCCAAAAACACTATAGAATTTAGCGCCACTCCAAGCTTGTGGGACCTGTTTGACCTTAAAAAAAACCTCACAGGGAGCGCAGTTATCAGCGACGGAGCTGCAAGAGGATCTCTAGATGCGTTGACGACTCTTCTTGGAGAAATCCAGATCGACCTCAAAAATATCGAATATCGCTTTATCAAAGCCCTGTGGCCCTCCCCAGAATCGTTTCTTAACGCTCGTTTGACCCAGGGAGAATTGTCTGGTCAGATCAGAGTCTTAAAGGGAGGTGGAGACTCGCTCAAGATCAAACTAAACTTGAGTTCCGCTCGATGGATATCACCTCTTTTTGAAAAGGCATCCATCAAAACCGAGGCGACAACCCTCGAAGGCAGCCTTCAGGGTCGCGAGCTACGATTGAGCAATCCCCTCCAACTAAAAATTGAAATTGAGGGTGGAACCCAAGCCCTTGTCATCAAAAAATCCTGGGGTATGTCCCTGAGTGATCGCATCTATTTAGGCGCAAAAGGTGCGGAATACAATCTCCAGGTACGCGTCACAGGAGGCCCCCTTGCTATTTTAGCTGCGGGAAGGCTCCTACGTTGCCGGCTGCCACCGATGCGGGAGAGTTTTCGGGTGGAGGGACCGGCGGCCCAGCCTCACTGCTCCTAAAGACTAAAAACATGACCTCCTCTAGACCCTTGGAAAACGCATTAAAATGGCCCTAAAAACTCTCAAATACCAGGTACTCGATAGCGATTGTGGAAGGGTGGATGTGCTGTTGGCTAGGCTCCTAGGTTTTTCCCGCGCCCGGGTGCGAGGCCTTTTGGACCATGAAGGGATCAAGATAAACGGAGTGGAATGCCGTGATCCGGGAAGTCCTGTCTCACTCAAGGATCACCTTGAAATCACGTTTGATCCCCAGCGGAAATACCGTGAAAAGTCGCCGGAACGAAAGACCAGCGGGTTCCAAATCCTCTACAAAGACGAGCATCTTGTCATCGTAGATAAAGAGGCGGGGGTGTTGACTGTTCCTACAGATCGTCGGGAAACCAACACTCTGGTAGATCGTCTCGCACACCACCTGGCGGCTGGCAAGTCTCGGGGACCTAAACTATCGGTGGTTCATCGACTCGACAAGGAAACCTCTGGACTGTTGGTCTTTGCCAGGTCCCAGAGGGTCGGAGATCTACTGATCAAGCAGTTTGCAGCCCATAAACCTGAGCGTGAATACTATGGAATTGTGGCGGGAAACCTCCAGCCTGACCAAGGGGAGATCCGCACTTTTCTAAAAACAGATAAGGCCCTCAATCAAAAATCTGCCCCTACGGGCGAGCTAGCGATCACCCACTTCAGGGTTTTAGCTCGGTATCTTCACGGCACTCTCGTGGCCGTCAATCTTGAGACGGGCCGTCGCAACCAAATTAGGGTTCATTTTGCGGAAAAAGGCCATCCCATCCTTGGAGACCAGAAGTATGAAACCCAACTAGCATGCCATCCTAGTTGGCCCTACCGGCGCCTTGCACTCCATGCGCGGGTCTTGGGATTTCACCATCCTATAAACAAAAAAGATCTTCGCTTTGAGGCGGAACTCCCTGGGGAATTCAAGCGGTATCGTGCACAAATGTTAAAAATATAGACACCTTTGCGTCGATCCAAGTTTATGAGATTAGGCCGTTAGCAGGCAGCTCTCTTGGCACAGCCTTTGCACCAAATTATAAGTCCCCAGATTCCTTCGCACCTTCGCTAAGACGAGTAGCGGCATGCCATCGATATTTAGAACCAGTTTTGAAAGTTTAATCTTGGCGGAGAATTCGTTCCCCTTAGAATGTTGGTACAAACATTGCAGTGAAAAGCCCATTGAAGGCATAGTGGATAATGTTTTTAACTTTAAATATACCTTTGCGAGGCTATCATGATCAATACAAAGCTAATTATACTCATTATTCTGACCTTCCTCTCGAGCTGCATATCACGATCGGAGCGCCAAAAGATTAGCGACATTTCAGAACTTAATGCAATGACAAAGGCTAATTCCTTATCTCCCTTGGCATTGAAAATCCGTCAAAAGGCACTCCAGTTACGCACGGCTCAACAAAATCCACTTGGCTTCAAAAATTTTGGCAATGACAAAAGTGGGGATTTGCCAACCTACGTCAAAGAAATCATTTTAGCCGAAGTTACGTCTCAAAAATTTGAACCTAGTGCTCCTACTATAAGACCTTGTTTTGTTGCACCTACACTTAAACAACCACGGGATATTTTTTACGCTTTGCAAAGAGCAGCCTTTGGCCTCGCGAAGCCCAGTTCCACCCAAAACCCTGATCCTGACCAGGGTGTTGGTCTTTCTCCATTTTGGAATGGTGTCCCCTGGGCAAAAATCGTGGGCTATGAGTTAGGGACCTATAAACTTTTAGATCAAATTGAGCTTTGGATGTCCCAATTAAATCCCAGCACATTTGACGCGATGGCACAAGCATCCTTGGGGTTAACGCAAGTTAGAATTCCCGAAAAATTTAAGAATTTTGTACGACGTAATATCGTTATTAATGATTTAGATCTTGTCGTTAATAATCGTGGTCGAGATCGGCAAAATATTCGATGCTTTTTAGCTCATCAACTAACGAGTCTTCGGGCAATCGATCCCTCACCACAATTTCAGATATCTGAAAGTCATCAATGGCTCATAGCCTTAAATCGAGAATTTAATATTTTTGAGAATTTTAAAACTACTGATTTTGGTGTTTTAAAATCTGAAGATGATTTGAATAAAGTTAATGATTTACTTTCAATCTATAAACAAATAGATGGGTTAAGTTTTAATCTAAGATGGTGGGACCGTGATTACGTTGGATTAACCTTTGACACGCTTCTTGAAACAAAACTAGATAAGACCAATCGTGACAGAATCAAAAATTTTCACGGTAAATTTGGTTATTTGAAATTTTTACCCCATGATTATATTTTCAGAATTTTTCCAAATATGACTCATTTTTCACTTGATTTGGAAACCAGCGCCGATCTTAATGCGGTTGACTATCGCCTTTTAGCTGATATTTTAATTGAGGCAAATATAAAAAAGGTAAAAAATTTGGAGTTACTGGGATTTGAATCTGAAAAGATTTTAACTCTAATTAGGGATCCCTTAGACTCAGTGGAAAATCTTGAAATTCGCTCTAATCGAGATACAATGGATCTAGCAGAGGTAGCGAGGGTTTTTCCAAAAGCTAAAAGGGTCGTTGTTTTAGATTCATATCTAAGACTCAATACCGAAAATCTTAAAAAGATTCATGAAAGAGGTGTTAAAGTAACTTGGAAAAAACTTTTTTTACAAAAGTGCTGGAGAAAATGGAATGAACAAGAAAAATTAAATTTTGTTAATCCTGTTTTTAGCGACCCTAACTTTAAAGTGACGACATTACTCTGTGAAGGTGGCCTCACGATCGAACAGGCTCCCACTATGGACGATATCATTCAATCTCTAGCCCATCGGCTCCATTATGATCAGCAGTCCTCAAAATGTGTTCCCTAGGTTTGCAGTCCCGCTGATCACTGGTTTTTGTTAACGTCTTCATCCTAATGTTGTTTCTATTTATGTTTGATTCCGAGCAATTGTTTAATATTGTAAATCTGGTCGGCAAAGGATGGACCCAACCCGCCTTTCAAAGGAGGTTCGGGAAAGAGCAAAGTGCGCTCCTCCACCGGTGCTTATGGTCTCGGAATCGGTGAGCCGGATGGGCATGGGTTGGGACTCCAGGACAGCCAGACCTTTTCCTGTGGATTGACCGTTGCCCTTTGCTATCACGGATCTCTCAACCTTTGCCTCAAATTCTGGACCCTCCAGTAAGACGAGTTCATAGCCCTGTCGAACCCAAACACGGGAGATGTTGTCTTGGTAGTCTCCCAGGGAGCCGTGGACTCCGGCGGAGATGGTAAGAGGTTTTAATCTTCCCGTGGCAGGGAAAAGAATACAGTTAGCAAGCTCTCGGTCGCCAAGGCTGGTGATCTGGTCGAGCTCATGGATGACTTTGTTAAGCTCTGGGTGCAAAGAAAGTGTCGTGTCAGTATCGCCAAAAGGATAGGGGCTCGTGAGCATAGCCACAAAATCCCGAAGTCTTAGGGCGAGATTGATATACTCTTGATTGTTTTGATCCTGGGTCGCTACAATCCGAGTCTGCCCGTCTTTTTCCCAAATAAAATTCCGCTCAGACCGATGGTACTGTAAGTGATCCCTGGTATTGTTCATATAGCTCACGTTAAGATCCAATGTATCGTAGGAAACCATAAGGTGTATGAACTGGTGATTCCCTACAAAAATTTGGTAAATCTTCGACTCTTCACCCCAACTTTTGCCCGAGAATGCCAAAATGGCTGTGAGGAAAATTGCTTTCCAAATGTATTTCATGACAAAACCCCCCTTCCTAACTATAACAATCCAAATCTCAGACGATTATAGTGATGTTGGGGGATTTAAGCAATGACCGTGGGAGCCTCGAAGAAGAATCTATGATTCTTTCGGGCTCCCACATTGAGATTCTAAAACCAGGCTCTAAAATCAAAAGAAATTACGGACAGGTTTTAGTGGGGTTAAAGAAGCAAGCGGTCTTGGACTCTTTCATAAAGGAGCCATCGGAAGCCATAATCTTTTTACCAAAACTTGTGGGTGTTTTCCAATCTTTGACATCCACTAAGTCCAAATCCTCCAGTTCTGAGGAGTTTCCAGAGTAAGACCAGGCCAAGAGGCCAGCTTTAGTTCGGTTTGCTTGACTGATGATATCGACGCAAGGTACAGCACCTTTTGACCCATGGGAACAGGCGAATTCACCCACAACAAAGGGAATCTTTAGCTTCTCCACCTGAGTGAAAACGTCGTTGATCGCTTTAGCAGTTCCATATAAATCGTAAAGATGGGATGAGACCATAACATTAGGATCGATACCGATGAGATCTTTGCCGTGCTCGACAACGCTGCTAAAGTCCTGTCCCCATCCCCGAGCATCGACCATGAGGACATGGGGGAGTCCACCGTCCCGTAGCGCTGGGATGACCTTGCGATAGGCTTCGATATAGTTGGTAGACTTATCCCAATCGCCATACCATTCGTTGGCGATATTAATCAGCAGCATATCTTGGTACTTTATCAAAACGGATTTGACCTCTGGTTTAAGAAGGTAGTCAGCCATTTTGTCTAAATCATCGCGGTTATTGGATCCCGTAGCGTTTTGTAAGTTGAGAACCGCCACCAACTGGAGTGAGCGCATTTTTTCCAGAATTCTCTCTAACTCAGAAACAGGATGAATGTCTTTCTGGTCGCACCGTCCACTTCTGATCAGGGTATCGGCACACCAAACGATCCGAACGGAGTTAAAGCCAAATTCTTTGATCTTAGGGAGCGCGTTAAAGGCCTCGTTCTTCCAGTAGTTGTGTGGATTGTTGACTCCTCGGATCACAAAGGGCTTGCCCGTGGGATCCATAAGGGTGGTTCCGTTGATGGAAAAGGTATTTTGCTCATTCGGTTTTGTAGGAACCGTCGGCTTGATGGTCACGTCGCTTTGGTCTGGCTTTTGGGGCTCACCCGGTTTGGGCGGTTCCGGTGGTTTGGTCGGAGTGGGATTCTGTTTTTTATCGCAGATCATCAGGTCGACCATATTGGGACCAGGGGCAAAGGTCTGCCGGTCGTTACGGACTCCGTCGGCACATAGATCTGAGGCGAAAGTTTTTTCGTTGTTTTTATAATAGGCCAGGGTGATTTTGTAGGGTCCAGGGACGACACTTGCTTTCAGTTGGCCTTCGCCTTTTTTAAGGCCGGTTGCAGAAAACTGGGTGCCCCCTGGCGCTTCCCCTTCCAGTTTGAATTCGAACCGATCAAACTCAATTCCTATGGGATCGTAAAGAGTTACTTGGGCAAGCGGACTTTGGCTAGGAGACCTGTTGTTTTTGGTACCAGACAAACAACCAGGCAGCATCGGGATGATAGCTAAAGCGCCCATCAAAATAGAATTTTTGGGCGATTTAAGTGGGAATTGCAGCATAGGATCCTCAACTTCAAGTGGAGCATGTTTCTAAAGGAAAACCAAAGAATTATAATCGATCGTATTATGAATCTTTTAGCACATCTTTTAATCGATTATTAAGCGGATAGCTCAAAAAGAGAGGGTGATCTAAAACAGAATAAAAAAGTAGCATGAGTTCCTCCAGATTTAGTGAAATGGATTCAGGGGCGGGTGGGGAGCGGGTTTAGAAGGTCCTTCCATATGCTTTTAGGCAAGCATACTTAACAAAAGTATAATAATTTTTTAATTGAATGTCAATTATATTTACAAATCAAATAATAAAACATAGATATATTTATAAAATCAGGGGGATTTTTAGACCAATGCCTATGAGCCTAATCTTGATCTTGAGTGCTTTGTGGTCCTGCGGACCTAGGGAAATCGAGACCTCACCGACTTCCCATCGCATCTCTCTACTGCCGAGACACTGGTTTTTTCCAGATAAGCCGGCAGCGCTGCAAGAGGATGTTAAAGAGATTGCTGGTTCCTTTGAAAATGGCGTCCGGGCTATCATGGGACCGAGGTTGATCATAGGGTTAAAGCCTGGAGAAACTTTGGCCGAGGACCGCCTCCGTGATCTGGAGGCGTTAGGATTTAGACCGTTGCTGGCGACGCTAGGGGAAGAGTCGCGGATTAAGATATTTGAAGGAGCATCTGCTGCTCAACTCCTAAATCAAAACATACTAGACACCTTCGCCCAGGAAAACGGGGTGGATTTTGTCCACCCTGATTTTAAATTGACCTTGCGGCACCATTTCCCCTCCCCCTTGAGTTTCAGCGAGACCAAGAGGGATGTCGCAAGTAATCTGGCTTTGGAAGAGCAGGCAGTCACAGAACCTCTTTTCCATAAAGCCTGGCATCTCGACGTCATCCAGGCTCCAACCTTTTGGACCCATTCCAAAGGAGGAGCTGAGGTGACAATCGCCGTTATCGATTTAGGCTTTGAGTCCACTCATCCAGATTTAGAACCCGCCTGGCAATCTCGTGGCTGGAATTTTGCCATAGACAATCAAAATCTTATTTATGGAGCCGGCCCTGGCCATGGGACCGCAACAAGTGGGATCGTGGGGGCTCGGGAGAATAGCCTTGGAACCCTCGGTGTCTGCCCGCAGTGTTCTCTCCTACCCCTTGTGATTGACGATCGGGTCTCGACCGCGATCTTAGCCTTCCAGTATGCCAAGGCCCAAGGAGCTTCTGTCGTCAGCAATAGCTGGGGATATGGCATCGACCTGCCGGTGATGCAAGGTCTCGTGGCAGCAATCGACGAGATAACCACCGAAGGTCGAGGGGGCAAGGGAGCCTCCGTTGTCTTTGCGATGGGTAACTTGCACCGTGACGATTGTGGGGGGAGGTTTCCGGATCTTTCTTCCCTAGAACAGGTGATCGCCGTAAGCTCTGTGGGCCGCAATATGAAAAAGGTAAACTCTAGCGGCTTTGGTCCCTGTTTAGATCTGGTGGCACCATCCTCGGCGACACCTTTAGGAGGGATCGTGACCACGGACCGAGTGGGAGCTAAAGGCTTTAATAGTGGCCAAAAGGAAGATCTCACTGATCTCAACTATACCCAAAGGTTTTATGGTACCAGCGCCGCAGCGCCCCAGGTCTCCGGAGCGATGGGACTGATTTATAGTCGCTGGCCTGAAATCTCCCGACGAGATGCTGAAGAGAAGTTGATGCAGCAGGCACAGAAAGTGGACCGGGATACTGGAGCTTATGATCCAAGGAGCGGGAAAAGCGAGGAGTATGGTCATGGGCTCCTCTTTTTGGGATTTTAGATTGCACACCCCTATCTTTTTTTAAAACTTGCCCGTCCACTGATAGGGGGTGATCTTTGCAAAATACGGGTGCAGATCCTCCTCCGTAAGGGTTTCTTTGAGGAGGAGTTTTTCGGCACTGTCTTTAAGGAGATTCCCCTGCCACCGCCTTTGCCAGCATGGTTTTGCCTGTGCCGGGAGGCCCCACAAGGAGGATGCCTTTGGGCATCCTTGCGCCGAGTCTACCAAAGTGTTTTGGGTTTTTAAACTTCATGTTACAAGGTCGTTCAAGAACATTTGGCCACATTTGTTTCTCTGCCCATAAAAGGGAGCTGGAAAACAGGCCTTTACCTCCTTATGTTGCAAATGAATTCGAAGCCTATCTTAAGTGTGGCATCTTGGCCCATGGCTTTTTGAGACTTAAATGTTGCTCATGCAGTCAAGAAAAAGTTGTGGCCTATCCCAATGGGGTTACCCATCTCTTGTTCACACTCTCAGAATTCCTGGAGAAAATCACGGCATTGATCCCCCCACCCCGCCAGCATCAAATTAGGTGGAGTGGTTGTTTTGCGACCAAGTCACCTTACCTCACCAAGATTCGCCTTAAGCCAGAAGCCAAAAAAGGCTTCGACTTCGCTGACCAAGATGGGGATCCAGATCGTCCAAAAAACTCACGATGGGCTTGTAACCTCGCCAAAGCCTTTAAACTCGATGTTGTTGCGTTTCAGTCCCAATGAGACAACCTGTTTCATTCCAAATGAGACACAAACGACCTAAAAAAGGCGCGCCTGATTTTTCAGTCGCGCCACCCGATATGACCGCTTTTTCTTAGATTCTTGCCTTAAGTCCTGTATGTAGTCTGACAGCAAGGGGAATGGCATAGTATTCCGATCCATTATGCTCGATGGAAACATCGATCCAGTAGGGTCCGACAAGCACTTGTAGGACTGTGCCGCTAGTCAGCTCATGGTCATTGAGAGCCCATCGGCCCATCGGGGACATGGTGAGATATCCGACGTTTTGGTATTTGGGTTTGCCAATTTCCATCAAAACATCTCCCTATAGCCTTGTGGACTATCCGTTGTATCGAGGACTTTAGGTTGATATTCGGTCGGGATTTCTTTCGACCGCCAAGCCTTGGCATAGATATTGTCGAAAAGGCTACATGCGGCATCGAGGTGAAACCTGAGTTCGTCTAGATCAAAAATTTTGACTTCAGATGTAATTTCAGAATATTCCGGTTTTTTGAGGCTTTTTTTCAATTTGTTTTTCATGGAAGTTCCTTGAGTTTGTATTATTTACATCCATAGCTTGGCGCGGACTGCGGCTACATCACCTTGATCCACCGCATCTCTTTTTTGGGAAATAGCTAGATCTAAAGAGGCACTCGCTAACTTATCTAGTCCGCGCATATTGCCCCTTGTCACTTCGAATAGGGCCTCTGCCGCTGCCTTAGTGAAGGGAGAAATGTTGGTCCCAGCTATTTTGATGCGATGGTCCAGATATGCTAGAGCCTCCTCCCTTCCCAGAAGCCGGAGGTCTCCACAGTGGACTAGTCGTTGCCGAACGTCTTCTAGATCGGGATCCATCAGTCGTTTTTTAAGTGGCAGCTGGCCAGATAATACTATAGAAACAAGTAGCCTCGAATCCATTTCAAAATTGGTCATGAGTCGTAAAAGTCGCAGGACTTCCACCCGCATTTCGTGTGCATCGTCAAAAATGATCACTTGCCTAATTCCCTGATCCTCGTATCCTGAGCGCAGTCTGGCTTCGATGCTACGAATGAGAGTAGGGTAATTACGAAAAATTGGTTTTACCGACAGTGCCATGATTCTTGAGAATCGGCATCTGCCACCTCCTACTCAAGTACGGCAAGCTAAGGAGGACTGGCGAAATTTGTCTTATTTGAAATGAAACGGAATGTCTCCTGATATCTCATTAGGATTGAACGGTAACAGATGTCCTAACTTGCGACCACTGTGGTGGTTCGCTAAAGCCCATAGCCGCCCTTACAGATACAAGATACCTGACCCATGTTGGGCTTGATCCCTTGCCGCCAGTTAGGGCTCCACCCAGAAGCCTTCAGGAGTCCTTTGACTTCATGCAAAGAAGAATACGAAAGCTAAGGTCCAATCGGGAGACAAAAGTCTCTAACCGGTTCCTCTGGGCCATTAGAGAGTATTGCCTACGATCAGGGGGAGAGGCATGAAATCAGGCATGTTCACCTGAGCAAGACTCAAACAGGGGTTGGAACGACCTTAAAAAGCTCACTTTGACCTGGATTGGGGTTCAAGGAATATAGATCCACCAGACATTGCTTCCCAAAAAAATGGTGATTGATTGCCCTATCACGTCCGAATCGGGATGCACCCCTTCTGCCCGAAGGGTGCCTCTTTGAGTTACTGCAACTTATTGAGAAATTACCAGCCATCCCATGAAACTTACCAAAGTTATCCGGCTTAATCTCTGATCAGAGCAACTAGGAAACAATCACAAAATGGCACAGATGACGTAGCAGCTATTGTCGTAATTGTTGCCGAGCGTACTCGGCCCACTCCATATCCAATAATAGTTGGTATTGTTGGTATACGAAGAAGCCGTCCATGTCCAACTTGCCGCGCTTGGTATGCCATTTGGCGCATTAAATGTTGGTGTAGCATCCCCAGGTTTATAGTTGCTGGGGGCACTTACTGCCGTCTCATACAGCGTGGGAAGACGCATCCCCTTAGAGGCGCAGGTATTAATATTGCCCTCATACCAGCTGGCTGAAGTGCCGTTTCCAGAACCTGCGACGTTCCAAAACGCAAGACCAAAGTATCCTGACGTGGTTTGGTTCGTGATACCAGTGCCACTCGCTGCATCAAGTCTCTGCTGGGCATAGGCAGGGGAGTAATAGAGGCAGTTGTTCGCCGAGGTCATATTGCCGGTATCAACAAAAACATGGGTCGGACAGACCCTACCCTTGATCAAAGTCGATGCCGTGCCAAGAGCGGCATCGGTAAAGTCGGTCGCGCTTTGCCCCCTGCCGCTTTCATTAAGCCGTTTCGACCATTCATCAAGACCCGTGGCACGAAGAATCCGGGTGCTGCCCACCTCTTTCCAGACCTGAAACCCAGATGAGCCGTTGGCAAAAACATACTCAAGGCTCTTACCAAGCGGCGTCACGGCAACACCTGCCGCCTTCGCAGCGGCATCATCATAACAGCTATCGCCAGCGCCACCACACAGATAAGTTGCCGCCTGAGAGGTGGTCACTACACTCGAATAGCTATTCCCCCCTTCGTAAGAGTAAAGTGCATAATGGTAGGTGCTCCCTATTGTGAGTCCAGAATGGTTATAGGAGGTGCCGGTATTAACGTAAATGATCGTATCGGAGCCCTGTGCTCCCGTGCTGTAAGATGTTCCATTCACCGGTGTGAAGCTCACCGCGCTACCCTCGCGGGCTATGAGAAGATAACCCGTAACGCCCACATTATTCCAGTTCAGGTTAATCTGCGTTGCACTTGCAGTGGTTGCGGTGAGGCCGGTAGGCGTGGCGGGAGGACCAGCATAAACACCTGTCATACCGAAAATGGTGACGCCCGTTTTTACATTGTAGTCCTGGATATCAGCATCTCCGCTTCCGGTTTGACGGCTCCCTGTCGAGGTCCAATACTCAAAGGCGGTCGCTGATTTTATCTTGGCATCAAAGGTCGCGCTATCGAGATCCGCTGTCCCAGAAGCCGACGGTAAAAGGTAGCTTGCGGAGGGGTAGGCCCCTGTGACGCCATGGATCACCACCGAGGTTTTGAGATTCCCCTCACTCAGATCCGTATCACCTGTCACCGTATGCCTTGCACCGCCCCCATCCCAAAACTGATAGGTCGAAGCTGAAGCCACTGCCGCTGCAAAATTGGCACTCGTTAGCCCCGTTCCACCCGTCACGGAAAGGTTCATCGTGGGATAGGTCGCCGTCGCAAGGCAGCCCGTCTGCCCCCCT
Source organism: Oligoflexales bacterium (assembly GCA_041736175.1). GTDB lineage: Bacteria > Bdellovibrionota_B > Oligoflexia > Oligoflexales > CAIYRB01 > JBGSUI01. The sequence goes on along the minus strand of JBGSUI010000134.1, from coordinate 3,198 downwards.
CCGCTGCAGCTGCTGTGCGATTCCAAGGTTGCGCTGCCGGTAAACTCGCTGCCCGCTGCGCCATAACCCACACCATTTTGCACCTGCGCAAGGGTTGGCACCGCAAAGGAGCCGGTTGACCCGTTGCCACCCACACCGTAGATGACCCCCGCCTCAACATCACCCACACCCGGAAGGGTGAGGGTGCCGCTGACACTGTTGACCGTATCGCTCGAAAGGACATTGCCCACCGCTGGAAAATCGGGACTATAGGCTGGCGTCAGCTGTGAGCCCGGCTCACCATAAGCGCCCGAGCCGGTTCGAACATCGGCAGCCGCAGGCAGCGTCAAAGTTCCGGTCGATCCGGTGCCGCTCACCCCAAAATTTGTAGCCGTCAGAACTTTAGCCACATCTGGCAGCGTCACATTCCCCGGCACGCTACCGATCGTGTTCCCCGATAAAATTTTATCAGCGTCGATTGCATCGTAGCTGATAGCTTTTAGGGGTTGGGTCGTGGTCACGTAGGTTGGCACAAAACAGTTAGAGCTATCGGCAGCGCAGGCTGTCGCGGCGTAATATGAACCGGTGGCCACGCAGCTTTGGGCGCCATTAGACCCACAGTTTGCTGGCGTTGGAGTCACGTTCCCCACGGTCCCAAAGATGTCGATGGATGATTTCACGTTGCTTGCCGTTAAATCCGTATCCCCGGCCACCTGGTGGCGGGCACCACTGGCATCCCAAAATTCAAAGTTACCTGAGGTGGCGATTTTGGTGTTGAAGTTAGCCGCGGTCACACCCGTGGAAGATGCCGCTCCAGCGCTGGAAAGGTCCAGGGACTTGTAAGTAGCTGTGGTGACGCAGCCTGTGGTCCCACCGGCGGCACAATCAGCGAGGGTACCGGAAATCCCAGAAAGAGTAAGGGAGGAGCGAAAGGAGGATTTTCCTGCGTCAATAGCGTCGTAACTTATAGCTTTGAGGGGTTGGGTTGTGACAGCGTAAGTAGGCACAAAGCAGTTAGAGCCATCGGCAGCGCAGGCAGTGGCAGCAAAATAAGAGCCTGTGGCCACGCAGCTCTGGGTACCGTTAGAACTACAGTTGGCTGGAGTTGCCGTGACGGATCCGTTGACACCAAAGAGGTTGGTGCCGCTCAAGATATTTCCCGCCACGAGATCTGCGTCGCCGTTTATGGTCGCAGCTCGGTACATGGTGCCAGCCGTATTTAAAGATTGAGTCGACGTGCTTGGGGTGATAGTGCCACCGTCGGCCACCGTCGCAGGGTAAACATCACCGGCACTATCAAAAAACTCATAGGCTCCCACAGGTGTGGCTGGGCCAAAAGCTGTGAGATCAGCGGTGGCCGTATTGCTCACAAGGCGGTTGCTTGCCGATGGATAGGTCCCCGTAAGTCCGGCTACAGAGGCGCCGTTTTTGATGTTAGCGGCGGTCAAGTTAGTCCAATCTGCTGATTTATAGGACGCTGTGGTCACACAGCCACTGGTGTTGTTGGTGGTACAATCGCCGAGGGTTCCTGCAATCCCAGAAAGAGTAAGGGAGGAACGGATCGAGGATTTTCCAGAGTCAATAGCGTCGTAACTTATAGCCTTGAGGGGTTGGGTTGTAGCTGCGTAGGTCGGCACAAAACAGTTAGAGCCATCATCAGCGCATGATGTAGCGGCATAATAGGAGCCCGTGGCCACGCAGGACTGCCCACCATTAGAACTACAGTTGGCTGGCGTTGGAGTCACGCTGCCCACAGTTCCGAAGATGTCGATGGCTGACTTGACATTACTCGCCGTCAAATCCGTATCCCCGGCCACCTGGTGGCGGGCACCGCTGGCATCCCAAAATTCGAAGTTACCCAAAGTGGCGATCTTGGTATTGAAGTTGGCAGCGGTCACTCCTGTCGATGAAGCCGCTCCAACGTTAGAAAGATCCAAAGACTTGTAGGTGGCTGTGGTGACGCAGCCAGTGGTCCCACCGGCAGCACAATCAGCGAGGGTCCCGGTGATGCCAGAAAGGGTGAGGGAGGAGCGGATGGAGGATTTTCCCGCGTCGATTGCATCGTAGCTAATGGCTTTCAGGGGCTGGGTTGTAGCCGCGTAGGTCGGCACGAAACAGTTAGAGCCATCGGTTGCGCAAGCTGTGGCGGCATAATAGGAGCCCGTTGCCACGCAGGACTGCCCACCATTAGTACTACAGTTGGCTGGCGTTGGAGTCACGTTCCCCACGGCCCCAAAGATGTCGATGGATGATTTTACGTTACTTGCCGTTAAATCCGTATCCCCGGCCACCTGGTGGCGGGCACCACTGACATCCCAAAATTCAAAGTTACCTGAGGTGGCGATTTTGGTGTTGAAGTTAGCCGCGGTCACACCCGTGGAAGATGCCGCTCCAGCGCTGGAAAGGTCCAGGGACTTGTAAGTAGCTGTGGTGACGCAGCCGGTGGTCCCACCGGCGGCACAATCAGCGAGGGTACCGGAAATCCCAGAAAGAGTAAGGGAGGAGCGAATGGAGGATTTTCCTGCGTCAATAGCGTCGTAACTTATAGCTTTGAGGGGTTGGGTTGTGACAGCGTAAGTAGGCACGTAGCAGTTAGAGCTATTGGCACTGCACTGGGTCGCACCAAAAAAGGTGGCTGTGGCTAAACAGTTTTGCTGCCCATTAGTATTACAATTGGCAGGGGTTCCGGTCAGAGACCCGGTCACTCCAAAGAGGGGAACGGTGTCTTTGATATTAGCGGTGGTAAGGTTAGCATCCCCTTGGACGATCACGCTGCGGTATAGGGTGCCTGCGGCACTGATGGTTTGGTTGCTCGTGGTCGGGGTCACGGTGCCACCGTCGGCCACGGTGGCCGCGTAAACAGATCCGGTGCTATCGAAAAACTCATAAGCCCCCACCGTGGTCCCGGGACCAAAAGAGGTCAGATCGGCGGTGGCGGTGTTATTAACGAGGCGGTTTCCAGCGGACGGATAGGTCCCCGTAAGACCAGCCACAGCGACGCCGTTTTTGATATTGGCGGCGGTGAGGTTTGTCCAATCTGCCGATTTATAGGTAGATGTGGTGACACAGCCTGCGACGTTGTTATAGATCTACGCACATGAAAAGATAGATTTTAATTTTTTCCGTGGTATAATGATCGTTTTGCCAAAAAACGAGGATTGACCACCATGCATTCGTCTAAAGGTAAACCGCTTTCACCTGAGGTAAAGTGGGTCACGG
>JBGSUI010000091.1:0-17802 GCA_041736175.1 Oligoflexales bacterium | reverse complement strand
CAGCATCCATCGCTTGACTAAGTTTGAGTCAATTGGCATAATGCTGTAGACTTTCCGGTCAGCATGATAATTTCTAACTACACTATCATGTAGGCAGTCTCAGTAAAAGAGAAAATTAATTCAAATTAGACGAAAGTCATGGAATATATAGGCATCGTCCAATGGATTTACTACTTTTAGTATCGTTTGATTTTTGGAAATATCTCTTAAAGTTTGTAACAAGTTATAATTCCATTGAACGTTATTTTTCGGAGCAGATTTCTATTGTAAAGGTGCCTTCAATCACTTGATTGTCTTTTTCTTTTCCGAACACAGCTTTGATGCTGCCAGAAAGCTCAGCTTTGGAAATTTTGTTTATCTTTACTTCCCAGGAAGTTGCAGGATCTTTTCCATATATTTTAATGCTATATTTATCATCGCTATTTGTTGATTTAAAGCTGCCAACTTTGGCGGGTAAGTTAACTTCAATTAGACCTTCGCCATTGAAACGCCCAGGCAATCTAAAATTCGCGTTACCCTTAGAATCGCACACGATTTTTTGCTTTTCACCCTTTGTGCCCGCAATGATGCCCGAATATCTTTCGGTATCAATGAGCAACGAAACAGCTCCACTCCTTAGGCTCCAGGATTTTTCCTCGATCTTCCCGCTAAGATTGCCACTAGCCACTGAATCGGGCGCATTTTTCGTAAACTCATCGACATCAACAAAGGCTTCGTTTGGAGGCGCCTTCTTTTCTATATCTTCTTTGGCGCTATCTTTGCAGTTTATGAAAATGAAATGCGCGGCTGTTACCCAAATAACCAACAAAGGCAATCGTGAAACAAACATACTAGATGGCGCCATTTTATCCTCTTCCTAAGTTCATATATAGTCTAATCAATATAGCATAAATCACAGACTGAATCTTCATAGTCTTAGAGATGGTCACTGGAACTACCCCCCCTCTCCCCTCTCCCCTCTGACGATCGACGACTAAGGGACAGGGGGAGATATTGTGCCTATTTTTAGTGTTTAATTTCAATAATTTACAATTATTTTTAATCGAGATCCTGGACGTGCCGATACGTAGTTTATAGGGGGGGTAGATGGGTGTCTGAAATTAGTATTTAACCGCAAGAGGAGGCATCCGATGAGTCTGTTTAAGGTTTTCGGTTGGTTACAAACAAATACGATGCTGTTGTGGTTTGGAACTGTTGTGAGCCTAGCGGTATGGAGCTGTGGCGAGCAGGCCCAAAAAAAGACCGCAGGATCAGCCGCCCTTAAAGAGGAGTGTGTCGATAAAAGTGCGTCAGGCACTTCTAAGGCTAGCACCAGCACCACTTCTAAAAGCACAAAAGACAAAAAAACCACCGCTGCCGCAAAGCTGTTTCTCCAAGGGACCGGAACTGGAACCAGCACAGCGAAAAAAGTTACCTATAACGACGATATCAAGCCGTTGATGCAAACCAACTGCGGACTTGGCAACTGCCATTCTGCGGCTCCTCGAATCCTCCTCGGCACCTACCAGGTGGCAAAAACCGCGGGCGCAACCATTGTCACCCGCGTCAACGGTGCAGGAGCAGTCATTATGCCGCCAGCAACCGTACCAGCATTAGCTTTAACAGCTCCACAAAAGGCTCTATTCACTCAGTGGCAAACGGATGGTTTCTTAGAGCTTGCGCCGGTAGCAGCACCTCCTCCTTCGACCCAAACATCAACGGGAACCTCAGTCGGGACCTCAAAGCCTACCGGCACCTCCACCGGGGCCTCGACCTCAACGGCTAAGACACCGGGGGAGGAAACAGAAGAGGAAGAATCAGCCACCAAGTCAGATGCGAAGACCGGTACAAAGGTGTCTAAATCCACAAAATCTAAATCTAAGGATGATGCTCAAGAATGTGAATAGGTGTTGGTTTCGACAAACAAAGGAGCGCTTGGGCTGCTGTGACCTAGGCGACTCTGCTTGCCAGATTTGCCTTTGTTGTTCATGATGGTAAGTCCAGTGACCACACCTAAGAGGATCCCGACGATTGCAGCGATAAGGATCGTGGTCTTTCGAGCATCTTTGATCTTGTTCATGGTTTGTTGTTCGAAGGCTTGGCGTTGGTGTTCTTTTGCCGCATCTATTTTGCGACGCTCCTTGATGGAGTATTCTAGCTTTTTTTCTTCCTTTTTTAGTGACTCCAGACGTACGGTTTCATTCCTAATGTCGTTTAAAACATTGTCGTATCTGTTTTTAACTTCTGCCATCATGGAATCAGCTTGCCGGCGAGCATTATTCATTGGCTCTTCTAAAATCAATTCAATATTGAGAGCCCGTCCCTTGGCCTTTTCGACGATCGAAAGGGCTTCATGGGAGGCCCGCTCCAGTATTTCACGGGCATTATTTTCAGCTTCACGTTGCTTTTCCTTAGCAAACTCTAAAGCTTCGTTTTGTTTGGTATGGCAGTCATCGCTAGCACTTTGAAGCAAAGCTCTTGCCTGTTCTTGGGCTTGTATTTGGAATTGGTGGGCCTCTATCTTGGCCTTATCAAGAATACCTCTGGCGGTTTCGGCAGAAAGGGCGCGAACCCGCTCCACAGTGTCAAAATGCATCTTTTTTTGGACCTCAAGTGCGGTTTTTTCACGATCGACGATCTCAGCTGCTATCCGGTCCGCGTCTTTTATAATCTCGGTGGCCCGTCGATTGCCTTGGTTGATCAAATCAGTGGCCTTTAATTCCGCTTTCCTAAGCTCCTCGTCTGCCGTAACCTGTGCTTGTTTGAGCACCACCTCGGCCTCCTGGCGGGATTCTTTTTCGATACTTTTAATCCGTGCTAAGGTCGAATTTTTCTCTTGGAGAAAATCATACTCCGCCTCGTCGCTGCGACGTCGGGCTTCCGCCATTTCTCGCTCAGTTTCTCTTTGGGTATGACTCAGCCTTTCTTGGGCCTGTTCGACTAAGATACGGGCTTTTTCTTCGGAAGAATGGCGCAGACCCGAGGAAATCTCCTCGGCCTGCTCCAAAAGTTTTGCGCCTTTTTCCCGAGCCTCGTCTAGGATGCGGCGGACTTCGTCTTGGGATTCAGCTCGTTTTTTTTGCAGATCTTCTTCGATGCGCTCGATCTCGGACTGCGCTTTTTTCCATGCTTCTTCCTTAAAGGCTTCAACCTCGCCGCGGACAGCATCTCTTTCTTTTTCGATCTCGGCGCGGGCGGTTTCTTTGACCTGCCGCTTAAGTGCCTGGATACGTTCTAGATCTTCAAAGAGTTCGGCAGATAATGTGGCTATTTGTTGGTGGCAGCTTTCCTTTTTTTCAATCGCTTGTTGTTCGTACAATTCAATGGTTTTAATCAGTGAATCTTGCTTTGCGGTTTGGCTTGCGATACTTGCATTGAGCTGATCGAGCAAGGTACGGTTTTTTTGTAAGCTAAATTCAAGATTTCGATTTTTCTGTTCGATTGATTGGGAGTCTGCAGTGAGAACTTCGTATTCACGTCTAAGCTGGGTAATAAGTCGATTTTTTTCGTCGATTTCAAAGTTTAACACCTCGACTTTAGCGGTCATTTCTGCGAGCTTTTTTTGTTCGAAGGCTACCGTGACGTTTTGTTTTGAGTTGGTTGAACTGCTGGGGGCCTCGACCAGTGAGATATTGACAGCCGCTGACCTAAGATTGGCTTTATGATCTGAAACTTCGTTGGGTGCTGAATCGGATAGACCAGGACTCGACTCTTTAGGAGTTCCATTGGCTGGATTTTTTTTTGGAATGATGATAGCCCCCAATCCGTATTTCCCCCTAGTCTGTGTTTGTCGCTTAGCCCCATATTATTTTCGGTTTATTCCGAGAGGATCTTAAGTCCTTTATTAGAAGGACTTGGGAAGTGACTTAGGTTTGGGGTTATCAGTAGGCTATAGGCAAAACAGGTTTGTAATTTAACTGACTGTAATTAGAATCTAAATTAGGACAGGTGAGCCCTTAGCTAGGAGCCGCCAACCTACGGCTAAAGGGAATCATGGCTATCATCAGTCCAAGGAATATTCCACTGATCCCCCCTAAAAAGATTCCTTTGTGGTAACCCTTGCGGGTTATTTGTGTCAGCACCGACTCCTGATCCTCCGGGTCTAAGACCAGTAACCTTTCAAAGATCCCGTCGCCAAGCTTTCCTTGTTTCTGATACCCGATAGCGGTAAGAGGTCCCTTAAGCGCAGTCACGGATTTATACTCGACCGACAGACGATGAAAGGGACCTAGATCTCTGTGGACTTGGATGATGGGAAGCGCAACTTTAGAGAGCAACCCAACCTCTACAGCCTCGCCATCGATGGTAAATTGCTGCACCCGCTGGGCGACGAGGGTTGTGGTGGTATCCCGGTGCCAAGGTGCGCTGGGAGAAGGTCGACGTTCGCTAACGACCCGGTACCAAAGGGCATCTTTGACTTCAGGGTATTCAGGAGGATTAAGCAGGTCCCCTTTTAAGCTACCCGACACTTTATAAATACTAAACTGTTTGATTTTAGCGTGCTGTTTAGCCTTGTCTAACAGAGGTGCATCCAAGTAACGGCTGGATTCCGTAAGGGCTCGGTAGGCCAGAAAACCCGTGGTCACCGAGAGGGGCATCAAGGTGATCCCTATGGCCAGCAAGATAAGGGAGAGTTGGTTTTTATAGATGGGGGGCATTGTCGGTGGCCTTGGCTTTTTGTTGGTTGACCCAACGCTGAAATGCTTTTTTGTTTGGTTGGGCATGGGGGTCCAGGCCATCCCGGACGCCGTCGCCGATAAAGTTTATAAGGACCAGGATCCCTATCAACACTAGGGACGTATCGAGGACAAGCCACCACCGCTGTTCGATCTGATCAAATCCAGATCTCAGGATCGATCCGAGACTCGCGGTCGGAGGCTGGACCCCAAAACCTAGGAAATCAATGGTCGCTAAAAAAGAGATATCCGAAGTGATCGAAAAGGGCACAAGGACCATGATCGGACCAAAGGAGTTAGGGAGAATATGTTTGAACATAATCGACCAGGGACGTTGGCCTAGGGAGCGAGCGGCTTCGATATAGGCTAGTCGACGGACCGAAAGAACTTGGCCGCGCATATAAAAAGCAAAAGGAGCGAGATTGAGTAAAACAAAAATAGCGATGATCCCCGAGATCCCAGGGTTTTCCAAAAAGGCAACGAGGATGATGATCATAAAAATCACCGGAAAGTAGCCGATCGCCTCTAAGATGCGTCCCATAATCATATCAAACCAGCCACCCCAAAAACCCATCACTAGTCCAAGGGCGACGCCAAAGAACATGGCTAGCAGTGTGGTCACCACGGCCATCAAGAGCGAGGTGCGGCAGCCGTAGATGATCCTGGTGAGCAGGTCCCGACCAGAGGTGTCTGTCCCCAGGATATGGGTAACATTGCGCTGGTGCTCGACCTGGCTGATAGGCGACTTGAGGGTGAATTGTGACCGAGATCCAGGAGGTGCCGGTAGTTCGGGAAAATCCAGGTTAGACTCAAAGGGCCTTTGGTTTAATAGCGGCCACAAGGCCCAGCCATGTTGTTCGATATCAGGCTGGATGGACCAGTAGTCCACCACGAATTGTTGGGACCAGGAGGAGTCACCATCCGTATCGGGATGCGCCAGGTCTTGGGGAGGCTGGTAGAGCTTGCTGGGAAGATAATCAAAAAAAGCTGGAAAAAACCATTGTCCATAAAACTTCATCACAACGGGACGATCGTTAGCGGTCACATTGGCGAGGGCACTGAAAAGGAGCAGGCCCATAAAAAGCCAACTGGAAATCCAAGCGACTTTGTTGGCTCGAAACCGCCGCCAAAATAGACCACGCCTTGCGTCCAGCGGGACGGGAGCTTTGAGGGGCTTTGTGACGGACGGTGTTACGGTTTGTGTCATGGACCATTCAATCTAAGTCGATGCGTGGATCGACTGAAGTGTAAAGGACATCGGCAATCAGCATGCTCACCATTCCAAGCACCGCGGTAAGGGTGAGATTAGCCATAATCACCGGATAATCGCGATTGAGCAGTGCGGTATAACCTAAATATCCAAGTCCCGGAATGGTAAACATCATCTCAATGATAAAGCTGGCCCCTAGAAATCCGACAAGGACGTTTCGAAGGCTGGTGACCAGTGGGATCAGGGCGTTGCGAAAGGCATGTTTAAAGTAAACAGTGGATTCACTGGCTCCCTTAGCCCATGCTGTCCTAATGTAATCTTTGGAAAGCTCTTCCAACATGGATTTTTTGGTGAGTTCAGTCAAGAAAGCAAAAGACCCAATCACATAACAGGTAAAGGGTAGTACCAGGTGTTTGCCCAAATCCAAAAGGTACTCCATGAGAGGAAATGTATCTGCCTGGTCATCGTGGAGGCCAATCACCGGCAAGAGATCCAGTTTGACGCTAAACACCACAATCAGGACCATTCCCACCACCATCGAGGGGATGGAGTAGAGCCCAAAAAAGATCATCGTCGAGCCTTTGTCAAACCACGAACCCTGGTAGATGGATTTTGTCACTCCCACAACAATCGACAGGATATAAGAGACAATGGTAGCGGGGACTCCAAAGAGGAGCGCGATGAGGAGTTTTTCGCCGATCATTTCAGAAACCGGACGGTATTCAAAGAGAGACTCCCCAAAATCCAAAGCAAGGATTTTTTTGACCCAAATCCAGTAACGAACGGAGATGGGCTGGTCAAACCCATAGAGTTTAGTGATAGCTGCCTTAGCCTCAGCCGTGACGGTTTGGGACTGGGAGGTTTCGCCCCCCGCCCCGCCGCGCCTTAGCTTGGTCTCCAGGGGGCCACCGGGGGCTAGCTGCATCATAAAAAAGGAGACCAGAGTCACCAGGAAAAAGGTGGGGATCAGCAGCAATAACCGCCTCAAAATATAAGTCGTCACGCTTTCACCTTGTACCAACGGGGCCAAAAGATGCAGGTGCCACTATAGGGGGCGACCTCAACCCCTTTAAGCTCCTTGCGGTAGCCGACAAAACAGCCGCCCGTTTCATGGTGCCAAATGGCGGGGTAAAGGTTGTAGAGGCGTTCGTGGATCTTTTGGCCGATTTTATCCCGTTCTTTGCCGTCAAAGGTGGTCTCAAAGGTTTCGATCAGTTGATCGATCTCCGGGTCCTTGACCCCAGCGTGGTTGCTACCGGTTGCCTTAGCCCCCTCGGAATGGAACATACTGCGGGGCTCCACGGGGTATCCCGACTGAAATCCGCTTAATTGGGCGTCAAAGTTAAGCTCATCGATCAACTTCATGGAAGCGGACCAATCCAGAAGTTTTGCCTGAGCACAGACGCCCGCCTTTTTCATGGAGGAGGTGTAGACGCCCAGCACGTTTCGAGCGTAATCCTCCTCTCTCGCCAGGATGGTAAAGTTAAGCACCTGTTTTTCCCCTTGGAGAGTACGATCGAGGCAACCATCGCTATCCGTATCGGCCCATCCCGCTTCTTTGAGGAGCTTTTTCGCAGCTTCTGGATCATAGGGCTGGATGGGGCATTTGTCGGGAGGGCACTGCATGGGTGAGTCGATGCCCCAAGGCCCATTGGTCATCGGGCGCAGTCCTTTAGAGAATTTTTCGAGGGTTGACTTACGGTCCGTGAGGAGTCCAAGGGCTTGGCGAGTCTTAGGGTCGCTAAACCTCCCTTGGCGGGTATTCAGCACGATCCACATAAATCCGCTGCTGATCTTGGGCTTAAGGTGGCTGATGCTGTGCTTTTCGGAGGGGGGCTCCTTACGCATGGTGTCGTATTGAAAGGACTGCATCGGAAAGTAATCAAAATCCCCTTTTTTAAAGGATTGGAGCATCACATTGTCGTTGGTGATAAACTTAAATCTGATTTTTTTAAAGTTAAAGAGATTTGCGAACTGGGGGTCCTTAAAGCCCCACCAAAGTTCATTTCGCTCCAGCTCCACATATTTGTTGTTGTCCCATTTGCTAAACACATAGGGCCCGGAACCAGTGGGGTGCCTTCCAAATTTGGTGTCTCTATTGAACTGCTCTGGATTTTTGTCGAAGTAGGGAAACAGATGTTTAGGTAGAATGGGAACCATAGCGAGGTTGTAGATATTGTTAAATCGTTCTTTTTTAAAAGTGATTTTAACCTGAGTCGGAGATATGACCTCGACTTTGTCGACGGTCGCGCTTAGGGACGACTTGATGTTCATATTGTCGACTTTGGGATGGAGCATCGCGTCGAAAGAAAATCCTACGTCCTGGGCAGTCAAGGGTTTGCCGTCATGAAAGGTGACTCCTTCGCGGAGGTTTATGGTGATCACCTTTCGATCTTTGGGGTCGTAGCTATAGTCTTTGCACAGCCAACAGACTGCCTCACCCGTATCGGGATCCGTCGCCAGCAGATAGTCAAAGACGGTCATATCGCTGACGATAGCGACTTCGTCAGCGGTGGATACGAGGGCGGGATTTAGGGTCTTAGGAAACGATGCGGCAGCATAGGTTAAGATCTGGGTTCGATCAGGTAAAGGTGTAGGTGCAACCCCTTTAAAAGCTCCTTGAGCTAGAGGAGCGAGTCCTGTCGTAAAAAGAAATCCACAAAAGACTAACCACCCAAGTCGATGCATCAAACGTTCCTTTCCTATATGATCAGGTACGATCAGGTTTTGTCAGGTAATCTCAGGCAGTGCTAGGCTCTTCGAAACATTGTAAGCAATTATCATGGATAGCTGCTTATGCACAAGGAGTGGCTCAAGCCGCTCCTCTTAAAAATCGCCGTAGAGATGGGCCACTAGGAGGACATCTCTTAAGTCTCGGCTTCCCGTTTCCTGGCGCTGCCAAAATTCCACCTGAAGGTTAGGGACTGGATGAAAATCCACAAACAGACTGCGCCGCTTAGACCGGGTTCGCCCCATGGCCCGTACCGGTGCGGCCCCCTCTTCAGAGGTGGTAGACCCCGGAAGATCCAATGGATATTCCTCAAGGGTTTCGTAAACGGAGCCCAGGATCAAGCCAGGGATGCCATCAAAGGCCACGGTCCATTCGTCGATCTGCGAAGAAGGGTGGATCCGGCTCGAAAGGCTTTCCCATCCACTGGTATCTCCGACGGGTGTGAGGGTGGTAACGGTTCTAAAGTTGCGTTCTCCCATTAAAATAAACTTCCACGGACGTAGCCCCGCACCGAGGGCACGCATACGGATTTGGTTTTTCTTAGATTGGCTATCCCATGCACTGCCGTTAAGGTGCCATCCCAAGGTAACGCCCCGCAGGCCGCCGTGGACCGTGGTCCCCACCTGCCGGTCTTCGGGGGGCACGCGGGGATCCCCTTGCATGATGGAGCCTCGGATAAAAGGCACGTTAGGAGTGCCACCAAAGTCGACCCCGTCGGTGAGGGCAGATTGGTCAAGGCCAATCCGTTCGCGGATCCAAAGGCTATGGTTTGGTCGGCGCAGACCGTAGACCGGCTGGCCACGGGCGGCTCGCACATAGAGGGCCATAGGTAGGTTGTCGATCATCACCGAGTATTTTTCCATATAGCGTCGCTCATCGTCCCGAGCGGCTTGGAAGCTCTGGTCCCCAATCCTCCCCATATAGAGACCCGAGTAGGTCACATGGAGATATTCAATAAACGGTCGTAACCTTAAGGTTAGCTCAGATGACATGGGAAAGGTTCGCTGTCCCGCGGGGGTCTCTCGCTGGATGATGCGCCCATCGTAGTGCAGATCAAACCGGCTGGTATCTTTGAGGGGGTCGATGGGTTTGTAAAAGTTAAATAGTGCGAGTTGGTCTTGGCTGTAATAATAGCCCCATTGATTGCGTGCCCCAGCCCCAGATGGATCGATATGGCATCCCTGGCAGTCGAGCGTACAGCGGCGGTCGAGGACCGGGCGCTGGCCGCGGCCTGGATTGTGACAACCCTGGCAGTTTTGCGCTTCCTTTAGGGCTAAGAGTGGGGTGGCCTTGAGGCGCGGGCCCCCTATCAGCAGGCCTATGATAAAGTGAGCCAAAAGCAGGAAGGTGAGGCGAACCCACCCGGTTTGCTGGAACCCTCGCCCGTATGGGAGAATAGAGGCATGATTTCTAAAAAATGTGGGGAATGGGTTCAAAGTCGATGGAATTCTTTTTAAGTGTTGTTATGTCTTTGGCTTTTTGGGGCGCTCTAGTGAGCTGCCGCCAAGGGGGTGCACCTGTTCGCGAGATTCGGGTCCATACCTCTATCCAGAAGGGTGTTAGCCATGCTGAACCAGCGAGTCGTCCTCGGGTTTATTGTATCAAATGCCATGGCGATACCCTACAGGGGGGTAGTTTGGGGGAGCCATCCTGTTTTGCCTGCCACGGGATTCGCTGGCTAGACGATGAGACACGGGAGTCAAGGGCCCCGACCTCCCATTCACAATTAATGGATCGTTTTTTTCATCACCCGGACTTGCGTACACCGGAACAATCCTGTAGCCCATGTCATGGGAATGTTCTGCAAGGCAATACGGACCAGGGACTCACCTACCCCGGATGCGAGCTATGCCACAGCCGCCTATGGGAAGAACCTGCTGCAGCTCTCTAGGTGAGACACCAGGTTTGGGGGCGGTCGCCAGGCTAGGAGCGGAACTTCATGGACATCGTCAAGGAGAGTTCGCCCTATGCTTGAAAAACAACCATTTCCATCGGAGACCTTAAAAGTCAGTAAACATCCAGGTTCCATCACAGTGGTGCGGGGGCGGGACCTACGGGGGCAGCCCTTTGGGTTTACCGTAAGGCCCGATGGTGTCTTTGAGGAGACGACCGCGGGGAATCCCCCTGAACTTATCTTAAGGGAATGGGCTGAGATCGAGAGCGCTCCCCAGTCCAGGCGGATCCCCCTTGAGGAGGTCCAAAATTTTGGTGACCTTTCCCCAGGTGCGTGGGTTGATGCTGCCGGTGCGACCCTTATTCCAGCGGCCATCGACGCCCATGTACACAGCCGTGATCCGGGTTTGACCCATAAAGAGGATTGGCAAACCCTCGCCCGTGGAGCCGCTAAAGGGGGCGTGGTTGCCGTCTGTGATATGCCCAACACGATCCCTCCCACCCTAGGCCGTAAGGCTATCCTCGAAAAAGCCGCGATTGCGGTCCAATCGGGGTTGGATTTTAGGCTGCTGCTGGGGGTTTCGGCCCATAATCTTGGGGAGGTAGGGCCCCTGTTAGCGGACCCTGACTTACCTATCTGTGCCCTTAAAGTCTTTTATGGAAAGACAACCGGCGAGCTAATGTACGACGACCTGGAGACCTTAGCAGGCTATCTCCCCGAAGATGGCCGCAAGTTAGTCGTCTTCCATTCCGAAGATCAATGCCAGGTGGATTGTAACGAAAAACAATTTCATGACCAACTCAGCCGGACCGACCCGCTAGGGTTTGCGGTCCACTCCCAAATCAGAAGCAGTGCTGCGGCCCACGCCTCAACCCGCACCATTTTAGAGTGGGGTCTTAAGACCTACCAAAGGCCGATTCATATCGCCCATTGCAGCACCCCCGTCGAGGTGGAGCTTATCCAGGAATACAAGGCTAAAGGTCTGCACTGCACGAGCGAAATCGCTCCCCACCACCTGATCTTTTCTACCGAGGATTATGCGACACTTGGCCCCTACGTTAAGATGAACCCGCCCTTGCGTTCTCCAGACGAGGTGAAGGCCTTAAGAAAGCTGGTGAGGGCTGGGGCTATCGAGATGTTCGCTACGGACCATGCCCCCCATACCAGAGCCGAAAAAGTAGCCATGGTGGGTCGGTCCCCTTCAGGAGTTCCTGGAGTAGAGTATTTTTGGCCCCTAGTGCTGGAGTGCCTAAGGCTGTCGGGGTTAAAGCTTGGAGAGTTAAGTCCCCAGGATCAGGACCTTATCCTTGCAATGGCCTGTGCTAACCCGGCAAGGCTATTTGGGATTTCTAATCGGGGAGCGATCCTTGGGGGTAAGCAAGCGGATTTTGTAGCGCTTGGGGAGACCGAAATGGTGGTTTCCAACCAGGAAGTGGTTTCCAAGTGCGGCTGGTCGCCCTATGATGGCATGCAGCTACCGCGAGGGGTGAGGGGAACTTGGTGGAATGGCAAAAAGGTTTGGTAAAAATGGATCAAAAACGAGCTCCAAAAAGGCGCCCCTTTGCGCGCAATAAAAATCGCACCTCGGTCGCTGAAAAGCCTGCCGTTTCGACCAGGCCTGAGAGTTTGGCTGCGGTTCAGACCTCTATAGATTCGGGTAGCTACATTGTGTTTGATATTGAGACTACAGGGGGCAACCCAGAGCGCAATGGAATCACCGATATTTTTGCCATCAAATACCAAAATGGACAGATTTTAGAAACTTTTGGCACCCTTGTTAATCCTAAAATTCCCATCCCACCAATCGTCCGAAAAATGACGGGCATCACCAACGCGATGGTGCGTCATGCGCCAGAAATCCATGAGGTTATGCCGGAGTTTGTGGATTTTGCGGGTCACTCAATTTTAGTGAGCCACAATACGATTGGCGATATGAAGTTTATCCGCTACTTCACCGAATCGACCACGGGAAAGGAGTTTGATAATTTTTTCCTTTGCACTCACCTTTTGGTCGAGCGGCTTTTTCCTGAAACACCGGACAAATCTCTGACCGGACTTGTCAAGTATTTTGGGATCGAAAGCGGAGATATGCACCGGGCTGAGGCCGACGGCTATGCCACTCTTGGGCTCTTTGAGGTTTTGATGGAAGGGCTTAAGGATCGAAAGATAGAACGCATTGACGAAGCCATTAGATTTCAGGGAGACATGGAATCGGCCTTGCGCCTAGGCTGGGCTGTGCCACAAAAGATCTTGGACGAATTGCCCCAGCGACCTGGACTTTTCCGGCTGTTTGATTCCGAAAACAAAGAAATGTTTGTTAGTAGTGCCCAAAATATTTACCGAGAAGTCCAGCGTCTTAAGACTTCCTCCCAACTCCCCCGACAACTCCTAAAAATGGTCCTTAGGGCTTATCATGTCACCTATGAAGAAACGTCGAGTCTTTTTCAAGCGATGCTCTGTGAATGCGAATTGAGTGGCGAAAAGCCCTCCGGTGCATTGATTCACCAGCGTCAGGTGTTGGCCTTTACGATCTCTAAGGGAAACGCCAACAACTACCAACTAGCAGTGGATGGCATAACCCCAGGTGTGGTGCAAGCCTACGGAGCGGTGAGGGATCGTAGGACCGCTTCGGATTTAGTCGAAATAATTGCCGAAATCTTTGGCCAAAAAACATCCCGAGATGGAGCGACTTTTACGTTAAATGAAATCCGATTGATCAAAGGTTTTTTTGAGAGAACTTTGGGAACCTTAAAAACCAAACTCCAAAAGAAATCAAAAGGATTTTCAACCCTATTCCAGCCCGCTAAAAAACGCCGCTATATGGCAGAACTTAAGCTCATAGAAAAACTCGAATCCATTGATTTGTCCCCCAAAGTCCAGAGCCTTCTCAATCGATCCGGGTTGTTGGCAGTCAGGCAGGACCTGCCTAATCAACCCAGGCCTCAAGGGAATGGGATATCGGAGCGGTGGGATGTTTATGGGATCTGTGATTGTCAACCGATTAGCTCAAAGGTTTATGATGGCCCCATCGACCAACTACTGAGCAGTGCTGTCGCCTCAGAGCTGTGGGGCCTGATCGTCGCTTCCCAGTTTAACAAGGCCAAGGGTCGCTCTCACAAAAAAAGCCTGACCCCACTGAGTCAAAAAGAGGCAAAGATTGTGAATGCCACCCTTTGGTGGCTCCTCAATCTGCGATCAGATGGTCGGTTTTTTCCCCTAGTAGAGGAGTTGAGAATTGGGAGTTGAGAGCTAGGTGCTAGGCAAATCGTGCCCAAAAGGTCCGTTTTAGGTGTGATATTATGATCATGATCACCTTTAAAGGACTCTCTGACGATGGGACAGCAATCAAAAAACAAGGATGGGCTGCGTCCCAACGATCCAGCGACTGCCGACAATCCTCAATATTTAGGCTATGTACATAAAACAGGGGACCTTGTGCCGCCGGTTTTTCCTAGACTCGAAGCCTTTCTACTTAAATTGTTTCCTGTTAACCTACTGTCCACCCGCCAGTATATGGAACTCGGTTTGATTTCGCTTGCGGGGGCCACCTGGATGTCCTTTGTGCATACCCTGTGGTGGGGAGTAGAAAAGGCCTTTTGTGTTGGAGTTTTCTACAGTACCTCGTTGCAATTGATCCTTACAATCCATAGCATTTATAGGCTTAATTGCGAAAGCGCCTCTAACAAACTTGCTGTTTCTTGGGCCGCCTTAAAAGCACCCCTGGCAGTCGGGCTGTTCTTGTCCTTTTTGGTGTGGGCATCGGTGGGATTTGAATTTCGGATTTTAGCGGATGAGACCAATTTTTTAGGGTCGGCTCTTTCACTCTATATGAATCAAACCTACTACAATATTACCGAAGGGACCTTTTACTACGATAGCTTTAAGACTCTCGAACAAGTGGTGGATAAAAGACCACCGCTCTATCCCTATTTTATATCTATCTATCACTTTCTGTTTGGTTACAACGCCTTTAATGGATTTTGGGTCAACCTCACCATCACGTTTGCCACTGGTGCCCTGTTTTTTCATATAGGGCGCAAATTTTTAGGCACAGTGTATGGACTGCTGGTTGTGGCGAGTTACTGCGCTATTCCCATATCGTTGATCGGAATGAGTTCAAGCGGCTATGAACCGATGACAGCGCTCTTTAATACGTTGGTGTTGTGGCAATGTGTGGAATTTCTCAAGTCTCCCTCAACCTTGCGCTTGGAAGTCCTGCTATTGCTGTTGCTAGCCTCATCCCAAGGGCGTTACGAATCCATCATCTTAGCGATCCCCGTGGGGATTGTAATCTTAGCCCGCTTTAAGCAGATTCAATGGCAGCCCTCGGCTCTCCGTATGCTGGTCATCCCCTATCTTTTTATTCCGGTCAACTGGCAAAAACAGATTACCAGTTCTATCAATGCTGGGGATCCTGATGGAACAGTTACCTTTTCGGCTAAATATTTCCTAAAGCATCTCAAAGACTTGGGGCAGTATTGGTTTGATTGGAATTTTGTGGGGTATCCAACCCAACTGCCGGTGACCCTTTTGGCGGTTTTTGGTCTGTTTCTTATGATTCGCACGACCCGAGGCAAAGGAGATCTGGATCAAAACTCCGTGGTATTGAATCGGTGGATCCTTGGGTTGGGGCTTATAGGAGCGGTGGGGCTGCTTGTGCCCCAACTCTCCTACTATTTGGGGAGTCCCAAAGAGCCGGCGGGTCATCGGGTGGCCATCAGCTATGCCCCTGCAGTGGCTTTTTTGGCGGCTTATGGGCTATGGATGCTGTTTAGGTTAACTAAAAATGGTTTGTTTATACCCGGTGCAGCGGTTGTTTTAATGTTTATCGGAACCAGTCATGCAGCGCGAAATCCCTTGGGAAAGACTCTTGTCCTCTTTAGGGAGTATAAGCAGTTTCTGCATTTTGTGCGCCAGCAGCCCCGGACTGGTACTCTAATCGTCGCAGATCGTCCAGGAATGTACGTTGTCCATGGATATGGAGCCATCAGTTTTGAAACCCTAAGGGGCCAGGTGGATGACTGGAAGTCCAGTATGGAGCGGCGGCTCTATACCAATGTCATCGCCGAACAGCAGATCTTTTATGACTCGAGTAAGCCGCCGTTTCCCGCGCTACCTGAGGGTTTTAATGCCGAAACCCTTTATGAGTTTCAGAACGACTCCGAATACTTTATGAGATTTTCTCGTCTTAAAGTCGCTGAAGAGCTCAGTCCAAAGAGATCTCCTAAGGCGAAGGGCCCAAAAAGCTCGGAGGACACCTCCTTAAAAGATCTTTCCGATGGGGAATACGACCTTAGGCCCATCCCCCACTTTCAAAGTCCTAGATGATGCCAAAATTGATCAAAAATCGATATTATTGATCAAAATAATGGACAAAGAAGCCCATATCCAGGTTACCTGCGGAGTGCTACAATGGGAGGGCGCGGCTTTGTTCATTAATTTAAACAAATAAGGGGAATCTGTTTAAAATGGTCAGCAAAGGAAAGAGTAAGGCCGTCCTATTTCCGAAGGTGGTTCGCTTTCTGAAAATTACTGGAGAAAACATTCGGTTGGCACGCAAGCGGCGGAACTGGACTACAGAAAATCTAGCGGAAAGAGCTGGTCTCGCCCGAGGGACTTTGGCCGCGATCGAAAAAGGCTCGTCAAGCGTCTCCATAGGACATTATGCGAGTGTCTTATTTGCCTTAGGGCTGGCTGAAGATTTGACCCGACTCGCTGCAGAGGATCCAGATGGAAGGCGGTTGCAAGATATCGATACCCTGTCGGGCGGTAGGAGAAAGTGATCGTGAAAGTTGATGTATTGGTCTACGCTTCTTAGCTTCCATGGGAGCAGCCTCAGTTTTTGGGGACCTTGTCAGCAGGAAGAAATAATCCAACTCCTCCTGTCTGTGCGAAAGGGGTGGCGGACCTTGGCAAAAAAGAACGGGATTAAATCAGCGGAAATCGAGCAAATGGCATCGGTGTTTGAGGCCCAACGGTAGGCTGCTGATGATTTTGTCTGATGATTAAGCAATAAAAACAAATATCTAAATTTTTATCTGAATTTTGTTGGGACTGGATCCGATGGCATGATCGGGATTTTGGAAAGGATAAAACCATGCTTATAAACCTCATTTTACATCCTACCTGCCGACTCGCAGCTTTAGCCGTCTTTGTGTTTACGATTCGTTGTGGATCGACTCAGGTTTCTCCCCAGAGTCAAAGACCCTTGGGGACTTCTGTCGGTAGTCAAGGCATCGAAAATCTTGAAAAAAAGCAAAAACAATCCTGGATAGCATGGAATGAGCCTATTCGCCTCGAAAAGCTAGGTTTAGCTCCAAATGCCAATATTGAAGGAAAAACCTTAAAATCAATCATTTCTAGTTTAACGTTTGGTCGAGATGACCATCAACTTTGCAGTGCCTGTCATAACCGCACTGAATCTGCTGGAAACTATGGCCTCGATAAGGATAAGAATAGGTCTTTCGCAAATTTAGATCCTTGGAAAATTATAGGAATGAACTCACAAAGAAGCTGGGCAGGTAAAGGTGGATGGGCTGAGCAGTTTGCCGCCAATAGCACAAAACCCCCCCTCCTCAGGTCTCTTATGGATTCCTGGAGGGAGGGGGGATATCAAGTCGAACCTTGATAGATGTTAGTACGTTTCAATTGGAGCCTTAGCACCAGGATTGGGACAGGGTGCAGCGTCAGTAGCGTCAGTAGCTTCAGTAGCTTCAGTAGCTTCAGCACCTTGGTCTGCTAGGGCAAAAGAAGCGCCTTGGTCGCTGCCAGCAGCGGATTCTTGGCTTTCCAGAGCGTTGAGAGCGCTTTTCTCGTCAACAGAGCCGGAATTGGGTTTGCAGTTGATCGCTCCAAACACAACCAAGCTTAGGGAGGCGATGATTTTCACGGGAAGCATTTTCATGGTACGGTCCTTTCAAAGGGGGTTTAGGTTAGTTCGTCCGTGGTTTTTTTACTTTGTTTAGGAACTCACGGTTACGATTCTCTTGTCCTATGAAGTACTGCAAAGACCTTGCCAAGGACTCTGTCGAGGCCGGTTAAAAAAAGTCGTTAATTATATCTAATGGTTATATTTTTGCTGGTGGTCGACGACTGAGTCAAGGGGAGGCAAAGGGAGTCAGCTGGTGAAAAAATTCCAAACTTTTGTGTAATCTTTAGGCATAAAGTGAGGTCAATGCCGGGGCCTTAATCTCAAAAGACAGAAAAATAGGTCAATAATTTTTGATAATTATAAATTATTTTTTTGTTTTTTTAAAAAATCTGGAGGAGATTTTGGGCTGGTGTCGATTTTATTGGCATCTTATCTAAGCAT
>JBGSUI010000124.1:0-31331 GCA_041736175.1 Oligoflexales bacterium | reverse complement strand
CCCCATAGCTTTGTGCTCGCGCGCTTAGTTCATTGGGCTCTTATCCAAACCGCCCACGGTTACGGGGGATTCGATCTCATTTTCAAAAATCAACCAAAATTGGTCTTTGGGTGGGCGCTTCGGATAAGACTCTCTTCAATCTTTTAAATATCAAATTACCGATGTGCAATACGATGTTTTTAGGCAGGGAGATTGCGAATGGGGCGCTAAATTATTTGAATTTATCAGACTTACCGCTGTTCCTCTCGATAAAGAAAATTGGGGTACCCTCTTTACCGACTTTGAATACCGTAGATCTAGTGTTTATAACCCGGTTTACAAAAGGGGGCCGGGCAACAAAGAAATGCTCTATGGGTTTGTCGAACTTACCAAAAACGGCGAACCTCGCATATTCCTAAGCATTCATAGCATCGGTTTTCGCAATATTGTGCAATTTCACCACGAACCTACTTGTTCCATTGAAACTACCCCCGCCTATGAAAAGTGGTGGCGAGCTATATATTGCTCAGCGCCATACGTTGAGGAAGCCCTTAAGGTCAGCATCGCTTCTGACGCTAAGAAGGCCTGCTCGCTCTCTAGTGGTGCTCCTAGTAGCTCCAAGGGACCCTCAGTCTTCGGTGATATTAAGCGGTGTGGAAAGGCCGAAGCCTTGAAGGCGATTGAAAGGGCGACAAAGGTTTCAAGGGAATCCAAAGGGCCCCAATACCTCCCCGGCCAGTGTAGTTCGAAGTGGAAACAATTAGCAGAGGATATCAGCAACAAATACTCTACTCAATACCCACCAAGCTTGTGTGATGGGAAAACAGTCGACGAGATCATCAAGCGAGCTCGAGCTGCCGATGATGCAAAGGCATCTCGTTAATATGCATGGCCCACGAGATCAATCAGTGGTTTTGTGGTGGGAGCTGTAGGGAAGCAGCCTTCGAGCCCCCATCATTTTGATTTAAAGGAGTTTCCTTCGCCCACGAAATGTCGCTGGACAGCACCCTGGGATTCCTGGTGGAATGCGCTTGTGGTCAAACGAGTCTTGAGAGGAATCCCCGTGGCAACTGGAAAAGGTCTTATCATCACCGAAAAACCAAGTGTCGCCAGGGATATCACCGCAGCCTTGGGGGGGTTTAAATCCATTGCTTCGGGAGTTTGGGAATCCGACGAGTACCTGTGCACCCATGCGGTGGGCCATATTTTACAGCTTCTCGAACCCGAAGATATCGATCCTCGCTACCGTAAGTGGTCTTTCGAGACGTTGCCCTGTATTCCGGAGCATTTTGGCCTAAAGCCGATCCCTGGTCACGAAGCTCGCCTCACCCAGATGGGCAAGCTTGCCTCCCGTAAGGACGTCACCCATCTGATCAATGCCTGCGATGCTGCCCGGGAAGGGGAATTGATCTTTCGCGAGATCATTGAGTACCTGGGGTGCCGGAAGTGGACCAGGCGGCTTTGGTTAAGATCCATGACCCAAGCCTCTATTCGAAAAGCCTTCCAGGAACTGCGCGACGGAACCGACTTTGATAGTCTGGGTGCCGCAGCCAGCTGTCGGTCCTATGCTGATTGGTTGATTGGAATGAACGGGACGCGAGCGGCAAGCGAGCGGATGCGGCGCCATGGTGGCCAGGTCATCGGTTCTGGCGCCTGGTCTGTAGGGAGAGTCCAAACACCTACTCTCACGTTACTAGTCAAGAGGGAATTGGAAATCCTGGAGCATCGCCCTAAGACTTTTTATCGGGTGAAAGGGTCCTTCCAAGCCCCCTCTCACCTTTATGAGGGAACCTGGTTTGATGCCAGCTCCTCACAAAACAAATCGGCCAAACCTCCCGAGGCTGGAGTGCATAAGGACCGGATCTTTGATCGTGACCTCGCCGCTCGCATCGTGGCGGAAACCCAGGGCCAGCAAGGGACAGCAGAAGAAAAACGAGATAAGTCCCTACGCCAGGCACCGCGGCTTTTTCACTTAACAGGACTCCAACGATCTATGGCTTCCCGTTATCATTGGGACTCCAAGCGAACCTTAGAGGCAGCCCAGCGGTGTTACGAACAGCATAAAGTCTTGACTTATCCACGGACCAATAGCCAGTGTCTGCCCAAAGACTATAAACCCCTGATAGAAAAACTCTGGAACCAGCTCCAAAATCATGGGACCTACGGAGGGTTTGTCCAGCAGATCCTGACCGCTGGACCGCAAAATATTTCAAAGATTTTTGACGACCATGGAGTTGACGACCATTTTGCAATCATACCAACTGGCGTTCAAAAAAATCTGACCGGAGATGACGCTAAAGTTTACGATGCGGTGATGCGCCGGTTTATAGCGGCGTTTTACCCTCCTGCGATCTACGATAAGGTGGTGCGGACGACCACCGTGGCGGGACATAAGTTTAGGACTGGCCCCGTGGAGACCTTGAGAGTTCCGGGATGGCTAGAGGTCTATGGGTCCCAAGGGTCGGGTGGTCCCGATGGGGAGCCTTCGACCGTCCAGCTCCCTCCCCTCGATCCTCGCCAGGACCAAGTCTGTGGAGTTACGGTCAAGTGTTTAAAAGCCTCGCTCCTCACCGACAAAACCAAACCTCCCCAGAGGATTTCCGAGGCCCAGCTCTTAGGATTGATGGAGTTTGCGGGCCGCCACGTGGAAGACGAAGCTTTAGCCCAGGCATTGGTGTCTGCCGAAGGTTTGGGAACTGCGGCAACCAGAGCCGATATTATTCAAAATTTAAAAATCAAGGGCTATATCGATGCCCAGCTGCGGCCTCTCTTTAAGGGAATGCATCTTATTCTCTCTTTGCAGAGAATTCATGCCCACCGGGTCACTTCACCGGAATTAACGGGCAAGCTAGAGTTGGAGTTGTCGGAGGTGGAGCGTGGCAAGCGTCGGCCTCAGTCCTTTATGCAGGAAATGACCCAGTATGTGCGAGAATTAGTGGATATTTGTCGTGATTCAGACCTAGACCGTATCTTGAGCCAAGAACCTCAGCTCGGGCCTTGCCCGGCCTGCAAACAGTCCTTCCTAGAAGAGAGGGCCCTCTACTATGGATGCGCTCCCCAGTTGGGCAAGAGGCCGGGTTGCGGCTTTAGGGTGTTTAAAGAGATCGGCGGCAGGTATCTTGATCGGCAAACCATGGGCGACCTCCTCAAAGCACCAGAGGGGCGGCTTGATGAGGTGGAGGGATTTGATGTTGGCAGCAAACCTCCCAGTCCCATCCAGCTGGTGATCGAGGGTACCAGGATTTTTGCGAGAGACCTCCATGGTCAGGAGATCGCTAAGGCTACAGATGAGGCACGGCTAGAACAAACGGGAGCCACAACAGTCGCTCCATGGGCTAAAAAGCGTGCCTTTCAGCGCAGGGGTTCTACAAAACGAGGGTCAACAGGAGCGGCGACAAGTGGAGCCAGCAAAGCGTCACCTGGTACCCCCCATCGATGGTCCCGTTCTCGGGGATCTCGGGGACCCCGCCAGCCCGCGGCTAAGACTCCCGTCTAGGAGTCCTTGCAGTTCTCTTGTAAGATTCTGTTTTTTTTGCTTTTAAAAAACTCTGAGGTCCCGCTGATCAGGGCGGCCTCATTTTTGGAGAGCTTAGAGTGATCTTGATGGTGACCCTGAGTCTGGACTTATGATATGAAACTAAAGCTCTTCGTGATCCGTTTTTTTTTCTGTTTCTGAGGTAGGGAGTCCATCATGTTGGGTTATCTAAGTCCATGCTTAACTAAACAATCTTCTGTTTTTTTATTGGTGCTCGCTCTCGGAGGCTGTCGCTGTGGGGGAAATGACCAAATTAAAAAAGGACAGGGCTCATCAGATTCAGCGACTTCTTCTTCGCAGACTAAGGAACTACCTAGGCAGGAGAGCCTTTACATTGGTGGAATTCAGTGGGGCGAACCAACCAGTTTTAATCCCCTCAATGATTCGGCCGCTGCCTGGCCTTGTAGAACTCCCAATAAGCTTATCTATGAAACCCTTTTTGAATTCGACACCTTCACCGGTAAACTAGAACCGCTTTTGGCAAAGTCTTACCAACTGACCGAAGATGGTATTGAGGTCACTCTTCAAGAAACAGCCACATGGAACGACGGCAGACCCGTGACCGCATGGGACGTCAAGTACACCTATGATATTGGGCGCACCAACAAAAGCGCACCGATTTCAGCTGTTTGGGACTATTTGGATGATGTGAAAGTAGTCGATGCTACGGGCCAAGCTCCTGAGCCCCCAGAGGCAAGTATTGTAGCCCCTTATCCACTTAAGGTCATGTTTGTTTTCAAACAAACCAACAAAAACGCGCTGCGGATTCTCACCTCGATTCAACAAGACCTTATTTTGCCACGACATGTTTTTGGGGCAGCTTTTAACGCCGCAGGAGGAGACTTTCAAAAGCTGGTATCCCTTAAAATGGACAATAATCCAGTGGGCTCTGGACCCTATAAACTCCATTCTTACAGTGCTGAAAAAATCGTAACGGAACGGCACGATGGATATTGGGGAAACAAAGTCCTCTATCAGGACACTAAGCCAGTCCCCAAGTATGTAGTCCACCAGATGTACAACAGCAACGATCAATACAGCGTGGCTCTTCAGCAAGGCCGGCTTGATATCGCCTCGGCGTTTATCCCGAGGATCTGGCTTAAAGAAAAAGAAAATGTATTTCCTTGGCTAAAAAAGCCGCCCTATTACGAAGGTTCTTCGATTCCTATGTTGTTTATCAACGTAAAGAAGCCTTCGCTGGGAGACGTAAAGTTCCGCCGTGCCATGGCCCATGCCATCAACTATGCAGATATTCGTGAGCTTGCGGTCTCGGGATACAGCCAAGATCTAAAGTCTGGCGCTATTATGCCTTCGGGCGTTGAGTCCAAGTATTATTCTGCCGAAGATGCAGCCCAGGTAGGAGCATCGGTCTACGATCCAACAAAGGCTAAGGATCTCCTGAAAGCCGCTGGTTATCAGGGGGTTTTTGATGCAAAGGGCGGACTGGTCGAGACCAGGGATAAGAATGGCAACAAAATGCCAACCCTTGAGATTACATCTCCCGCAGGTTGGACCGACTGGGAATCGATCGTTAAAGTCGTCGTCAAAAGCTTTAGGGACGTGGGTATCGATGCTAGGGAGAGATTTGTGGATGCCAATCTTTTTTGGTCCATCCAGCCTAAGGGAGAATTCGACCTGCTGATGTGGACCCCCGCTTCGGAGACATCACCTGCCCAGCCCTGGGACCGGTTTGAGTTTATGTTGGGCAATCAGGGGATCGCTCCTATCGGCCAAAAGATGTGGCGCAACTACGGTCGGTTTAATGATCCCAAGGATCCTAACTATGTCAAACGGTTTGACGAACTCTTGGTGGAAATTCCAAAACTAACCGACGAAGCCCAGCGTGTTACAGCTTACCGAGAATTAAACAAACTCTTTATGGAACAACAACCGACCCTTCCTCTAGTCTATCGACCTGAGCAGTTTTATCAATATAGCACGGCTGTTTGGACGCAGTTTCCTAACGGAGAAAACCCTTATGCTCCGGCTTTTATACCAGGATATCGGGGGGGCACCAAAACCCTTTGGCGCCTCAAACTCTCCGCCAAATAATGTTTTGATCACTCAATGTTTGCTGAATATATGCTAAATGTTTACCAGTGAGGGCCCCATGTTGCATCGATATCCTAGGCTTCACCACGGTTTAAATCGGCTGGGTTGGTATTTTCTAACGTTTGTGGTGGCGATCACCATAAATTTCTTTTTGCCGAGGATGGGACCATCGAGTCCGGTCGATATATTGATGAGCAAGGCTTCGAGCACCATGGACTCTGCCGCGGCGAGGAATAAAGAGGAGACTTATCTTAAAGAATTTGGCTTAGCCAAACTAGCCGACGATGGTTCTATCCTCCGAGATCAAGAGGGCAAACCTCTTAAAGCGTCTTTGTTGTCACAGTTTTTTAACTATCTTTTGATGAGTGCACGGGGAGATCTAGGGAGTTCGATCATTCAGCACCCAAAAAAGGTTTCTGAAATTATCGCCACTGCGATTCCTTGGACCCTCGCGCTCCAAGTACCGACGGTCATGATCGGGTGGATTGTGGGCAATCTCCTTGGGGCTCTCGCAGCCTATAAGCGCGGGGTCTTTGACCGGGTGTTTTACCCGCTATCCCTTTTAATCAGCGCCATCCCGCCCTTTTGTTTTGGAATCATTCTAATCTATATTTTTGGCATCACCCTGCGCTGGTTCCCTGCCATGGGAGGCTATGATGACGGGCTGATGCCAACTCTCTCATGGAATTTCGTAGTGAGTGCAAGTTACTACTATTTTTTGCCGTTTATGTCGATTTTTCTCATCGTCCTTGGAGGTCAGGCCATAGGGATGCGCTCTATGTGCATTTATGAGCTCGGGACAGACTATGTCAAATATGCTAAACAACTTGGGATTAAAGAGTCAAAAATCCTGATGTATATGTTTCGCAACGCGATGCTGCCCCAGCTTACGGGACTAGCTTTAGCTTTAGGGACCATGGTCGGGGGAGCGCTTCTTACCGAGATGATCTTTAGCTATCCAGGGATCGGCATGGCAATGCTTACGGCGATCCAAAGTAGCGATTATCCGGTGATCCAAGGTTGTACCCTGTTGATTACGGTTTGTGTGCTGGTCGCCAATTTTAGCGTTGATATCCTGATTGGATTTCTTGATCCTAGGATCAAAGTTCAGCAGACTTCAGGAAAAGGAGCTTAATGTGAGAATGCTGATCAGCCTGCTTAAGAATCCAGCCTTTATATTGGGAATGGGCCTCTTTATCGGAACCCTAGCCTTGGCTATCTTTCCCCCATTGTTTATGAACCTGGATACCATCAACCGCGTCGGCCCGCCTTTTCAACCCCCATCAAGCCAGTTTTTTCTTGGCACTGACCAGATGGGTCTAGATATGTTTGCCATCTTGGTTGCTGGTCTCAAGTCATCCCTTTATGCGGGATTTTTAGCCGGGATCATTGCCACCACGCTGGGAACCTTAATCGGTGTTTACGGCGGCTATAAAGGGGGATTGGTGGATGATCTCTTGACATCAGCCACCAATATTTTTCTGGTGATTCCAAATTTAATCGTGTTGATCTTATTGTCGGCGAGTATCAAGGATGGCCGAAGTTTAACCCTGATATCAGTCATCATCGGCTGCACGACCTGGACATGGACAGCCCGAGCCGTCCGCGCCCAGTCGGCGAGCCTTAGGAGCCGAGATCACGTCAACCTTGCCCGGATCAATGGATTTGGTACCTTTACGATTGTGATGAAGCATATCCTGCCCTACCTCCTCTCCTATGTATTTATGGTTTTTATACTTCAAACAGCGTCGGGGATTCTCGCTGAAGCGAGTATTAGCATGCTTGGTCTTGGGCCCTACGACACGGTCTCCTTAGGAAAAATCCTTTATGAATCCAAAAAGAGTGAAGCCCTCATCGATGGTGCCTGGTGGGCTTTTGTTCCAGCCATGGTTCTTATCACGGTGATGGTCTTTGCTCTTTATGTGATCAACACCTCGATGGAGAGCGTGTTTAATCCTCGCCTCAGGAAATAACAACTATGACCGAGCCAATCCTCCGCGTTAACAACTTAAGCCTCTATTATCTCACTCGATTTAATGAAAAGGTGAAGGCTGTGGATGGGGTCTCCTTTGACCTTAATCAGGGTCAGATTCTAGGGATCGCCGGGGAGTCTGGCTGTGGTAAGAGCACCTTGGTGAACGGGTGCATGGGTCTGACGATTCCCCCACTCTTTCATGGTGAGGGTGAAGTTGCGATTGACGGAGAAAATCTTGTCGGCATGACGATCGAAGAAAATCGCTTTAAGATCCTGGGCCGAAAAATCTGCATGATTCCCCAAGGAGCCCTTAATTCCCTCAATCCAACCCGACGCATCAAAGACCTAGCTATGGATATGATGGTCAGCCATGGGGAAAATGCCGATAAAAAAGAAATCGCCGAAAGGCTAAGGGAAAGGTTTTTTAAGATCGGACTCCAGGCAGATAAGGTCTTAGAAGCCTTTCCCGTAGAGTTGCCCGCAGGAACTAAACAACGTGTGGTGATTGGGATCTCAACGCTGCTTAACCCGAGGGTAGTGATTGCCGACGAACCCACTTCTGCTCTCGATGTCTCTACCCAAAAGGCTGTTATCAAATTGCTGTTTGATCTTATGGAAGCAGAGATTATCGGTAGCATGATTTTTATCACCCATGAACTGCCGCTGCTCCGCCATGTGGCGAGCCATATTGCGATCATGTATGCAGGACAGTTTGTGGAAGTAGGAACGACCCAACAGGTGGTTTTCGAATCATGCCACCCCTATACAAAAGCCTTGATGGGGGCGATGTTGTCGGCAGAAGTCGGACAGCGGCATCGCAAGCCTGTCTATCTAGAGGGTGCTCCGCCCAATCTTAAAAACGAAATCCAAGGCTGTCGCTTCGCAGAGCGATGCCCGTCGGCAAGACCTAATTGCAAAAGTATTTTTCCACCGCTGCGGCCTGTGGCTGGGCGTCAGGTGAGGTGTGCTTATGCCTAATGGGACTCCAGTGATTTTTGAAGCCAAGGCTTTAAGTAAGACCTTTGGCAATGGCATCCACAAACTAAAAGCGGTGGATGAAGTATCCTTTAAAATCCATGAACAGGAGGTGGTCTCCATCGTCGGAGAGTCAGGGTGCGGCAAAACAGTGCTGGCGAAACTCCTCCTTAGACTGGAAAAACCCACGTCAGGGGACTTGCTGTTTCGAGGCAAGTCACTCCTCAAAGACCGGGATTACCTGTCTTACTGGCGTCAGGTCCAGACCGTCTTCCAGGATCCGTTTTCGGCATTTAATCAGTTCTATACGATTCGGTCCCAACTTAAATCCTCTTTCCATCTTTTAGAAACGCAAGTTTCTGATCGGGAGATGGAGCAAAGGGTCGACGAAGCTCTCCTTGCGGTGAATATTAAGCCAAACGAAATTGAAGGCAAGTATCCTTTCGAACTCTCCGGTGGACAGATGCAACGGATGCTTTTAGCCCGGGTGTTTATCTTAAGACCCAAGGTTTTGATTGCTGATGAACCAACATCGATGGTCGACGCTAGCAGCCGCTCTAGTATTTTGGACTACTTGTTAAAGTTAAAGCAAGAACTCAATATGACCATCGTATTTATCACCCACGATATTGGCCTGGCCTACTATATTTCTGACTCCATTTATATCATGCATCATGGGAAGCTTATCGAGCAGGGAACTCCCGATGATGTGATGCTCCATCCAAAGGATATTGTGACGCGAAAGCTACTTGAGGATATTCCACAGCTTCATAAGTCTTGGATCCCCCGTGGGGGAACCCATGAATCGGCAAGTTAGTTGGAACCGAGGCAGAGTGTTGGCATTGCGGTTATTCTTTAGCTTTGGGCTTTGGTAGAGTGATAAGCCCCTGGGCCACAAGAAAGGCGACTTTATCGGCGCCATGGACCAGTTCTCCACCCCTTTTTCGGACCGTATACCGTCCACTGCGCTTTTTGACGACTGTAAGATCAGGTTTTTTCGTTGGCATAAGGATCCTTCATTGTGGTGATTTGGGTTATCATAACCCTTAAGATAGGTTTCTAAAGGTGTTCGCTCCAAAATGTTACCTGGTCCTTAAGGACTTGTGAATTTTAATTTCGAGAGAGAGGAAGACTTTTTATGGGTGATGAAGCTGTAGGCAAGCTGGCGACAAAGGCGACTGCAGACAAGGACAATCCACTTGCAAATATCCTGTTCAGCTTTGTGATACCATCTCTGGTCCTCGGACAGCTCAGCGATCATAGTCGTTTAGGACCGGTTTATGCCCTGTTATTAGCTATTGCCTTTCCCCTGGGTTTTGGCGTTTATGAGGCCATCAAATATAAAAAAGCCAGCTTTATCTCCGCCCTAGGTTTTTTAAGCACAGCCTTAACCGGTAGTTTTGGACTTATGGAACTCAGCGGGATTTGGTTTGCCGTGAAAGAAGCAGCAGTGCCTAGCATCATAGCGATCCTCCTATTAGGATCTATAAAATCAGAAAAACCCCTGGTCAAAACCTTTTTGTACAATGATAAGGTGATCAATGTCGATTTGGTCCACGAAGCCCTGGTTAAGAAATCAAACGAGCAGGGTTTTGATAAACTCCTCCTCGCGACCACGTTTATGCTGGCCGGATCTTTTTTGCTAAGTGCCGTGCTAAATTTTGTTTTGGCTATCGTGATTTTAAAGAGTCCCTCGGGGACACCGGAGTTTAACCAAGAATTAGGCAAGATGACGGCACTTAGTTATCCAGTGATCGTCGTCCCAAGCATGATCTGTACGATGGGGGCCCTTTGGTGGCTGCTGGCAGGTATTAAAAAGTTGACGGACCTAACCTTAGAGCAAATCTTTAAATCCGCTTAATTTTTACATCTTAGTGGATATCGATGCGGTCTGGCCAAAGTGCGAGAGCCCGAGGGCTTTTGGGGTGCGTCTCAAGCCATTGGGAGAGCTGCTGGCCTAGAAGACTCAAGTTTACAGGATTTTGAAGTCTGAGGTGGGAGGGGCTAAGTCCTAAACTCTCAAAAACCGTCTTACCAATACCCATCCCAAATAGCGGTAACACCTCTGCGAGCTGGGAGGAAAAGCGACTGTCACCCCCTGAATTTAAGCAACGCAGTGGATTTGCGAAACAGCTTTTGAGATCCAACTCGTCGTTGGAGTACCGATGTAAGGGATACAGTCTCTCAGGATCGAGCCCTCCTAGGATTTTTGCCTGCCTTACCGCTGATTGGTACCCACCTAGATCATCCACGAGTCCAATCTCCCGCGCCTCCATCCCCGTATACACCCGACCTTGGGCCAGATCAGCCACCTGCTCGATCGGGAGTTTTCGACCAGCCGCGACTTTGCTTAGAAAGATTTGGTAGGTTGATTCAATGGTGGCGTCGAGGATCTTATGATCTTCTTCAGAGATGCTAACTCCAGGATTCATAAGGGTCTTGCGGTCGCTACCTGAAATAATATGAAAGCTGACTCCGTATTTTTCTCGGGATTCTTTGACTTTAGGCAGCATTCCGATCACACCAATCGAGCCTGTGATGGTCGTGGGCTCGGCAACGATAAAAGTCGCTGGAGCCGCAATATAGTATCCTCCTGAGGCGGCAACAGCACCCATATAGACAACCACCGGTTTTTGAGATGCAAGGTGTCTCACTTCGTTCCAAATAATATCTGAGGCGACCGCAGAGCCTCCGGGGCTGTTGATTTTAAAGATCACTGCTTTGACTTCGGGGGTTTGAGCTGCCCAACGAAGCCGCTTGATCAGCGGTTCGGGGCTGATTCCAGATTCGTCTCCAAAAAGGCTTTCCTCGTGGCTCATGGTAATCTCACCCTGAGCCTCGATCAGAGCCAAACCCACTTCAGATTCGGTTGGACTTGTAAGCTTGAGTGAGCTTTTGGTGCTGCCAGCCTCATAGCGACTGATTGTGATCCATTTTGCTTTTGACTCAGCATTATCAGGATCTCCAGCACCAGGGTCAGACTTAGAAGTGCCGGTTGTAGGCTTATGGGGCTGTTTAGCTTCATCCTCTGAAGCCATGACCTTTTGGCCCTTTGAAAAGGGCTCTGGATTTGCTTCGTCTTCGTAACCTAAGCGGTCGATAATCCCCTGCTGCAGCGCTTCTTCACCTGTAAAAATGGATCTTTTAAACCAAGTTTGGACGATTTCAGGAGATTTTTGGCGGCTTTCAGCGATGTGTTGGACCAAATGATCGAGGATTCTTTGCCGCATAGACTCATATTGCTCTTTTGTAGCTTCCGACGGTTCGTTTGCTGTCATGGATTCAAAGGCCGACTTATACTTGCCAGCTTTAACCACTTCCATTTGAATCCCTAACTTTTTAAGGCCTTCGGCAAAATAAACAAGGGTAAAAGCCGGGCCTGAGAGTTCTAGGCTGCTTGCGGGATTCATGGTGATGTAGTTGCTTACGGAGGCAATATAGTAATTCCAGTTGCTAGGTTCGTTAAGGACACAGTGAATGCGTTTGCCTTGGTTGCGAAACTCGCTCAAGATCCGTCGTAACTCGACAAGATCTGCAGAGGAGCCCACCAGGTCTTGGATCACGATGTTTAAAGCCGTGATCTTTGGATCTGCCTTGGCTTTGAGCAGGGTGTTTCTTAAATCCGGAAGGTAGATGGTCCCATCGGGTTGGCCGAGGCTTGACATAAAGAGATTGCCAAAAGTGGGGGACCTGCTGGAGATCCGGCCTTTGAAAACAAGCTTTAAGCGAACACTATCTTTTCCAAATTGCCAACTATCCGACTCATCAGAGTCTTTTGAATCCATAGAGTGAAGGATCTTAAAGGCAGCGTAGGTCCAGCCGACTCCAGCGACCGTAACCACAAGACCTAATATCGCAAAATAACCACGAATAATGCTGTAGACTCTACTAAAGAACCTTTGGAATATGTTTTTTGGATTTGAACTTTGTTGGGCCACTTCAGGTCTCCTTTGGGAAAGAATAAAAGTATCCAGAGTTGCTAAGGAAAGCAATGAATTCTAAGTCGAGTCGCTATTTTTTAGATCTAAGATCATGCCAGGTGCGCTGAGGGTTTCCGTAGGGGGATCTGTGGTCGTATCCGTGCTAATGGTATTTTTCCATTGGGTCTGGATTTCGAGGCGTACCGTTTTTGCTGTTTGTATTTTAAAGGGTACTGAGTAGCGAGCTGTAGCATCACTGAGAGAGGTTGTGAGTTCACTTGAGTATTTTCCAGATCCTTTGATATTTTTCGAAAACGAAATGGCGATTTCGGAGATTTCTTTGCTAACATATTTGCTAAGATCAGCCTCAAGAATAAGCTGAGACCGGGCGACAATGCGGAATTCCTTTGGATCTTGGTCTTGGTAGAGATTAAGGGCAGTTTGGTCGCTCAGGGTAAGAGTGATTCCAGTGAGTGTAAAAGTTAGAGATTTGGGATCCGTAGTCCCACGGGCGTCGGCTGGTGCAGAAAAGGCAGCGCTCATGGCTATTTCCAGCTTTTCACTAAAGGATGTGCTTGTGTCGTTACAACTCACTAATTGGGTTATAATGAGAAGCAGCAAAAAATATTTAATTTGGGTTCGTTGGTTTTGAAGCAAGAGATCGGCCCTCATAGTAAATAAGCTAAGATCTCTTCTAGAATCGGCAGGAAGAAGGTGTAAGTTGAGTTTAAAGAATAATGATGTGCAATGTCAGAGATTTCCTCGATCTTGGGGGATTGTCTATCTGGGTCTGATGCTTTTGCTGTGTTTTTGCGGAAGCGACCAAAAGAAATCAAAAACTAATCCTCAGCCTACGGTGTCTGAAGGTACACCCGTCGAGCCGCCTGGGGATTGGGATGGTCTTCAGGACTGGAATGGGTCGGCTTTTAAGATATTAGAAGAGTAGTTCTCCAAGATGGGTATGTTTTTTCAAAATCACTAAAGGTTTCCCTCTATGAATCGATTCATTATCCGTCTCGGGTGTATCCAGTTCCTGACGGGGGCTATTATAACCGCTTGTTCTTCAGGAAGACCTGAGGTGGTGATTCATCCGCGATTTAAAGACGCCTTAGGATTGGTAAATCAAAAAAATGAACTCCTTAAGGAGGGCGATCGCATTATTTGGGAGCAATCAAATAAAAGTTTAGTTGTTTGGAATGGACATGAAAACAGTTTAAAATCTAAATATTTGGTTATGGTAAGTTATAGAACCGGTGGTCCCCTCGAAGAGCGCTTAAGGGTTGATGGGACGACAATGTTGGTATGGCAGCCAGCAGATTCCGAAAGAGGTTTTGCTCTCGTCGGTTTAGAGGAACCTGGCGCTCTCCATGGACTTGCCGCGGCGGCCCATAGTGAATCCCACCCAGTTTGCGGAGCCTTGGAGCTTGTGAGTCTTTCCATGACAAAAGTTGCGACCAAATTTACCGGACCCTACTATAGCGAACTGCTTCCCCTACCAGAAATCACCCAGTCCTTTGCCGATTCATCCCTCCCCGAATTAGAATCAACGATTACATCCCTTGAAAAACTCGGAACCCGGTTTCATACCAGCAGCGTGGGCGTGACGGTTCCCCAAATCGTTGCTGACGATCTCAAGTCGGTTGGTGGAAACCTACCAGGCTTAAAGGTGGAACTCCAATCCATTACGGTGGCCGATACCCCTCAAAAATCCGTGGTCGCCACCATCCCTGGACAAAGTGAGGACGATCTTACGGTGATCTTGGGGGCCCACTTAGACAGCATCAATAGCAGTGGACCTACGTCGCTCGCTCCAGGAGCAGATGACGATGCCAGCGGGATCGCAACGATTAAGGAGATTCTTCGTGTGATCGCGAAAAACAATTTTAAGTTTCATCGTCGCGTTGAGATCCACGCCTATGGCGCCGAAGAAGTCGGACTTTTTGGCAGTGCTTCCCTAGCCCAAAATTACGCCAAAAATGGGCGTAAAATTGTCGGTATGATGCAGTTTGATATGAATGCATGGAGCCAAAATCCTGGACAAAAAGTCTACCTTGTAAAAAACGATACTTCTGATTCCCTCAGAAAAGGCACCCGGGATCTGCTCCATACGTATTTTAGCGGAGATTTTGAGGAGGCCAGTCTGTCTGCCGGAACATCAGACCATAAATCCTGGACCACAGCCGGATACCCTGCGGTTTTTCCATTTGAAAACCCCGTCGCTTACAATCGGAGCCTCCACACCATCCAGGATACCAGTACCCAAATCAACAATCTTAAGCTTACAGAGCGTATGACCCACCTAGGTCTGAGTTTCTTAGCCCATTATGCTGGACTCACAGCAAGCGAGCAAAGTGCCAAAACTCAGACCACAAAACTCCGCCAGAGTCTCAGTCGGGATCTCAAAATTGCGGTCAAAGCTTTGGACCAACCGGACCTTTACAGTCTAAGCGTTGCTAGCAGTAAAGACTTGGTTTCTATTGAAGTGTGCCCTGTTTCGATCCCCGGAGGGCTTGGCTGTAGCGATGATCGATCCGTATTAACTTTGAGCAAAACCAGCGGTGATCGACAGTTTTTTGGCTCATCAACTCCCCTTCTCATTAAAGCGGGCCAAAGCTTTGCCCTTTTTGGCATGACTCAAAATGGGAAGACCGTCTACCTACGCAAGGTGCAGTTTTTACCTAAATGATATCCGTTGACCACTAGCGATAGAGCACTAAATTGGCGGTAACTAGCCAAAAGGGTGGGGTATGAGTCCCTTGATTATATTCGCAAGTATTCTCATACATACACCCTGTGCAAGGTTGGGCTCCTGGTCGGCATGAGTTGGTATAGGGCTCTGGAAAATAGGCTGTGGGATTTGTGGAATTGGTCAAGGCGTTGGTGACATCAAAAGCCTGAGATCGCACATAGTCACCTGGACACCAACCAGCTCGAGGACTCCTATAGTTGCCGGCTTGGGTTGGGCTGACTGATGTATGACAGTCATCACGCCAAATAACAGGAAAGTAAGACTGTCCACCTACTTTTAGGGTGTGTTTCTTGTTACAAAACTCGGCGCAGTTATCCCTATTAGCTTGGCCATGACCTGTGATTATGCTCCGCAGGACTCCCTTTTTGTAGAGGCCTTTTAATCCGGGAGCTTGGTTGCCATAACGTAAAGTGGGCACCTTGGGATCACCGTAGGGCACCGCTGCGTAGGTCATGATTGGCCATACCACCTTGGGGCGTATGGCAGAGTTATTTTTTCCGCTGACTTTTAAGGCAACGGTCATTTCCCATCCTTTAGGTATTTCTCCCTTCATGCTAGACCAACTTTCTATGTAGGTTCGCATGGTATAGGAACCACTTAAAATCGAAGCATAATCGGTGACATCAATGCTCCAGGTGGCTCCTTCACGATAGGGCGTCATAAATCGTAGGATTTCTACCGAGCTTTTTTTTCCACCCGCATAATCATGCACGACCACAATTGAGCCTAATCGATCCCATGCCTCGCATTGACCCTGAGCGGGGCATGCAAGACGCAATTGGAGCTCGAGTTTTGCCGCTTCCGTTAAATCATAGGGCACATTTACCGGAAAAGAGTGCATCTGCTTTTCACCACTGACAAGGAGGACTTGGCCTAAACCACCTTGAGACTCTTTGGCACCTTTGATCAATAAAGGTTCTATTCCCTTTAATTTCGAAAGTTCATCCGATAAGTCATATTGCTCTAGGTCATCGACTTCGACGCTGGTTTCTTCGGATTTAACGCCAGATTCAGGTTGACGCTGGACTGTTTTGCAATTGGAAAGATTTATAAAAAGAGCCGCCAAAAAAGCCCATAAAGCAAATCGATCGATGTGAATCATGGGTTCAGCTCCGTAGAAAAAGATTTTTTCAGAAACTAAATTTCTCATATCCCGGGGTGAAAAGCAAGGAGGCACGGGGGATTGCGAATGGTCACCAAATATCAAAGGTGCAGTTTTTACCTAAATAAGCTTGTCGAGATAGAGTTTTCAAAGCGTCTAAATCATTTTTTCCCGTACAAATTCATTCTATTGAGCGCTTCGAAGCCGTATCTTTGGGTTTTAGACCGTAAAACATGCGATAATCTTTGTGATCCATCAGTCAAAAAGACAGCTCACCATCTTTAAAACCAAACGAGGAATCTACTATGGGGCTTTTAAAACGTGTTTTTACCTGCGGATTTCTGGGTCTTTTGTCGTCTTGTCAGCAGAATGCCTCTCTGACACCGCAACATTTAGCCTTCTCATCTTCAAGCGATCTTTCAAACCCAGTCCCATCTCGCCGGGGGACTTTGCTATCAGCAACTCCCGTGGGAGCTTTTTCCAAGGCGGCCTTAGACGAAAAATTTAAGGATGTGGGCATCAGCGCCAAGGCAGGTGTGACCGTCTATAAACTCGTCTATCAGACAGAACTCCCTACGGTTCCCCCGGTCCCACACCAAGCCTCAGGGATTGTCGTCATTCCCGATGGGGAGTTTCTAGTCTACCCCTGGATAAGCCTCCAGCACGGAACCATCACCGGCAAGGTTGAAGCCCCTTCAGTGGGCTTAGGAGAAGGGCTCCTTGAGGGTTCCCAGGGCTTTTTAACAGTGGTACAGGACTATATTGGATTTGGTGAAGCCAGCGATGTCTTCCACCCCTATATAATCGCCCAGTCCTATGTCCATAGTGGTATCGATATGCTCCGGGCAGCACGCAGCTTTGCTCAGGAAAACAATATAAATTTAGGGCCGCTTTTTCTGCGAGGCTATTCAGAAGGTGGCTATGGAACCATGGTTCTACAAAAAGCGATTGAAACCGATCCAACCAGCGAGTTTAAGGCTGTGGCTTCTGCCCCGGGAGCGGGACCCTACGACCTCGTGGTCACAAGCAGAGTTCTAGGCTCTCGCCCTACAGTCAACCCCGTCAATCTTCCCTTTGTGCTCCTTTCCTACAACCACTGGTTTGGTGCAGATCACTGGGACATTACCCAAATGCTCAATATCGATGTTCCGTGGGCCTATGAACTTTTCAGTGGATCTTACCGGACCAAAGAGCTTTTCTCGATCCTTCCCTGGGAGACAACTCGCCTCTTTAAGGCCGATTTTGTCACCGACGTGATCAGTGATAAACCCGCCTCCCGCGACGGAAAAACCCTGCGTCAGTGGCTGAGCGAGCAGAGTCTCACCAACAAAGGCTGGTCACCATCCACACCGACCAAGCTCTACCACTGCATCGATGATACCGCTGTACCGGTTGAGGCCACCCAGGCGGCTTATGATAGCTTTAAGGCCATCAGTCCCGACGCGCCGGTTGAGACTGTGTTGATCGAAAGCCCTGACCCTAGCCAGCCCTACGACCATATGTCCTGTCCTGGCTTTTTTAGCTCCCTCTATTGGTTTAGTGAGATTTTGTCTCAACAAGGGTTTTAAGCTCTTGGACAATGGTAGTCAACTTTAACATCTCGCTACATTCAGCCCCGAGAGCCCTAGGGTCCATACTTTCCCGTTTGAGTTCCGCCGAAAAAATCCAGTGTAAAAGAGCAGCTTGGTCTTGACTGACGACACTCCTAAGGTAAGGAATCAGTTTTAACTCTGGCTGAAATTTTTTTGAACGAATAGCCTTATAGGCATCATCGGCTAGGTACCAGATTCGCTTATACTCCAGATAGTAGGAATTCTTCAGGATTTCGGTGGGATGGGTGGCCACTGCGATTGCAGCGGAAGAAAAGAGCTGGTTAAAATCTGCTTCAGTCGCCTTCCCCACTCGGGAACGTTGTATTAGCTCAATGATTGGTTTGTTTTTGTGATCTCCGTTTTGCAGCCTTGCTAAGGTTGCTTCTTCTCTTTGCTTAATCAACAAATCGACTGCACTTTTCGTCATACCTTTCGGTGAAGGATCCGTGAAATCATTTGCAGGTCCGCCATGGATGAGTGTGCGGGTGGCTCCTGGCTGCGCTTTGTTAGGTCCGCATCCAACTAGAGGAACCCAACATAGAAACCCCATAATCTTAACCTTTGAAGTCCTCGGGATCAGCATGGACCGATGTCCTTATTTTGACAATAGTGTTAGGGTGATGGTTATCAATGAAAACATTGATAAACAATATTTTATATGTATCTATGATTTTGATTCCTGTCAAGCAATTCTCCTTGGTGTCCATAAAGTTGACATGCTGGGCAATTCCTAACACAGATCCATAGGATAAAGTCAGTATGATAGACCTTTTAATAGATGGAATGATTTTTGATAACCCATCTTCGAGTCCCTGTTTTGATTTCTTGATCCAAGAATCAGGGCTGAGACTCTCGGTTTGAAGCCGCTGCTGTAGGTTGTAACGATTGGCTGTTTTTCTAGGAAAATAATATGAATTTGTCCGCATTTAGTTTAGGCTCCTGGTTATTATCTTTTGGGTGGGTTGGAGCTTTATGTCTAGCTGGATTTTTACTAGCGGTTGTGGTGACAAAAAGAATACTAAACAATAAAACATCTCTGGAGTTTCAGATCTACCGAAACGGTGAGGGTTTTTTGCCAGAAGCAAAAGAAGAAGCGAGGCGAGCCTTTATTTCAGTCCTCGTCCGGGCTGCTTGTTTTGCTACTTTGATCGATTTTGAGATGATAGTCTTTCATGATTTTCATCTGATTAAAACCTTGGTTGTGGGGGTTGTCACCTATCTTTGGACTGAGGTCTGGTTTTACCTTGCCCATCGCTGTCTCCATACCAAACATTTATACTGGATACACCGCCCTCACCATGCTGGACAGGTCACAAGACCTTTGACGGGAGCAGCTTTTGGGGTGATCGAAACGTTGATTATTTTCGTGGGTAATGGAATTCCACTCGTTATATTCTCACTCTATTTGCCCTGGTTATCCCTTCCCTTTTTTACGGTGTTCTTGTTGTTTAAAGATCTCAATAATTTTTTAGATCATATGAATGTGGACCTCTATCACAAAGACTATATGTCCACATGGAAATCCTTTATTTTTAATTCTCCAACCTACCATGCCCTCCACCATGCAAGGTATAAGGGAAACTATGCCCAATCTTCTCCTTGGTTGGATCGCCTCTTTGGGACCATGTATGACGATACATCCTGGGCTTTCGGCAAAGTAAAAGAAGGACGTGGACTCCAAAAAATAAACGAGCGCAGGCCGTCCTAAGTTTAGGAGATTTTATGAATTTTTTTCTTCGATTATTTGCAATGTCAGCATTTGTGGCTTCCTGCAATCTCCCGCTACGCCAATACTCCGCTCTCAATGTCTCCCATGCACCAAGAGAAGCTGCGACAGCCACCTTTGTGGACTTTGCACCGTCAGTGGCACTGCTTGAGCGCAAAGTGGATGGCGTGTCCGGTCATTGTACGGGAACCCTCGTTGATCATCGGACCCTTTTGACAGCTGCCCATTGTCTGGTCGATGCCCAGGGTCGCCTTATCAAATCCAAGAGTATTCGGGCTCTTTTACGGTCTTCAGCCAACGAGCCGTGGACCTATTACGGGGTTGATTCTTTGAGTATCGCCCCTAAGTTCAAACCAGGAAAAAGTTGGTCGACAGGTTCCATAAAAA
This sequence comes from Oligoflexales bacterium, assembly GCA_041736175.1. Lineage (GTDB taxonomy): Bacteria > Bdellovibrionota_B > Oligoflexia > Oligoflexales > CAIYRB01 > JBGSUI01. Next base: position 11,339 of record JBGSUI010000124.1, on the reverse strand, counting down.
ATTTTGATTTTGGTCTTATAGTACTTATCGAAAAGGTAGCGGCAAAATTCACACAACGTCTGCCAACCGTCGTCCTTTCAACGTCACAACTCCATGGAATGGGCATACCGCGGGGGATGTTCTATTTTGCTGGCTATGGTGGTTTTGTTGATAGTCACTCACCACAGCTCCGTGTAGGGTCAGGAGAAGCGAAGTCTATCGATGATTGTATCGAGCCTATACAACGCTACCATGATGAGCAGCGTCTTGACCTAGGGGGAGTGCAAGTAGCAGCACCAGGACCGTCCACCGGAAAGGTTGGGATGTTTTGTACCGTGACCGAAAAAAACGGCTACTACACCGAAAAAGGCGACTCAGGAGGACCAGCGTTTGTGGAGCGCGATGGCCGCTTTTATGTTTTGGGAGTCACGTCCGCAGGGAATGGGGATAACTCACGTGCGGTACAGAAAATTTCCACTTTTGAAAGTTTAGACGACTTCTCTACAGTCGCCTGGTTTCGGCGCGTGTTGGGACTGCGGTCCTTGCCTTGCATCGTACAGTGATCGCCACCGCCCAGCGCTCCCCAAGTCATTGGCCGGTTGGCTCGCTGCCAAAAGACAACATCATTCTCATCACATTTCCCATAGGATTTAGGGGACCTTTAAAAAAAATCTCATAGGATTTCTTGGTTTCATTAAGATCTAATTTAGACTTTTTGACCAGGTCATCGGCAAGTTTTTTGTTAATTTTCCCGAACTCAGTAGAAATTTCACGGCGCCTCTGATCAGAAATACCAACAACTGCGGCTTTATGATCCATACGACGCATTGTGTATTGATGGATTGCCAACCAAAGAGCATTGACACGGATATAGATATAATCGCCACTCTTAGCTGAAAGGACGGATGGGATGAGCAGTTTTGGCAGCACAATGTGTAGATCGTTTAGCTGGCTCAACACGAAACTCATATTCCAAGCCTCGTAAAGATCCACCCATTCTTGACTAAGAGTCGATTGGGCATAATAAATACCTTTGTTTACACCTAATCCCTCAAGTTCATTTTGACCTTGCTCGGGAGTTAAGGACTGGCGGAACACCTTGCCCAACACCGCACTAGACTTAGGCTTTGTTTTTTTAATCCATTCGACAAGGACATGTCCAGCAAAGGCATTATCTTGGTACTTGTTTGAATACTCCGTTGCAGCAGCCTCATAAATATTAAGATTAAGACCTGAAAAATCGTTAGCAAGTTTAGGGTTTGTTTGCAGCTTCAGGGCTTTTTGCTCAGCAAAACTCAACTTTTTTTGCTTCGCTAGACTCTTGATTTGCTCAGACGTTAGGGGAATACCCTGATTTGCATTCAGATATCGATTGCCAGTGATTGCAGGATCGACGGATATGGTTTTTATAGCATCAAAAAAGCTGCCGCTGCACCGCCAAACATTGTAAAATGTGGACCAAGTACTTGCCTGGGCGACGCCAAATTGGCTCCTTGCGGCCTGAATTTGGTCCTGGACTTCGCCCAAAAAAATTGGGTCATTAGATATGGCGACCGTAAGTGCCTCAAATAGGTACATTTGATTGAGAGTCCGGGCCACCACTTCTTTGTCGACTTTCAGCCAATCTCGATCCAATGCCACTTTCAAGATATCCATGATCCCAGGATGCCGCGTTAACCCCTCGCTTACTCCATCGATAAGGGGACCCAGAGGCTGGGCTGATGTCTTAGCTTTGTTTAAGAATGTTTTCATTTTTTCATTTGTTGGGTTAAAACTGCCCATTCTCATTTCACCGAGAATCTCATTTATGATCTCCTGATTGGTCGTCATATCAGGTGTGATGCCAAGTTTTTCTAATGCTCGATCGATGGTAGTGATGCTGCTGCATGCTGGAGGTCGCTGTGCCGCTGACATCAGACACCTACGCCTAAGCTGCGCCATCGTGGCTGGTTGGGGCTTTAGCATGAGCGTTTCGCTGTCTTGGGGTGGCGGCACATTTAGGTGACATCCCACCAAAAAGCTAAATAAAAAAAACTGCCTCATGTAAAATAATTTATATAAAGGACTGACTTTCACTTCTTTGGATCCTCTGTTTAGTTGTAAGGTCCGGGGGTAGAATTAAGTGACAAACTCATCATAGGAATAGAGACTGAGCAATATTGATGCCACGACTCATCTTAAGATGATTACAAGAGAAAAATCTCCCACTTCAAATCAAGTGCCTATAGATAAGACAAAAAGTCTGTCGACACTTAGGTCAGCCAAAAACCCAATTGGATGGTTTTAAAAAAAAATATCGTGAGCGTTCTCACCTTGCCAAAGAAAGCAAATTTGGTTTTAATGGACGGAGTCGATTTTTAACTGTAACGTCCCTACGAGGTGTTTTATGCCCGATTTTGAATTCTTAAAGATCACACACTCCCAAAAAGTGGCTGAAGTCAGCCTCAATCGTCCGGAAAAAGCTAACGCTCTAAACGAAAAATTGTGGTTTGAGATAGGGGCCGCTTTTCGCTGGGCTGACGAAACTCCCGACGTTCGGGCCGTAGTTTTGCGCAGCGAGGGGAGCCGTTTTTGCAGCGGGATTGATTTTGAATTGATCCAAAGCATCACCCATCGCATCGAATCTTTAGCTGAGGGTCGACGCCAAGAGTATCTATTCGGACTTATTCGTTCCCTTCAAGATAGCTTTACGATGATCGAGACCTGCCGTAAACCGGTGATCGCAGCCATCCAAGGTGTGTGTTTTGGAGGCGGGATTGACCTTATCACCGCCTGTGATTGGCGCTATGGGAGCACGGATGCCACTTTTGCTGTCAAAGAAGTGGATCTTGGTATAGTGGCCGATATTGGGACCCTGCAGCGGTTGCCGCGAATCATTGGCGAAGGCCGCGCCAGAGAATGGGCCCTTACGGGCAAAGTGTACACAGCCCAGGCCGCCTTGGATGCTGGACTGCTCAACGAATTGAGTGCTGACCACCAAAGTCTGCTCGCTTTAGCAAGGGAACAGGCAGCTTTGATCGCCGAAAAAGCCCCACTAGCAGTTCGCGGCACTAAACAGATCCTTAACTTTAGTCGAGATCATGGGGTCCGTGAGGGGCTCGAATATGTCGCCACATGGAATGCGGGTATGCTGATGTCTATCGATCTGAAAACTTCAGTGGAAGCTGCATTGACTCGAAAAAAGCCCATTTATCCCGATTAAAGTGAAAAAACTCCTAAGAGAATTATCGGACAGGGTCTGATTCACAAAAATCCAAATCACGGCCATAGGTTTCCACCAGACTCCAAAGTGCACCAGTGGCTAATAGCAGTGCAATCCCCCCCATGGTCATCATGGATGGCATAAGCCCCCAATAGCTTACCGTTTGGGCGGTCAAAAGCGACATGGGTATCACCGAGGCCCTCACAAAATTGGGAACTGTTGTGGCCACAGTAGTACGGACATCACGGCCAAACTGCTCAGCAGACATGGTGACAAGGATCGCCCAATAGCCCGCTCCCAACCCCAGAACAAAACAAATCCCATAGAGTCCTCTCGCGGACGAGAGGACTTGACTTGCAATCGTGATAAAGCTCGCCCCTAATAAACCAAGAAAACAAAAAACCACTTTTTTGCGGGAGCGCAGCCATTGGCTAAGAAGACCGCTCGCAACATCTCCAAGAGCGACACCTATGGAACAATAAAAAATTCCGACCCCCGCGGTGACTGTTTCGTTAATCCCCAAAGACTGGGCAAGCTCAGGGGTAAAGGGTGTCACGACACCAATCACAAACCAAATGGGCATACCTAGTAAGATACAAAAGACAAACCTCTTTACTACCGAAGGAATGGCGATAAGCTGCCAGAGACCCCGGAGATTATGATTTTTAAGGTGCCGCCTATTGCCATGCCCTCGCAAAGTCCATGGCAAAAGCCCTAGACGAAGAAGGACCAAAGTGAGACCCATCACTCCACCGAGGATGTAGGTTTGGCGCCAAGGGAGAGCTCCACCTGCAAGGGTTGCCGTTAGACCTCCAAGAATCCCCATGGTGGCCACTACGGTTGTGCCATAGCCGCGCTTTTTAGGGGACATAATTTCGGCGATCAGTGTGATCGACGCTCCAAGCTCACCGGCCAAACCAAATCCAGCTATAAAACGCAAAACCTGATACTGCCATAGGTAGTCAACCCAGCCGTTCCCAAGATTGGCTGCTGCATAGACCAGTGGCGAGCCGATCAGCACCAGAGTACGCCCTTTTAAGTCTCCTAACATTCCCCAAAAGAGGCTTCCTAGGAGCATGCCAAACACTTGTAGGTTGATCAGGGTAACACCCTGGGCCATGGAGGGGGCGATGCCGACTGGGTTGAGGTCTTTGAGGCTTTCCAGCCTCACCACTCCAAAAATCGATAGATCAAAAACATCGATAAAATACCCCAAGGCCGAAAGGCCAACGGTCAGGGCGACAGCCCAGGACGTGCCTTCTTGGTAGCTTTTCCCAGTGAGATCCGTGGTCTGGATCCCGGACGAAACCGGCTTTGCCAAGTCGTGGGGTGGATTGAGGATCAAGTCTTGGGCATCCATGGGGACCTCGGTGTGGGCGATCTTAAACGATCCATCAATGTGATAGGACCATTGTTAGCTGACGATTCTCACCACTGCGTCCCACAGGCTGAGTCGCGCGCGTAATGCAGCGACGATGGCCTTTTGGGCTTCACCTATCAAACTCGTTTGATTTTCGAAGATCTCTGTCAGTAAACCTTGAGCCAGTGGGCCGTGGACTTCTTGGTCCATGGTGATATGCCGTTTAAGATAATCCACAAAAAGATGACAGGAGCCCAGACCCTGCGAAGGGGTGCGCTGCACCACCTGGAGAAACATTCCGGGTATCACATCTTCACGCCCATGGAAAAAAACCGCGGCCCGCACTGGAAGGGGAGCGGCTAACACTTGAAGGGTCGTGTAGACAAACTCCTTCGCCCCATCCGGTAGAGACTCAGTCAAAGAAGATAGGTCACCCTGATTCTCACTCCACGAACAAGCCCGCATCTGCCGGACAGCGGGACCATGGATCCATTCTAAGACAGGACCCGTGTCACTGCCGATCTCGGCCATCGCTTGGAGGTAAAGCTCGAAATGACTGAGATAGTTCCCTCCAGGGCCGAGGTCCGTTTCCTCGTCGATCATCAGTTGGTTGATAAACCGTGCGGCCCGAGGATGCGGACTCGGCGTCCAGGGCAGTGAAGTCCCGCAGAGGTCTTTCTGTAGACTTTTGAGAAGGCTCATAAAGTCCCAGACGGCAAAGACGTGAAGACCCATAAACTTGCGTAGGTTGTCTAAATTGGTCAGGACCTGATAGATTTTATGGGTTCTGACTTGGTCCTTGAGCTGCTTGATTGGTTCGGACTCTAGGAGCGAGACATCCACTCGTCAATTCTCCCTATTGGAATCGTTAGATTTAAAAGCCCGCTGCATCTCACATTCAAAGCCGCCTAAATCCACCCTGATACGAGTCTCTAGGGTGAATCCATGATCCTTTAAAAGCAGATCGGTGATCTGCTGAAAAGGAGTGATCCAGATGAGACGCCCCCCATGGGGAATTTTGTTTAGAACCCCTGGAACCACAGTCTGGTAGAATTCTTTAATGGAGTGTCGATGAACTCGGCGTCCAAGGGGTGGATTGGTTATGGTAAGTGATGGTGGTCCTTCGTTATACTGTGCCGCATCTTGGACCAGCCAGGTGATGTTCTTTGTCATTCCTGGAAAACCCCGCTCTAAGGCCTCACCATTGCGGTGGGCTGCTTCGATGGCTTTAGGATCAAGGTCTGTGCCATAGGCTGTCACTTGAGGAGCAGCGAGGGCACACTCCAAAAGCTCCGTACCTGCCCCACAAAAAGGATCCCAAATCACCTCGTGGGGTTGGGGAGCGGCGAGTCGTACCAATGCGGCCGCGATGGGGCCGTGGGAGGAAGCAGGAACTGCATCCACCCGGTAAGAAAACCGGTTTAGGACGGCAAGGCGCGGCACCAGGAGAAAGCCCCATTGACCTTGGTGGGAGAGCCATTGGAATTCCCAATCAGCATCGCGAGGATCGTTGAGCCAAAGGTTTTTTTGCGAGTCTTTACCAAATCTCGAATCCGAAAAAGATTTAGGATGGAACGACTTCTGCAGGTGATTGACCATTGACCAGAGTTGCGGTTCGCTCCAGTTTGGGGCATGGATGCGAAACCGCTGGGGCCCAGGCAGGATGCGTGCGAAAAAAGCGCGGACCTCTGGCCTTAAAAACTCTCGGGACCACACAGCTGGTAAACAAGAGGGCATTTTTCCAGAGTTCACGTCCTTTCCGCGATCTCCGGACGGGGATGGTTCCAAACCTAGAGGCCACCAAAGTCCGACCTTATCCATCAGACGCAAAGAACCTAGCTTGGCCCAAGTCAAATGGGGCGAGGTCCGGGCTAAGTCCCCACCATTCCAAAAAACAAAACCTTTTTGGATTTTATTTACAGACGGATGCGCCAATGGCTGTACCTTACAAAGGGGCGAGAGCCCTCTACAAAACCACTCGTCGTTTAATAAACTTTCAAGCCCTGGACGGCAACCCAACAACAGCCCCCAACCTTCGGGCATTGGCAGCAGTGACCTAGAGTCCACGGCCTGATCGGTTGTGCCTAGATCCCTTCGAACCTGATCCCGCATGACAATAGCTAGTGCCTTGGTGGCCAGATCTTGGTTTTGCCGCTCTTCTTGGGGAGTCCTAACCACTGCAAACTGAGTGGGCGTCCCTTGCAACACAGGTAGACATATGGGATCAGCGAGCTTAAGCATCCCTCTTACATAGGCGCGCCACAGACTCCCCGCCATAGGTTTAGCCTCCCGCTCCCAGGCACCTAATAAATGGGACGCAAGGGATCTCGTCCCGGGGTCAGGACTTGCCGCGCCCAGATTTCCACTTTGGAGTGCTGTGACTTTGGTTTTTAAGTCCCCAACATCAAAACACCTCTTGATTTGGTCAGCCACCCTGTCTCGCTCGTAACCGGCTTCGGCCCCCTGAATCATCAGAGTTAGGAGCCGGGCCCGCTGGAGTCGGACCGAGGTCGGAAAAATCTCGAGAGCTTGTTGGGTTGCTTTTTTGAGTTGGGATTCAAGCCGGCGGGTGACTGCTGCGACAAGATCCCCATCAGGGTCGGCCAACAACTCCAAAAGTCCTCGGACAGCAGACTCTGGAGGGGTCCACCTTGGGTCGTAGATTTGGTCGGCATGGGGAGCTCTGGCACACAGCGACCTAGATAGGGTCGAGAGATTAGCATCGATACTCATAAAACTCCGGGTTTTTTCTAGGGCCTGGACCGCCACTGACCGCTCGGGCCACCAGGTCTTTAGCCACCTTTGCCTTCGGGACTTTCATATCAAACCAGGCCCTCACGTCCTCATCTAAACCGAGTCCGTGCATATAGTTGTAAACAGCTTTTCGTAAACCCACTCCGAGGCCGTCATGATCAACTCCGGTTGGATCGTGAAAAGGGACGTCATTGGTTGCAAAGGTGACATCCGGCTTTTGTGTCAGGGTGATGCCATAGGCTTTTGGGTCGCGACCTATAGGACTATGGATCGTGCATGCAAACCGGTGCCAAAAAGCTGAATGGATACAGCCTTCAGCAAACAGCTGCCGCACCCTTTCCAGAGAATCCACAGTCTCTTGGACGGTTTGGGTCGGAAATCCGTACATAAGATAGGCATGCACCAGGATTCCCGCCTCCGCAAAATTTCCTGCGACCTTTGCCACCTGTTCGACAGTCACCCCTTTTTTCATCTTTTCTAAAAGCCGATCGCTAGCCACTTCCAAGCCACCACTGACGGCCACGAGACCAGATTGGCGCATTTTATCGACTAAATTTTGGTTAAAACTCTTTTCGAAGCGGATATTGCCCCACCAGCTCGCCACCACTCCGCGGTCTAAAAGTCGTTGGCTCAAAGCCGCCAAGACTTTTGGGGGGCAGGCTTCGTCAACAAAATGAAATCCCGATTGGCCGGTCTCTTTGATCAAGGCGACCATACGGTCGACCAATTGGTCGGCCTTAGACTCCTCATAGCGCCCTATATAATCAAGGGTGACATCACAAAAGCTGCACTGCCGCCAATAACAACCGTGGGCAAGGGTGAGTTTATTCCACCTCCCATCCGACCAAAGTCGATGCATGGGGTTAAGCATTTCCACAACAGATAGATACCTGTGCAGGGGTAAACCATCGTAGGTTGGGGCAGGAAGGTTTCCTTGGGGGATATCATGGAGGTGAGATGTGGTCTGCCACAGGACCTGCCCCGACTCACCCCGAACCATGGTCCGCAAAAGCGGGGTTGGCTCACCACTCATATCGCTGCTAACATTGCTATGTTTAGCTATAGACTCTAAAACTCCAAGGAGAGGCGCCTCCCCATCGTCGAAGGTTATATAGTCAAAGTAATCAAAAAGCCTTGGATCTTTAAGCTGCCTTAATTCGGTATTGATGTAACCACCACCGAGAAGAGTCTTGATACCGGGGCTGCGCTGTCTCACCCCTTGGGCGAGGCGCAAAGCCCCTAACATATTGCCAGGAAAGGGGACGGTAAAGCCAACGACCTGGGGTTTATGCTGGTCTAGAAGTTCTCCCATCATCGTGTCTAGGACGCGGGCGATCAGACTGGGACGGGGGTTATGGAGTTCCTGAACGAGAGGTTCAAAACTTGGCTCGCTCGCCGCAAGGCGGTCGCCATAGCGAGAAAGCTGAAAATGGGGGTCTATCCCCTGATGGACCACATCCGCCAAGTCATCGAGATAAAGGCTGCAAAGATATTTGGCCCGGTCATGGAGTCCAAGGCGACCGAAAGCCCACTCAAGGGGGTCTTGTCCGGGCTCGGGTCCATCCCCAGGAGCCCCCTGGCTTGCCCACTGGACCATCGCCAACTGATCAAAGGCCTTAAATCGCCCCCCTTGGGGTAGGAAGTCGGGGCTGGTTAGTCGCATTGCCAGGGTCGGATCCTGGTTTTGCAGAAACCCCATCACCGCACCGACAGTCCTTTGATATTGCTGGAAATGATCTAGGAAAAAGTCCACGCTGGGGTGGTCTTTAGAAGGCTTAAGCTCACCTCGTATGCTCTCTAAACCTGCCGGACAAAAGAGCCTATGAATCAAGTCGATCGCTGGATCGGCCTGAACTGCATCGTAGCCACGGCTGCGCAAAAACGCAGTGAGATAGGCCGTCGCTGGGTACGGGGTGTTGAGTTGGGTCATCGGGGGTGTGAGCAATAAAATACGCATAGGCCGCGCATGATACCTTATCTTTTTGAGTATGCCCAGCGGACTTTATCCTCACCTTCCTATCAGCAGGTTCTGGGCTGTCATCAGACAGCGACCGAAATCAGTTCGGAAGTGATGGCTGTAGACTCCGGAGCGCGGATTTCGGGGCGACTCAGTATGGGGGATTTTGATAGCTATCAGTGCCAACCCTATAAGACCTACTCGGGAGCTGAACAGGTCAATGGCCGCTGGATCGCAGGTTTGGACGGTAAGTCATTTGGTAGTCTTTATGATGCAAACACCCCCCCTTCAGGTCAACTGGCCTGCAATAGTATTTTTACAATCACCTACCAGGGTCAATGTGAAAACTTTATCGTCGTGGACCGCATCTGGGAAAACGATGGAGCGGGTGGGCAAACCTATAGTGATAAAAGTAATTCCTTGAAAAAAATCAATAGCAAGGGACCTGGATACCCTCAGATGGATATTGCAAAAAGGCCCTTCCAAAGCCTTTTTGAAGGCAAAAATCCAAGCGGGGGCTATCAGATCACCCCCGGTGCGACCTGCCCTACTGGTGGAGTGACAACCCAGTCACCTTCTCAACCGGTTAGTGGCTCCCCTGGAATGCAGGGTGCCTTGCCACAAAACTCTGGTGCTTTTGGCAGAGAGGTTAGCGATGAGACCAGCGGTGGTTTCTTTCCAGAGGCCGGTTTTGGCACTCCCAATTCCCAAGGGACTGGTTTTGCCATGCCGACAACGGCTCCTACGCAATCACCAGGGGCCACCACCTCATCACTACCCCAACTTTCTACCTCTGATTACCCAGCTTGTGTCAGCCTAGTTTACTGCTCAGGAGCCTGGGAATGGCATAACCAGGGTGAATACGGCTGTCATGCCGGAAGCCCTGGTTGGATCCAGGATAAGGATGGCTGTAGCTGTCGATGCTAAACAATTTTAGACTTTATTCCATGGATAAAATCATTGGAACATGGTTCACCTGAGCAAGCTTTAAACAGGGATTGAAACGACCTTTTGGTCAAAATTATTGCCGATTTTGACTTCACACCCAGTTAGCACGAATATTGCTGGATGTAGGCAAAGTCGATTTTTTATAGCCATGCTACATTCAAAAACATGGGAGATCCTAAATTTATGACATACAAGCTAATATTTTGTTTGGTTTCACTCTTTTCATGCCACCGCTCCCCTCCATTAACCTCAAATGACTCCGCTACAAAAGGTCTTGCATCTGATATTTATCAGATTAAGTTTAAAGAAATTTCTGGAAACTACCCCATTGGGGATGCGAAATCTATAAAATGGCTACGAGAACTCTCTGACTTTCAGCGAGCTTTGATCACCGTAAGTGCCGATCGAGCAGCAACGGCTGAATTAAAGGGTTGGGATACCGTAAAGGTTCCTTATGTGGAAGTTCCTTCGGGTGCGTTGGAACTCGAGACTGTCATTCAAAAGCACGAACCTAGGCCAAAGGGGGACGCAAGCTACGAGAATTTAGCAACCTATTTTTCTAAAAAGAAAACTGGAGACAACTGCTCGATGATCATCCCCTATCACCCTGATACAGTCCAAAAGCCACCTTTAGTCGAAATGTTCGCAAGCGGGACCAAAATCGATTACCTTAATTTAAATGCCTTTCGCAGCATGTCGCGCTCGCTTTTCGTAATCAACGATCAACAAAAAAATAATAATATGCCGCTCCTCTTTTCCATCAAAATGGGCACCGATACTGTCTTGAGCCAGGACAACAACCTCCAGAACGAGCCCAATAAACTTTTAGGTCTTCAAAAAGAAGTATATCTTCTCAATGAGTTTGGTAAGACCTCCATTTTAACCCTTGCACGGGAAGAAGGTATTCATCTCCTCAATGATTCGGTCGGCCTTAATTTTGCCAAAAAATCAGCTTCCAAAAAAGATAACGAGAAAGATAAATATAATAATGGAATTATTATGGGTGCAGTAGTTTTTTTACAATGATTTTCTGATGAATTTCATTGAGTTAGAGAATTTCTTTACATGATTTCTACAAAACTCCTGCTCAATATGATATTTCCAATAGGCATCAAGGTCGTTGCTTTTAAGGATTGATC
>JBGSUI010000072.1:0-36480 GCA_041736175.1 Oligoflexales bacterium | reverse complement strand
AAAAATTAGCTATATTTAAATGGAGTCTGAGATTCAGAGGTCTAGGAATTGAATAAAATGTGCCGAGATTATGCCGGAAGGAAAGCTACAATCTGCCCGGATGCTCGGGATAGGACTGCGCGCGAGCGCGCTTAGTTCAATAGTTAATTTAATAGTATAGGAGATTTCATCAAATGCTATCCATCCGATAATATAGTTTAGTGGGATGGAAGTCAAGTAATTCATCCGATCACGATGTATATGATACACATCAGCAGTCTAATTCTTACTATAAACCCTGTAATAGATATATGTTACGACTAAAATTGAAAGATAATTTATCCGATAGTGATGTATAGTCTGTAAAAAATGGACTATTTATCCGATAATAGTCTTTAGAAATTGATATACAAAGTAAAACGACTGAAATTTAAGGGGAAAATAATGGACTGAGGCACTGCGCTATGCCTGAACTTTTCGTCAGCGCCCTGACGAATATTCTCCGGGAGCCGGTCGTGGCCTTCTTCGGCCATGACCGCTCTGTCGGCCAAAAGCCGCTGCTACAGCATCAAATGCAAAAATAAATCGAAATATTCATTGACAAGGTTTTAGGGTCGCAAAAACCCCGCGATTTTAGCTTTGCCGTTCGTTTTAGTTTTTTTAAACTCCACTGACCTGTTAAGGGCACTCCCTGGCAGGGTGAGAGGACTCTGGAGGACGTCTCTTTCTTGACTGCCCTGTGACATAAAAACTCTCTAAAAAGACCTGTGGTATACCTTTGCATGGTCACCATTCTTGGTTGACCCGGATCTGCTTTAAGGGACTTTTTATGGAGGAAAATCCATGTATATTATAGACGAAATCATGAGCCGCCCCTGTGACGATCTTAGGGTGAGAAGACGCGAGCTTTTTCAAGCTGCCACCCTTGTCCATAAACGGGAACAAGCGGACGTTATCAATTCTATTTTTTTGATAGAGGCGCTGGAACGGGACAACGCTGCCGCAAATCTGGGCATGTTCAAAGATGAATTTATCCAGAAGATAGGCCTGACCCCCGATGTTTACTATGGGAGGGCCAAAGTCGGACGGCTGTTTCGGTTTTTCCCAGAGTCTTTAGAACTGCTTAAAGCCGGAGAAACCCAGGTAAGTATTTTACAATTGGTTTATGGAAAAGTGAGCCAAGCCAATGCTGACGTCCTTTTTGCAAATATCAAAGGCAAATCGAAACGGGACGCTGAAGGGTTTTTGTCCCGTATTGACCTCGATGGAAACATAAGCGATCAAGAAGCGACTGTCACCATACCTATAACATTAACTTTGGACCAACTGGCTCTGCTAGACCGCGCTCGAGAAGTCCTTTCGTCTGGAGGAAAAGTCCCTACAAACGCCGATATTTTTACTGAGGCGCTCGATGCCCTCCTCCATAAGCGAGATCCCCTTCGCAAAGCCCAAAGGGCTCAGCAGCGTCAGGCCAGTAATCAAGAAGTCGGGGGAGTGGGAGGGGTGGCGGTCGAGACCGCAAGTGTAAAGAAAGAGGAGGCCGAGGTCCCTGGTCAATTTGTACCGGTACAAAACGTGCCAGAAGAGCGCAGGTCCGAGTCTAATCCCCCGAGTGCTTTAGTACCGGTACAAAAAGCGCCTGAACCTACAGCTCGTCCGGCCATACCAGCTGCTATCCGACACGCAGTGTGGCTCAGAGATCAAGGCCAATGCACTTGGAACGATCCAAGCGGCAGAAGGTGTCCAGAACGGGGAATGCTTGAGCTGGATCATAGGACAATGTACTGTCGCGGTGGCAACCATACGGTGGATAACTTGACTCTAAAGTGTCGAAATCATAACCAATACGAAGCCCGCATAAATCTTGGCGAAGAGTTTTGGCAACAAAATCTAAACAAAAGAGCCGGCTTCGTTACTGAAGCCGTCGGTGATCTTTAGCCTGATCGTACACCAGTGCAAGGAGGTTTCAAGGCTCCAAAGTCACCGCCGAGATGGTAAGTCGTGGATGGGTGACTTTTGGTCGACCCAGCGGTCGAAGCCGAAATTGCAGTACTCGAATGGTCATTACTCTAGGATCGGCACTCCAAAAACTGCCTGATCTGTGCTTCTGGCAGGGGTCCTGGAACTGGAGGGGTTTCCCACTTCTTACCCGGCGGCCCAAAACTGTCGTCTTGGCCTGGTGCAAACGGATCAAATGCAGTTTCTCCCGTCGTCCAAAAATTGATCCGATGATTTTGTCCCTTTTGCGTTTTGAGTGCACTTTCTAAAAATTCACCATAACGATTTCGCCGGTCACCCTGGAGGCTGAATTCAGCGATACCGTATCGATCTCGCAAATGTGTTTTAACTGGTGATCCAAGACCGGGGCACTGGGTGTTAAGGTATTTTTCTAACCTATTGAAAAATAAATCTCGAGTATCCACAAGAGTAGGGATCGATTGTACAATTGGCGCAATATGACCGTAGTTGTCATAAGAACTCGGGGCAATGCCATCGATTTTAGATAACAACAGATCTTTGAGATTCTGGCATCCATTGATTCCTCGCTCGGAGTAGACCTTTTGCAAGTTCATCTCATGGCTAAAATCACCATTCGGATTCCACTCAAGCCTCAGCATTGAGGGCTCGACTTTAAGGTCCTTCCTAAGACGGTCGGCGAGTTTGATGACTGTATCGGGATAAACTAAGGCAACCGTGTCGATCTCTGCAGCAAGGGACACCATCAATGGATTTTTAAGACGGTCTCCCTTTTGCTTGAGGACTCTGACCAAAGGTCCGTAGGCTAGTTCGTAGAACTCGTCGTTATCTGCGGGAAACCCAAGTTTGATCCGCCATTCCGATTCGCCAGGAGCGTTCATCGTTACGATAGACTCCGCGTGGGGTACGTAGCTAAGCTCCATTCCAGCATCTAAAATCAGCGACACACACCGTTCGACCTCCTGGGCCGACGGAGCATTTAGGATTTCAAATCGAAAATCCTTGCCGATTTGAGGACTCCCTGGCAGTTTCGTCTCCTTAGTTGAATTTTCGCTTTCAGAAGCACGCATGTCATAGCTTCCACCCGCATAATGCACTACCGGGAAAAGAGCGATTCGTCTAAACCCTATATCTTTATATTTACGAACATTCGCAGCACATAGTCTGTCTAAGTCCCCTCTTTTAAATGGTATGATGGAGGGTGCTGAAAGGGTGCGCCGCCTGCGACATTCCCCAGATTCCTGGGTGGCGGGACTGATCGGTCCAAGATCATATTGGAGTTTTGGTGCTAGCATGGATTTAAGAGCGTAAACAATATACACCTTTCTATGTTTGGTAAAATCCAGGCCAGGATCGACGATAATCTCTTTTTCCGTCCCCGTCCCTGCCCCCTGAAGTTTAAGACCGTCGGCATTGCTGGTTAGGCTCATTTCAATAACTTTGATTTTTACTTGTTGTGACGTCTCCCGCTTTAGCCAGGACTTCTGCAAGTCTAAATCTCCTTTACGCTGGGCTTTGATTAAGATATCAAGTGCTGCGCCACTCCCTCCCGACCCTTGCAGACTGTATTTTTGACCGCCACTGAGACTGGCTACAGCCCGATCGAGAGCCGTAAAAAAATCTGTATAGTTTGCGTCCTTAGTTCCCAAAGGCTTACCATCTAAGCTCAAGACTTGCCCGTCGATGGTGAGTTTAAGCATCCCTGGTGAACTAGAATCTAACTGGTCTATCAAACTATCGACAGTTTGTTTGTCTAGGAAGACTCCGCCTGGAGATTCTGGTTTAGAAAGCTGCTCTAAATCACCAATCATCCGAGCTTGGATCTCATCAAAGGAGCGGCCTCCTTGGAGATCAGATTGAGAATAACTTCGTGTCTTACATGATAAAATGATTGATACTAAAGTCAGTGACAGTATCCTCCAAAGACCATGATTGATAGCGACTTCGCAAATCTGTGAAGGCTTTTTTGCGATCATTAAGTGACTCCTTGGCGATAATTAAATCGTATAGGGGCCGCATAATGTCGGCATAATTTTCAAATAACTTTAGTAAATTTTCAATAATAACAAATATTGTTTATATTTTCGAAAAATAAGTGATCTGAACCTCGTCAGCGGGAGCCAACGCAACCTCGATGATAATCGTCTTATCTTGCCGCTTATACTGTGATATTTCCTGTTGGTTGACCATGACTTGCCAGGCTCCCACATTGGGATCAGCGACTTCGGGAATCGTAAAAGACTGCTGTAAGGCTGTACGGTAGGCCCATTGGACAACGATGGGTGCAGCATTGGCGGGAGTGCAGTTGATATCAGCAGTATCAAAGGTGGCTTGGACGGAACAGGTCCCGTTAGTGGGGGTCAACTTATAGGATTCCGGTATGATTTTTTCCGGTAGGTTGATTTTTGCTACCCCAAAGCTTTTAGGCTGAAACTGCAATTTAACGCTCTTTCCTTCCTTGTAATCCGCTGCAGGGATGGATATTTTTTTGGCAGGGAGATCTATAGAAACATTCAGTGGTTTATTATCTGAATCGACAACTGAAACCAATTTGATCCCATCTCCACTGAGCTCAAGAGGGTAGGTAAGCTGGGGCCCCGTGGATTCTAAAAAAGTAATCGCCAGCGTGGTATCGGGTTTGGGAACCTCGGGAAAGGCGACAAAGGTCTTACCATCTGTTTCCGTGAGAGTGAATTGGGTGGTGGGGATATTATTTTGGGTGATTTTAATGCTACCTTTTTTGGCTTTGGCACCTAGGCTAAAATTGTTTAACAGCTCTATATCTTTTGCATAATCGAGACGCACATCCACATCTGGTTTTGGGGTGGTATTTAAAACCACCTCTTGGGTTGCTGCATCATAAGTGTAATCGGAGGCACCAAGCTCGATACCATCGACGCGGACCTTGAGGGTTGAAACTTTCGGTTTTTGGGAGGCCTTAAATCGATTGGTCAAAGGCTGGGGATTTGCGGACTGGTACTGCACTGAAATCGTGGTGTCAGCAGGGGGAGGCGAGAGAAACCGGAGGTAGCGACCGTTGACTATAAAATTAGTCGTCTCTGTGGTGATATCGCCTTGGGTGATAAACACTTTAAGACTCCCCGAGAGAGGCTGGTTTTTAAGTATAAACTCATAACTTAAAATCGAGTTAAGGTCTTTTGAGATCGACTGCAAAACCTGGGTGTAGTCGGTGTCGCAGATAGACCCTGATTTGCCTTTTGAAAGATTTACCAATTCTTGGTAGATAAACCCCTGATTAAAGCCATCTGCGCAGGTTGTCCCCGGAACCCAAAAAATCCCGTAGATCCGTGCGTCGGTGCCGACTGTTTTTGCCATGGGCCCACTGAGGTAATCAGTCAAATACTTTGCCGACTGGTAGGGCTGGTTAATGCAGTCGTCGTCGTTGCCATTGGAGCAATTGTCTTCGTCTGATACAAAGAGGATCGCTGTGGAGGCGTTTTTTCTAAGCCACTGATTGCTGTGACACTTAAGACCTTCCACTGCCATCAGAACACCTTTTTCTGATGCCGACCCCATCACACCGGCATCCACCGCAGCCTGGAAAATCCCCGCGGCATTGGCTTCGCCTTTGCGGATAAGGGCCCTTGAGCAGCTTGCACCAGGATCACTCCCAGGATCCGTGGTCGTGATATTGATCTGCCAATTAGTCGTGGAGATATAATTTAAGAGGTCTTTGAGAGAGTTTTTGATGCGGTCTTGTTCTTGTTGCATAGAGGCAGAATTATCGATGAGCAATTGGATATCGATGATGCCTAGTTCGTCTTGTTTGAAGATTTCGTTGCGCTGTACCTCCGGATTGCCCTGTTGGAGGATGTCGACCACATTGGTTTGGGCTTCTTGCTTTAGTATTTTGGAATTTGGTACATATTGATCTTCCAGTTCAAAGGCAGAGGTAAGAGCCCCATCTTGTGGATTGAATTGAAGTTCTCCAAAACGTTCTTCCGAGGCTTTAAAGCGTCGAACGATTGGTTCGCCTTTAGCTGATGCCTCTTCGGCACCAGCTTCCTTGCGTTGCTTGGCTCCCATCATGGTCCTGATTTGGGACTTACAGTGCGTTAACAAAGCGACTATGGTTAACAAACTCAAGATGATTTTGATTTTTTGAGACATGAAAAATCTTTCTCCCATTTTCAGTTGGATCTCTTTTATAGGAACAATAAACAGAGGACACCCATAGGGGATCGGAAGAATGGAGGTGACCATAAAGAAGGGCTTAAAAAAAAGAGCTGAGGACCAGCTCTAACTATCGGAAAGATTTTAGTTATTGAATTATCTTTGGAGCAAATAACTTATTTTACGCCGGCGATATAGCAGATCCAAGATTCGCACTCCTCACCTGTTTCGGTGATTTGGAAGTTGCCGTCACCTTCGCCATCTTCAGTCGTGCCTTCCCAATAGAGTAGGACCTTGGAAAATCCAGCATCTAAAAGCAAATCCTTCAATTCAGGCACCGTCCAAAGGCGCCAGTCATAGGTAAAAACTCGCTGCCTTTTAGCTTCGCCTTTGCGCTTAAAGTGGATATAAAACATCCCATGGTGGGTGAGGGGATCGATGGAATCCTGGTCCCAAAAATAGCTGAATGGGGGATCGTGATCGTCGTAGCTAATCTCTTCTTCATTTGGCTCCCAACACTTGATGCCGCCAAACGCGTCGAGAACCATGATTCCATTTTGGTTTAGATTTTTCAGCGCATTCTTAAAATACTTTTTGATGGTTTCTCGCTCTTTGAAGATCGAGTAAGAAAAATTAAGGGCACAAATCATATCAGCTTTGGGGAGACCTGACCCCAAGACATCTTTTTGGAGGAGTATCACCCGCCTCGCCTGATCCTTAGTAAGGGTCGGCAAGTAGTGCTGACGACCATAGTCGAGAGGCTCAGGATCGAGGTCCAGTCCGTAGGCTATCCGCTGGGGCCCTCTTTTGACCCACGAACAGCAGTTAAGAAAGGCCGCACAAAAGTCCTCTCGCATCACCTTGGGCTTCGCCTTTTTGCCGTGGACATCTCTGTACACCTGGTCGAGGAATTCCATATCTTCGTTAGGAGATTGGACGCTCTTAGAATAATAATAATAAGGATCAAAGGGAGGGAGTGCCATCGTTACCTGTTGGAAAGAAGTGAATCTTCGCTGTTATTGATTGCGTAGCGGTGAATTTTTTCCTATGGATAGAGCATCAGCTACAGCATGTAGAGGCCATGAGGAGCAATGGACATAGAAAACATTATTTATCATCAAACCACAAGTGGAATTGAAGTCCGCGTACACCCTGTATACCTCACAAGTCATTCAAAACCTGAGAATTCTCTCTATGTATGGGCCTACGAAGTGGAAATCCGCAATAGTGGCAACCATTCCTGGCAACTCCTGTCCCGCCATTGGCGTATCACCAATGCCCATGGCCAGACCTTTGAGGTCAAGGGACCTGGGGTGGTGGGGGACCAGCCTTTGATTAGCCCTGGCTCAGTCTACTCCTATAGTAGCTTTGTAAATCTGGCGACACCGTCAGGGTTTATGGTGGGAAGCTACCAAATGGCTCCCTGTCCCAAAGGTGAAATCCTCGAAGTGGCGATACCTGCGTTTTCTTTGGATAGTCCGGACGAACGACCGCTTCTCAATTGAGTGGTATGCAGTCCAGGGTAACCATTCTTATTTTACAAAAATGAAAGCGAGGTCACATGGATCAGGGCACGGGCAGCAGCAGGACCGAGGTGATCGTTTGTCATTTTGGAGGTCCTACCCAGTCCTCAGAGGTCTATCCCTTTCTCCTTAAACTTTTTGAAGATCCTTTTATCATCAGGGGGCGGATCCCTGCTTTTTTTCGTAGATGGTTGGCTCAAAGAATCGCTCGCAAACGAGCCCCGAAAAGCGACCATGAATATGCGAAGATTGGTTATTCACCCATTAACCGCTGCACCCAAATCCAAGCAGATCAGCTGGAAAGCCTGCTTTTAAAGATCAATCCCCACACCAAAGTCCACGTGGTCAATCGCTACACCAAGCCCTTTGCCAGCGAACTAGTGCCACGCCTTAATCCAAAGACATCCAAAATCTATGTTTTGACATTGTACCCCCACCTCTGTCATAGCACGACGGTGAGTTCACTGCGGGACCTTGATCTCGCCTTTGAAGCTCATCATGGCCACAGGGATTTTCCAAGCACACGGGTGTTTTCCTGGTGGCATCATCCTGGGTATTTGAATCTGACTTTTGACTATCTTAAAGAGGGCCTGATCGCCCAACTCAGCAAAAACGGATCTCCAACACCCTCCGTAGAAGTGGTGTTTTCGGCCCATGGGATCCCCCAGCCCTACCACCAACGGGGTGACCCTTATGTAACAGAAATCCAAGGGCACTTCCAGGCACTACAGTCCATGGCCGAAAACTGGCTGAACACCTACGAAGGAGGCCGAGACAAGAGTCGCGTCCATTTTCACTTATCTTTCCAAAGCAAGGTCGGCCCCGTAGAATGGGTCAAGCCCTACACGGAGGAAACAATCAAAGCTTTAGGGGCTCAGCATCCGAAGGCGGGCATCTTAATGGTCCCCATCAGTTTTACCTCGGACCATATCGAGACCTTGTATGAAATGGACCACACCTACAAAAACCTCGCCCTAGAATCGGGTTTTAGCCACTACTCAAGGGTTAGACCGGCTGGCGAGGATCCAAGGCTGGCTGCCTGCTTAAGGGATATCTTGGTCAATCACGGCTTTGGGCTTAACAAATAACAGTTCCACGTCCCTGAGGATCACCCAACGGGAGCCGACTGGGGTTTGGCTCCTGCTGTGATCTTGTCTTGGAGCGTCATCAAACCCGCAATCACTGCTTCAGGGGTTGGTGGACAACCTGCCACATAAACATCCACGGGGATGATCTTATCGACCCCTTGGATCACGTGATAGGCCCGGTAGAACCCGCCGCTGGAGGCGCAGGCTCCCATGGCCATCACCCATTTGGGTTCGGCCATTTGATCGTAGAGCTTTTTAACCACGGGGCCCATCTTTTCGGTAATCGTCCCTGCGACAACCAAGAGGTCAGCTTGGCGTGGAGAAAATCGCACCGCCTCGGCGCCAAACCGAGCGATATCGTATTTGGGTCCGACCACGGCCATATATTCGATGCCACAGCACGCCGTTCCGAAAGGGTACGGCCAGAGGCTGTTTTTACGGGCCCAAGCGACGAGTTCGTTGACTTTGGTGGTGAGGACAAACTGGTCAAAGCTATTGCCGGTAGCGTGTTTCATTTCTGGGTCGCTCCTTCTTTGCTAGCACTAGGTCCAAATTGATTAAGGGTCCGGCGTGGAGCCCGACACTCGTGGGCACTATTGGTCGTTATTCCGACTCCCTGCCGAGCTGCGACCAAGTCCGCTAGTATTATGCCAGAGAGCGACTCTGTAATCGCTGAAGAAATGGTGCTCCAAGCATCTTTTGATTGGCAAAAGTGTTCGGCGAAACAAGCGGTGCCCTGGTCGAGGCATTGGACAGGGGCAAATCCATCCTCTACGGCCTTAAAAATATCAAACGTCGAGATCAAGCGGGCCAATCTCCCCAGGCGGTACCCACCAGCGCGACCACGGGTGCTTTCGATAAGCTGGTGCTCTTTGAGTCGGATCAAGATCTGGTCCATATAGTCCATGGGGATTCCCTGCCTGGCTGAAATATCACTGCGATGGGTAAGCCCCTCCTGGTGGGAGGCGAGGTCCATCATGATCTTTAAAGCATAGCGGCTTTTCGAAGTGATATTCATCTAAAATCCTTGCTTTTACATGACAGGGATGACGTCGACAATGGCCTCTTCCCCAAAGCGTTCCTGAAGCATCTGCTGGACTCCATTGAGGAGAGTCAGAGTCGAAGAAGGACACCCTTTACAGCCGCCACCCAACCGAATATGGGCCACACCATCATCATAGGCTTCGAGACGGGCGTAGCCACTATGGAGCTTGAGCATGTCCGTCACAGGGCCCTCAAGATATTGAGCAATCTCTTGGGCCTTGCCGCTGTATTGTTCGCTGGTAGGTGGTTCGTCAAACTGGCCGTCTCCGTTAAGGCCGAGGCCCTCTCTCATGGACTCTTCGGCTTCGTCTTTTGTTAAACCATGGGTGGTTTTGCCTGAAGGCACATGGACCGCTTGCCAACTTCCGTCGGCTTTCTGACTAATCACGACCGAGTTTAAATCGTTCATATGGCTACGACCTCCAAATAGGGGTTGAATTCTGTTCGCAAAATACTCTCGATGGCCTGAAGAGTCCCCATCATCGAGCTGGGACAACCGCCACAAGCGCCTTGGTATTGAACTGTTAGTATATTGCCATCCAGTTCGATCACCTCAACATCACCGCCGTCAGCTTGCAGCCCAGGCCGGATGGTACGATCAAGAACCTCCTCGATCAGGGCAACTTCGGGATTCATCTCACCTAGGGAGCGCTTTGCGGACTTCGGGAGCTTGTCTTCGAAATCTGGGTCATGCTGCGAAATAAGATCTTTGATGACTCCCGTTATGATTTTTTCTAACGAGGGCCAATCGGAAGCTCCGTTTTGGGTCACCGTCAAAACATTTTCAAAAAAATGAACCTGCGTCACGTTTGCCAGCCGGAGGAGCGACGAGGCTAGGGGAACATGTTCGCAGCTCGTGAGGTCCGTAAACGAAACCTTTCCTGTGATTTTGACGTCACGGTTTAGGATAAACTTTTTCGCGTTTGGGTTTGGCGTTGATTGGGACTCCACCAAAAGGGGATTTTTAGGATCCCCGTGGGAATCTCCTTGAGGCGTCTTAGAACTGTCGTATGGATGATCTGTCACAAACATGACTCCTACTCCGTGGTCACTTTAGGGATGGATGGCAAGGGGCCCTGGGCAACGTTGCTGGGTGATTCCTGGTGGACTGGATGCAACGCCCCGTTCATTGCATGCCACGACAGGGCCGCACATTTAACCCTAGCCGGGTATTGCCAGATAGTCGAAAAGATCCCCAGTTTAGGCGGAAGGCGCTGCATCATCTCGGTATTCCCATGATGGTCTTGGCCCGTTAAAAGACCGTGAAAATCCTGAAAGAGCTGTTCGGCATAGGATACGGACTTGCCCTTAAGCTCCATCGTCATGAGTGAGGCAGAAGCTTTGCTGATCGCACAGCCGGATCCTTCAAAGGTCACTTCCTCGATGACCCCTTCTTGATCGACTTTCAGATACACCCACAGGTGGTCTCCGCAAAGGGGGTTATATCCTTCGGCCATATGGGTCGCGTCATCGATCTTTCGAAAATTGCGAGGTTTTTTGCTGTGATCGATGATGAGCTGTTGGTATAAATCCGTGGATTGGGTCATGAGAACACCTTTAACACATGATGCAGACTCTTAACCAGCCGGTCTATATCGGCTTCCTGATTGTAGAACGCCAGACTCGCCCGAGCGGTTGCAGGAACCCCAAACCTTTTCATCACAGGTTGGGTACAATGGTGGCCAACTCTAATCGCCACACCTTCACGATCCACCAGGGTGCCAATATCGTGGGGGTGGATATCTCCGAGGGTAAACCCAAGAATACCCGCCTTACAGGCTGCGGTGCCTATAAACCTCAGAGAGGGAACTTTTTTAAGCTCTTCTGTTCCGTAGGCAAGGAGCTGCTGTTCGTAGTTTTCAATTTTTTTAAGACCATGACCTAAAACATAACGGATGGCCTCACCCAGGCCGATCACGCTGGCTATAGGCGGCGTGCCAGCCTCAAATTTGGCGGGAAGCTCAGCAAAAGTGGTGCCTTCAAAACTCACCGAGCGGATCATATCTCCTCCACTTAAAAAGGGAGGCATTTTTTCTAGGATTTCCCTGCGTCCATAGAGGACCCCGACCCCAGTAGGCCCATAGAGTTTATGGCCCGAAAAAGCATAAAAATCCGCCCCGAGAGCATGCACGTCAACCGCCTGGTGAGCCACGGCTTGGGCACCGTCGATAAGCACTAACGCTCCGCGCTGGTGGGCCAGTCTGATCACGTCTTCTATGGGGTTGATGGTTCCGAGAGAGTTGGAAATAGCCACCAGAGAAACCAGCTTGGTCTTTGGCGTGATCATAGTCGCCACGGTTTCTAGCTGGATCTCACCATCGTCTGTAATGGGAACTACCTTAAGCACAACACCCTGCCTCGCGGCAAGGAGCTGCCAAGGGACGATATTGGAATGATGTTCCATCCCGGTGATTAAGACCTCATCCCCCGGAGACAGCATCGAGCCAAAGCTGTGGGCTACCAGATTGATCGATCCTGTGGTTCCTGAGGTGAAAATGATTTCTTTTTTGTCCCGAGCATTTATAAACTCTTGGACGGTCACCCGGGTTTTTTCGTACTGCTCCGTAGCAACCTCGGACAGGTGATGAACCCCTCGGTGGATATTTGCGGCTCCGTAGAGATAGTGATCCGAAACGGCCTTGACTACGGGTGTTGGTTTGAGAGTGGTCGCCGCATTATCAAGATAAACAAGAGGTTTTTGGTGCACAAGTCTTTGGAGCGCCGGAAAATCCCCGCGAATGGTTTGGATATCTTTGGTTTGAAACCCGTTTATCATGTAGGGAAATACTCCAGGACTAGGTTGTTCACCCACTTGGACAATGTTTGACTTTGGACCGGAAATCGTTCGAGACAATCCTGGGCAAAGGCTTGGAGCAACATTTTGCGGGCCGTGGATTCTGGGATACCCCGTGCTTGAAGGTAAAATAAATGCTCAGGGTCTAACTGTCCTACGGCAGCACCGTGGGAACACTTAACATCATCCGCATCGATCTGCAGCTCGGGTTTGGTGTCGATTTCTCCATCAGACGAAAGAATCAGATTTTTATTGGTCTGCCGAGCATCGGTCCCATGGGCACCCACCCGCACCAAAACCTTGCCGTTAAAGATCCCCCGCCCATGGTCGCTGATGATTCCATGGTAAAGCTGCCGGCTTTGGGTATCCGGGACTCGGTGGTCGACGGTTGTATGATGGTCTACCAATTGGGAGTTTTTCACTAGGAAAAGGCCGTCAAATTGGGCAGAAGCATTTTTATCCTTTAGATCAATCCTCAGATCATGACGGATAAGGGAGCCGTGGGTCGAAAGGCTAAAAGTCTTAAGGACAGATCCCGCCATCAGGACTTTATGGGTCGAGCCGATATTCATACCGCCAGGGGAATCCTGTTGGATACGAACATGATTCAGTTTAGCCCCCGCTTCCAGGAGGATCTGGGTGACGGGTACGCTTAGGGTGGACTGCGCCCCGTCAGACTCGGGACCGGCAAGGCCCAAGTAGGACTCGACCAGGGATACTTCAGCGCCTTCCTTGACCACAAGCCCTAAACGAGGGAAAAAGGTGCGGCACCCTGGAATGCTTGTCGCCTGAGGCCCTATCCCGGATGGGGTCATTATATGGATCACGTGGATGGTTCGCGGCGCTGCATCAGGGGCTTGAGCGACCGAAATAAAGATTCCATGGGTTAAAAAAGCGCTATTGAGATGGTAAAAAGATTCGTCAGCGTGACTCTTGTAGTCAAAATTTTTCTCAAAAATCACGTATTCTTCTGGAGTTAGAGAATCCAGTGATTTTATGGAAACTCCTTGAGTCATAACTCCTAAGGACCATAAATGGCCATTGTAGCTCACCATGATGATTTGTCGCTGGAAGTCCCCGGATTCTACTAGACCTTTATCAATCAAAAGCTCTCTGAGAAAATTCTTTTGCACCTCCTCACCAGAGTTTATGGTTGGAGGTTGAGCATCACCGAGGGAGAGGGCCTCTTTAGGCTCATTGAGGTTTCGCAGGCTAAAATACCGCCAATCTTCCCAAGTGCGGTCGGGCAGTCCAGTAGTTTGAAAGTCTTTCCAGCCCTGGGCGCGGTAGGTAGACAGCCAATGATCTTGGGATAGTGAAGGGTCCCTAGGCAATGAGATCAGGGCTTTAAGATCGTTGTGAAGTTGGTTAAAAACTTGGTTCATGCCAGCAACCAATCATAGCCGCGGGTTTCGATTTCGAGAGCGAGGGACTTGTCTCCCGATTTCACAATCACTCCATCATGCAAGACATGGACCACATCTGGTTCGATGTGTTTTAAGAGCCTCTGGTAGTGGGTGATAAGGACAATCGCATTGTCTTTATTGTGGAGTTTGTTGACACCCTCTGAGACCAACTTTAAGGCATCGATGTCTAGACCCGAGTCGATTTCGTCGAGGATGGTGAGCCTAGGGGATAAAACCGCCATCTGAAGGATCTCGTTTCTTTTTTTCTCGCCCCCAGAAAAATCCACGTTGAGCTGGCGATTTAGAAAACGCTCGTCCATATCGAGAAACTCAAGTTTTTGCCGCAGATAGACATCAAAATCCATCGCGTCCATTTCTTCGACACCTTGGTCGCGACAGATGGCGTTAAAGCTAGCTCTTAAAAACTCCGCATTGTTAACACCAGGAACCTCGACGGGATACTGAAACCCGAGAAAAACCCCGTTACGAGCCCTTTCGTCGACACTCATCTCTAAGAGGTTTTTCTTTTTCCGATTGACCTCAAAGACCACGTCTCCCGATTCCACTTGGTAATCGGGGTGGCCGACGATGATTTTCGAGAGGGTGCTTTTGCCAGAACCGTTAGGCCCCATAATGGCATGAATCTCTCCAGCCTTGACCTCAAGATTGAGGCCCTTGAGGATGGTTTTGCCTTCGACTCCTGCACGGAGATTTTGGACGGATAACATCAACCGATACTCCCTTCTAACTTCATTTCGAGTAAGCGCACCGCTTCAACCGAAAACTCCAAAGGAAGCTCCTTAAACACTTCCTTACAAAATCCATTGAGGAGAAGACTTACGGCTCCCTCCTCGTCTAATCCACGGGATTTTAGGTACAAGATCTGGTCAGCAGAGATCCTTGAGGTCGAAGCTTCATGCTCGACCATAGCGGTGCTATTTTTGACTTCGATATAGGGATAAGTGTTTGCCCTTGCTTCGGGTCCGACCAGCATTGAGTCACATCTCGAGTGGTTACGGGCTCCGATGGCTGAGGGTAAGATCTTAACTTGTCCACGATAACAGTTGCTGGATTGGTCTAGGGAGATTCCCTTTGAAACGATTTTGCTCGTGGTTTTTTTGCCGATATGGATCATCTTGGTGCCCGTATCGGCTTGCATTTTGTGATTGGTGAGAGCCACAGAATAAAATTCCCCACGGGAGAAGTCGCCCTTAAGGATCACACTGGGATACTTCCAGGTGATCGCTGACCCTGTCTCCACCTGAGTCCAGGATATTTTAGAGTGGTCGCCGGCACACAGACCACGCTTTGTTACAAAATTATAAATGCCCCCTTTACCATCTTTGTCGCCACCGTACCAGTTTTGGACTGTTGAGTATTTAATCTCTGCACCATCAAGGGCTATTAACTCGACGATCGCGGCATGGAGTTGGTTTTCGTCCCGCATGGGAGCCGTACAGCCTTCGAGATAGTTTACGGAGCTACCCTCATCGGCGATGATAAGAGTTCGCTCAAATTGGCCGGTTTCTGCAGCATTGATCCTAAAGTAAGTGGATAGGTCCAAGGGGCACTTGACGCCTTTAGGGATATAAACAAAGGATCCATCACTAAAAACAGCCGAGTTAAGGGCTGCATAAAAGTTGTCTTTGTAGGGAACCACAGTGCCTAGGTATTTCTTGACGAGTTCAGGATATTTATGGAGAGCTTCACTAAAGGAACAAAAAATAACACCATGTTTGCCAAGCTCTTCCTGATGGGTGGTCGCCACGGAAACCGAATCAAACACCGCATCGACCGCAACCCCGGTCAGCCTTTTTTGCTCCGAAAGGGGGATGCCTAGTTTGTTAAAAGTCTCCAAGATCCCCTGGTCGACTTCGTTAAGGGATTTCGGACCATCGGTTTTTTTCTTGGGTGCGCTGTAATAACGCAGGTCTTGAAAATCAATGGGCGGATAGTGAACATCAGCCCAATCGGGCTCTTTAAGGGTCAGCCAGTAGCGGTATGCTTTTAGCCGAAACTCGGTGACAAATTCGGGTTCGGCTTTGATTGCAGAAATCTTGCGAATAACCTCTTCGTTAAGACCTTTGGGGAATTCCTCGGTCTCAATCTGGGTTACAAAACCATATTTGTAGTCTTTGCTAACGATCTGCATTGTATTCTCGTCCAGTCCGTGATAGGGGAGAGGTCCCCATTCGGACCCGAATCCTATCGTCTTACGATGGTCATTGATTTTTTACGAAACACTTGAAGAAATCCCGTTGAAAATCCAAGGTTGAGTGAGTCTTTCCTTAAATCTTCAATCTGCACGCCAACGATTAATGTCTACCAATTTACTCAACATTAATCCATCAAAATAAATGGGCCGGACGGGATATTGTATAATTAACCAATATTTTTGGGGAAAAGGGGGTCACTCGACCCCGCAATCCTCCACCTAATGCCCTATAAAACCCTTGCCATGGGCTCTTAAAACCGTTAACTACGTCACATGGACTCTAAGGATCCTGGGAGAGGTGGCCGAGTGGCTTAAGGTACCTGATTCGAAATCAGGCGTTCGGGAAACTGAACCGTGGGTTCAAATCCCACCCTCTCCGCCATTCCCCGTTTCGTTGATCCTTGCCCAGGCCGCACACGGTTGTTGGCTCTATGCTCTTTTTCTAAATGAGTCATCAATTATTACCTTGATGACCGCTTGCCTCGGAATACCCAATCTTGCTGCTTCGGTATCAAGGAGACTCAACATCCACTCTGGAAGATCGAGGCTGATACGCTGGATTGCATTTGGGCGTTCGATGTTTTCGGTATCAAAATGCTCTAGTACATCTTCCACCCCATCATCAAATTTTTTATCTAGCTCCTCTGAGCTAATCTGCTTTTTACGGCTCATGATACAACTTCTCCTCATTTTTCCTTTGTCGTCTGACTGATATAAGTCGAATTTTTTCCCCGCGCATCGTTATTATTGCAGTCCACGCCTTGTCTTTAATTGTACCAATAACAAGATAGCGTATTTCCTGAGTGTCATTCACCATACTTTTTAATCGAATCATTTTGGGATCACTCCAAATTGAAAGACTTTCTTCAAAGGCAATCCCATGCTTTATTTTGTTCCGGGTGTTTTCAAGATATAGAGGGATTTCCAGTTTTGATATCTGATTTTATTTTTTCAAGATTTTCATTGGTCGGTGGACACTCTGGAACAGCGCCATACATGCCTGTACCTACGCATCACTCTAGGGAAATTGCCTTTTTTTGGAGCACTTATTCATTTCTAAGTATTTAAGCAGATCTAAACCCTGATTTAAACCCTCGTATGTGGGCAGATTCTCCCATTTCCAATATTGATATGAAGGGACTGCTCTAGGGACAGCATCATTCGTTAATGGGATTAACCTATCCTATCCATGTAAACCTGTTTCATCCCTGGTAGTGGTGTTAGCAACGAATGTGTTAGTTGAATTAAATCGATCCTTGGTCTTTTTTCTTTAAAAAGTCGATGCATTAAATCACTAAAACCTTCGATGCCGTGACCACTTATAACGAAATCAATCACAACGATTCTACCGTTACCATCAATTTGCGCAATTAAAGAGTTTATTGTTTGCAAATATTTATAATATCCACTAATCTGAGCGTTTGTCGGCTGACTATATTCATCTGAAAACGCCTTCCCAGAATAGGCGATTGAAACGACATTTCGACCATAATGTTCCAGAAATGGCTTTAAATAAACAGGTGACTGTCCTAATAGTACTATTAAATCATTGTCGTAAGTAAAATTAGCTATTTCGCATGCAGCTTTTTGTAAAGTAGGCCCGTATTTTTCGATAAAATCATCAAATACTACATTTTTTTCGATGTTAAAGGCGTTCTTAAGGTTCTTGGTGGAGGTAAATTGAAGCATTGCCTGAAGATTTTTGCCGGGGCAACTGTTTTTAGGTTAGTCGTGTCGTCATTTTTTTAACGCACGATGTGGGCAACAAAAAAATTCCAAAAACCAAAATGATTTTTTTCAAATGAGGGAAGAACTGCATTGATTGTGCGCAAGAATTTAATCTCATAATTTTATCCTTACTAATTTAAAAGACTAGGGAGTTATAGTGTCAGCAATTAATATGCCAAGATTATTGGCCGATACACTCAAAAAGATGGGCTATCGAAACATGGCATCGTGGTAGATGTGGCTGATTTTAATGAATTGATTGCATTAAAATTCAATTGGGCTGTTTTTTGGGACACCAAATTTCATTAGATAAAGGTTTGCCATTTCAAGCT
The DNA here is from genome assembly GCA_041736175.1 of Oligoflexales bacterium. Lineage (GTDB taxonomy): Bacteria > Bdellovibrionota_B > Oligoflexia > Oligoflexales > CAIYRB01 > JBGSUI01. The sequence goes on along the minus strand of JBGSUI010000072.1, from coordinate 18,260 downwards.
GATCCTGGGAGGATCTTTACAGACTTACCAGCGATCTCTTATAATTATCTATAAACTATTATCAAATATTTTACATGAAGAGCGAAGACACGCCAGGAGTTGCAACATGAAAAAAAAGATTCTTCTATGTCCATTTTTTTTGATTTTAACACAATGCGGCGAGAAGGATGATAAGGATAAAGAGCCTATTGCCGCTGCAACCGCTAAACTCCAAATGGAGCACTCGTCTGGTAGTGGGTTTCAATTTAATGTGGCAGATCCGACCTACCAAAACCCTGCGAAATATACACCGTCTGTCTTTAAGATAAAAATATTGAAGGTTTCGATCGCACAGGAAAAAGAGACCACAAAATATCCTGCTTCTGTGCTCTACATCGATTCAGCTGCATGTACCCCGAAGGATCTTTCGGACCAGGCTGAAAAATATGCCGACGATGTCCCCCCTGAAGATCGAATTACCTACAAATACGTCGGGACCGAAGAAACCTGCGCTGCTGACAAAACCGAGACCTTTATCGACTTAGCCCAAAGCTCGTCGACCGTTAATGCCGCACTTAATGCCCAAAATCTTCCTGTCCTCCCCGGAAAATACAAACACGTTATGCTTGATCTTTGTTTTCAGTCCACAGACAAAAAGCCAAACGTCTCATTTAAAGCAGAGGGCATGACATCCGACCAGCCTTTGATCAAACCAGGGTCCTGTGGCTGGACATCGGCAGAAATCAATCCGCCCCTGGTGGTGGCAAAAGATTCCAGCGTTATCATCAATCTGAATTACAACTTGAAAGACATGGTTTTAGATTATGGACCAGATACAGATTACGCGCCTTATACTTCGGGCGACAATACCAACTGTTTTGTAAGCGCCGACAAAACGGTCAGACGCTGTATAGATTCTAAACTTATCAATATTACAGCAACCGTTAAGGCCCAATAAGTGTTAAAAAACGCTATCCTTGAAGTCTATCTGTGGCTACAGAGTGGCCTCTTCAATCACATGGAAATTACTGCATCCCTGGAACATCCAGTCCAAGCGCGGATTTCTCAGGAAATCAAGGTGCCTATCAAAGAAAAGTTAGCTGTTCCCGTGGAAGCAATTGTATCCCTCGACACCACGGTTAACACCGTGGTTGATGTTCCCTTGGATCTCAAGCTGGATCAAGACGACTTAGAGATGAGCCAACTTGCTATAGAAGTGGACCAAGATATACTCGTCGATGACGAGATCGAGATCGATATGGGTCAACTCCTCGATTCCCTCGTCGATCTAGATAAGACATGGGTCGAAAGGCTTAAAAAAGCTTTGCCCATCCATAAAAAAGCAAAACTAAAAATCCAGCAGCCCCTGAGGATCAAAGGAACGTTGAGTCCAAAAATCAGCACCCTTAACCTCCACCTCAAGAAGACCTTAGTGCTAGATTTAACAGTGCCCATCAAACAGACCTTTCCCATCAAAACAACAGCCTCTGTGGATTTAGATAGTGATATCATCACCACGATCGACTCCCCGGTCGCCGTCGCACTGGAGCGGCCCCTGAGTATTAAACTGTTAGATATCACCCTAAAAAAATGACTCTTATTTTTAATAAAACAACAAAAATATCTTGATTTTTTTCTGAAACACTCTAGAGTCGAGTCATCTGACTTTGCTAGAGGAGGTTTTATGAAGAAGATTTTAGCGGTATTGATCTTAAATCTACTAGGCTCGGTGACGGCGCTGGCTGCACCCGAAAAATGCACCTTGAATAGCCGCAATAGTTGCTGGACTCTTGTCAATCATGGTTCTGATAACCTATCCGTCACTTGTAGAGATGATCATCTCTACTTTAAGGGACAGCGCTGGGACGTCACTGCTGGAAAAACTCTCACGGTACAGTTCTCGATGGCTTGGGGCGATGGCCTTGGATTTCCAGAGCCAGGAGTCAATATCCAATGCGAAGCTGTCAGTACAGAGAATAACGCAAGAGCCACCCTACAGTTTACAACCATTGGCTGGGGCGATGCGGTCACTCTTGAAGCTTCTAACGGTGAAATCGTCGTCACACAAAAGGATGGATGGGACCCGTCCCGCCAAGTGGTCTCACGGTTTCCCATGTGATTTCTGTACCGGGCATCTCACCCTATTTTGATCGCACTACCCGTGAAGGTCGGGATTTAAGTTAATAGATGACTTATTTTTAAGACATTCAATTCTGCCGCTTAAGGAATTGCGACGGAAGAGTAGGTTGCTTTTGCCAGACAACTCTTTCCCCTTAAAAACCTGTGGAGTGGTTGGTTGTCTAATTTCGGTGTTAACGATGGTTATTTTAGAGGCTGCGGTGATATAAAGACCAGCTTCTACCGTGCAATCATCCCCCAAACTGATCCCAACTCCAGCATTAGCACCGATAAGGCAACGTTTACCTATGGAGATCTTTTCGGAGTTTCCGCCAGAAAGGACTCCCATGGTGCTACAGCCACCCCCTAAATCAGAGCCTGCACCCACAAAAACGCAGCTAGAGACCCGTCCTTCGATCATATTAGGCCCTTCGGTACCTGCATTGAAATTTATAAACCCCTCTTGCATGACCGTGGTTCCTGTTCCTAGATAGGCACCAAGCCTCACTCTTGTAGCATCTGCAATACGAACCCCCGGTGGGGTCACATAATCCGTCATGCGGGGAAACTTGTCCACCATGGTGATTTCTAAAGGTTGGCCTGCGAGACGGTAATTAAGTCGATGGGCCTCTAAATCGATAAGATCGATGGGTCCTGCAGAGGTCCAGGCAACATTCGGTAAGATTTTAAAAATATCAGTAAGATTGATGGAGTTGGGTTTTACCAATCGATGGGACAAGAGGTGAAGCTTTAAATAGACTTCGGGAACGCTTACGGGTGCTGAGTCAGATTCTAAAAAAACCGCCACGAGCGGCTTTTTTGACATTGCAAAGGGGGCCCACATCCCGCCCATTTTTTCTAGAGCGAGGGGGTTGGTGATTTCAATAGAGGTATTACCCCCCTGGTATTTACATAATTCTGCTATATTTTTTATGGATTGCGCAGGTACTTGAAAACTTGGATTAGAAAAATAAACTTCTATCCATTGACCAAGGGAATTTTTGGTACCAACACCTAAACCAAAACTAAACAACATTTTAAACCTCCTAGGTTTCTGGCTTGAATGGCCAAAGACATTGAAAACTATGGCTATAGCAACGAGGACAGACTGGCTGGTATTTTTCGTCTCCCCCCAGCTCAATGGGTGGACCATCTCGGGTCGGTTTTTGGTCGACTAATTTAATATTAAAAATGCCCTTACGGGTACAAAGATAACAGGTGGTTTTTACTTCTGTGATTTCGTCTGCTAATTCCAGCAGTCGTTTAGAGCCTGGGAAAAGCTGGGTCCTAAAATCGGTCCTAAGTCCAAAGCAAATCACTGGAATATCAGCTTCGATTGCTAAACCTCTAAACTGTTCGATCACCGACTCTGAGAGAAACTGGACTTCGTCGATTAAAAAACAATCAATTCCTTCAAAATCTTCAAACTTCAGAACTGTCTGAGTATCAATCAGGAGATCCGCAGGGCATTCGAGACCCGCGCGACTCTTGACCACAAACTCCCCGAAGCGTTGGTCCAGTTTGGGTTTTGCAACCAGGACTTTTTTGCCCTGCTGGCGATAAGAGTGGGCCACAGCCAGCAAATTTAGGGTTTTTGCACTCCCTACAGCTCCGTAACGGAAGTATAGTTTTGCCAATGATTCCTCCTGTTGAACGGACTTTGCGGACTTTGCAGAAAGCTCTGTAGTCTGAGGGGGCAGATTAAGGTTCCGTGGTTCCCATGGCAAGTTGTAAGATAGAATAGAAGGGGTTTCGCCTCTTTAACACCAGATGGGGTGATGAGTGGGTTCTGGACAAAATCATCAGTCACTCTTTGAGGTCGCCAACCGTGATGTTAAGCGCCTTAGGGCCGTCTTTGCCATTATGGCCCGCCATGGGTTTGGCGAATTTATCCTGAGGTCGCCCCTTGCCCAAAAGTTTATCCGCAGGAGCGACCGAAAAAACTGGTTAGAAACCCATAGTCAATTGCCCGTACCCCAGAGATTTAAGATTTTGCTCGAAGATTTAGGTCCTACCTTTGTCAAATTTGGCCAAGTCTTGTCCATGCGAGCTGACCTTATCCCCCAGAGTTTTGCTGAAACCCTGGTTAAACTTCAGGATCACGTAAGACCTATCGCCTTTGAGGAGGTTCTTAAAGCGATTGAAGCGGGTTTAGGCGGCCCAGTTAGTGATTTTTTTAGTGTGATAGAACCCATACCCATTGGATCGGCTTCCATATCACAAGCCCATGTGGCCAGGACCATCTCTGGGGATAAAGTCGTCGTCAAAGTTCAACGGCCAGCTATCGCAGACCAGATGCGGGGAGATCTGGACTTACTCTATATGCTCGCCAAGCTGCTAGAGGCAAGTATCGAAGAGATGCAGATCCTTGGGCCTAGCGAAATCGTTGCGGAGTTTGAAAAAGGCCTCCTCGAAGAGCTAAACTTTGGGGCCGAACTGGAAAATTTAGGTCGCGCCGCCCAATGTTTAGACGACGATGGGGTGAAAATCCCCCACACGTACCCAGAACTAAGCTCTAAGACCATTTTGACGATGGAGTTTTTTGAGGGAAAATCCATGCGGTCTTTGGTGCCCCATACCGAGGCTACAACAGCGATTATCGAGAGACTGGTTAAATATTTTATTAAACAGGTCTTAGTTCATGGCTATTTTCATGGCGATCCCCATGCTGGAAATATTCTGATTTTGCCCGAAAACAAAATCGGACTGATCGATTTTGGGTTGGTAGGACATTTAAATGAAAGTCAAAAAGAGGATATTGTCAATGTCCTCTTGGGAGTCTTAACGAGAGATCCGGCCACCATCGCTCGCATGATGCTTAAGATTGGAACACCTACCCAGAGGGTTAATCTTTTGCAGTTAAAAGCAGAGATCACTCGATTTATGAACCAATACTTCGTCGATAAATCCCTGGATACCCTTGACTCGTCGGCGGTCGCCAATGATTTCCTAGAAGCGGCAAATGAATTTAGAATTAAAGTAAATGGCGATTATATTATTCTCTTTAAAGCACTCGGTAGCATCGAAGGGCTCGTTAGGCAGATGGCTCCTCATATCAATATCACATCGATCGTGAAACCTATCGTCGAAGATTTTATCAGTCAAAAATTGACCTCTAAAAATCTGTTAGTGGAATCTCTAGGAGGGCTCCTCGGAGTCAGGAGTTTTTTAAAACAGATTCCAAACCAAGTAGAACAAATCCTCCACGATGCGGAGTCTGGCTATACCCAAATCAGGATCGTGGCACCGGAAATTGATAAAATCGCACCGATCTTGCATAATATTGCGGGCAGGTTGGTTTTGAGCTTGTTTGCTATGACCATGACGATGTGTGGAGTGGTAATCGTGACTCAAACTCTTCTCAATAGGCTGCAGTTGATTCTTGGGATTCTTTGTGGAACCTTTGCGGCCCTATCTTGGTCTATGCTTTTTTGGTGGCAACTCATGGGCAGAGCACGTCCGATTCGGGTGCAAAGCTTTTTACAGTTTTTTCGCCGCTAATCTAGTTTATTGCTAGAAAGCTCCAGATCTTTTTGGTAATTCATTGATTCTCGGGCGAGAACAGTGTAACTAAACTCCAGCACCTGCGAGCACCACTGTCGCTCCGATATTTTTTTGAGTTCTGACCAAAGGGAAATCACCGATGTCAAATGGCACTTTTACAGTCCCAGCACCAAAAAACGAACCTATTAAAGATTATCTTCATAGCTCGCCCGAGCGCTTATCCCTTCGCCATGAGTTAGACCAGCTTAAAAGGAAAGTTACCGCCATCCCTCTTGTGATTGGTGGAGAGCATCTCCTGACGGGGGCACGTTCTCAGATTTTTTGTCCCCATAACCATTCTATGGCAATCGCCGAACATGGACTGGCGACCCCCTTACAAATCAACCAAGCGATTAAGATCGCCACGGAGACCCAAAAATCCTGGTCAAAGATGGCTTGGTGGGACCGGGCGGCGATTTTTTTAAAAGCCGCTGATTTACTGGCAGGCCCCTACCGTAGCCTGATGAATGCAGCAACGATGCTGTGTCAGAGCAAAACCATCTACCAGGCTGAGATCGACGCCGCCTGTGAGCTGGCTGATTTTTGGCGATTTAACGCCGGATTTATGGCTGATATCTACCAAGACCAACCTTTCTCACCTCCTGGTTTTTGGAATCGCGTCAGCTACCGCGGGCTAGAAGGCTTTGTGTTTGCGGTGAGCCCGTTTAACTTTACCTCCATCGCCCTTAATTTAGCCTCTGCGCCAGCCATGATGGGCTCCACCGTGGTGTGGAAACCCGCCCATACCAGCCTCCTCTCAAGTTGGATTGGGCTTAAGATCCTAGAAGAAGCTGGTTTACCCCCTGGGGTGATCCAAATGGTCATGGGCGATGCACCCGAAATAGGCCGCGTCGTCTTAGAAAGCCCTGAGCTTGCGGGTATACATTTTACCGGGTCGACAGCGACCTTTAATCTGCTATGGCAGCAAGTCGGACAAAAAATTCAGCATTACAAGACCTACCCGAGACTTGTGGGAGAAACGGGGGGCAAAGATTTTATCATGGCTCACCCATCAGCGGACCCCGAGGCCTTGGTGACGGCTCTGGTCCGAGGAGCTTTCGAATACCAAGGGCAAAAATGCTCGGCAGCATCCCGGGCTTATATCCCACGGTCCTTGTGGAAACGCATCCGTGACACCTTAGTCCCCATGGTTCAAGAGCTTAAAGTGGGTGACCCCGAAGATTTCTCAAACTTTATGGGTGCTGTCATCGATGAAACCTCTTTTAATAGGATTTCAGGATGGATCGAACGGTGTCGAAAGGATCCAAAAGTTAACATCATAGCGGGCGGGGAGTGCAACCGTGAAAAAGGTTGGTTTATCCGACCAACCATCATCGAAGCCTTGGCTCCCGATGTTCCGACGATGAAAGAGGAGCTGTTCGGACCAGTTTTGACGATCTATGTTTACGAAGATAGCGACTTTGAGCAAGCCCTTAAATATTGCGAATCCACATCTCCCTATGGATTAACCGGCGCCATTTTTGCTCAAGATCGCCGCGTGATCCAAAGCATGAGCGAAGCCTTAGAATATGCGGCCGGAAATTTCTATATCAATGATAAACCCACTGGGGCTGTCGTCGGACAACAGCCCTTTGGAGGCAGTCGAGCTTCTGGGACCAACGACAAAGCAGGCAGCCGCTTGAATCTACTGCGTTGGGCCTCTGCGAGGACTATCAAAGAGACCTTTGTGGCGCCGAAAACCTATGAGTATCCATTTATGAAAGGAAACCCACTGGAATAAGAGATGTATGTTGTTTCCTAAACTTTGGGCGAAACTTGAGGAAAGGTTAATAGGATGAAAAAGATTCTTTTTCTGGCTTTAGTTTTACCGACTCTATTTTTGGAATTCGTTGGATTCGGAGCCGTCCTTAAGATCGGAGTCTCTCTCCCCACCCAAGCAGAGGAGCATTGGGTTCGCGACAAAAAAGCAATGGAAGAAACCGCTGTCCGATTGGGCGTGGATCTCAAGGTGCAGATCACGAATAATGATTCTGCACGACAGATGTCCCAGGTGGAAAATCTTTTGTCACAGGGGATCCAAGTGCTGGTGATAGCTCCCCATGACAGTGATAGCGCGGGTTTTTTGGTGGAGAAAGCCAAAAAACTGGGCGTCAAGGTCATCGCCTATGACCGGATGATTAAGAATGCTGATCTAGATCTCTTTGTGGCCACTGACAATATCAAAGTGGGCGAACTACAAGGAGAGTATTTAGCTAGAAAAGTCCCAAAAGGACGATATATCATCTTATCTGGATCCCCTACCGATTATAATGCCAGCCTCTTTAAAGAGGGAGCGATGAAGTTTTTGCAACCTCTTATCGCTAAAGGCGACATTGAAGTGATCGTCGACCAAGCCGTGCGGGATTGGCAGCCGGCGGAGGCACAGAAGATCGTCGAGCAGGCGCTCACTAAATCTAAAAACAAAATCGACGCTATATTAGCTCCCAATGATGGGACCGCTGGTGGGGCGATCCAAGCCTTAAGTAGCCAAGGGCTGGCAGGAAAAGTGGTCGTCACCGGGCTGGATGCCGAGATTGCCGCGGCAAATCGACTGATTAAAGGTACCCAATCCATGACGGTCTTTAAAAACAGCGTCGTCATGAGCGAGCAGGTGATCGAACTGGCAGTTAAGCTCGCAAAAGGCGAATCTCTAGGACAAGCTGTGACCTCCCGGCAAAATAATGGCAAGTTTGATGTTCCGTCTGTGTTATACCCTGGTCAGGTGATCGAAAAAGCGGATATAGAACCCATTTTGGTCCGCTCTGGATTTTTCAAAAATACAGATCTTATCAGAAGGTAGAGGCGTGTCCGATGGGAGAACATAGCACCGCTAAGGATTCGCCGTTTTTATCACTATCAGGGATTACAAAGTCCTTTGGTGGAGTCGCCGCCTTATCTGGGGTCTCCTTAGAAGTCAGCTCAGGTCAAATCCACGCACTTGTGGGCGAGAATGGCGCAGGAAAATCAACCTTAGTCAAAATCATGATTGGCCTCTATCCCCATGGTAGCTTTCAGGGAGAGTTTAGGTTTGAGGGGAAGGCTTGCCATTTTACTAGAATTGCAGATAGCCAAAAACTTGGAATCAATATGGTCTTCCAAGAGCTTTCCCTGGTACCAAGTCTTAGTATCGCAGAAAATATGTTTTTGGGGGCCGAGATTAAGGGCCCCTTTGGCACCATCCATAAACACCAGTCCTTTGTAAAATCTAAAGAGATCCTCAAACAACTCAACATCGACCTCGACCCCAATACCCTCGTTAAGAGCCTGGGTGTTGGCCAGCAGCAGATGGTAGAGATCGGAAAAGCACTCCATAAACAGACAAAAATCTTGATTCTCGATGAACCGACTGCGGGACTTTCCACGTTAGAAGCAGAATCCTTAATCGATAGACTTAAGCACTTAAGATCCCAGGGGATTGCAATCATTTATATCAGCCATCGTCTTCACGAAGTGATGAGGCTTGCTGATCGTATTACGGTGTTGCGAGATGGCCAATCGGTGGCAACCGGGTTAACAAACGAGTTTACCGAAGACACTCTTATTTCCCATATGGTCGGGCGAAGTCTCACTCAACGATTTCCGCCCAGAAAAATGACTCCCACTTCTATGCAACTTTCCCAGTCTGAAGAAAAGGAGGATATTCTGTCTGTTCAAAACTGGGACGTCGTCTCGCCGTCAACGGGCAAATCTATCCTTACAGATATTACCTTTAGCCTCAAAAAGGGCGAGATTTTGGGGATCTTTGGACTGATGGGTTCTGGGCGCACCGAGCTGGCGCTCAGCCTCTTTGGGCTTATGGAACCTAAAAGGTCCCAAAAAAGACTGGAGTCTACTCTCCACATTGACCACCAAAAAGTTTGGAATCATTCAGCCCAAGATGCTATCTCTAAAGGTCTCGCTCTGGTGTCGGAAGATCGTAAGCAGACGGGGCTCCTTCTCGATCGCTCTGTTGGCGACAACCTCACACTGGCGCATTTGGATTTTTTTGGTCACCATGGGGTGGTAAACCAAGAGCTTCAATCTCAAGTAGCCCAAAATCTGATCGACCGTTTGGGAATCAAGCCTCCACAGGCCACTCTTGCTGTCAAAAATCTATCGGGCGGTAATCAACAGAAAGTATGTTTAGGTAAATGGTTGGTCCGAACTCCCAAAGTTTTGATACTCGACGAACCAACCAGAGGTGTCGATGTTGGTGCAAAATACGAAATCTATAGTATCATGCGAGATCTAGCAGCGCAGGGAGTCGGAGTGTTGATGATCTCTTCAGATCTGGAAGAGATGATAGGCATGTCAGACCGTGTTATGGTGTTAGCAAAAGGTAAGATCGCCGCCTTTGTAGAAAAAACAGATCTCGCCCAGACTCCGGAACTCCTGATGACCTACGCCGTAGGCCTTTAATCGAGATAACATATGCAACAAAAATCTAAAAAAACCAATTTTTTGTTAAGCCATTTCCGCCAAGGAGCGCTGTTTTTTGCTCTAATGGTGGTCTGGGCGATCTTTGCTGGGTTAACCGACGGTATGTTTATTTCGCCGCGAAACTTGTCAAACCTTTTAATTCAATCGAGCATTACGGCAACTCTAACGATGGGAATGGTGCTCGTCATCGTTACGGGATATATCGACCTGTCGGTGGGGGCGGTCTTGGGCTTTTTAGGTGCCTTGATGGTTTCTCTCCTTGCTCGGACGGGGATTCCCTGGTGGGGTGTTTTCCTCATCACCTTATCGGCAGGGATTGCCATCGGTCTTTGGCATGGATTTTGGATTTCCTATCAGAAGGTTCCGGCTTTTATTGTGACCCTTGCCAGCATGTTGGTGTTTCGCGGTGCTCTTGTAGGGATCACGGATGGCAGGACCCTAAGCTTGGAGTCAATCGACCAAGGACTCGGAGGGGGATGGGGACTAGAGATCTTAAGTGCCCTCGGCAGCGGCTATCTCCCTGATTGGGGGATGACCTTCGATTTGAATTTAGGGACCCCAGATGGGGTCACCGTCCATGGATCCACCCTTGTCCTAGGTGCCTTGCTTATCACCGCAGTGGTCTTCCTAAACTCTGGATTCGCAGTCACACTTCTTTCTTTAGGAAGCGCTGCTGGTGCTTTAGTCCTTAGTCTTTATCAAGGGGTCCCCTATATACTCCTCTTGGTCCTAACCCTTGCAGTGATGTGCTGGTTTGTGGCAGAAAAAACTGTCTTTGGGCGCAGGCTGTATGCTATCGGTGGGCACCCTGAAGCTGCCCGGTATTCGGGCATCAATCAAAAGCTAAATAGTTTTTTGTTATTTGGAATGATGGGCCTCTTGGTGGCCATTGCGGGAATCCTAACCGTCGCAAGACTCCAAGCGGCTACGACTTCCGCGGGCCAAAATGCTGAATTAGATGCCATTGCGGCTGCTGTGATCGGTGGAACCAGCCTTATGGGTGGCTTTGGATCCGTCTGGGGTGCACTGCTTGGCGCCCTTATCATGGCGAGCCTCGATAACGGAATGAGCCTTATGAACCTTGATGCGACCTATCAATTCGTGATCAAAGGACTTATTCTCCTTATCGCCGTTTGGATGGATCTGCGCTCCCGAAAAGAATAAGCTCTCCCCAGGGTTTCCTTGGGAGAGCTTTGCGGACGAGCCTTGGAAAGAACGCATCAATGAGGGAAGAAAAGCGAGTCGGATAGATCCGTCTCGGACAATGGAGGATTGGGAGGAGGCAGATTGGGCTCCGAGGGGGTTTCAGGGGTAATCTCTGCCTTAAACTTAAACCCACCTGCATGATGGAGGAACGGAGCACCCCGGGGACTTAGCTGGGTGAGTTCTAGAAGGCGGATCATTGGTTCCGTGAGTGGTGTTTTGGTTTTGTAGAGGTCCCCCCAATAGACCGCTGCATTGGAGCCGCGCATATAAGAGCCGCTCAACACCAAGGAGCTTTCTGAATGCTCAGGAAAGGGCTTTACAAAAACAACAGTGAACACGATACCACCGGCAATTTCTTTAGAAAAAAAGTGGCTCGTCGAAACCGTCCACTTGTCGGTGCTTAACGTAATTTCACCCTCTCCACGGGGTGGCACCGTCAGATTAAGCTCCCTTTTAACTAAGGGGCCCGCGGGTGTCTTGTAAAAAACTTGGCCCGGTGCCACGACACCTCCTTCGACAGGGACGGTCCCACCCATAGCCTGGAGCGGCGCGCACAGAGCTAAACTGACTAGGATTTTAGACATGATCCTTACAGAATTTAACTTAATCATAGGTCCTCCAACAAAATTGTAGTTCTAATAACTAAAACTATATTACGCCACATGATAACTCAATGAGAAGCCCTCACAAATACGAGGGCTTCAGTTTCAAAATCCCTAAAATAGGGGCACTACAGCAGCTATTTTCCTACATTCTGGCTTTGATGAATTTTGAGTAAATCTAGCGTCACATTGTCTTTTGCAACCCGATTTCGACCAGATCTTTTTGCCTGATAGAGAAATTCGTCCGCTTTCTCTATGATCTTAGACAAAGTGATTTCATGGGTTGACTGATGACTACAGGCAACCCCGATACTTACGGTGACCCTGACTTTGTGTTCCCCATAGATAAAGGTTTCTGACTCGATTTCTTTTCTGAGTCTCTCCGCAAACAGGTAAGCTCCATCAAGATTGGTTTTAGGCAAGCAAAAAATATACTCATCTCCCCCAAACCGGGCCGTGAGATCCGAGCGACGCACGCCTCGATCGACGATTCGGGCGATCTGTTTGATGACATAACTCCCCACCAAATGGTTATGTTTATCGTTGACTTCCTTAAATCGATCAATATCCATCATCAAGATCGAAAAGGGTTCTCCGTGACGGATGGCTAATTGGTGGAGGACAGACGCTGTGCGGAGAAAGGCACTCTGGTTAAAGAGACCCGTTAAATCATCTCTTTCCGTAGCCGTTTTAAGCCTCTCATAGAAGTTTCCAAACAAAATTCCAATCACGCCAAAGGCTAGGGCTGTGCCACAAGTTTGGTAGATGTAAACCCACTTACTGGACGGCTCGATCTCCAGAAAATAGACGATCAGCCTCCAGCCTAAGGGCGCACCCAGTGAGAGTGCTAGGCTTAAGACAAAGAAAAACAGTCGCGGTCGTTGGCCGTGGTACTGGAGCATCCTTAGATTATAGCAAAAATCTCACAAATCTGCCAGCTTATACCCCAAACGACCTGACAGCAGGTTTGAGGGTCGCTGGTGATGGGCCTCAATCATATTTCGAGTACGTTTAGCGATGTCGAAGATGCGGGGATCGTGAACTCTGGATTTATAAGGCTCTGTTGGCCAGAGGGCCTCAGCTATAGATTTTTTATCGACAAAATCAACATTTTTTCTGAGCAACATAAGAAAATCAAATAATATAGGCCTTTCATGAAGTGCAAGCCAGTCACCTCCCATAAAAACCCGCTTGTTTTGGGCGTCAAATTCGATAGGTGCATTAAGGGCGAGGTCGCCTTTAAATTGAAGGTCTACGAGGTTGGAGAGATATCCATATTCGGAACTTTCAAGGGTTGGTTTTAAAAATTCCAAGGTCCAATGGAGTTCTTTATATTCTTTTTGGATCTGGTGTACCGTGGCGACCAACAGCAAAGCGGAGACCGCAAAATAGCTCCAAGATTGGCTCATAGCTTCAGAAAAGGCTTTTTTTGCAAACATCTGGCTAAGTTTAGCATCTTTTTTTATAAGGAGTGCGTGGCGTGCGAGTGCCATATGGAGATGGATGCGTAGGTCAGTATATAAATTGATTTCGAGGTTAGATAGTTCTTCATACCAAAACTGAATGCTATCTTCTTGTGCTAAATCCAAGGCACCTAACAGGCATCCAATCCTTGCGAGGATTGCTAGAGGTTGGAGCTCGGTCCGAATGGCCCCCTCACGCGGACCAAGGGAACTATGAATCTCCATGAAAGACTCCATAGCTTGGTCAAAATGGCCTTCCCTAAATAGAATGACTGCTTGGAGGTATTGAAGCCCTGCAATCACAAACGATACGTCGCCGACTAAAGCATCAGGAGAGGGGAGGCTGAAACCCTCTAGCTCTCCTTTGACTTCTAGTATGATTTTAGTGGCTAAATCGATATTGCCCCGTTCGATATGGCAGGCCGCTTGGACAAGTTTGCCATGGAGGGCAAAATCGGGAGATTGTTTAATCTCTACTTCAACCATCTCGATCACCTTTGACAGAGATCCGCGGTAAAACAAGTCTCGGATCTCCCGCCATGGAGCATGATTAGGAGCAAGACCTAGGGTCAATGGAGTGAGCGGCAAAATCATAATTCACCTTTTAAGGGAAAAATATTGAACCAAGATATCTCTATAACTCTACGTTACCTCCAATGTGCTATGCACATTGCATGCCATGACTAGATTCAAGGGAACTTATCAATAAGACCATTGATTTGGACTTTCTTTCTGAAATTTCGTCGCTTTGACTGGTACCATTTTGCTCCTAAAAAGAGTCCCAGGTGACATTTTCATACCAGTAGACCACTCTTTCAGATCGTAAAGTGCAAGACAGCCTAAATTTGTATGGCTATTTGTGTTTTCCCTGCCGTATTCGCTACCATATAGATTATGGGAAAAAAAACGCAGCCGACCCAAAATCCGCCGAGGACGACGGTCTTTCCAACCGAAATCGATAAGCTCACCATTCAAACACAGATAAAAAATCTAAAGGTAGGCAGTCACCTTCTTCAACTCGAAGTCATTCATGACCTAGAAAAGGCTCGCATAGCCATCCTCGCACTTGCTTTAAAAACCCATCGCGAATCTAGGACTCAGGATCTCTGCCCCCATTTTGGGGTGATATGGCCCGCAGCACAAGCCCTTGCGGAATATATGATGCAGATCCTTGCAGAGTCACATGAACCAATGCAATGTCTTGAACTAGGCTGCGGCTTAGGAATCCCAAGTCTGTGTTTGGCTCAGAAGTCTAACATACAGATGATTGCCTCAGATCATCATGACTATGTTCCCGAGTTTTTGCAGCGCAATATCCTCAGAAACAACGCTCAAGGATTAGTCTATCAAAAACTAGACTGGAGGCTATGGCCCAGCTTTTCAGTGAAATATCCGTGGACGAAAAGGGTGAGTCTTGATTTTGTTGTTGGCAGCGACCTACTCTATGAAGCGTGGCAACCCGCAGCCCTTGCATTTGCTCTAAAGTCCCTGCTTGGGTCTCGTGGGACTGGAGTCGTCGCAGACCCTGGTCGAAAGCATCTAAGGGCTTTTGAAACCGCCATCTTCAATGCTGGACTGACAATCACTGATCGACACCTTGTTTCAGTCGCCGTCAGCAGGTCGCCCACCAAGGTCCATATCCTAACGATACGGGATCAACATAGGATCACCTGTGGGACTTTAGAGGTTTAGATCGAGAATCTGGGGTGGAGCCAAAGCTCCTGACTTTAATCCACGCACTGTGAGAATGACCGATTGGGGCCCTGATCCTGCCTTTTCCCAAATCGTCTCCTTAGCACGTCGATTTCTAAGGTTGCCACTGGTGACGAACCAACTCATCCTCAGGTTTTCACCTTCGATTTGGGTCGAAAAATTGGCCTTAAGCTCGATTTTTTGTTTATTTTCAATATTGCCGTCCAGAGGAGTGGCGATCGATGCCGTCGGTGGCTGCCATCCCAGGGCTGGTGATCCTTGGGGATACAGGGTCGTATTGCCCACAATCTTTTCTTCTTCGTCTCCAGACCTCAACAAAATAGCGTAGCGCAGGGCTAGAAACCCACGGTCACTGGGAATCTCCAGGGGCGGCACAGCCATCACAAACCGGGCTTGAAACAGGCGGAAGGTCGAATGCTCGGTATAGCTCTCGGACCCTGGAACTAAAGACACCGGGACCGATAGGGCGTAGCGGGAGGCGTCATCGAGGGATGACTCCGCGGTCACAAGACTGCCAAGGGGTACCGCTGCATAAACCGTTAGTGTAAAGGTGGCTCCTGGCTGGGGTGCCAGGGCTATGGGTGTAGGTGCTACGCCGATAGCCCGCAGTTTTTGGATCCTCTCAAAGGGGTCATCGGTGTCACTGCATGCCGATAAAAGAACCAAGACACCTAGCGACAGTAATTGTTTAAAAATGTTCATAACACACCCCTTAGCTCGATATAGGGAATCGGTGGGACATTGGTATTGTATTGCTCTTTTGAATAGTCATAGTTGTATTGGACGTTGGTCGCCTGGGGACTAAATGCCAAGAACTCAATTCCAAACCTCAGACCGAGTTTCCAGGTATCATAAAGGAAGTCCCGCGTGGAATAGACCGACATCTGGTGATAGTTGGGAAGCCGTTTACTGAAAAACCGTGTCTTGGGGTCGTTCCGTTGCTGGTATTTGTCTAAGTTTGCGTTATAGACCGCTCCATCCACGGGGGTAAAGGTATCTCCCGTATGATAAGCAAGTCTTCCTCCTGCCTCCCAGACGGCATTTAATTTATAATTTCCCACCAAGTTTAAGATATGGGTCTGATCATACTGAGAGTTTCTATAGGTTTCCTGGTCATTGTCCCGTTCCCGATTTTGGGAGTAGGTATAAGACAACCACCCAAAAAGTCTTGCCGTCAGGTTACGCCTAATAAATGCTTCCGCGCCAAAATTAATCCTCTCGCCTTTATTAGCGTAGTTGGTCACTGGATCGGACCTGACTAGATTTTTGGTTTCTTTATAAAAAGCTTGGAAATCAGTGACCCAACTAGGCTTCCATTGGGTTTCGACGCCTAAAATATAATGATAGGATTTTATAAAGTTAAGGTTTTGATTGCCAAAATCTTTGGCTACTTCTGCAAATTCTGGAACATTGGAATACTGGCCTACAGCCATCTTCAGCTGGTTGTCTTCGTTGATTTGGTACCGGCCATTGAGGCGAGGGTCCACATCTGAGCGCTTGATTCGGGTTGAGTGGTTGACGCGAACGCCGGGACTAAAAAACCAGGGTCCCACATCAAAATCATAGGCCGTCCAGGCCGCAATCTCGTCGATGGACTGGGTGACTTTGGACTTCACCTTGGGAGCTTCTTCAAAATCAAAGAATGGATCGTTAAAGTCTGGTCGAGGCACAAACACATCGGCGCGACCCCAATAGTGGATGATTTCGGAGCCAATAAAGAGCCTTTTCTTGCCTGAAAACCGCTTGGTGGCTTCGCCCTGGAGGGCAAGGCTGGTGGCTCCCACATAGATACGGTTGCTAAGGATATCCAATTTTCGGTCCACATCACTTACGTAGGGAGACGTGCTGATAGACCAGTTATCACCGAGGTTTTTTGTGTACTGAAATCCCAGGAGATAAACCGAATCCTTGATACTAAAACGCCCTTGACCGTCTTCGTTTTCGGCAGAGGCTGTTGGGAATGCGAGTCGTAGACCATCATAGGAATACAAACCTAGGATTTTTACAGTACCATCGTCGCGAGGCTTCTCGTAGTAAAGATGAGCATCACCAAAATAGGGCACTACCGTGAGGTTCATGCCTCGTTCTTCGTTGACCTTCTTTAAGATCGTAGGGAGTATTTTTTCGATATAACTCCGTCGCGCTGAGACTGCCAGCTTGCCTTTGCCTTCCGACACCGCCCGTTCATGGTAGATACTAGAATAAATCGGTATGTTAACCCTAAATTCCGTCTGATTTCGTTCGGGTACACCGTTTTTTGTTTTAAGGGAGATCACACCCCCGGTAGCATTGCCATCCTGTGGTCCAAATCCTCCCGAGGAGAATTCCACATCACCGAGAAGTTGGTCAGGAATAATAGAAATATTCCCGATAGAGTGAAAAATATAGGGCACTGCCCAGTCATCAACCTTATAGCGAGACTCCTGGGGTCCCGATCCCCGGACGACCACCTCGGGACTAAAATTGTTTGATTGGACCCCTGGCAGGAGTTTAGGAACTTGGGCGGGATCGCCACCGGGCGCGACTTTAACAGCTTCTTCCACTGCTATTTTCTTTCGCGACACTTCTGGACGCCTCACCCCTGTGACGACGATTTCATCTCCAGAGGGTGTTGCTGGAAACAAAAAGACTTCTTTAGAATCGCCTCCCATAAGGTCTTTAACGGAGACGACTAAAGGATCATAACCCCGTCGGTAAAACTCAAGGTTACCCTCTTTGGGCAGCGTGACTTTTAGCTCACCTTGGGGGTCCGTAAACAATTTCTGACCCCCAACTTTGACTTCGACTCGACTCAGGCCATCACCTTGGCCCTTAACTCTTACTTTGATCGTGACAGGATTTTCTCCAACGGACTTAGGTGCAGCTTGGACAGCAGTCCCTAAAAAAGTTAAGTTAAAAAGGGCGGATAAGGACAATCCTAGCCATAAATACCATGGATTTTTTGAATACATTTTTTATTTTCTCCCCTTAGCGCATATAATAGTAACGCAACGAGGTGATCCATGGCCAAAATATTTTCAAAACAACCAATTTTTCTTCAAACAGTGGTTCCCCTCACCTTAGGGTTGGTGGTTTCGCTGGGCATCCATTTGTCCTTTGGTATTTACCTAAGTAAAGAAGCCCAGTTTGCAAAAGATCAACCTGTCAAACGCGAGCCCATTAAGATTTCGGTTGTGGAAAAGAAACCCCCTCCACCGCCTCCACCGCCTCCACCGCC